>JBGAHV010000034.1:0-44414 GCA_044225995.1 Ferruginibacter sp. | reverse complement strand
TGGCTAGATGGGTGAAGACTCAATGCTGGTTCATCCAATAAAAAAATTGTAGAATTTTTCCCAAAATAATTTTCATGAAGTTTATTGATTAAAAAAGCAAAATAAAATTGAAAGCCTGTGCTTCTTTCATTGTATCTAGTTACTCTATTAAACTTATCTTTAAATACAACAACAAAACTATTATCATGTGACTCTAATTTTAACTCCAAATCATAAGTGTTAGGATAAAATTTGTTTAATAAAATGTTTATTTTTTCTGAAACCTGTTCACGAATAGCAATTACATTATCAGTATCGAGTTCAGCTAGCTGATTAAAATTAGTCACTCCTCCCAATTGAAATAATTTAACAAAAGATGAAAACATTTTTTCATTAGGTGATTTTAAGTATGAGTTTAGCTTAAAAGGCGATAAAACTAGGTCCTCATTTGAATAGTATTCGATCTTAGGAAGGAGACTGATTATAGATGTTAATATAGCATTTCTATAATTAGAATTGCTTATTTCAGCCAACATTTTTGCATCCTTTTGATTACCAAAGAATAGAGATATTATGTTACTTGCATCATAGTTTTTCCTTACCTGGATTTCGATGTGGTTTAAGGTTTTCAGGTAATAAGTTGATCCATTTGCAAATTGTACAGAGTTTATTTTCCCACTTATAATTGCAGTATCATTACTATCCAGAATGTATCTACCAATTATATTTGCATTATTAAGTAGTGAGTTTAGCTTATTAGCTTTTGAAATATCATTTCCTTTTGAAATATCATTTACTTCATCATTGTAAAAATTTAATAAGCTTATTGCCTCAAGTATATTTGACTTCCCTGTTTCATTTTTACCCACGATACAATAAAGAGAATCATTTGTATTTACATTTAATTGTTTTATAGATTTATATCTACCAATTCTTACTTCAACTAACTTCATAAGAAAAAAAATTTGTACAAAAATATTTATTAAGTAATGTCGTATTAAAATTATTAAAATAGTTCAATTTGTTTGTTCGTCATAATTTTTTGTTCCGGGCAACCATATTCAAATAAAAAAGCCTCAAGAGTTAACAATCTTGAGGCTTTACTTTAAAATTTGTGCCCAGAACTGGATTCGAACCAGCACACCCTTGCGAGCGCTGCGACCTGAACACAGTGCGTCTACCAATTTCGCCATCTGGGCATTCCTGGTATTTGTGAATCAGGGCTGCAAATGTAAGGCGAAAAAGAGAAACTGCGAAAAACAAACAAAAATTATTCAGTGATGGTTTCCCTGAACTTCCAGCCAGTGAGTAAAACACCTGATACAATCAAAATGGTACCAATAACCTGAACAGTGTATATAGGTTCCCCTAAAATAAAATGCGCCTGTAAAATAGTTGAAACAGGCCCTATAGTAGAAATAATAGCGACATTATTGGCACCTATCGACTTTGTACCTGTGGATATAAGCCAGCTTGGAATTACAGTTGCCACAATAGCTATCAGCAGGCCGTAACCAATAAAATTAGTGCCGGTGTTAAGTACTCCGTAATTACCTGCAATAATAAAATGCAGAAAAATGCCTGCCGTGGAAAACAACATTACATAAGCTGTAAATTTTGTGGAGCCTACTACGGGTATTATTCTGCCGCTGCCCACAACATAAATGGCAAAGGTGATAGCGCATAAAAAAATAAGTAAGCTGCCGAGGAAAAAACCGGGATTACCACTATCAATATTCAATTCTCCCCAATAAGCAATTAAAATACCTGCATAGGAAAGTGCCACAGCAAACCATTGCACTTTGCTGATGTGTTCCTTAAATACAAACGAGTTTATCAACAGCACAAAAGTGGGATATAAGAAAAGTATCAGCCGTTCAATACCGGCCGAAATGTATTTCAGGCCCATAAAATCAAACAAACTGCTTAGATAATAACCAAACAATCCCATGGAAGCAATGAGCAGCCATTGTTTTGCAGTAAATTTTTTATTGTTCTCTTTACTGGAAGCAAACCACGCCATAACAAGGTAAAATGGCAACGAAAAAAGCATGCGCAATGCTAACAGTGAAACAGCATCTACCGGCGTATGTTTAAATGCATACTTTACAATTACTGCTTTCGTAGAAAAAAACAACGACCCCACCAGGGTAATTAAAATACCCGCCCACGAAATTTTTTGTACTGTTTGTTTCTCCATAAAAAATATAACCCCGGCAAAACACCGGGGCTAAATAATAATTTGCTATAAAATAACTCCGGTCTATACACTCACATTAAAATCCCTCAGTGCATCGTTCAAACTTGTTTTTAAATCGGTACTTGGTTTACGCTGTCCAATAATTAAGGCGCAGCCCACCCCGTATTCTCCTGCGGGAAATTTCTTTGTGTAGCTTCCCGGTATTACCACACTTCTTGCAGGCACACGGCCTTTCATTTCCACAGGTTCACTACCGCTTACATCAATAATTTTTGTGGATTGCGTCAACACAACATTTGCGCCCAGCACCGCTTCTTTCTCTACAATAACACCCTCCACCACAATGCAACGGCTGCCGATAAAGCAACCATCTTCCACAATCACCGGGCTTGCCTGCAATGGTTCTAATACACCACCAATACCAACACCACCACTCAGGTGCACACCCTTACCAATTTGAGCACAGCTGCCAACAGTTGCCCAGGTATCCACCATCGTACCTTCATCCACATAAGCACCAATGTTTACATAGCTTGGCATCAGCACCACATTTTTTGCAAGGTAAGCGCCATAGCGTGCCACTGCATGCGGCACTGCACGTACACCCAAACTGGCGTAATCACTTTTCAGTTTCATTTTATCGTAAAACTCAAATGGCGGTAAAGTATATGTTTCCATTTGCTGAATGCCAAAGTACATCAGTATTGCCTGCTTCACCCATTCGTTCACCTGCCATCCATTGTCCGAAGGCGATGCTGTACGTAACCTTCCTTTATCCACTTCTTCAATCACTGCTCTTACGGCATCGCTGTATTTTTTATCTTTTAATAATTCACGGTTGCCCCATGCTTCCAAAATCAAGTCTTTCATTATGTAAAATTTTCGGCGAATTTAAAACAATTATGGTACAAACATTTGTTCAAATTTCAACATCGTTGCGTCGCACTTCTTTCAACGGCAAAGCCACTGTCATCTTTTACCCAAGCATTCATTAGCCATTGTCAATTGTTCATTGATAAACTATCTTTGCCCCCATGAATATTGGTTTCGATGCAAAAAGAGCTTATCAAAATACCACGGGTTTGGGGCATTACAGCCGCACACTCATTGCATCGCTGGCACAATACTTTCCGCAGTACCAGTATTATTTATTTGCTCCAAAAACAACCAGCTTGTTCAATACTGAAAATTTCAGCAATGTCCACGCTGTTGAGCCATCATCTTTTCCATCCACATTATTTAAGAGCGCCTGGCGCAGCAACTGGGTAAAAAAAGATTTGCTAAAAAACAACATCAACATTTATCATGGCCTCAGTCATGAAATTCCGTTAGGCATACAAAACACCGGCATCAAATCCGTTGTTACCATACATGATTTAATTTTTGAACGCTATCCGGAGCAATACAGTAAAATTGATGTGCAGATCTACCGGAAGAAATTTATGTATGCCTGCAAACATGCTGATAAAATTATCGCAATCAGCAACCAGACAAAGCAGGACATTATCGATTATTACAAAATACCCGGTGAAAAAATTACTATTTGTTATCAAAGCTGCAACCCTGCCTTTTTCAATAAAGTATCTGCTGAAGAAAAGCAACGGATAAAAGCTCAATACAATTTGCCGGAGCAATTTTATTTGTACGTTGGCTCTGTTATTGAACGTAAAAATTTATTAACTATCTGCAAAGCCATAAAAGAATTAAACAACCCTGTTCCTTTGGTTGTTATTGGCAATGGCGATGGTTATATGCAAAAAGTAAAAAGCTATGTTGCAGCAAACAACCTGCAGCAAAAAATTATTTTTTTATCAGAAACGGAAGCCGCCAAAAACAGCGAAGCATTTAAAACAGCCAAAGATTTTCCTGCCATTTATCAAAATGCACTGGCAATGATTTACCCCAGCATTTTTGAAGGATTTGGCATTCCGGTTTTAGAAGCTATTGCAAGCGGTTTGCCCACCATTACCAGCAACATCAGTTGTCTGCCTGAAGCTGGTGGCGATGCTGCGTTATATGTTAACCCAACAAGTGTGGAAGAAATGAAACAGGCTATGCAGGAAATCATCAGCAATACAGCATTAAGAAATACACTGATTGAAAAAGGCATACCGCATGCACAAAAATTTACACAGCAGGCATGTGCCGCAACAGTTATGAATGTTTACAATAGTTTATTATGAGTTTTGAAAACGATATTCAGCAATGTGTAACTGTGTTACAAAATGGTGGGCTCATCCTCTACCCCACCGATACTATTTGGGGCATTGGTTGTGATGCCACCAATTCAACAGCCGTTGCAAAAATTTACGCACTCAAACAACGGCCCGATGAAAAAAGTATGCTGGTATTAGTCGCCGATGAACGGCAGCTCAATCAATACATAACACAACCACACCCAGAGATTGCTGAATATTTAAAAACAGCAGTAAAACCAACTACAGTTATTTATGAAGGTGCTGTTAACCTGGCTGATAACCTCATTAATAAAACGGATGGCAGTATTGGCATACGCATTGTAAAAGATGATTTTTGCAAACAGCTCATTAAACGCTTTAGAAAACCTATTGTGTCAACATCAGCAAATATCAGCGGCCAGCCATCGCCACAAATTTTTGAAAATATTACCGGGGAAATAAAAAGTGGAGTAGATTATATTGTGCAGCACCGCCAAAACGAAACAACAGCATCTGCACCTTCTGCCATAATAAAAAGGAACGCAGATGGCTCAGTGCACATCATACGTTCCTGATATTTGTTGATTGAACGTCCTTAAAACTACAGCTTAAAGCCCACCCCTAACTGTATTGCCTGGCTCTTCCACTTATCCTTATTGTCTATATCGTTAATGCTGTTTAAGCCAATAGTATAGCGGCCATATACTTTAAAACCACCCAGGTTTAACTGTACACCGCCCAGCATGGCAAGGTCGCCGTTTTTAAATGCCTGCTGACCATTTTGCAAAAAAGTATTACTCTTATTCATCAGTATACCAAACTGCGGGCCAGCTTGCAGCGTAATTAATTTATTGGCATTGTAATTAAGCAAAATTGGGATGCTTAGGTATTTCAGTTGCACATTATCCAGTTTGTTGAAATGATAAATGGAGCTGAAACTGCTGCTGGTATCAACATTTACCTGGTTAAACAATACTTCAGGCTGAATGGCAAATTTTTTACCAAGGCCCAATGAAGCAAACCCGCCAATGTGGTAACCAAATGAAAATTCTTCTTTAAATGTTTTACCGGAAAGTTTGTTCATGGTGGCACCGCCTTTAAAACCTATCTGAACTTTTTGTGCAAAGGTTGCGGTGCTTATAAAACAAACCAATGCTGCGAATAAGAGTTTTGTTTTCATACTTAATTGTTTTGGTCTAAACGTTCAACATGTGTGCCAACGGTATGAAGCGTTGTGTAATTTTTTGTTAAGAGCTTTATCAAAAACTAAAGCCGGTTGAAACAGAGAAAATAGTACTCAACCTCTTTGTGGTGGTTTCCGGAATATAATAATCGAAGTAAATATTTGTTTGCAAAAAATATTTACCTATTCCATAGCTGAGGTCAAAAGACGCCGCCAGTGATTGCAGTTGAAAATTGCTGGAAGTCTCCTGGCGTTTTAAAGCGCTGAGCCTCTTCCTGTCAAATATTTTATTCAGATGTGTTTGCGAAAGCTGGTCGCTTCCAAAATTTACAACCAATGAAGGAATAAAGTCGAGTTCATCATCTTTATTAAAAATTTTATAGAAACTAAAGTCATGTTCTATATTAGCTGAAACTGAGAAGTAGCTTGTTTTGTTATTTGTCGAATCAAAACCTGAGATTGTAATTACAGTATCCCGTAATGGATTTAGTAATTTTATGGTACGTTTAAATTTAACATAGGAAGCTTCTTTATAAGAGCCATTTGAGAATCCTATACTTAGTCCGGGCTGCACAATTCCCTTTGCCATTTTAAAATACCCATACAAATCGTTTTGATAAAGTGATTTTGTATTGTACTTATTCGGGTCGCTTATAAAGCGTGTGTAAGAAAATCCTGCATGCAGTTTTTCTCCATAATAATCATAGGCAGCCATTAAACCGGTTTGATAAAGCTCCAGCTTCTTTGTACTGTCATTGGTAAGATATCCTGTAACCCCGAAACTCAACCCATTCTTTAATCTGTATACAAGTGAGGGTGTCCAGATAATCTGGTTATCTGTGCCTGTAGCATTCGCTGCTTTATTATCTGAGCTGAATGCGCCATTGCTAATACCAATACTTACATCAAGTGTATTTTTTGTATCCCCTTTCATCAGCTTCAAAAACTCATCATTTGCCATCATGGAATCCAGTATGGCCTTATCCGCTTTACTAAGCGTATCCGTTTGGGCACAGGCAAACAGGCTTATAAGCAAGGCGGTAACAAGCAGGTGAAACTTTTGCATATACTTGGAAAGGTTGGGTTTAAGACGGTATAAATAATAGAAGGTTTAATACTGGTTTAGCTTTGGTAAAACGTAAAGTTCTGCTTTTTAATTGTTTTGCCCAATATAAAGCCTTACCTTTGCGCCCATTATTATAACTGAGAATTACATGACATGCTCAGTTGCTGTTGAAAGAGATTACTGCAGAACACTTTAGTTACTCATATTGTCCCTGCTAAGGAGAAAGATTACAGGGTTCCAACGGCCAAAAGCATGCTATCCCGCTGAAAAGGGATTTTAACATGTGGCTATCGCAAATCAAAATTTATTATGAATGCATTTGAAGCCCTGGGCTTAAACGAATCTTTAGTACACGCTGTTACCGATTTAGGTTTTGAAACTCCTTCGGAAATTCAGCAAAAATCCATCCCTATTTTACTATCCGGCACCACCGACTTTATCGGTCTTGCTCAAACCGGTACCGGTAAAACAGCCGCTTTCGGTTTACCCTTACTGCAATTAATCGATCCTTCGCAAAGACATGCACAGGCATTGATTGTTTGCCCAACAAGAGAGTTGTGTTTACAAATAACAAACGACCTGGAGAAGTTTAAAAAATACAGTAAAAATGTTTTTACGGAGGCTGTTTACGGCGGCGCCTCCATCACCATGCAAATACGCAACCTTAAAAAGGGAGTGCAAATTGTAGTGGCTACACCCGGCCGCTTAATTGACCTGATTGAAAGGAAAGCTATCGACCTGCAAAAAGTAAAATATGTTGTGCTGGATGAGGCCGATGAAATGCTGAACATGGGCTTTAGAGACGATATTGATTTTGTATTGAAGAATACAGTTAACAGAGAAAGTACCTGGTTGTTCAGCGCCACTATGCCGCCTGAAGTAAGAGCCATTTCTAAAAACTACATGGAGAACCATAAAGAGGTTACCGTTGGCAAAAAGAACAGCAGTAATGCAAATATCGATCATCAGTATTTTGTGGTATCGGCACAACACCGTTACGAAGCGTTAAAACGTTTAATTGATTTTAACCCGGGCATGTATGGCATCATCTTTACACGTACCAAAGCAGATGCGCAGGAAATAAGTGAGAAACTGGCCAAGTCAGGATATGATATTGAAGCACTGCACGGCGATCTTACACAACAGCAGCGTGATAAAGTGATGGGACGTTTTCGCAGCAAAAGTTTACAGTTATTAATAGCAACAGATGTTGCTGCACGTGGTATTGACGTGGACGGAGTAACACATGTTATTAATTACGAGCTGCCGGATGATATGGAAGTGTACACACACCGCAGCGGCCGTACGGGACGTGCCGGAAAAACCGGTATTTGTATATCTATTTGCCACAGCAGGGAGGTTTATAAAATCCGCGGACTGGAAAGATTAATTAATGCAAAGTTTCATAAAACAGATATTCCTTCTGGTAAAGAAGTTTGCCGTAAACAGTTTTTTTACTTTATGGATAAACTGATGCAGGCAGATGTAAGCAATGGCGAATATGAAACTTACTTACCTGACCTGATGGAAAAATTTGCAGATGTAAGCAAAGAAGAAGTATTACAAAGAGTAGCTGCCCTGGAGTTCAGCCACTTTTTAAAATATTACGAAAACGCAGAAGACCTTAACCGAACCGACACCCGTGGCGACAGAAGGCAGCAGTTTGACAGAAACGATAACCGTGGCGGTGAAAGAAGGGAGCGCCAGAGCTTTACCCGCCGTGACAGTGGTTATACAAGATTATTTATTAATCTTGGTACTAAAGATGGTTTTTACAAAGCAAGCTTTTTACAGTTTATTTTAGATGAAAGTAATTTGAAAAAAGAAGTGCTGGGAAAAATTGATATGAGAGAAATGAACAGCTGGGTGGAAATTGACAGCGCCGAAGCAGGCCGCATGATAAAAGCCATTGATGGGAAACGTTACAACAACCGTATAGTGCGTATGAATGAAGCTGATGGTGGTTTTAAACGTCCCAGCGATGAGGGAAGGAAAAGGAATTTTTCCGGCTCTGGTGAAAGAAGAAATTTCAGGCAGTAGTTGATGCGGTAAGCCGTTTTATTTTTGAATAATATACAATGCTCACAAATAACAAAGCATACAACAGGCTTCCGGCAGCAGCAATAATAATATCTTCATTACTATTGTAGCGGTTGGTAACTGTAAAACGTACCAATAAAATACACGGCAACGAAATAAAAAATAGTAACCAATATGACAATGGCCTGCAGTTCAATTGCAGGTCATTTTCTTTTTTCATCTTTACTACATACCATAAAATATAAAGGCCGCCTAATAAGGAAGTAAGCAATTGCAAAATAAAATACACCGGCAGGCTAAATACAAGCACTTTAATTTCCGCCTGGAAAAAAGAAGCAGGCCTTGCCATAAAGCCCTCTTTGTGTGTAAATGCATCAATAAAAATATGCGATAGCACTCCCACCATTGCACAAATAAAAAAACTTACATAGTACTTTTTAAAATGGCTATGCCAGTTAAATGAAATATTGGATATAAAACGCCGCCGTAAAAAAACGGGCAAATGCAGAATAAGAGCATTTCTGATTAAGTAATGGAAAATATACGCCGATAAAACAGCTGCAGGAATATTATACCAGATTATTCCGGGCCATGAGTGACCAACATATGCAGATTCACGGAGTAAAAACAGAAACTCGAAATCGGGCACCATACTGCCAATAATTAAGCCTGTTACTGAAACAGGGATACGCCTTTTCTTGCAAAATGGTAATACAGCTGCTGGATGAGAAAATGTAAATGGCATAACTAAAAAACGGTACTGATGATTTTACAGTATTTGCAAAGCAACATCACAAAGTTAAGGATGCAAAAAGGCGAAAGTATTTTTCAATACCCTCGCCATTGCAGCAGGAAATATCACCTGCCTGATTCGTCCCGCAGAACGGGATTTATAAAATAGTTTAAATATGCAGCTTATCTTTTTTAGCCAGCAAAGCATCCACCGTTTCAGTATACATTTCATCAGGAACACAGCAATCAACCGGGCAAACGGCAGCACACTGTGGTTCTTCATGAAAGCCCTGGCACTCGGTGCATTTATTGGGCACAATAAAATACGTGTCTGAGCTTATAGGAGCATTACGCTGGTCTGCATCTACAGAAGTACCATCTAATAAAGTAAAACTCCCTTTTACTGTGGTGCCATCGGCAATAGCCCATTCCACACCACCCTCATAAATTGCGTTGTTGGGACATTCAGGTTCGCAAGCACCGCAGTTAATACATTCGTCAGTAATCTTTATAGCCATCTTTGTAATTTTGGGTTTCTAAATTGTTGATGCAATTTACTAATAATAATTTTATGAATTTACAAAACCGGATTGATTTATTACAAAAATTAAACGCTTACCTCGGCAGTGATGATGACAACTGGAAGATTGTGAAAAGCAGGGCCACGGCGCAAAACGCCTGGTTTACGCCCGAATTTATTGAGCTTTCTCTGCACAATATTTCATCGTTTTTTTTGGATATGAAACATATCATGCCATGGGCTGACCATTATCATTTGGATGATAACATCGGCGGAAAAAATGTGGGAATAGTAATGGCAGGCAACATACCACTGGTAGGCTTTCATGATTTTTTAAGCGTTTTCCTCAGCGGTCATAAACAAACTATTAAGCTTTCCTCCAAAGATGGTGTGTTGCTGAAACACCTTGCAGAAAAAATGATTGAACTGGATGAAGGATGCCGTGACAGAATTGTATTTGCCGATATGCTGAAAGGCTGTGATGCCTATATTGCCACAGGCAGTAATAACTCCGCCCGCTACTTTGAACAATATTTTTCCCGTTACCCAAATATCATACGGCGCAACCGTACATCTGCTGCCATACTTACTGGTAACGAAACGACAGATGAACTGGAAAAACTGGCCGATGATATACACCAGTATTTTGGCCTTGGATGCAGGAACGTTACTAAAATACTGGTACCTCAAAACTATGATTTTGTTCCACTGCTGAATGCATTTAAGAAGTACAAATATTTTGAAGAGCATCATAAATACAAAAACAATTATGATTACCAGTTGTCGCTTGCACTGCTGAACAACAAATTTTATATGACCAATGGCAGCACTTTATTAATAGAAAGTGAAGGCCTGTTTTCTCCCATCAGCCAGTTGCATTATAGTTTTTACACAAATGCGGCCGCCGCAATGGAGCAATTGAAAACAAATGGTGATATACAATGTATCGTTGGCAATATGGCAACACCTTTTGGCAAAGCACAACAACCCGGCTTATTTGACTATGCTGATGGTGTGGATACCATGGCCTTTTTGTTATCTTTATAGTGACAGAAAGCAGCGGCAAAGAAAGACATCTACGAAACCCTTCCTAAACAATTGTTAAATAGGCATAACGGTACGTATCATTTTGTCAGTGCTTCGTTATTTTGTGGTGTCGGCACAACTATTGAAGTGAGAAAAAATTTAAAGTTCAACGGCCGGTAAAGATTATAACGTTGAAATGTGCGACGCCAATGCAGCTGATTAAAGAGATACTGACAGTAACAAAAGATAAAACACATTTAAAAAACCTAAGAAAATGAAACTGAAACAAGCATTATTCACAGCAGCAGTAAGTGCCGTTACCACCATTGCAGTAATATGGGGTTATGGCAAATTGGTTAAGAAGGATAATACTTTTGCAGGGCAAACGGCCGGGGTAGTTCCTTCCAATTACAAATATGCAGGCTTTACAGATGGCAATACACCACCTGCCGGCGCCATTGATTTTACGGCACCCTCAGCAGCAGCATTGCCAGCTGTGGTGCACATCAAAACAAAAACAAATGCCAAGCAGGTAAGCAATAACCTGCCCAAACAAAGAAATCCCTTTAGTGACCTTTTTGGCGGTGACGATATTTTTGACCAGTTCTTTAACCGGGGTGGTGTAATACCCGAGCAGCGTGCCAGCGGTAGTGGCGTAATTATCAGTGATGATGGATATATTGTTACCAACAACCACGTGGTAAACAATGCCGATGAAATTACCGTTACACTCAACAACAAAAAAACCTATAAAGCAAAAGTGGTGGGTACTGACCCTGCTTACGACCTTGCAGTTATTAAAGTGGAAGCTGCCGGCCTGCCGTTTTTATTGTACGGTAATTCTGATGAATTAAAAATCGGGCAGTGGGTGTTAGCCATTGGTTACCCACTTAACCTGGAAACTACTGTTACCGCTGGTATAGTAAGTGCAAAAGCACGCAGCCTCGGCCTTAACAGGGATAAAAGCGGCGATCAAAAAGCAGGTGTGGAATCGTTTATACAAACTGATGCTGCTGTAAACCAGGGCAACAGTGGTGGTGCTTTAATTAATACTGATGGTAAGCTGGTGGGCATTAACTCTGCTATTGCCTCTCCTACCGGTTACTACTCCGGTTACTCTTATGCCATACCAGTTAATATTGTAAAAAAAGTGGTGGATGACTTAATTAAGTTTGGTACAGTACAGCGTGGTTATTTGGGCCTGCAGTTTATTAATGCCAGCGATTTAGGCGAAGATGAAAAGAAAAAAGTGGGCATTCCTTTAAATGCTGAAGGGATATATGCACAGGATGTGCCTACCGATGGCGGCGCCTATGCTGCCGGCATACGTAAAGGGGATATTATTAAAAATGTGGGTGGCACAGAAGTTACCAGCGGCGCAGAACTGCAGGAACAGGTAAGCAAATTTAAACCCGGCGATAAAGTGCCAGTAACTTATGTACGCAGTGGTAAAGAAAATACTGTAACCGTTACTTTAAAAAATAAAGCCGGCAATTTCGATATTGTAAAGGCAGATAATTTAATGGATATACTCGGTGGAGATTTTGCCACATTAGACAGCCGCAAAGCAAAAGACTATGGTGTTAGCGGTGGTGTGCTGGTAAAGAAAATTACCGGCGGGGCTTTAAACGACCAGACACGCATGAAAGATGGCTTTGTAATTTTGAAAATTAATGACAAAGATGTAAAAAGCGTGGATGAACTGCGTACTGCTGTTGGCAATAATAAAAATATTACCATCAGTGGTTTTTACCCGGGTTATGATGGTGTATATGAATACCCCATTACTTTAGGAGACGAATAATATTTTATACAGAACACAAGCACTAACAATGGCCCCGGATTTCTTCCGGGGTTTTTGTTTAGTGGAAATGAAATGATGAGAATTTTTAGATAACTCTCCACTACAGCCAATCTTTATTGGTATCACTATTGTAAAACAATTTGTATTCATTTCTTCTCAAACACCAAATATTCCCAAGGCTGCATTTCTAAAACTTTATTGCCGCCAAAATCACTACTGGCTTTGCTAAAAACATCGGTGTAATTGCCCGTTACTGCAGTATCATTAATTTCAACAGATTTTTTTTCATTACTAAGATTCAGCAACACCAGTACTTCACTGTTGCCGTTCTTGCGCAGGTAAGCCAGTACATTTTCCTGAGCTGAGGTTGTAAGCAGGTGTGTGGTTACGGCGGCGTCAGCAGTACGTAATGCAGGGTTACTGGTTTTAAGCGCCAGTAATGTTTTGTAAAAATCATGCAGTTGATAATGTCCGTTCCATTCCACTGTATCACGGTCAAAAAACTTAAGCCGTTTGGTATTGGGCAATTCTTGCCCTGTATAAATCATGGGCATACCGTTCCAAGTAAAACTAAATACTGCCAGCGCTTTGGCTGCATCACCGTATTTTTCATACTCAGTGCCATTCCAGCTGTTCTCATCATGGTTAGTGGTAAACCATAATGGTATGTGTGTATTGCCGCATATGCTGTTGTATTGTTTTAAAACACTATCCAGCGTACTAAGCGGTAACTGCTTTTTGCAAAACTCTTCTGTTTTGTGCATCCACGTCCACGTGTAACATGCATCAAAAGCCTGGAAATATTCCGGGTGCTCAATGGGGTCGCTCTCCGCCAGCCAAAAAAGGGTTTTTGTTTTTTCCAGTTCTGCCCTTGCTTCCAGCCAAAAGTCCAGTTCCACCCAAAAAGCAAGGTCGCAACGGAAACCATCAATATTACATTCAGTGATCCAGAATTTCATGGCATCTATCATCGCCTTACGCAAAGCCGGGTTTTTAAAATCCAGTTCAATAATATCATCCATGCCGCTGGCCACTTTAAAATCATTGGTCGCCGGGTCGTGCTCAAAATATTCGGGGTGTGTTTTTGTCCATACATGATCCCAGCCGGTATGGTTGGCCACCCAGTCAATAATTACTTTAAAACCCATATCATGCGCCTGCCTCACCAGGTTTCTAAAATCATCCAGCGTTCCAAATTCCGGGTTAACAGACGTATAATCGCCGCAGGCATAATAACTGCCCAAAGTACCTTTCATTTTTTTTTGAGCAATGGGAGTAATAGGCATAAACCATAATGTATGCACACCCATGTCTCTTAACCTTGGCAGCTCGTTTGCAAAATCTGTTATGGTACCTGCCGGGGTATACTGACGCAGGTTTACTTCATAAATATTGGTGTTATTGATCCAGTCAGCTTGTTTAAAAGAAGTAGTTGTCATTAAAGTGATTTAATTGTGTTCGTTGATACGGCAAGCAATCGAAGGAATCTGAACAATACAAAACGTTCAGTTTGCCAGATCATCAAATGTAAGCAGGATTATGTAAATACAGCCTTTCTGTAATCCACTGCCAACATTGTACCTTTGCAGCTGTTATAATAAAAGATGAAACAGTTTAATGTACCTGTAATATACCGCAGCCCTTTAATATCTGCCATTAAAAGCAGGCGCAGGCAGGAGGATAAAATGAAAAAAGATTTTAGCCCCACCCTGCTGGATTTTGGCCCGGTACAAATTTACCTGGCCCGCCATTTTGGTTTTTGCTATGGGGTGGAAAATGCCATTGATATTGCCTTTCGCACCATTGAAGAAAACCCGGGCCGCCGTATTTTTTTATTAAGTGAAATGATACACAACCCACAGGTAAATGCTGATTTGATAGAACGTGGCGTACAATTTTTGCAGGATACTTACGGTAAACAACTGGTGCCTTTTGAAATATTAACAAAAGAAGATGTAGTGGTGATTCCTGCATTTGGCACCACGCTGCAACTGGAAGCAACACTAAAAGCGATTGGCATAACGACTGAAAAATATAATACTACCTGCCCATTTGTTGAAAAAGTATGGAACCGCAGTGAACAGATTGCACAAAAGAATTACAGCATTGTGGTACACGGTAAGCCCACCCATGAAGAAACAAGGGCTACTTTTTCTCATGCCGCACATCATACTCCTACTGTAGTGGTGAATGATATGAAAGAAGCGGTTGCTTTAAGCAAATACATTACCGGCGAAAAACCTGCAAAGGAATTTTATATTGAATTTGCAGGAAGATTTTCAGAAGATTTTGATGTAGACAAAGATTTGCAGCGTATTGGCGTAGTTAACCAAACCACCATGCTGGCAAGTGACACACAGGCAATAGCTGATTTTTTAAGAAAAGTAATGATGACCCATTACGAGCTTACTGAAAATACAATTGACGATCGCTTTGCTGATACAAGAGACACATTATGTTATGCCACCAACGATAACCAAAGCGCCGCATACGGGTTATTAAAGACTGAAGCAGATTTTGCAATAGTAGTAGGAGGTTATAACAGCAGCAACACTTCACACCTGGTAGAGTTGTGCGAAGAAAAACTGCCCACTTATTTTATCAATAATGAAGAAAAGATTGTTTCCGCAGCAGAAATACAGCATTATAATTTTCATAATAAACAGGAAATAACAACTCAAAACTTTATTCCCGAAAAAGACGTGATAAAAATTCTGGTTACCAGTGGCGCCAGTTGCCCCGATGCGCTGGTGGAAGGTGTTATTGAAAAAATAATTTCGTTTTTCCCTACTGCAAAATCTTTAAACGATTTAATAACCCAATATCAATAATTATCAGGGAATCACTTTAAACATTTTTAAAAACAAACAGGCCGCAGTAAACTGCGGCCTGTTTTATAGTGTTGGTTAACTGTTTTTAGTAGTTTCTTGCTTTCAGTTCCACCCTCCTGTTTTTAGCACGGCCTGCAGCAGTTTTATTATCTGCAACCGGCATATCCTGTCCGTGTCCTGCAGAAGTCAGGCGGCTTTCATCCAAACCTTTGCTAACAAGGTAAGCTTTTACAGCGTTAGCCCTGCTTTCGCTCAGTGTTTGGTTTTTATCAGCTTTACCGGTGTTGTCGGTATGTCCGTCAATATCCAGTTTCAGGCTGGCATCATCCTGCATCAGTTTAACTACTTCGTTAAGTGGTTTAAATGATTTTGGCAACAGTTTAGAACTGCCTGTTGCAAAGAAAATATTTTTTGCAGCATAATTAATCTTATCAATAACTGCCTGTTTAATTTCAGGGCAACCATAATTAGAAGCTGGGCCTGGAGTGTTGGGGCATTTATCTTCTTCATCATTAACGCCATCTTTATCTGTATCTGGCACAGGACAACCCTGGTAACGGGCAACACCCGGAACCGTTGGACATTTATCCTGCTCATCATTAATACCGTCTTTATCAGTATCTGGAATAGGGCAACCGCCATATTTTACCAACCCTGCCGCATCAGGGCATTTATCATCTGCGTCTGCAATACCGTCACCATCCCTGTCGGGGCAACCTTGTAACGAAGCTATACCAGTTATCGTTGGGCATTTATCCAATGAATCAATAATACCATCACCATCTGTATCCTTAGGTGCTTCAACTACCGGAGGTAATACAACAGGAGGTTCCGGAGCCACTCTTGGTTTACCAATATTACCCGCAATTCCAAAACTGTGATACAAATGGTATGCACCGTTTTCTGTTAAAGGCATGCGGTATTGAGTATTCAATAAAAGAAAAGCATCATCAAACAAATTAACCTGTAAACCCAAACCTGCAGGAACAAAAGCAGAGTAATAACCCCTGTATTTTGCAGCACCTAACCCTAAAGTAATGTAAGGGCTCAACCAATATTTATCAGATACTATTTTAAAATTGGTTGCAGCCACACCTTCCAGTACCAGGTCATTTTGCCCGGTAGCGGTTTTACCCGGCACGGGATAATCATAAAAAGAAGCGGAAAGGCCTCCTTCAAAATCAATATTGTTAGTAAGGCCTTGCAGGTAAGATACTCCCATACCGGCAGCCATGTTTTTTACTTTTTTGTAATCGTTTGTACGTAATACACTAGATAAGCCACGTGAACGGATTGCAGCTGCAGTTTTAAAGTCGTTTAATATAAAATGAACTCCTAAAGCAGGGCGTTTCTTATAATCACTTTGACCGAAGCTGCTGGAGTACAGCCCAAAAGCCAATAACGCTAATAATAATTTCTTCATATTTGTTAGTTTACTTGGTGGCAAAAATACTTGGTTAAGGGTAAAACATGAAATAATTTACCCACAATATTGAGCAATAGTTATACTATTAATAACATTTAAGAAAATTATGGTTGCTTTTTGCCAATAACTTCAATTTTCACTCTCGTAAGCCCAGACGATACAAATCCCAGTTTAGTTGCAGCGGCTTTGGTAAGATCGATTATGCGGCGCATTCTGGGATGCAGCCGGTCGTTGGTTTTAACCATAACAGTGCGACCGTTGCGGAGATTGGTGACCCTGATCCATGTACCCAATGGCAATACATTGCAGGCACAGGTTAATTTTTTTTGATCGAATATTTCACCGCTGGCGGTTTTGCGGCCCTGGAATTTATTAGCGTAAAAGCTGGATTGCCCATAAAATACCCGTTTAATTTTTGAAGTAGCTGATTTTGCAGTTGTATCAGCATTCTGTGCATCTGCTTTTATATGCAACGCCAGGCAGCATAGCAAAGTAACAGCATAAACAAAAAGGTTACTAGTAAAAGCAGGCAGTGGTTTCATAAGCAAAGGTAATCGTTAAAGAATCTGCTTATCCGCAAAGTATTTTTCCCTCATAGCCTTATCTTCTCCATAAATATCATCATAGAATTTTATTTTCCCGTCTTTACCTTCACAACTGAAATAGCGGATGTAAACCGGTATCCTGTTCTTTACATCAATGCGGTGCCTTTCTTTGGCAGCTATCCAGTTTTTAATTGAATCTGTGTTGTAACGCATTGCATCCGGCGCTTTGGTGTTGATGCTATCATTACGTACAATAAAGAAAGCCAGTTTTTCCCATTCCTGCACACGTACACATCCATGGCTGAATGCCCTTGACGCATTTTTAAAAAGATAGCGCTGGTTAGTATCATGCAGGTAAACAGCATAAGGGTTGTTGAAATTAAATTTAAAAACTCCCAAAGCATTATTATCGCCGCTGCCCTGCATTACTTTAAAAGGAATGCCTTTTGAATATTTTGCCCAGTCTACACTGTACGGATCCACAGTTTCACCCTTGCCATTTACCAGGTGCAGCCCTATACGATTAAGATAACCCGGATTGGATTTTAATTTTGGCAAGTACTGTTTTGCAATAATACTGGTTGGCACTGTCCAGGTTGGATAAGTAATCATGTCCGTGATAGCACTGTTTAAAACGGGTGTACGGGTATCTGGCTTTCCGCATATTATTTTTGATTCGAGTGCAACAGTGTCATGATCAATTACCCATAAATAATAACCGGGAAGGTTAACCCAAATATACTTTTCCGGCATTTTTTCAGGCAGTTGTTTATACCTGTCCAGCGTAATGGCAATACGTTTAAAGCGTTCTGCATCGCTTGTGTTAAGCACTTTAACCAATGAAGCCGAAATTTTACCGTCAGTTTTTAATCCTTTTTGTTTTTGATATTTTATTACAGCGGCAGTTAGTTGTGCAGAGTCGGGCAGTTTTGCTGCAACTGCCAGTGCGCCACTTTCAGAAAGACGTTTTACAAATGTTTTAATAAAAAAAAGCGAATCTTTTGCATCACCTTTTTTATATGGGTAAGTTACATAAGTGTATACATGACGATCCATACTGTCTAAAAAGCGCTTTATACCTTTTTTCAAATCCCAATACCCTTTATGAACGGGTTGTACCGAATTTAAAACCCGGGTTAGTTCTTTTTTTTCAATTAGCTCTTGCAGATTTTTTGTAAAAAAATCAGTCTCCTGTGCCGTGTCTTTATTAAGTGAAATACTGTCTGCTTTTAACCTTCCATATTTAAGATCTTTGATGATATGCATAAATGCATCGGTTAACATCAGGTCGGCTTTGCTCCACAATACAGCATCCATTCTTTTTAAAGAATCTGTATCCAGTTTTTTTATCAGCGACTGGAGATTTTTAGAATGGTAATCTTTAGGGAAAAGCCCTTCCATTTCAGCATTATTGATCAGTTGGTGCAATGAATCTGTTAATGATTGCCATTTTTCTTTACTGCTCCATACAGGCATATAATTATTATTGCTGTAAAAACTGTTTACTGCAGCTGATAAATTCAGTTTAATGGTATCATCAATTTTACCATTATTTTTTATAGCCAATTCCAGTGCAGCTTTAATAGTGGCAGCAGCTTTCTCATCCATGTCACCCGGATTAATTACTACTTCGGTTTGCTTAGCCCGTTCAGCATTGTTGTTACAGGCTGCAATAAACAACACGAGTATTAGTAAGGTAAGATGCAGGTATGGGTTCCTGGTAATTTGCATATAGTGAAAGAAATAGTTGTAATTTAACGGGTACTTTTCTGAAGGATACTGAAGCAGTTAATTATATGAACAAGATACTAAACAGGTTTGAAAGAAGGATAATTTGTTTGATTGTTTTTTTATTAACAGTTCAGTTTGTTGTTTCACAGGATACTGTTTTGAATAAATACGGCTTGTGGGTAATTAATGACGTAAAAATCCTGCAAAAAACAATACGTAAAAACCCCGCTAAACAAATGATGGATGTTAAAGTGCAGGTGCCGGGTATTATTTTAGATTTGCGTTATGCCGGCACAAATAACTTTATGCATCAGCAGTTATACCCTTCGGTAACTACAACTTATTTGCGTAAACCGGCCGCTGATTCATTACGTGTTATTCAAAAACAATTAAAGGAACAAGGCTTAGGTTTAAAAATTTTTGATGCTTACCGGCCTTATAATGTGACAGAAAAAATGTGGGAACCTGTACAGGATGACCGCTATGCAGCTGACCCCAAAAAAGGCAGCGGGCATAATCGTGGGGTGGCTGTTGATTTAACCATCATTAACTTAAACACAAAGGAAGAACTTGATATGGGTACCGGTTTTGATAACTTTAGCGATACTGCACATCATGCATTTACAGATTTGCCCGAAGCTGTTTTGCAAAACCGTTTACTACTGAAAAATAGTATGGAACAGCATGGCTTTAAAGCCTTGGATACTGAATGGTGGCATTATTATTTGCCCAATGCAAAAGACTACGAGTTGCTGAATATTTCTTTTGATGAGTTAAGCAAAAAATCAAAAGTGAAAAGTAAAAAATAAGAAATACTTTTTAAGCAATAACTCTTTTTATATATTGTTGCAATAACATAAAATCTGCCAGTACCAAAGCTGTTACTGCTTCTACAATCACTGGCGCTCTTAATGCCACACATAAATCGTGGCGGCCTTTAATGGAGAAATCTTCTGTTATGCCTGTATCCCAGTTTAAACTGTTTTGTTCTTTAGGTGTGGAGGATGTTGGCTTTACTGCCAAACGAAAAACCAGTTCATTACCATTACTGATGCCGCCCACAACACCACCGGCATAATTGGTTCTTGTTTTGCCATCCATATTTTCAATAGCATCATTATGCTGGCTGCCAAACATAGTGGCTGCTGCAAAACCACTTCCAAACTCCACTCCTTTTACTGCTGGTATCGCAAAAAGCATATGAGCTAAAACAGATTCTACTGAATCAAAATAAGGTTCACCCAAACCAACAGGCAAACCTGTTGCTTTGCATTCTATAATTCCACCAACAGAATCCTTTGCATCAATACCTTTCTGTAACCCTTTTTCTAAATCCGTTTCTCCTGCAATGGATGTAACAGCAGCAGCAATATTTATTTGCGGCATCAGCATTTTTGCAATAGCGCCTGCAGCAACAATACCTGTTGTAAGCCTTGCGCTAAAATGCCCGCCGCCACGGTAATCTTCATTACCCCCAAACTTTTGATGCGCCACCCAATCTGCATGGCCCGGGCGTGGAATGCTGCGTTGCTTATTATAATCTTCGCTTCGGGTATTTTTATTTTCAAATAAGATGGTGACAGGAAATCCGGTGGTTTTTCCATTAAACACACCGCTCTTAAAAATGGGATAATCCTCTTCCTGCCTTGGCGTGGCACCTTTTTGTTTGCCACCTTTTCTTCTTTCCAAATCAGCTAATAAATCTTCCGGTGATAAGGATAAACCTGCAGGGCAGCCATCAATAGTAATGCCTGCACACTCTCCATGCGATTCGCCAAAAATATGTACACGGAATAAACGGCCGAAAGAGTTCATACTGAAAAATTAATTATTCAAAGTTACAGTAGCATTTAACAACTGCAAGTGTTCGTAAAAATTGGGATACGATTTATTTACAGCCTCCGCTTCTTCAATCACTGTTTCTCCTTCCGCTTTTAATGCGGCCACTGCACAAGCCATAGCAATGCGGTGATCGTGCCTTGAATGAACGGCAGCACCCTTAACACCAGTGCCACCTTTCACTAACATTATATCCTCCTGTAAAATTATTTCAATACCCATTTTTGCAAATTCATCCTGCAGGGTTAAACCACGGTTGCTTTCTTTATGAGCCAGGCGGCTTACGCCTGTAATAGCACTGGTGCCATTGCAATATGCTGCCAATGCAACTAAAGGCGGAAATAAATCCGGGCAATCAGTTGCATTAAAATGAAATGCTTTGCCATTATTATTTATTGATGTACCAAAAGAAATTTTCTTTTCTTCAATGGAAATATTTGCACCACTATCAATCAGTGCCTGCAAAATTGCTTTATCTGCCTGGGTGGAAAAAACATCTAAACCAGTTACGGTGATGTTACCACAAATTGCACCTGCCACCAATAAAAAGGCACCACCGCTCCAGTCGCCTTCAACAGTGTAGTTAACAGATGAGGGTTGAAAGCTGGCAGGATGAATGGTGAAAGATTCGTAATTATTATTGGCAACCTTATAACCAAAATGCTGCATTACCTGCAGGGTTAAATCAATGTAAGGCTTGCTTTTTAAATTATTAACCGTAATAGCAACGGGGTCTTTAGCAGCTTTTGCAAAAGCAAATAATAAACCCGTTAGAAATTGAGAGCTTAATGAACCATCAATAGTAATGGCTTTTGCCTGCAAAGGCCCTTCAATTTTTATAGGCAGCATGCCGTTGTTAGAAGAGATTTTAATTCCCAGTTGCGGAAAAATTTCATCAAAAAAATTCATTGGGCGTTTTAGCAAACTACCGCTGCCATTTATGGTAATTGACTGATTGCTCAATGCTGCAATGGGTGTAAACATTCTTATTGATAAACCACTTTCGCCACAATTAATAGAAGCCTCCCCTAAATCCCCTCCCCTGGAGGGGACTTCCGAAGACACTAATACTCTGCTGCCTTGAATTGTTAATGTGCCGTCTGCATTTTGTTTTACAACAGCTCCCAGCTTTTGTATAATATCCAATGCTGCCAAATCATCATTGCTTCTTCCGGGATTGTTTATAACAGTAGTGCCATTGTGCAGCAACGCCGCAGCGCAGGTACGCTGCATACTGCTTTTGCTGGTGGGTGCATTAATCGTTCCTTTAATTACCGAGGGTTGTATTATCGCCTTCACTATAAAATTTCTTTTAAATGCTGGTGCAGCACTTCTAATTCAATGGGTGTAATTACAGCTTCTCCAATTTTTTTAAGCAGTATAAAATTCATAACACTGCTGTTGCGTTTTTTATCCATCCGCAATACCTGGAAAACTTTTTCATCATCGGTTTCAATATCCACTGGCAAATGATATTTTGCCAGCAGTTGCACAATACGCCTGGCTTCATCAAAATGCAATCCTGTTATTTTTTCAGACAAATTACAGGCGGCCACCATACCAATGCTGATGGCATGTCCATGCAGCAGTTGATGCATATTCTCTATTGAGTGGCCAATGGTATGGCCAAAATTCAGCAGCTTACGGTCGCCGGTTTCAAATTCATCTTCCACCACTACAGCCGTTTTTATTTTCACGTTGCGTTCAATGATATCAGCCAGCAGCGTTTCATCTTTTTGAAAATCATGCAGGGTGAATTTTTCTAAAATAGAAAACAGCAGCGCATCTTTAATGCAGGCATGCTTAATAACTTCTGCAAACCCATTTACCCATTGTTCGTTAGGTAATGTTTGCAGCAGGGAGTAATCAAACAGCAAAAACTCCGGCTGCTTTATAAGGCCGGCCAGGTTTTTATAAACTCCTACATCCACGCCGTTTTTGCCGCCAATAGAAGCATCCACCATTGCCAACACGGTAGTGGGAATAAAACCAAACTTCAATCCACGCATATAAATGCTGGCAGCATAACCGGTAATATCTGTAACCACTCCGCCGCCAACACCTGCAATAAATGTTTTACGGTCGGCTTCCAGTTTTATCAGCTCACTAATTATATAATCAACGGTGCTTTGTTGCTTATGCTCCTCCCCTGCTTTAATCACAATTGTTTTCCATCCCTCAAATTTTTTCTTGTGCTGATTAAAAACATTTTCATCTGTTATTAAAACAGTGTTTGCCACCGGAACCAGTTCCTGCAGCAACGAAAAAGAGGCATCGAAATAATACGCAACCTTTTTTTCTGAAAATGTGTACTCAACTTTAGTCATAATAATCCGTGTTCATCTTTACAGCAAAGCCATGCATATGCTATCAGCTGTTCATTATTTTGTTCTGGTGATTAATACTTTCCAGGTGGATTGCATCAAAATACTTGGTGATAAATTCTTTGCTCAACCCTAACTTATCTCCTTTTACAAATGCCTTTTCCAGGATTTCATTCCAGCGGTTGGTTTGTAAAATTGTGATGTTGTTATCTTTCTTGTATTGCCCGATTTTATCAGCAATCTTCATACGCTGGCTTAAAATTGTCATCAGTTCATCATCCAGGTGATTAATTTGTTCACGCAATTTAGCCAATGCAGTTACAAATTCGGTTTCATCCGTATTTTCTTTACGCCAAACCAGGCCATCTAAAATTTCTGCCAGTCGCTCCGGAGTTACCTGCTGTTTAGCATCGCTCCATGCATTATCAGGGTCAACGTGGCTTTCCACCATTACACCATCAAAATCCAGGTCAATACTTTTTTGCGCCACCGACTGCAGCATATGCCTGTTACCACAAATGTGCGAAGGATCGCAAATAAGCGGCATATCCGGAAAGCGTCTTTTCATTTCAATGGGTAAATGCCACATCGGCGCATTACGGAATTCTGTATTTCCATAAGAAGAGAAACCACGGTGAATCATGCCCACCCGGTTCAAGCCAACTTTTTGTAAGCGTTCAATACCACCACTCCACAATTCCAAATCAGGATTGATGGGATTTTTAATAAGTACAGGAATATCGACTCCACGAAGGGCATCAGCCACTTCCTGCACGCTAAAAGGGTTTACTGTTGTACGTGCGCCCACCCACAACATATCAATATCAAAATGCAATGCATCTTCCACATGTTTTGCTGTAGCCACTTCAACCGTTAATGGAAGCCCGGTTATCTTCTTTGCATGAGACAACCACGTTAACCCTTTTGTACCAATACCTTCAAACATACCCGGTTTGGTACGGGGTTTCCAAATGCCGGCTCTCAGCACATCTACCTTACCGGTTTGTGCCAAACGGGTGGCGGTTTCAAATACCTGCTCTTCAGTTTCAGCACTGCAGGGACCACTGATGATGAGCGGACGTTTGTTCCATTTTTCCTGAATCAACTCTTTAGAAGATTTTGTTTGTGTTTGCATGATTGTAATTATTAAATTTTTTGTTTGTCAACTTTTGTAATTCTAATTAGCTGCAGTGGCGTCGCACTCTTCAGCATCATTATTTTTTTCAGCTTTAATTACGTCTTGTTCGGTTTGTAATAGTTGCTTCCTGTTTGTTACATCAACTGCCTTGGTATTATTCCATTCATCCTTCGTCATTTCAAATTTTATTTCGCCTTTTCCGTAAAGTCCGGTTTCCTTCCAGCCCTGCAGGCGGTAAAATTTTTCGGCTCTTGTATTGGGAGAAGTGCTCAGCCAAACATGTTCTTTTTTCTGTTCAAAATACCAGTTCAGCATCAGGTCGTGTAATTTTTTACCAACACCTTTTGCTTCATAATCCGGGTGAATGAATAATGCCCAGATATTATTATCAATTAAATCGGCAATAGCAAATCCAACAATTGTGCCATCTGCTTCACACACCCAGCCTTTTCCACGCAGTGTTAAATACTCTACACAATCCCTGTCTGTAACCAGCCCGGGGTTGCTCAGCATATTTTCTTTAACTGCATTTCGTACAACCTGGATCTGTTTTATATCATCCGTATTCGCTTCTCTAAAAATCATTTTAAAATTCGTTTTATCTTATTTGCATTCTCCATCAACTCTGTTAAATATTCTATGTTTTCTTTTTCCAAACTTGCTTTAAATTTTCGCAGCTGGCTGATGTGTTCGTTTAAAACATCCAGTACATTTTCTTTGTTCTGCATAAATATGGGTGCCCACATGGCGCTGTTGCTTTTTGCCAAACGCACTGTACTTTCAAAACCGCCACCGGCCATTTCAAAAATTGCATCTTCTTCTTTTTCTTTTTCAAGCACTGTATTAGCCAGCGCAAAAGAAGTAATGTGAGATATATGGCTTACATACGCCGCATGCACATCATGATTGGCAGCTTCCATGTAAATGATGTGCATGTTCACTGCTTTGTAAATATCCTCTACCAGTTGCAATGCCGCAACGCTGCTTTTTTCTTTTTCGCAAATAACACAGGCCCTTCCTGCAAAAGCGCCACGTACCGCCGCTTCAGGGCCGCTGTATTCAGTGCCCCACATGGGGTGCGTTGCTACAAACTGCTTCCGCATCGGGTGATTCTTTAATGCATCACACAACGCAAATTTTGTAGAGCCTGCATCAGCCACCACCTGTTTACCGGTTATTATATTCATAACATGCAGCATAACTGGTATAGTAGCGTCAACAGGAATGGAAACATAAATAAAATCACTTTGCTTTACAGCATCTTCTAAAGGTAGTCCTTCATCTATAATTCCTAAATTAATTGCTTTTTGTATGCTGGCTTCATTGCGGCCCACGCCAATTATTTTTTGAGCAATACCTTTTTCTTTCAATGCCAGTGCCATTGATCCGCCAATTAAACCCACACCTATTACTGTTACTGTCATCTTAATTCAGCTGTGTTTTTATTCTTTCAATTGCTTCGTCAAATTTTTCTTCTTTGGTACATAAGCTCACCCTTACATATTTATTACCGGCGCTGCCAAAAATGCCTCCGGGTGTTATAAATACATTGGCACCGTATAATACTTTATCACTCACTTCATACCCATCTTTATAATTGGCTGGTATGGCTGCCCAAACAAACATGCCAGCTTGCGATGTATCAAATTCACAGTTTAATAAATGCAACAGTTCAAATACTTTTTCACGGCGCTTTTTATAAATATTATTCAATGCATCGTGCCAGTCCTGTTCCAGCTCTAATGCTTTTGCTGCCGCCAGTTGTAAAGGCAAAAACATGCCGCTATCCATATTACTTTTAAAACGCAGCACTTCATCAATGCGTTCTTTAGCTCCACATAACATTCCAACTCGCCAGCCTGCCATATTCTGGCTTTTACTTAAAGAATTTAATTCAATAACGCAATCTTTAGCTCCTTCAATGCTTAGTAAACTAAACGGGTTATCATTTAAAATAAAGCTGTATGGATTATCATGTACCAGCAGTATGTTATATTTTTTTGCAAAAGCGGTCAGTTCTACAAACATTTCCTTAGTAGGCAACTGGCCTGTGGGCATTTGCGGATAGTTTACAAACATCAGTTTTACCCTGTTAATATGCAAACTGTTTTCTATTTCCTTAAAGTTAGGAAACCAGTTGTTTTCTTTTGTCAAAGTATACTCCAGGCATTTGCCACCGGCAATAGTTGCTGCACTGCGGTACGTTGGATAACCGGGATTTGGTATCAGCACAAAATCACCCTCATTTAAATAAGTCATACAAATATGCATGATGCCTTCTTTGCTTCCTATCAGCGGCAGAATTTCCGTATCTGCATTTAAATTAACATTATACCATTTCTTATACCAGTTGCTGATAGCGTTACGTAATACCGGACTGCCTTTGTAACTCTGGTAAGCGTGGGTGTTTGGTTTAGCACTTTCCTCCTGCAATACTTTAATTACGTCCGGGTGCGGCGGTAAATCAGGACTGCCGATACCCAGGTTAATTATATTCTTCCCTTCTTTATTCAACGTGTCAATCTCTCTCAGCTTTTGAGAAAAATAATATTCGCCAATGCCTTCTAACCTTTTTGCTGTTTCCATTTATTTCTAATGACACTAATTTTTACGAATTAAACAAATTCGTGTAATTAGTGTAATCCTTTTAATTCGTGTTACTGTTCTTACCGTTTTTATAAATACCTAACACCGTCAACTCTTCTGTAATATTTTTAACCGACTTCACTACAGTGTTCAGTTGCTCCACATCTGCAAACTCCAAATCGGCATGAAATGAATATTTAAAATCACTGCCGGGTATGGGCATGCTTTGCAGTTTTGATAAATTAATGCCAGCGTCAGCAATTTTTGTAAGCACTTTTGCCAAACTGCCCTTTGAATGGTCTGTAAAAAAATTGATAGAGGCTTTATCTGCTTCTGCCACTTCCTGGGCTTCATCCATACGTTGCAATACTAAAAACCGGGTGTAATTATTTTTAAGGGTATGAATATTCGGTGCTATCACATTCAAATCATAAAGCTCAGCTGCCAGCTTGCTGGCAATGGCTGCCACATGTTTGCTGCGGTGCTGATGAATATGTTTGGCACTTAAAGCAGTGTCTTCTGTTTCCACAAGCTTCCAGTTGTACTTATCCAAAAAACCAAAGCATTGCTGTATGGCCATGTGGTGACTGTGCACTTCCTTTATATCGGTTAATTTTACCCCGGGGTTTACCAGCAGGTTTTGTTTTATCTGCAGGTAAATTTCCCCCACAATTTTAAGTTTACTTTTAAGCAGCAGGTTATAGTTGGGTAAAATACTGCCGGCAATAGAATTTTCAATAGCCATAACACCGCCATTGCTCTGCTTTTTATCTTCCGCAATCTTTATCACTTCTTTAAAAGTGGCGCAGCAAACAACTTCGGTATCTTTTCCATAAAACTGCCTTGCGGCCACCTGGTGAAAGCTGCCCTCAAACCCCTGTATCGAAACTTTTTTTATCATAACATTCATAAAACAAAAATCCCGGCCTTTGTGCCGGGATTCTTATATGTTAGTCTGTTTATTATCAGTGTTAACAAAAGCATCCCGGCCTATTGGTAAAATAGTAGCTAAAATAAAACCAGGTATATGCGCTGTTTTTGTTCATCAGGATTCAAAAGTAGGGCATATTATTTAAACAAACAAAAAAATCCCTCTTAAAAATTAAGAGGGACTTTAACAGATTGCCTGTAATCTTAAAAAATTTATAATGGACCGGCATTAAACAGGCAACCGGTGCCGGAAATTGATTACTTAGCTTATTTTTTAGCAGCAGTATCAACTTTCTTAGCCATTGTATCAACTTTAGCAGCCATTGTATCAACTTTAGCAGCCATTGTATCAACTTTAGCAGCTGTAGTGTCAACTTTTGGAGAATCTGTTTTTGGAGCTTCAGTAGATTCGCCAGAATTACATGCAGTGAAGAATGCAGCTACTGCTAACGCTAAAATAACTTTTTTCATTGGTGTTTGTTTAAATTTTAAAAATTATAATTTTCAATTTATACCATTAGTTAAAAAAGGTAACCCGGTTTTTTTATATTTTTTTTCGTTGCTTTGGGTTACAAATAATATCTAACTGTATTAATATTTACCGGGTGAGCAATTTAGATGAAGAAAAGCTGTTGTTGAAAGGATTGGCTGCGAACGAAAAACAGGCAATTGAGCAAATTTACAGGGACAATTACAACACTATACAGGCTTTTATCCTTAACAACAATGGCGGCATAGATGATGCCCGGGACATTTTCCAGGAAGCAATGATTGTGCTTTTTGAAAAAGCCCAATCTGCTGATTTTGAACTCACCAGCCAGCTTAAAACTTATATCTATTCAGTTTGCCGCCGCCTTTGGCTTAAACGGCTGAACCAGATGCAGCGCTACAGCAATGGCCTGGTTGATAAATTAGAAGACACTGTTCCTGTAGAGGAAGACCTGGAGCAACATGAAAAGAAAGATGCTGATTTTACATTAATGGAAACTGCCATGAGTAAGATTGGGGAGCCCTGCAAAAGCCTTTTGGATGCTTATTATATTCAAAAGAAACATATGCAGGAAATAGCGGCAGAATTTGGCTACACCAATGCCGATAATGCCAAAACGCAGAAGTATAAATGCCTGATGCGTTTGAAAAAGATATTCTTCGCACAATACAAAAACGGACAATAATATGGACGACATTTTATTACTGGAAGCAGCGGAACGGTACCTGAGAGGCGAAATGTCTGAACAGGAGAAGATTTATTTTGATGATCTTCGTAAAACCAACCCTGAAGTTGACCAGTTAATGGTGGAGCACGGCTACTTCATTAATGAACTGGGTAATTATGCTGATACTAAAAGCTTTAAGCATAACCTGCACGAAGTGCACTCTAAACTTGCAGAGGAAGGTGTAATCAAAACACCTGTGATTAAAGGAAAAGCGAAATTGGTTTACTTGTGGCAGCGTCATAAACGCACAGTTGCTGTGGCAGCTAGTATTGCCGGCATTATTTCGGTAATATCAATGGGGCTTTCTGCCGTTTATAATAATAACAAAGCTAATCCGCAACTGGAACAACTTAGCCGTGAGTTGGCTAATACAAAAAACGACCTTCGCAATACCAATCAGGCATTAAACGAAGTACAAAATAAAATTAAGATTGAACCGGGCATGGCCCCTAAATCTGGCGGTACAGGATTTTTGATTGATGGCAGTGGTTATTTAATTACCAACGCCCATGTTCTGAAAGGCCAGAAGATTATTGTTACCAACGATAAAGGGCAGCAGTTTTTGGCAAAAGTGTGTACTAAAGATGAGCAGCGTGATATTGCAGTACTGAAAATTGATGACAGGGATTTTAAACCTTTTTCTACTTTGCCTTACAGCCTTAATAAAAAAGTAAAACTGGCCGAGCCAGTTTATACACTTGGATACCCTAAAGACGAAGTGGTATATAGTGAAGGCTACCTCAGCAGCGAAACCGGCAACAAAAGTGATACCTTATCTTACCAGATAGCTATAGCAGCAGACCATGGTAACAGCGGCGGACCTGTTCTAAACAAGAATGGAGACGTAATAGGTATTTTAACCAACAAGTTTGAAGGCGGGGCAGTATTTGCGGTAAAATCACTTTACATTTTTAATGCGGTGGACAACCTGAAAAAAGATTCTGCCTACAATGATATTAAACTCACTTCTGTAAACTCAATCAAAAAATTGGTACGTGAAGACCAGGTACAGAAAATAAACAGCTGTGTGTTTTTAATTAAAAGTTATTGATAATTTAAGCTGGGCAAAAAGTGAAAGTAAAGCAGCGGTTATTGAGCCGCTGCTTTTTTATTTTGTTTTTTTTCGTATCGTTTCCGGAGAATTGACAGTGCTGGGAAAATGAGAAAGAATACAAACCGGGATACCCATTTGGCCGCAAGCCATGGCAATAAAGTAAGCAGGGCCCCGGAGAAAAATATAGTGGCTACAATTAATGCACGCCGGTAATTAAGTTGCAAAAAAAGCTTGTCATCCGCTACAGTACTAAGATGTTTATTCTTACCAATGTACCTCCAAAGCCAGTATATAGAAAGGCCAATTAAAGTGAGGTTGGAGCAATACCAGAACCAGGTAAAATCAAGGTTGCCGTATTTCATGTTCAGGTAAGTGGAAAACGGCATCAGGGCTATCCACAAAAGCATCAGCAGGTTAAGCCAAAGTAACCCTCCATTGTAATCTTTTATGTAGCCAAATAGTTTATGATGGTTTGTCCAGAACTGACCTATCACCACAAAACTTATAAGAAAACCAATAAAGTCAGGCAATTTCTCCAGCATGGCTTCCATAAGCATGTGCTGGGTAACGGCATGCTCAAATTCCGGTACTTTGATTTCAATTACAAGCAATGTGATGGCAATGGCAAATACAGCATCGCTGAAGAGGATCATCCTTTCCAGTTGAAACTGCCTTTTCTCGTCAACAGTGTTTTGGTGTTTGTGACTCATTAAATATGCAGGTTAAGCCCACAATGATGGCGGATAAACCCCATCGGCCACCAGTTTATCTACACTGGCTTTTACAACCGGGGCATCTTCTTTATACGTTACGCCAAACCATTTAGATGAGCAGGGAATTACTTTTATATGCCCATTAAGATTATGCATAAAGTCTTCCGCTAAAATAGGAATAAAAAACTCTGCTTTAATATTATTACTGTTCTCTTTTACAAATTGATGAAACAGTGGCTCGGTAGTGGTAAATAATGCCGGGTGAAAACACCAGAAGTTCATTGATACACTTGAGTCAACAGGCACGCTGTGCTTACCTCCTTCATCTTCATAAACAATACCATCACCTTCTGGGTAAATTTTGGTGCGTTCTTTTATGCTTACCAAGTTATTATTGGCATCCACTTCACAAACACCCCGGCTTACCGTTCCATGCTCACTCAGTGTTTTTGCCAGTTCATACCCAATAATAGAATATTTTTTTTCTGTACATTCTGTATTTAAAAAAGCGGCGGCTTTTACAAATGCATCGCTGCCGTAAAAATCATCGGCATTAATTACAGCAAAAGGTTCTTTAATGGCATCTTTGGCGCATAACACTGCATGACCAGTACCCCAGGGCTTTGTTCTTCCTTCCGGAACAGGTTCGCCACCGAGGAAATAATCCATTTCCTGGTACACATATTCGGTTTTAATTTTTCCGTTTAGTTTGGGCTCAAAATTATTTTTAAAGCCTTCGGCGAAATCCTTGCGGATAATAAAGACAACTTTGCCAAAACCAGCACGGATGGCATCATAAATTGAATACTCCATAATGGTTTCGCCTGCCGGGCCAAAGCCCTGCGTTTGTTTCATACTGCCGTAACGGCTTGCCATTCCTGCTGCTAAAATTAAAAGAGTGGGTTGCATTAGATTTTATAATTAAATTGGATGAATTATACCTGATTTTTGCGGTACGAAATTAATACAAAACGATTAATGCCTTTTAATATTTTAGATGCCCCTGTTGAAGAGTTGAATAGTATGGTTTTTACTACAGCCCGCCTGCAGGTATCGGTTCTCCGTCTCGACAAAATTCACCCGGTTGTCTCCGGCAATAAAATTTTTAAACTGCATTACTTTTTAAAAGCCGCAGTTGAGTCGCCGAATAAAACCCTGCTCACTTTTGGTGGAGCCTACTCCAACCATCTTGCAGCAACAGCTTATGCATGTAAACAGGCAGGTGTAAAAAGTATTGCCGTGGTTCGTGGAGAAAAGCCTTCTGTCTTATCTCACACTTTGCAGCATTGCCTGGATAATGGCATGCATTTAAAATTTGTAACAAGAGAAGATTATACTGCTAAAGATGAAATTATCTTTTTGCAACAACTGCAAAATGAATTTGGCGAATGCACCATTGTACCCGAAGGTGGTTTAGGCGTAACCGGCGCCAAAGGTGCTGCCAAAATTTATGAACGTATCCCATCAAACACTTTTACACACATTTGTACTGCTGCCGGCACCGCTACCACCGCGGCAGGTTTGTTGAGCAGTGCAGTAAATGAAACAATAATATGCATTCCCGTTTTAAAAGGCGTGACTGATATTGAGCAACGTATTGCACATTGTGGTGGTACTATTGAAAAGCTGAAACAACTGCAAATTTTAGATGAATACCATTTTGGAGGTTACGCCAAAAAAACGCCGGAGCTTATCAGCTTTATGAACGAATTATGGCAGCAGTTTCAGTTGCCCACCGATTTTGTTTACACAGCAAAAATGTTTTATGCCATTTTCGATAAAATTAAAAAAGGCTGGTTTACACCGGGCTGCAATATTTTATGTGTACATACAGGGGGGCTGCAGGGAAACCTTTCATTACCAGCCGGCAGTTTGCTTTTTTGAATAAGTAACATGGTATTATATTTGTGAATAAAAGTGTTTTGCTTACCGTACGTTTAAAACAATTATGCAGCGGTTTTCTTTAGTACTTACAGTCATTCTTTTTTTTAGTAAAGCCACTGCTTTTGCGCAGGAAACTTTGCCCGGCATTACTGTGAAAAATATCAGCGGGCAAATAATTGTGAGCTGGGTAAACAATTACAAAATGCCTGTTGCCAATATCAGTATCCAGCGCTCTTATGACAGTTTAAAAAACTATACAACCATTGGCAGTGTTTTAAATCCGCAGAATACTGAAAACGGTTATGCTGATGTTAAGCCGCCTTACACTAAAATGTATTACCGTGCTTTTGTTTCGTTTGAAGGCGGCACTTATTTATTCAGCAACATTGCAAGGCCTGTAAAAGAAATTATTCCTGAAACAATTGCACAAAACGATACGGCTAAAGCCGGAGCATCGGGGGGAATTGTAACAGAAGAAAAATACAACCCTTTTTTAGTTAAAGACAACTGGATAGCAAAGCCCAACAATGACCCGTCTAAAGTTAAAAGCGGCGGTATTATCACAAAAAACGGGCTGCCCGTTTTAGAAACCAATACCGAAGTAATTACCTACCCCAGCCGCCGTATTTACACTTCAAAAGATAACAACGTTATTATTGCTTTACCGGGTGCTGAAATTAAAAAATACACCGTAAAATTTTTTGATGAAAATGAAATGCCCGTTTTTGAGCTGAATAAAATAACAGAATCATTCCTTATTATAGAAAAAGTAAACTTTGTAAGGGCCGGCTGGTATCATTTTGATGTTTATGAAAGCGGTAAACTGGTTGAGAAGAATAAGTTTTATGTACCTAAAGACGGAAAAAATCAGCAGCCTCCCCCTGAAAAATAAAATTGCAGTTTAAATCAATTCGGCATCAAATACTTTTTCAAAATTCCGTTTTAGTTTCTCTTTGGCCTCTTCATAGTCCACTTTATACCCAAGCTCCCTCTCTATTGAAGTAACCTGTTTGTTTTGTATACCACAGGGTATAATATTATTAAAGTAGCTCAAATCTGTATTTACATTTAATGCAAAACCATGCATGGTTACCCACCGGCTGCAGCGCACTCCCATGGCACAAATTTTCCGTTCTTTGCCAACTATACCCGGCTCGATCCATACGCCGGTTTCACCGCTGCTGCGGTCTCCTTTAATCCCATATTCAGCAATCGTGTTTATAATCACTTCTTCCAAACTGCGCAGGTACTTGCCAATGTCAGTATAAAATTTTTCAAGGTCCAGTATAGGATAGCCCACTATTTGCTGCAGTCCATGAAAAGTAATATCGCCTCCCCTGTTGGTATTAAAAAACTGGATATGATTGTCCTCCAGTTCCTGTTCGCTCATCAGCACATTATCCATGCTGCCGCTTTTTCCCAATGTATAAACCGGCGGGTGTTCACAAAAAAGAAGATGATGATTTGTGGTTTGTGGTTGATGGTTTGTGGTTATACTACCGTCATCAGCAATAATTAGTTGCTCCTGCCTTAAAGCTGCTTTAACTTTTAAGTTCTGCTGTAGCAGTTCTTCCTGGTAATCCCATGCTGTTTTGTACTCAACTATATTCAAATCTTTAAAATGCACCTGCTGCATATCGGTTGTAATTAGTTTACTTTGCAAAGGTAAGAAAGCAACGAACAATGAACCATACCAACGAGGAAATAGAGCTGAACGACTCCGATGAGTTGTACGAAAAACTGGCCATTACTATTGACAGAGGGCAGGAACCCCTGCGCATTGATAAATTTTTAATGGCTCGGATTGAAGGTGCTACAAGAAATAAAATTCAACAGGCAATTGACAACGAAATGGTGCTGGTGAATGACAAGGCTGTTAAGAGCAATTACAAAGTAAAACCCGGTGACCGCATTACTGTTTTTGACAACCGTAACCCGGAGAGCAGCGATATTATTGCAGAAGATATACCGCTGAATATTGTGTATGAAGACGATGATGTATTAGTAATTAACAAACCTGCAGGCATGGTGGTGCATCCCGGGAGCGGCAACCCCAACGGCACTCTTATTAACGGAGTGGCATGGCACCTGAAACAGCAAAATCCTGAGCTGGACGAAAATACGTTGCCACGTTTTGGAATGGTGCACCGCATTGACAAAAACACCAGCGGTCTTATTGTATTGGCCAAAACACCCAAAGCCATGAGTGACCTGGCTAAACAATTTTTTAATCATACCGTTCACCGTCGTTACATCGCTTTAGCTTGGGGATTGTTTGATGAACCTGAAGGAACCATTATTGCACACGTGGGCCGTCACCTGCGTTTCAGGAAATTGTTTACCGCATACCCGGATGGGGATCATGGTAAAGATGCCATTACTCATTATAAAGTGCTGGAGCATTTTAATTATGTAAGCCTCGTAGAATGCCGGTTGGAAACCGGGCGCACTCACCAGATAAGAGTGCATATGCAATACATAGGCCACCCGTTATTTAATGATGATTTTTATGGCGGAGACAGAATTGTAAAAGGCACTGTGTTTACCAAGTACAAACAGTTTGTTGATAATTGCTTTGCCTTATGCCCCCGTCATGCACTGCATGCAAAAGAACTGGGTTTTATACATCCCGTTACAAGAAAACCAATGCATTTTGAAAGCCAGCTGCCCGAAGATATGGAAGCCGTTATAGAAAAATGGAGAAGGTATGTAGGTCATAAATAACAACAGCCTTTACTAAAAAGGCTGTTGCATTAAATAAATGCATTCATTCCCTCAATAACATTTAAAACCTCACTCCAATTGTAATGCCTGTCCGTATACCTCCAAACGGGCCGTCTAATTTTACATTGGCGCCAGATGAGTTAACTGTAATGGTTTTATTAGTAAGAGGTATATCAAAATCTTCTATTTCCTTCCGTAAGTTATCCTGTTCGGTTTGTGTAAGCGGTTGTGCTGCTGTACCGGAAAAATCGCCGTTGGCTGTTCCGTAGTGAGGGCCAATAAACCAAATATCTAAAGCAACAAATTTACCCAACGAAAATTGTGAACCAATAAGCAATCCAACTGTATTGCCTGTAAGTTTGCCCGACATAGACATGGTATTTTCTGTAAGCAAGCTGTTTTGATAGGTAAACTTTAAGCCGCTTCCTTTAAATGTTACGTTACGGTAAAATGGGGCAAGGTAAAAACCATGACCATATCCCCTCCTGCTTAAATAAAGGCGAACTTCCGGTGTAATGGCGGTGTTGCCCAAATTAAAGTTCTTAACCTGGTCCACTGCATCTGGATTGTCTCCTATTGCATCGGTAATGGCACTTTGCATGGGCAACAGGCCATTAGGCATGGTACGAAAACCAAGTGCAACCGATATTTTCCTGTTTAACACACGCTCGTACTGAAAGCCATAATTTTTTAAAGGCAGCCCTGTAAGGTTCAGTTTAATGATATTCATTTTGTGTGCAGGTGCAGATCTGTCTTCTTTACTTTCCTGAGCTTTTACACTGCCCAGCAAACAAATAGAAGCTGTAAGCAGCAGTGGTATTTTTTTCATTTGGATAATTTTAGCTGGTTTACATAATAACACAAAACTGCTGTTGTTTATTGTAAACTAAAAGGGTGATTTCACTGTAACTGACAATTTGCTCAATATCATAACTATGCCAAAAAATAAAAGCATAAGTGGTGTTACTACCCAATTTCCCGTCAGCCTTTAAGATTGCCACTTTAAATAATCCTGTTTTTTACAAAGCATATTAATTTATACCTTTAAAATAAGTTGCTCTACAAAAAGTAACCCTAATTATGAAAAAAACTCTTTTACTCACCACACTTTTGTTCTTATCGGGGGTATATGGCAGCACTTTATCCGCACAAAATGAGCCTCCTAAGGACTTGCCCAATTTTTTGTTTCCTGAATTTACAAAGGCAACTATTAAGTTAAAACAAGGCAATGAATACGCCGCCACGCTTAATTATAATTTAATTGATGAGGAAATGGTTTTCTTGCAGGGGGACACATATATGGTACTGGACAAACCCCAGGAGATAGATACAATAACTGTTGGTGGCAGAAAATTTATTCCATATGAAAAGAGTTTCTACGAGCTGGTTTTTCAGGACAGCATTACTTTATTTGTGCAGTATAAAAGTACGTTAGAGCCTGTTGGAAATCCTGGCGCTTATGGCACCACTTCACAATCCTACACCACTTATTACACCCGGCAGGTTTATGGTCCAGTAGGAAGTGTTACACTGAGTGTACCAGACAATATGAAAATAACTTCTGAAAACAGCTATTGGGTTTCTAAAAATTCTGAGTTGCAAAAATTCTCAAATAAAAAGCAATTCTTCAAATTATTTAAAGAGAAAGAGAAGGCGCTGGATAAATACTGTTCTTCGCAAAAAGTCGATTTCAAAAAAGTGGAAGATGTTATACAGCTTATTAACTACTGTAATAGTTTATATAAATAATACTCCCGTTTTTTTTGTAAAACTCTTTAGTTATAATTTCTCTTTTGGTACTTTACTTGCAGGATTGCTAAATATCAACCTTAAATTCTGATCGTACGTAACATAATTATACAGCCAGTTTATAAATACAAAAAAACGGTTCTTCACTCCCAGAATCAGCATCAGGTGCAGGCTCATCCAAATAAGCCATGCAAAGAAACCACCAAAATGCAATTTGGGTCTAGGCATATCCACCACGGCCAGGTTTCTGCCTACAGTTGCCATACTGCCTTTATCGTAATAAGTAAATTGCTGCAAATGTTTTTTACTGCTGCGCATTTCAACCCGCCGCAGGTTAGCAGCAATTAAATCTGCCATTTGCATGGCTACCGGCGCCACCTGCGGGTGGCCATTGGGCCAGGCGGGTTCTTCCATATATGCCACGTCTCCTATGGCGTAAATGTTTTCAAAACCTGGCACCCTGCATTGCCTGTCAACTTTAATGCGGTTGCCCCTTGCCAGTAAAGTTTTGTCAATACCATCGGGAACATTGCCTTTAATGCCTGCTGCCCATATCACCATTTTAGCAGGGATTTCATCCCCGTTTTGCAAAATGATCTTTTCTCCATCATATGTTTTCAGCAAGGTGTTTGTTAAAACAGTTACTCCTAGTTTTTCCAAATATCTTTTTGAATCCGCACTGCTTTTTTCACTCATTACACCAAGGGTCTTTGCAGTTCCTTCCAGCAGGTAAATATTCATTTTGCTAAAGTCCAGTTCCGGGTAATCTTTATGTAATACAAAGCGTTTCATATCTGCAATAGCGCCGCTTAATTCAACCCCGGTGGGGCCGCCACCAACCACTACAATATTCATCAGCTGCTGTAGTTGCTTATCGTCTGTTACGGTAGTGGCAGTTTCAAAATTTTTTAAAAGATGATAACGCAATTGCAATGCTTCCACAGTGCTTTTCATGGGCAGGGCATGATCCATCAATTCTTTATTGCCGAAAAAATTAGTATCGGCACCGGTGGCAATCACCAGTACATCGTAATTCATTTCCCCAATGGTGGTTATAATTTTATTTTGTGCAGAAAGTATTTGCAGCACCTCCGCCATTTTAAACCGTATGTTTTTACTGTTGTGAAAAACCTTACGCAGCGGGAAAGAAATATTACTGGCATCCAGCCCTGCGGTGGCCACCTGGTAAAACAAAGGCTGAAACTGGTGAAAATTCAGTTTATCAATCAGTGTTATTTCAAAGCCGGGTTTATTATTCAGTTTGCGTGCCAGCCTTAGCCCGCCAAAGCCGCCGCCGATTATTACAAGTTTCATAGTTGTAGTTTTTATCAGCACAAAGATACAGTATTTTCAATAATTTTTGAAAATACTGTAAATAATATTTTTTGCCGGACAAAAAAAAGCAGCCCGGGGGCTGCTTCAAAACTAACTATGAAAAGAATCACCTGCTGAACATATAACGCAACAGCACTTCGTGGCCGTTGGCGCCGGCATCAAAGCTGCTGATGGGGGAAATGTAGTTATCAAATGCATAACCAATAGTGAATTTTTTATTGACATGCAAACCGGCCGAAAGCATATAGCTTTGATGCGACCTGTAACCTACACCCCACCAGAACAATTCCCTGTGTTCCACCCTTGCACCTACCTGGTAATCGGTTGGTGCATTGGGCAAATAAGTAAGTACAAAGTTGGGGATAACGGTAGTGGCATCATCTACTTTCCAGCGGTATGAAGCATGCAGGTAGTAATGCCTGTATAACCGTGCCTGTTCAGTGGTGGATAAGTTACCACTGTAAAAATCCAGTTTTGACTGTACCAGTTGCGAAACAGATGCACCCACCTGGAGTGTTTTGGTTTTATAGGCAATACCAAAACCGGCATCATACTTAAAACGATTATCGCTGCCGCCGATGGCAGGGTCGTTACCTAATGTAGCAGACAGCTTGGATTTATTGAGCGAGTACTGCTGAAAACGGTTTTCCATTCCGATGGAAAAGATATTTCCATTATCGGTAATTATGTGTTTGGCAAGAGACAGCTCAACAGCTGTCCGGGTAGTGGGCCCGGTTTTATCATTATAGAGATATCCCCCAATGCCAATTTTTTGATTCGGAAGGCCAAACGATCCAAAGACCGTGGCTGTTTGCGGACTGCCGCTGATACCGCTCCATTGCGTGCGGTAACTGGCCCCGATAAAATTATAATCCTGCACACCTGCCATTGCCGCGTTTTGCAGCATGCCCTGCAGCTCATACATACTGGAGGTTTGCAATTGCTGTGCTCCTGCTGTTAAGGTTATGCCAAGCAGCGCTGTTGTTATTATATGTTTCATATCTTAATAAAGAAGTTTGATTATCGCAATATTGTTACGTCGCCTTTAAGTGTTAAACCATTACCTGTAATCAGTTTAAATTTGATTACATAATAGTAAGTACCATCCGGAACAGGTTTGCCTTTATAGGTACCATCCCAGTCATTCTGGTAATTTTCGTTGCTGTAAACAAGCCCGCCATAACGGTTAAATATGCTTACAATTACCTGGCTGGTACAAGCACCATCACGTGTGGCCAGCCATCTATCATTAATACCATCGCCGTTAGGCGTAAAGGCATCCATTGGTTTTACACAATAGGGTATTACAGTAACATTTACATTATTGGAACCTGTACAACCATTAGGATCTGTTACAGTAACTGTATAGTTTGTAGTAGCAGCAGGTTTTACAACTGGTGTATAGGTATTGGCTCCGCTAACGATGCTGGTTGTTGGTGTCCATGCAATGGCAGTTGGGTTACTGATTCCGCTTGCATTTAACTGAACAGCATCACCTCCAACAATTGTAAGGTTATTACCTGCAAAAACATAAGGATCCGGGCGCTGGCCTACTGTTACCTGTTTTGTAATAGAAGCACATGCTCCGTCATACACAGTAACAGTATAGGTACCGGCTGCAAGGCCTGTAAACGTATTTGATGTTTGCGCTGTTCCATTATTTAATTTGTAAGTATACGGAGTAATGGCGCCGGTTGCAGTAACAGTAATTGTACCGGTAGAAGTATTTTTACATGAACTTGTTACAGCTTCGGTGCTGCTTAAATTCATTGCTGCTGCATCCCCATATTCAAGCATTAGTGCAGACTGCACACTGTTTACAGATGTACCTGCTACCAGTGCAACGCCATACAGTTTTTTATTTTTGATGGGGGCCGAAATTTTTGGATAAAGCTGCATGGCTACAAAACTGCTTGGTGCAATATCATAAGTCCAGGTATTCCATGCATCCGCAGTTTTCATTACAATTGATCCTGCATTAATGTATCCGTTTGCAGCATCATTCATTACAATATTAGTTATAGAAGTGAATGAATTAAATGGTGTGGGCGCTGCCGGCACAGCAATGGTCAAATCTGTCCATGTGGCTCCAGCATCGGTTGATCTGAAGAGTTTACGGCTGGTTCCACCAATGAAAATTGTTTTGCCGTTCACTACGCTCAGTGCATTATATGTTGTGGTACCATTTGAGTTAACGGTTGTGTCAGGGCTTATATCTGTCCATGTTGTGCCACCGTCAATAGTGCGGTAAACTTTACCCCTGTTGCCGCAGGTATAACCGGTATCCTGGTTAGCAAAGCGTATTACTTTTAATTGTGGCGCAAATGTTCCGTTAGGAAAAGCTTTAACTGTATCCCAAACAGGTGTTGCTGCAGACGGATTTAAACTGCGGAAAATTACAGTACGCTGCACCGCCGGACTGCCACGGTAACCAACAGCCCAGGCTCTTGACTGGCCTACCATTGTAAAGTTGGCAATACCAAAAGTGCTAGGATTGGGTTCTGTAAAAATGGGAATGTAAGATTGACCCTGATCGGTTGAACGGTGAATACCGATAAATCCAAAAGAGTTTGTACTAAAGTACATGGCATTGGTAGCAGGATAAATTACGTTGGTTAAAGAAACCTGGGCCGCATCAAACAATGCATTAGATGCATTTACCCATGTTTTACCACCATCACTGGTTTTGGCAATAGTGCCATTGCTGCCAACAGCAATACCATTGCAATAATCTGCCCAGTCCATATCATTATATCCATAAAACAGCGGGCGTATGTTTGTGTAAGGTCCGCTTGACCATGTATTAGAAGTATTAGGCACTGAGCTATACGATAAGCCATTTACTGTTCCTATAACAATTCTGTTGCCTGGTGTTACATCCATTGCCGAAAATCCCCAATGAGGGTAAGCAACCCCTGCAGGATGCGGATAACTGTAAGTCCAGCTGGTACCATTATCAGTAGACATCAGAATCAGGTTACCTGATGTGAGCAATATTTTACCGGTGCCATCCTTTTTAATTTGTGGCATTTGACCAGCGGCCACACCAGCAAGATTAGCCGGGAAAGGTGTTGCCGTACTGTTTAGCCATATTACAATTTGGTATACACCTCTTTCGTAAGCTCCAAACACAGCAGGTGCAGCACTGGCTGTACTGTCATTCTTGCCGGTACGCACACGTATCACCACGTTATTATTAAGGCTCGAAATAATTACAAGCGAATCATTAATTCCCAACAACCCTTTAAACGTTTGTGTGGCCGGAGTATAAGAACCAGTTGTTGCACTGATACCGAATTTAGAACGGTGAATACTGTAATCCTTCACCACATTCTTTTCTATCTTCCATAAAATAGCGCTGTAGTTTGCAACAGCACTGCCGCATGAGCCGGATACATACCCAACAGAATCGTTTACAAAATGTATGCGGTGAATTTCTGCGGTGTTAAAACCACTGAGTGTAATATTGTTTTGCTGCGGACGAAAAGGTGTTGCCAGCGAATCCCAGGTGTTACCACCATTTCTTGTAAAATATACTTTAGGTGCATCGTTGATGTTGGTGGTGTTAGTAGTGTTAATGGCAGCACCGCCAATATACCCGGTATCTTTATTAAGAAAATGAAGTGCATTAATATTGCGGCCACGTTCAGTTAGCGGTGTGGTAATTTTTACCCAGTTTATGCCACCATCTGTACTTTTAACCATTAAACCTCCCGAACCTACCGCATAGGCAACAGTGGGGGTTACAAAATGAACATCATTAAAAGTACCAATTGCCACTGAGCCGGTACTGGTAGCATATTTATAAGGAACTGCCTGCCAGTTAACGCCTCCATCAGTTGTACGCATAATGGCGCCGCTTACACCCGTTGCACCGGAAGAAACCGCCAGCCCATTGTTATTGTCAATAAACGACATGTCAGTAAAATTGTGTGCAAAAGGTTGTGGATTGGTGTATTTCCAGGGGCTGGAGCCCATTGGCGGGTTGGTTACCTGGGCAGTAAGGCCCTTACCCATCATCAGGCAAATAGCAGTGATCCAGACTGATGATACTTTTAAAAAGCAGTTTCTTTTCATTGTGTAATTTTTAAGTTTTGGCTTAAATAAAAACCTGAATTCAGGTTTGAAGGCACAATATTACCGGCTGATTAAAATTTCTTTTGTAGAATTAACTCTACCGTGTTTGGAAGCCGCTTAAATTTACTTTGAGGAAAATTTTAAAACTGGTGTTTTCATCAACAATAAGATATAGTATCAAAGTTTTTATTTTGACAGCAGCAGTGCAATTAGGTTGCATTCAGGCAGATTCACAAGCACCAAAAGAAGCCAATATCTGGTATATGGGTGAAAAAATTGGCATTGATTTTAACGGCAACACTCCAGTTGCATTAAATAACGGCCAGATAGTTACAGACGAAGGCGTTGCTACAATCAGCGATGCAAATGGCAACCTTCTTTTTTATACTGATGGCTCGAATGTGTGGAACAAACTCCACGTTAAAATGCCGAATGGTACAAACCTCTTTGGCAATATTTCTTCTACCCAATCAGGTGTTATTGTACCCAAAATTGGCGACCCCAACCGCTACTATGTATTTACTGTTGATGCAGTACAGTTTGTTTCCGGCACCATGACATTTACACCGACAAAAGGCCTGAATTATTCTGTAGTAAACATGACCCTTGACAATGGCAATGGAGATGTAGAAGTGAAAAATGTACTCCTCACTCAAAACAGCGTTGAAAAAATCACCGCCGTACGCCATTGTAATAACAGGGACGTTTGGGTGCTGGCACATGATACAGCATCTGATGGTTACTATGCTTACCTGGTCGATCCTTCCGGGGTAAACAGCACTCCCGTTATCAGTCACACCGGCTCTGTACTTACCGGTTTGCCAAGAGTAACCACCCCCCGGATTGATTCTTCATTTTTAGGTTATTTAAAAGCCTCACCTAACGGTAAAAAAATTGCAGCAGCGCATTGGAATGTAAATGTGGATGTCAGCGACTTTGACAATGCCACTGGAATTGTTTCCAACACTTTGAGTATTTTCCAGCCGGGAGACCCCCGTTATCTTCACTATGGTGTTGAATTTTCTCCAGATAGTAAACTATTATATGCTACTGTAAGACGCGACCCCACCACAGCATTAAGTAAAAGTGAGTTATTGCAGTATGATTTAACCCTTGGTTCTCCTGCGTTAATTAGAGCATCGAAACAATACATCAAGGAACTATATAACCCGGGCGAGCGTTTTGGAGCATTGCAAATTGCTTCCAATGGTAAAATGTATATGGCTTTAAACACATTGAATTATATATCCGTAATTAACAATCCAAATATATACGGCCCCGGTTGTAATTTTGCAGACACCGCTTTAATTTGGACACAAACCGGGCAAAGGTCAAGATTTGGACTTCCCACATTCATCCAGAGTTATTTTTACCCGCCCGACAGCTTTACTTACAACATCTCCTGCAATACCGCCGCGTTTAATTATACAAAGGCGGCTGAGGTCAATTCTTTTAAATGGGATTTTGATGATCCGGCATCCGGTGCTAACAACACATCAACTATAAGCAATCCAACACATGTATTTACTGCAGCAGGTTTGTACACTGTAAAACTCATTCGTTTTACCAGTTGTGGTTCTGATA
>JBGAHV010000033.1:0-45086 GCA_044225995.1 Ferruginibacter sp. | reverse complement strand
TGTGACAGTGATGTTGTTTACAACTGCTTTTCCCAAAGCGGTACTTAAAAATAAATATCCCTTGCTTGTTTTAATTAAACTGCCAGGTACAATAACAGCTGGTGTTAAGGCAGGATTTATTTTTTCCAAGACTGCTTTTTGCTCCTGCGCTTCTTTTAACTGGGCCCTTGTATTTGCCTGTTCAATTTGAAGCATGGCTAAAGCAGTTTCATGTTTGTCGCCTGCTGTGCTTTTAGTTTCGTTAGCACCGCTTTCTTTTAAGTCATCCAATGTTTTTTGCAACAGGTTTATTTTTTCTGTTGCAGCTTGCAAAAAATGATGATATACCTTTTCTTTAAATGTCACAATAAAAAATCAGTTGAGTTCCTGCAGTGCTTTAATATAATCGTATTGCAGGTCTTCATGCATGCCGGCAATTGCAGCATTTATTTTTTTAAGCTGGTTGTTGTAAATGTTTACAATAACAGTATTCTTCTTTATGCCAGTATCCATATTATTAATGAACTGGCAGAAATAAAGCAATAGCTCTGTTTCCACCACTTCGGAACTGCTGTACCGGATATATTTATTAACGATACGCAAAATTTTCCGCAGCGACTTCTTTACAAAATACGGGCTGTTAAAATTTATGTTTTCAAACTGCTCATCCATTTCAGTTTTTACCGAGGTTATATATCCCGGAATATCATGCCCTTCAAATAAGAGAAATGTAAGCAGCTCTTTGTTTTCTTTTTTAAAACGGGCAAGCCTCAGGCAGAGCGCAATTAATTTTTCTTTCGGCAGGTGATTTAGCTCCTGCTTAATATCATTTACAGACAATGCTTTCATAAATTACAGTAAAGCGTTTACAATTTGTTCCCACTCCTGTTGAAAACTAACAGCGGGCATTTGCTTACCTGCGTTACGGTACCAGTATCCGGCATTTCCTGAATCGCCTTCTTTCCTGTGCAGGTATGCATGCACCCAGCAACTGTTTTTATCAGTAAGGTCGTTAACTAAATCATGCGCTTTATCCCAATGGCCTTTTGCATCATACCAAAGTGATAAAAGATGAATACTGAGTTGAGGCGGCGGTTCATTTAATCCGAGGCTTTGTATATATTCCTGAAATTGCATACTGATTATTTATTCAGCCATTTTTGTTCCAGCATTTTAATAAAATAACCACCCACCACACTGCGTGCCTGGAAACCCACCTGCTTTCCATCCGTTGTTTCATGCCAGTCGCTCAGCGGCACACGAGTGGGTGTTTCGTTGGCGAATTTGAATATGGGTTTTATCAATGCTTCAAAATCTTTTCTGTCATCCGCCAGTGTCGCTGTCCACATTATCCAGTCAGATTTAGTGTAAGTTTTCCTGCTGTCTAATGGCAAACCAAAAGCATTTTGTTTGGTGAGGTAGTATTGTATTTCTTTTTCATAAACCTGTTGCGGAAAAAGGCCCAGTTGAAGCAGCTTATCCCAAACAAGATTGTACTTCTGGCTCCAGGTATTTTTCTTATCGAAGGTTAATGAGTAATGATCTCCATCTTTTGCCAGCTGCATCCACTTGCCTGCAAAGCTAACAGCGGTATCGTGGTATTGAGCTGCTTCATCATTTTTATCCAACTGGAAAGCCATTTGAGAAAAAGCACCAATGCCCATAATGGCTTTTAAAGATAAATTACTGTTACGGGCCAAATGACCGGCAAAATCATCAGTACATAATTGATTGGCCGGGTCTAAACCATCTTTAATTAAAAACTGCACCCACTGTGTTAAAGTGTTCCAGTGTTTTTGTGCAAAAGCCCAGTTGTGTTCGGCCTTGCAAATTGCGGCTGTAAGAATGATCATGTTTCCTGCTTCTTCAACGGGCATATCTTCGGGGTATGTTTGCCCGTTTGCTAATGGATAGGTGCCGATATCATGTGCCGGAAACGGCTTTGTCCATTTACCGCTTTCGCTGTAATACATTAGCGGCTCCACCATTCCTTTTAATAAAACAGGATTATACAAAAGGCTTAATGGCGCAGAGGGATACGTTACATCCACCGTCCATATAGACCCGTTGCTGAAATTTTCTTTTTGAGGAAAGAGTACTTCATCATGTGTGCCACGTACCAGTTTATGTGCAGCTAATGACTGGCGGTAAGCCAGCACACACAATTTTGCATATTCCTCTCCGCCTGCTTTCACTGCATCATTGTAAATGCTTCCATTGAAGGGAATTTCTTTTTCCACCATGCCTGCAGGTTTTGATTAAAGTATTGAATGGAATATAAATCGTCGTAGCCAAGCAAGATGGTTTCTTCTACAGGGACATTTTTTATTTTACCAAAATCTGCAGCCAGTGCACAGAAAGATCCAGGTTGTGATGATGATTTTTTCAATGGTTGTTGCAGTGTGCTTCTGTTAGTTGCTTTTACAGCTAAATAAGAATAACCCCAGTTAATTCTCACATCATCTCCTTTCTTTTTTAAAACAGGCTGCGACACTGTACCTGTTTTAGCAAACAAAATTCCATCCAGTTTATAAAATTTAGTGGTGGTTGTTTCAGATGGTTTGTTACGGGAAAGATCGGGAGAGGCATCCATGTACAATTTTACATCATGAGCCTTGCCATCTTTCGACATTACATTAACGGATATAAAACTCACCGGCCTTGAAAGCAGATCCAAATCCGTTGCCAGCAATGGCGATAAAAAATTTACCGCTAAAAAAACAGGCCCGCAGGTAAATTCATATTTTGTTTGTGTGGCAGTAATTTCCACCTTTTCCTGTACCGCCTGAGGAACAGGTTCAGATGGAAGTGTATAATAAATGCCGGCATCTATATAAGCCTGCCCGCCGGTATTTTCACAATACAATGCCAGTATATTTTTTCCTTTGCGCAAATGCTCCATCATTTCTTTAGTAAACTGCAGTTCTTTATTGGCTGAACAGCAACCGGCATTATAAATTTTTTCTCCGTTCAGGTACACCTGTACATTATCGTCGTACTTTAATTTTAATAACAGGTTATCAAAATCAGTTTTTTCAAGATCGAACGTTCGCCGTATCCATATCTCCTTGCTGCTCCACACTGTTTTCGGTTCTATGTCTGCTGTTCCAAATAGCCCTTTGCCCTTCTGCCATTTGCTGTCGTCATAATCAGCAGCCATCCAGTTACCGGCGGGCTTTGTTTCAGTATAAGAACATGTGTATGCATTCTCATCAGCATCTGACAGTATCGCTTTCATTTTACGGGGAGCCTCACCTAAAAATTTGTAAATAGTACCATCCACACTCAGCATACCCAGCAGGGAATTATCTTTTCCCGTCCAGTGGCGTGTGGTGCTTTCATTCAGCTTGTCGGTAAAACTCCAGATGCTGAAATAAGGATCATGCGTTACCAGCGGATAAGCAGGCGCTTTGTTGACCTGGGCGTTTAAAGTAAAAAGTAAAAATACAAAAGTAAAAAGCCATATAAATTTCTTCATTTTTTGAATTTTGACTTTTGATTTAATAATTTAATTTCACATTAGTAATCTTTGTGGGCAGCCATACCTGCATTTCATTTTTGCCACGGTTAGCCCAGGTGTAATAGGGAATGGCCGTAATATTTTTTATTTCAGTGCGCAGGTTAAGTCCGTCGTCACCAATGGTGATTACAGGCACATCTGCAGTTAATGCAATAATATTTTCATCCAGCACTTTGTAAGGGACCGGTTCAAATTTTATCCCGGGAGGCAGTACAATATTCCAGGCTTTGCCATTGTTATCGGCGCCTTCCACACAATATACCAGCGGGCCATACTGTATCGCCACTCTCCCTTCATCCTGTTTAATATCTTTTTTTGCCTCTATTAATTCCGGCTGCATGTTGTATTCAAAACTTACCACATCTCCTTTTTTCCATTTACGGTCTATAACAACATAGCCGTTAGTTACAGTTACTGCAACCGGTTTGTTATTTACATAATACATCATGGTGGTGTCGGCTGTTTCCTCTGCATTGGTATATAAACTTTGATTGCTGTTATTTACCCAGTTGGGAATACGAATGTTTAGTTTGAACCGGGCAGCATTGTCAGGATCAACTGCTATACTCACTTTTGCATTCCAGGGGTAATTCGTTTCCATGTTGATGCCTACCAATGTACCGGCCACATTTAATTTTGTATTGCTTCCTACAAACAGGTTAATGTACACCGCATCATTACTCTTTGCATAAATATAATTACCCAGCGATGCCACCAGCCTTGCAATGTTTGCGGGGCAACAAGCGGTACCAAACCATTCCCTGCGCTGGTGCTGCCCTTTAGATGCCAGCGGATTGCCATAAAAGAAATGGTCGCCGCTTAAACTCAACCCATCCAAAGCGCCGTTGTATAAACTTTTTTCCAGCACATCAATATATTTTGCATCACCTGTCATGGCATTCATGCGCTGGTTCCAAAACACCATACCCACGCTGGCACATGTTTCGCAATAAGCCTGTTCATTCGGTAAATCATAATCAACAGAAAAACCTTCATTGCTTCCCGCCGAACCAATACCACCCGTGATATACATGTTGCGGTACACCACATCTTCCCAAACGGCTTTCATTGCTTTTACATACGCCGTATCGCCGGTTTGTGCGGCAACATCTGCTGCGCCGGTGTACATGTACATGGCACGTACCGCATGGCCGGTAATTTGTGTTTGCTGCTTCACCGGTAAAACATCCTGTGCATACGCAGTGTCTTTCCAGTCTGTCCAGGTGTAACCTTTTGCCAGTTTTTTTCCTCTTTCACTTAAAAGCCAGTCGGCCAGTTTTAAGTATTTAGCATCGTTGGTTACTTTATACAATTTTACCAATGCCAGTTCCAGCTCCTGGTGGCCGGTAACCCAGTCACGTTTGCCCGGACCAAATAAATTATCAAAATGGTTAGCCCATTTAATACATACATCCAGTAATTTTCTTTTTCCGGTGGCATTAAAATAAGCCACGCCTGCTTCAATCATGTGGCCGGCATTGTAATCTTCATGCATGCTCATATCGGTATACCGATCCTGCAAACCTTTTAATGTATACCAGGTATTCAAATAACCATCGGGCTGTTGTGCTGCTGCAATTTTATCAACCCATTCATCGCATTTCTTCTCCATTTCTGCGCTGGGGTTCGTTTTTAAAGAATAGGCCATTGCTTCCAGTGCCTTGAACACATCACTGTCATCATAAAAAATTCCTTCATGCTCCTCTCCTTTTTTGCGGGCCACTTTTTCAAAATTGCGGATGCGTGGAGTAGCCACTTCTGTTTGATATATGCACGCCGCCAAAGTTGTGGTGGCCACTTTATCAATTTTGGGTTTCCAGAATTTGTCGGTAATGTTTACCTGTGAAAAACCAACAGGCTCCATTTTAGGAAAGGATGACTGGGCAGGGCTGTGCAGCGCTGTAAACAAAGCTGCCACTGCGGCTATAGTTTTTTGCATGTTTAAATTTAAGTAAAAGATGAAAAAGCGAAGGTTATTTATTCAATGCTTTTCTTACCTGCGGGGCAATTTGTGTTCCGTATATTTCAATTGATTTCATTAATGAAAGATGAGAAGGCCCGCCCACATCCATGTGTGCTGAGAAACGGGTGAGTCCAAACATGTCGTTCAATAAAAGGATTTTGTCAACTGCCTCATTCGCATCACTTATAATTAAATGCCCGTTCTTTGTTCTTCCCATATCATATTGCTGCCGGGTATAAGGCGGCCAGCCACGGGTACTGCCAATACGGTTCATCTGGCTGGAGTAAACAGGATAATATTCATCGGCTGCCTGCTGGCTGTTGTCTCCAAAAAAAGCATGCATGTGTACACCAACTTGTAACTGAGACTCATCATGCTTAAAATGTGCATAGGCTTCCCTGTAATAATTGAACAGTGGTTTAAAGTTTGCAGGGTTGCCACCGATAATGGCAAATATTACCGGCAACGCATGTTTGGCTGCACGTACAACAGACTCTGGTGTGCCACCAACCGCCACCCATACATTCAGTTTATCATTTACTGCACGGGGCAACACTTCCTGTTCCTGCAGCGCCGGCCTGAATTTTCCTTTCCATGTAACGGGGTTTTGCTTATTGATTTGCAGCAGCAGCTCCAGTTTTTCTTCAAACAAATCATCATAATCCTTCAGGTTGTATCCAAATAAAGGAAACGATTCAATAAAACTGCCGCGGCCTGCCATCAATTCTGCACGGCCGTTGCTCAGCTGATCGACCGTTGCAAAACTTTGATACAATCTTACAGGGTCTGATGAACTGAGTACAGAAACAGCACTGCCGAGTTTAATATTTTTGGTTACTGTGGCCGCCGCCGCTAAAATTATTTCTGGTGTGCTCACTGCATAATCCGGCCGGTGGTGTTCGCCAATGCCAAAAAAATCAAGTCCCACTTCATCCATCAGTTTTATTTCTTCCACCAACTCCCGTAAACGTTCACCGGATGATTGCGGTTTCCCATTTTCATCATAATGATTATCGCCAAACATACCCACACCTAATTGCATAAAATTGTTTTTGACAAATATAGCTGCTGTAATTTTACTAACTTTCTGCCTTAAATCATTTTACGATGAAACAGTTGCTGAAATTGCTATCCTTTTGTATGATTGCTTTCTTTTTTGCTTTTACTGGTATGGCACAAACCATACAGCTTACCGGTAAAAATAATACTGTTGATTACAATAAGCTTAACCACATTGACAGCCTGGTGAACAGTTATGTTGAAAAAAAGTGGCTGACGGGTGCAGTTACCATCATTATAAAAGATAACATGGTGGTGCAAAACAAAGGGTATGGTTATGCAGACAGAGATGCAAAAACGCCTATGCAAAAAGACCAGTTGTTCCGTATTATGTCGCAAACAAAAGCAATTACCAGCGTGGGTATTATGATGCTGTATGAGCAGGGCAAACTATTGCTGGATGAACCCATTGCTAATTATATTCCTGAATTTAAGAACCCAACAGTCATTGATAAATTCAATGAAGCCGACACTACTTTCACTACCGTGCCTGCAAAAAGAGATATTACCATTCGTGACTTACTCACGCATACTTCCGGAATTGATTATGGAGATATTGGTACTAAACCCGGGCGGCTTATTTATGCTAAATATAAAATACCCTCAGGCCTTGGCCATATTGATGCTAATTTGTTAGACCGTATGAAAGCATTGGGCAAACTGCCATTGATCCATCAGCCCGGTGAAAAATTCTCGTACGGTTTAAACACCGATTTGCTGGGTTGCCTCATTGAAGTAATAAGCGGCGAAACGCTGGATGCATTTCTGCGCAAAAATATTTTTGAACCGCTGGGCATGAAGGACACTTACTTTACGGTGCCTGCAGAAAAAGCAAAACGACTGGCGTCTGTTTATACAGAAGATGACCAGCATAATATTATTCCATGGAGCCATACTTTCCGTGGTATTGATCCTGATTATCCCACCATGAAAACAAATTATTTTTCGGGTGGTGCCGGATTGACCTCCACTGCATTTGATTATGCTGTTTTTATGCAGATGCTGCTGAACGGCGGCATCTATAACGGCCACCGCATTTTAGCACCCCGTACGGTGGAAATGATGACCACCAACCAACTGAAAGAAGGAAATTTTGGCGACCGTCATTTCGGTTTGGGTTTTGAAATTGCTAATGGAATGGCTGCACGTAATGCAAACAGCTTTGGCTGGGGCGGCTATTACGGCACAACTTACTGGGCCGATCCAAAATCAAAACTCGTTTGCCTTTTTATGACGCAACACACGCCCAATACACATGGAGATATTGAACCACGATTTGAGAATATGGTGTATTCCTGTTTAAAGTAAAAGCATTGCCATGCAGCATTGGGGTATTTACCTGTACAACAATACCAATAAACAATCCGTCATTCATTCAGTCTTAAACAATGCATTTAGCTGGAATCTTTCCGGCAATGGTTTGTTGTTGAATGAAGGCATTATTGAAAAAATAATTGATGAGGAACGGCGGCACGACAAGTTCCCTATTACCACAGCCACCAATAAAACCGTGGGCAGCATGAGCAGCGGCGAGCAAAAAAAAGCAGTGTTGCAATACCTCATTAATCAACAACCCGGTTTTATTATACTGGATGACTGGGCCGGTAATTTAGATGTACAGAATGTTGCCGCCATGCAACAAATCATTACAGCAGCCGCCAGCCACATTTCATTTATACAATTACTTTACCGCCGTAACGATCTGCTTCCCTTTGTACAAAAAGTAATAACCATTAACGAAGACAATTCTTTTACTGAACAAAGCCGTGCTGATTTTTTGCAAAGCAATACAGGTGCTCACCATTTTGCCTTAAACCAATTGCCTCATTTATATGATTGGAGTATTGACTGCGACCCGCTGGTGGAAATGAAAAATGTACACGTATCGTATGAAGGCCGTAAGGTATTGCACAATATCAGCTGGACGGTTCGGCCCGGCGAATTCTGGCAGTTAAAAGGCCCTAACGGCAGTGGTAAAACCACACTGGTAAGTATGATCATTGGCGATAACCCCAAAGCCTACGGACAGGAACTTTATTTATTTGGCCGCAAGAAAGGCAGTGGTGAATCGGTGTGGGATATTAAAAAAAATATCGGCTACTTCTACCCTGCCATGATGCTGTTGTTTGGCCGCAATGAGCCGGTGGAAAATATGATTGCATCCGGATTAACAGACAGTATTGGTTTATACCAGGAGCCTACGGCCCTGCAGGCATTAATGGTGAGTGAATGGATGGAATTACTCGGCAAGGATTATAAAAACAAACGGTTTAATCAACTAAGCACCGGGCAGCAACGCATTGTAATGGTGATACGTGCCATTATAAAACTGCCGCCATTGCTGATACTGGATGAACCTACCGCAGGGCTGGATGATGATAACACCGATTTATTTATTCAACTGGTAAACCAGGTAGCAGCGCTAAAAAAAATCGCCATCATTTATATCTCTCACCGGAATGAACCGCAAATACAACCCAACAAAATTTTAGAACTGCTTCCGGGAAATGAAGGAAGCAATTCTAAAATACTAATAACATAATGCTGCATTCACTAAAGGCTATAATGGCTTACCGGATTCCAGTGTTTTGATGGCGCCTTCCAAAAACTTTTTAGTGGGTTCATCGGCTGCCTGTGCCAATGCTGCCTTTGCATGTTCCAGTGCTTTTTTATAATTACCCATGGCTGAGTAAATTCGCATCATGCCGGCATTGGTGGGCCATGCCCCTTTATTTTTGGTATAATTTTTTTGAAACACTTCAAACGCTTCCTGTAATTTTTTTTCATTCATTAACTGGCGGCCGTAATTATGCAGCTCCTGTGCGCTGGCTTTTTCCATGGCCGCATTCATCATATCCGCTGCTTCTTTTTCCTTACCCAGTTTACTTAACAGCTTTGCCTTGGTGGATAAAGCACTAAAGTTATCCCTGCCGCCCAGCCGTGGATCTGTGGCAGAGTTGATCCAGTTCAGTGCTTCGTTGTAACAAGTATCATTATCGGCACACCATTTTGCAGCCGCTTCTAAACTGGCGGGGTCAAAGCCAATGGCACCGCTCATTTGTTCTTTTATACTCTCCATTACAGTGGCTTTTAAATCTACTTCCACTTTAATGGGAAAACTCCAGTGCTCCCAGTCAAGGCTGATGTCAACAGAGTGGTCGGTTTGGTTACTGAAATTATATACCAGCCGTTCCTGCAGCGTGGGTAAATTTTTCTTTTGCACGGTGGGCACATGCAGTACATCCAGTTCCTTGCGGTAAAAATAGGCGCCCCATTCTTTATAATTTTTATTGAAGATGAGCACACTGTTATCTTCATGCACTTCAATAAAAAAGGCGTATTTGCCGGCCGGCAGTTTCATGCCATTGATAAATACATCGGTGGAAAAACTCATGGTGGTGCATTCATCAGCACCTGCCCGCCATGGCGATGGTACATTGCTTCCAAAGCCCAGCGGCTCATATCCATACGGCACCACACCGGTGCCATAAATTTTTCCTTCCCTGCCTTTTACGCCGGGGGCGCTGTAATGTATTTCAATATCGGTAACGCCCACTTTACGCCCGGTCATGCAAACGGTATTGGTGTTTTCGGGAATGCGGAGCGCCTGGCTGTTAGCAGTTGCTGCCAACAGCAGTATAGCTGCTAAGGCAATCGTAATTTTTTTCATGGTGAATATTTTACACAAAGAAAAAGGGAATTGCTTACGAGTTGTTGCCGTTTATAAAAAAACAGGTACTGAAGAGATCGTTTGTTTAAAACAGAAAAGAAATTAAGATGAGAAAAAACGATTAATAGCAACGATGCAAATCCTTTGAATGACTTTTGTTAATATCCTGCAATAGTAAGTATTATCCAAATTATAAAAGGGAAACCAATAACTGAAACTCCAATATAGGTAAACCACTTATGATGATAGAGCTTTCGCACTTCTTTGTAGTCACCAACAAGATTTGAATCAATTGGAACGCCATATCTTTTTAAACCACATTTTTTACAAGTTACTATTGCATCTTTATCCGTGGGATAAAGTGGGATATAATAAAAATGGGTATAAACACTTGATACCAGTATATCAGACCATTGATTTGCTTCGCAATGAGGACATCTGACAAAATATTCACCATAACCAATTGGCGTTCTTTCTAAGCCATATTTTAAGGGGATAAACATATGATTGAACGAAATTATTTAAATGCTTCTGGCTCATTAACAACATACTTTTTGAAATCAATTTTGCTTCCTTTTCTAACTTCTTTAAACATATCAATAGCTTCAGCAGATAAATAAAGCCGAATTACTTTTTCCTTCTGATTAATCTCGAATGATTTTTCGTTTAATAAAATAAATGAAACAGGGACTTTCAAATATAAAAATGTATCACCATTCAAATGATTTTCACAAAGCAAATGAAAATGCCGATATTTTTTGGGATCGATAATCTCTAACGGTATTTGAAAAAACCAAACCCTCGATTTACTCCAAGACTCCGCAGGAAGAAAGAATTTTGAGCAAAATACAGCATCTTTGATTTCAGGATAATGTAAACTCATCCACTCTAAAGCATGTTTTCTTATATTGCTGGTTTCCATTAAAAAATTCTTTTTTCATTAAAGAGTGAAATGTGAATCAGAGGTAAAAAATCTTTTCACAGAAGCTACAGTATATTTCCCAAAAGGATAAATAGTAATTGCCCAAGCGCAATTGCCAGAATTGTTGATATAATGGTAGTTACAATTACGGCTGAGTTGTTTTTTGACTTCTTTACCACCCCATAAATAACAGCATAACAAAGAAGTGCCACGCCAACAAAGATGAGGGCATGTATGGCATGCGTAAAGATTAAGAGCGCTCCCAATGCACATCCGGAAACTAAAGTTGCAATTATTCCTGCCATTACACACCGGCCAATCGTTTGTTTGTCTACACTCTTGTCATGAATGTCATTAGTGGCATAGGTGTAATGTTTGCTTATTATTTCCTGAATATTTTCATCTGATAATAAATTTGAAGAAACAGCTTTCTTTATAAATTCTTGATCAAATCCACCTTTGGTCAGTTCATAAATTTCCTTTTCCACTCTTTTAGTTTCATTAGCAACCTGCTGAGATTTAGTGATAGAATCACTTAATCTGTTCATACCACCTTTTGTTTCTATTACATGATGTAACGCCTCTTTTGCCTCATTGCTGTACCCTTCAATGCTATGAAGCATTTGTGCTAATTCCTCGTCGGTGTATTTGTTAAATTTTTCGATAAAGTCTTTTGTAGTCAACATAAACAAGTAAATGAGTTAAAGTTATTTGTTCAATTTGTTGGTATCTGTCAACCAAATTCTTCTAATCAAATATAATAAACTAAATCATGTAACAGGCAGAGGTGTTCCGGTAACCAATATCTTATATAAAACTTAGGAGTTTTTATTTCCGGTGCCAGGGACACCAACCGGTAGAGAAAAGAGTGCTTGCCGTTTATAAAAAAGTATAACGAGTAAAATGATGAATGCCGGCGTATGATCTTTAACCAATATCGCCGGTTAATGTTTTCATTTTTGTTTAACAATTAATATACTACTTTCATCAGCAGTTCTGCATGAGTTTCATTTACGGTATTAACTGTCTTAACCTAAAATATATAAACAATGAAACTTCTTTTACTCTCCTTAATGCTGATTGGCCAGTGTATGGCACAGACCATTACCACCAAAGAGGCAAAAAAATTCGGCAAAGAACTCAGCAGTATCATTAAGAAAAATTCCATCTTCAGCGACTCCCTGGATTTTGATGCCATCGAAAAAGATTTTGAAGAACACATCGACACACTGGACACTTACAAAAAAGTGGGTTATTATTATACGGGCAAGCTCCGCAAAGCCGGCGACCGGCATTCATTCTATATAACGCAAACAGAGATCGATAATTTTTCGCAGAAACAAAAAGAAAAGCTGGATTTCAACTATAAGCTGCTGGAAGGTAATATTGGCTGCCTGCAAATTCCCGGATTCCTCAATTCGGACATTACTGTTGTAAATGAGTTTGCCAACAGGATACAAAATGCCATTCGTGAACTGGACAGTAAGAATAATTTGAAAGGATGGATCATTGACCTGCGGAATAACTCAGGTGGTAATATGTGGCCCATGGTTGTTGGGCTGAACCCATTGATTGGCACCAATACTGTGCCGGGGTATTTTAAAAAAGCTGGGGAAAAAGAAATTGCGGAAGAGTGGCAGATCAGTTCTCCTCATAATAAAATTGTTATTGAGCAGCCTTACGAGTTAAGAATAATGCCCTCCAAAATTGCTGTTTTGTACAGCAAAAAAACTGCCAGCAGCGGCGAAATGACAGCGATTTGCTTTATTGGTTTACCCAACACAAAATCGTTTGGGGAAAACACCGCAGGGCTTACCACCGCCAACCGGATTTTTAATATGGGCAATGACAATCTTCTTGTACTTGCCAACTCTTATACAATGGACAGAAATAAAAAAATATATACAGGAAGTATTCTACCCGATGTACAGGTAAGTAGTAATGATGATGATTCGGTTTTACAAAAAGCCCTTAACTGGCTGAAGGAATAAACAAATTATTGCAACCGCTTTAGCATGGTCAAATGCGTTATACAATTTATGTTGAAAACTGAATACACTTCCACTTATTTCAAAAAGCCTTTTAAGTAACCTGAAATTGTTTTTGTCTGCATCATTAAACTAACATGCGCCTGCGATGGAACAATGGCCAGTTGTGATTTTGGCATGGGTGCCATATCTCCAACAACACCGCCTCCCAGCAGTTGGTAAGTCTTTGCCAGTTCCACTTTATCCAGGCCATCGTTATCACCTGCAATAAGCAATACCGGGGATGTAATATGAGCAATATTACTATCCCCAACATTAAAGGTCTCACCGGCAAAAACGATCATCTGGTCTAAAAAACTCCTCCATTTTGTTTTGTCAGGCGCCACGGCCTCATATCCTGTTTTTAAAGGGGTGTTATCAAAAAATTCAGGTTTAAAATCTTTCAACGCACCATTTACTTCAGGTAACCAGCCACTGCTTTTATACGTGGAAGAAATGATGACCAGTTTTTTTAACCGGCTGGGAAATTGTACAGCAAACTGGTACGCTACAGAGCCGCCCATACTATACCCGGCAACATCTGCACTATCAATTTTTAAGTAGTTCATTACTTGCTCCACATCACTTGCAAGAGTTACAATGTCTAATTTCCGCTCATAATACGGGCTGTGGCCATGCCCCTGCATTTCAATGGCTATTACCTTATGTGTTTTTGATAACTCCGGTATTAATTGTGCCCAGTTCATTTCGATGGTATAAAAAGCACCGTGCAGCAAAACAATTGGTTTACCCTTACCGTACACTTCATAATACACCTTAATACCATTAACCGGGGCATAACCACTGCTGGAGGGTTTCATTTTTTGTGCTGCTGACTGCAATGCTGTAAACAGTGACAGGGCAGTAATTAAAATTGCCACAAGGGAATTGTTTCGACTTGAAAGGAATTTCATGGTGCTGTTCAATTTTGTTTATATAATTAGTATAGCAAAGTATAAAACGGGCCGGAGATTTAGCAAGTGATACAACGACAAAATTAGGGTGAATTGCGACAATTGTACTGTTGCAGGGTGCAATAGGGAACCCAAAGCCGGCCGTAGCAGGCTGACAGGAAGAATACTAAAAGCGGCAGAAAGAGTATTACATAATTGACACAACGTCCCCGGCTTGCGCTTTGGGCTTGGAGAGAGACGTTGCCGGGAATTAAGGAATCGTTTGTTGTACGCTGGCTTTTTTTATTTCTGTAGTACTAAATTTTTCAAATTAATACTTCCACAATTAATTTCTTTCTCGTCAACAAATTGGACTCCTTGTTTTCCTGCGTATCGTGTAACCTTATAAACAAGATTTTGCCCCTTTATACTAAGTCCTGTTCGAAATGGACCAATTACTCCTTCGTCAAAGAGGATTGCAACATAAAAACCACCCGATTCTTTTGGATTGATCGTTCTTTTTAAAGATGACGGCTTATCAATATTATTATCCAAAAAAGATTTTAAATCAGTTATACCATAGTCTGGCAAAGGTTCTTTAGCAAGTGTCATTGTATCGGGAGGAAGCAATATTTTAAAGTATTTACCTGGTAAAGACGGAACTTCATATTCTGCAGGAAAGGATAAATTTAATTCCAATGGATTTTCTGTTTCATTGATTATTCTAGTCCAGAATAAAACTTTATTTTCTTTCTTCCCATAAGGGTCAACGTATTGAATACCTCTCGACCAACTGTTTTGTATGATTATGCGCTTACCCAAAGGATCTGCATACTCATATTTCCTTATCGAACTTACAGTTTCTCTTTCAACAGTATTTTGTGTTGATTTACTGCCCGGCTTACAGGAAAAAAGTACCGCAGTTACAAGAAACAGTAGAATATTTTTTTTCATTATTAAATTTTTAAGACTGCCGGAGGGAAGCTTGAATACAACTCGTACAACGCCCCGGTGGCACACGAATCGAGACGGAGGATATTATTCAGCTTCTGATTTTGAAAATTCTTTCTTAAAAACATAATGATAAACTTTCGGACCACTTCCTTCGGAAATAGGGAAAGCATTTACCAATTTCCAACCTAGTTTTCCTAAATAGTTTAACGCATCAATTACTGAGTTGAATTTTTTAAGTTTTCCTTCATCATCTTTAAGCCTGTGATCTTTCCAAAAGCTTCTTTCTTCTCCATAATCTATATCAATTGTTACCTTATTGCTAAGTAATCTTCCCGTTGCTATAACTTCACAGTATTGTTCAACTTTAGAAGTGTCTTGTGAATAGCCGGTTAAAGCGAGGCTTAAAAAAACTGAAACCAAAATTGTTTTCATACTATAAGTTTTAATGAAAAATATCAATAACTATTTTCTTTGGTTTGGCATCTCCGCCCTCACGGTTTACGGCAAACAAACCCAACGGTAACCTTTTATTTCCCCTCCAGCTCCCGCAGCCTGCTCCTTGCTTCTTCATAAAAAGGGGTTATTTCTAATGTCTTTTTATAAAACTTAATTGCTTCCTCTTTTCTGTCCAGAGCCAGGTAAATATTACCCATTGTCACCATTACTAAATCTTTATCAGGAAATTCAATAACATTATTCTCTGAAATTACTTTTGCTTCTTCATATCTTTTTTGGTTCAATAACTGTTCTGCAATATTATTCATAGAAATCCAGTCAATATAGTAATGCGCTGTATCAGCTTTCATTCTTTTATATTCAGTAATAGATTTTACAGCGCCAATTTGTTTAATAAAGGTCTCCATTTTTTTATGCACCGGCTGTTTTAAATAGACAGGAACGTTGTATAAAATTTTATATAAATTGTTTGTTATGCTAAAAAAATCAGTGGGTGAACTGTTGCAAAGAATTACCACTAAACTGTTGGTAGCGGGAATTCTCCGAATGAATGAAATAAATCCCTCCGTCATTCCTAAATGAAAATTTGAAGCCACACTATCCGTGTTTGTATACTTAAATTGTTTATTAAACCACCCGAAACCATATTTTGCCGGTTCAATACCCGGCGTAAACATTTCAGCGGTCAGTTCTTTATTGAGCAGGGTGTTATTTGTTAAGGCGATATGAAACTTAAAAAGATCCTCAACTGTTGAATAAATATCGCCTGTACCCATTGTATTTGACTGGTCTCTGAAATCTGCTGATGTAAAACCATCAAAATTATAATCATAACCGGTCGCTCTTTTCTCCACAATCTGGGTATGATAGTAAGAGCCTGAATTATTCATTTTTATTTTCTTAAAAATATCATCAGACATTAACTGAGAATAAGTTTTTCCCGTTACTCTTTCCATAATGCAGCCCAGAGTATAATAACCCCAGCTGCTGTAGGCATAATGGCTGCCCGGGGTAAATACAAGGGAAGAGTCAATAAATACTTTTAAATAATCTTCTCTGCTGTAATATTGACGGCTGATTCTTGGAAAAAAATCTTTGATTATGTCGTAATTGGGAATGCCGGATGTGTGCGTCAGCAATTGGCGTATGGTAACTTTTGCCGCAGGCTTATTTTTAAATTCGGGCAAATAGTCTTCAACTGCCCTGTCTAAGCCTATTAAGCCTTTTTGAACCTGGATCAGCACCAATACAGCGGTTAAAGGTTTTGATACAGAGCCAATCATAAACTTAGTGTCTGTACTGTTAGGAATTTTCCACTCCCTGTTTGCTAATCCAAAGGCGTCTTTATAAATAATTTTTCCGTGTTCTGCCACTAAAACTGCCCCGTCAAACATATTGTAGTTATGATAGGTATTCATCAGCAAAGAAAGCTTCGCACTTTTATTTTGAGCAACTACTGCCTGTGCAAAGGATAAACTGAAAAGCAGAATAAATTTTTTTACATAAAACATAGGCCGTCATTTAGAGGTGGTTATCGACCCGGTTTGTGCATACGAAACGTTCGCTTCGGTCTGTGCTTAAACCGCATTCAAGTACTTTATACAAGTTAGTTAAAAATCTAGATTCGTCCGTCGTCCCGGTTTGTGGCAAACGAACCGGGGCGAAAGCAAACGAAACGGGACGAAAGAATCTATTTTACCACGTAGAAGGTTAGACTGGGGCAAGCTGAGTATAGGAATAACACAGACGGTGGTAAGCATGTATGCCAAACAATTGTTAGCTGAAGCTATTTCTTAGTCGTGAATATTACTGCTTTGAGGCGATCAAAGTCATCACAGTATCAAAATAAGTTTTTTTGATTTTGATTTCTCCTGATTCAAGGGTGAAGTGTTAACTATTGTGCTATATATCCGCCATCATGTAAAGCTTCTATTTTTGGCGGAAATATGAAATAGCCGCAATTTGCCCTTCACCAATTTGGGTGCGTTGGATTTCTTTACCATCTTCCGACAATGTTACTAATGTGGAATCACTTTCTTTATAAAAAAGTAGCTCACTAGTTTTTAGCTCCAAAACATCCTTCGCTTTCGAGTCTAATAGAAGTGTCAGGGTTTTTCTTTCTACAAGAGAAAGAGGAGATACAAATTGTAAAAAGTATTATGTTTTTTAGAGAGCTCATATAGTTTAAGCTAACAGCAGGATTTTCTTAGCCGCTGTTGGTGTTCATATTTCAATTTCTATCACATTTAATACACCGCTGTCTTGTCTCCATCGCCTCGGTTCATGGCACACGAAACGTTCGCTCAGGTCTCCCCACTTGCGGCAAACGCTTTGTTAGCAGTTAATTACTCTAAAGCTAAAATTGTTCGAGAAAATCTTCCATAATATCTCCTTCCATTTCAGTAATAGCTTTACTTAACTTCACTTGTCCAGAGCAAACTGCAAGTGTAGCTAAAGCCATTCTGAATGTAGTTTCACTTGCTTCTTTGTTTAGATTATCGATTACAAATTGCTTTAAAGTTTGCAAACCTTCTTTATAATAATTTTCAAACTCGACTGGAAGTTGTGGATTCTCATTTAATTGTCTTTGTTGTTCGATAACGCAGCAAATTCCCAATAAATTCCAGTTATAAAAATTTCTAGCAGTAGCTATTCGGGCAAGTTGAGGAACTGCTAAATATGAAGCTAGACCAACATTTCCTTGGTGGTGCAATTCGTCCCATAGTTCTTTCCAGATATTTTCTATAGTTTGCGAATCCGTTGTAATTTCTAATTCTCTTAAAGGGATAGAAACATCATAAATAATTTTATAGCCACCTTCTAAAGTCTGCCATAACGAATTATCGAGGTTAATCATATGCTATTTTGTAATTACTGCTGTTGAACCTTGCACAAATGTTTCATAGAAGCACTTCAGCCGCCATATTGCCAAACCGATGTTATGCGGTCGTTTTTCTTGTTTCGTCAATTTTGTCAATGTATTCTTGAAATTTGTCTTTAATTATTTCGTCAATATTATTTCTGTCTGCACCGTCCCAATACCATTGATTTTCTGATTCATTTAAGTCGTCTTTGGTAAAATAGAGTAAATAAAAGTCCATATACTCACTTTCCATATCGAGTCCAATGCAAATATCTTTTACTTCCCTTAAAGTAGATAGATACTTATTTGGTTCGTTTATTGTCGTGGACAGAATGTAATAGACATAATTTCTAATCGTCAAAGATTTGTCACTTGTTTCAAGGTTTAGGTCGGCCAAAACTTTGTCTGTAAGCTCTTGAAGTTCAAATTGATTGTATGGTTTTATTATTCCTGCAAGAATATATAGATTATCAGATTCGTAACCTGCTTCCATGATTTCCAAAGCCCATTCAACCCAACTTTCATCTATGTCTTCGTTGAATGCTTTTTTCATTAAAATTCTATATGTCGAGACAACTTCATTCATTCTAATCATAAGTTACATTGCCAACAATTATAAAATCTTGTTCATTTGTCTCTTCGTTAATTAAACTTCCGTTGACTGTTACTGAATAATATTGTTGCAATGGTTTGAAAGTTTCGTCCTTAAATCGAGGTGTCAATAACAATATGTCACTTGAAAAAGATTTTCCTTTGATTGGTTGTGTAAGTCGGACTTTTAGTTTGTCTCCATTATGTTCAGATAAAATTTCTCCAAACAAGTTTCCGTAAGTCCAGTCAAAAGGTTCTGCAACTACAATTCTAACTGTCTGTTTACTCATTGTCTGGGTGTCGTTTTAAAATGCCGCCCAACGGCCAGGGTGTTTGCGAAGTGGCAGTTGAAAAAAACTGACAGTTATGCTGTATCAAAAATATAAAAGAATTATGAAGTTGAGGGTTAGGTTTTTTCAACCTGACACGGCAGCAATCACACCTTCACTTGCCATTTAGCAAACACCATGTAAGGCGAATGTTTGCCTGGCCTGTCAGGGAGTTATAAACGAAAGTGAGGTGTATGGCAAGTGTTGGGTGAAACCCTGGCCGTAAGGCAAAATTTAGGTGCTGAGAGTTCGAGGAACGAGAACGAAAGCACCGTGTGTGTTGGGTTTGCGGGGCTGGCAAATTTTGCCCTACGCCCGGGACTTAGCGAAGTTGGGGTTTTGAAAAACGTCCGCCCGTACGTCTGCTGATTTATAATTAAAAGTTGATATTGGATTTAATGCCCGGCGATGTTGTGTCTGCCCGAACCAATGCTGATATTGATAAAATGTTGAAGCTAAGTTTGTCCAGCCCCAATTTTGCTAAACCACTTGTTGGGCGCTGTTTTAGAAGAAAATAACTGGCGAATCTTGCTGAGTAACTTTAAGAGTATTTATTCTTTTTAGGTCGCCTTCAACAGGGCAATTTTCAGCATATAAAACCCTTCCGTTCTTAATATTGAAAGTATAGTGATAATTTTTAGTATTGAGAAAAATGTTGAAAATCAAAGGACGTTTAAGATTTACTTTTTTCAGACGTTTTATTTTTCCATCAGACTTCACTAATAAGAAGTTTTTATCTTGACTTACAGAAAATTGTGCAGAGCCAACTAAATTTGTCTCAATTTTTTCATTTTTGACGATCTCTATTCCATTAAGTTCAATACTGACTGAGTCCTTATGAAAACAGCCTCCAAAAATTAATGCGAAATCAAAATTGAATTTGCTTTTTTGTGAAAAGCAGAGTAATGGAAGTGAAATTAAAATGATAGAAATAATATATTTCATAATAACTTCAAAGTATTAGAAGCTTCAAATAAAATAGCGCCCAACGGCCAGGGTGTTTGCGAAGTGGCAGTTGAAAAAACCTGACAGTTGTGCTGTATCAAAAATATAAAAGAATTATGAAGTTGAGAGTTAGGTTTTTNTAAGTGTTATTGTCAGTAGCTCGAGAAGTCATTTGGCCGTCCCAGTGATTTAAGGGTAGAATAACAACTGCATTGGTAGGGTGATTGTCAACTGTAAAGATATGTTGCATGGTTATGTCTGAGGCATTGCGATTATAAAGACTAAAGTCATGAAAAAAAGCATTCCGTAACGCATAGATTGCGTTTATTTTATTGTCATCTAAAGTAGTGAAATATTTTAACGCTTTTTTTATTGTTGAGCCATTTGGAATCTGTGTTTTTGAAATAGGACGATAACATTTGCCAACTTGGTCTAAAATTGTTAAATAGCACATTGCACCAGACCAACTTCCCAGATGTCCGGAAGGGTTTGATGAATCAGGAATTCCGGTTGCTGTGTCCCTGCCTGTAATTTTACGAGCATCTCGTAAGGCTGCTGTTAAGCAAGATTCAAGTATTTGTCCAGAAGGAGTTTTCAAACCTTCTAATCTTAAATGAATTTGAATATTGTCCATTTTGTTTTTCGTGCCAAGTACTGGTCAATTTGCAATTACCCCTAACTCATAAATATACGCACCTTTTTGTTTCAATAAACACTAATATTCAACCAAAAATGGAACAAACAGCACAGATTAGTACATGAATAGTTTGAAATTGATAAGTGTCATTAGGCTTGAAGAATTACGGTTTTAGTTTTTCTCCGCTTCAACAAAAGCCCCATAGTAATTCTGCCGTTGAACGGAGCGTCGCCACCTCAGCCCAATTAAAAACCAAATGCCCGTTACCAAAGCAACGGGCATTCACTATTAAATTCTTAAAAATTATTTCAACCTCATTTTATAATCTAAATTATTAGTCGCTAAAGTTTCCTTCGCAATTTCATAACCTGCATCCGCATGCCGTATCACTCCCATGCCCGGGTCGTTACGCAGTACACGGCTAAGGCGTGCAGCAGCATCGTCTGTTCCATCGGCAACAATTACCATACCGGCATGTATGCTGTAGCCCATGCCCACACCGCCGCCATGGTGCAGGCTTACCCAGCTGGCGCCGCCGGCAGTATTTACCAATGCATTTAATATGGGCCAGTCGGCTACGGCATCGCTGCCATCCATCATGGCTTCTGTTTCCCGGTTGGGGCTGGCCACACTGCCTGTATCCAAATGATCCCGGCCAATAACAATGGGCGCTTTTACTTTTCCTGTTTTTACCAGTTCGTTAAATGCCAGGCCGGCTTTTTCCCGTTCGCCCTGGCCCAGCCAGCAAATGCGTGCAGGTAAACCCTGGAAGGCAATTTTTTCTTTTGCCATCAGCATCCAGCGTATCATGCCTTTGTTTTCTGGAAACATGTTCATGATGAGTTCATCCGTAACAGCAATATCATCCGGGTCGCCGCTTAATGCTGCCCAGCGGAACGGGCCCTTGCCTTCGCAAAACAACGGGCGTATATATGCCGGTACAAAACCAGGAAAGGCGAACGGGTCATGTTTGGTAAGGCGGGCATGTTGTACAGCAGCGCCTGCTTTTACCAAACTCTCTTCAAACTCCATTGCTCTTGCACGGATGTTGTTGCCATAATCGAATGTGATGGCGCCTTTATCCATTAACTGCAGCATTAACTGCACGTGAAGGTACATGCTTTCGTATGTGCGGTGTAAATACTCCGTAGGGTTTTCGGTACGCAATACATTCGCTTCTTCATTGGTTAAGGTATGCGGCACATATCCGATTAACGGGTCGTGTGCACTGGTTTGGTCGGTGAGTGTATCAGGTATAATATCCCGTTGAATTAAACGGGCTAACAGGTGCACTGCATTGCACAACACACCAATGCTTTTTGCTTCGCCTTCTTTGCGGTAATGCATGGCCGCATTAATGGCATCGTCAATGTTGGTATGTTTTTCATCCAGGTATTTTGTTTCAAGGCGTTTGTCAATGCGCCACTCCTCCACTTCGGCAATGAGGGCCACGCCTTCATTCATGGTAATGGCTAAAGGCTGTGCGCCGCCCATGCCGCCGAGGCCGGCGGTAACATTTAAGGTGCCTTTTAATGTGCCGTAGCCCCCTCCGCCCCCTGAAGGGGGAACTGAATGTGGAGAAGAACCATTAGAAGATTGATGCGGAGATTTTTCCGGAAAATGTTTGTTTGCAATGGCGGCATAAGTTTCGTAAGTGCCTTGTACAATTCCCTGGCTGCCGATGTAGATCCAGCTGCCCGCCGTCATTTGCCCGTACATCATCAGGCCTTTTTGTTCCAGCTCGCCAAAATGTTTCCAGTTGGCCCAGTTGGGTACTAACTGCGAATTGCTGATGAGCACCCGTGGTGCATCTTTATGTGTTTTTAAAATACCCACGGGTTTACCGCTTTGTATCAACAGCGATTCATCGTTTTCTAAAATCTTCAATGCAGCAATAATATTATCCAGGGCTTCAAAATTTCTTGCTGCTTTGCCACGGCCGCCGTACACAATTAAATCGTCGGGGCGTTCTGCCACTTCAGGATTTAAATTGTTCAGCAACATGCGTAATGCAGCTTCCTGTATCCAGCCTTTGCAGTTGAGTGTATTGCCAGTGGGGGTTTTGTATTTTACGGGGTCGTAGTTAGCCATTGTGTGAACGGGGATTTGGGGTGATGGTATTGATTATGGTTGATTTTTTGTGTGAACGGGCATTTGGTGGATTGTATTGATTTTAGAGATTTGAAATTGCACTCCTTTTAATCTTTTTCATCCACCCAAATCATCGTTCAGACAATTGTTTTATTAGTGTTGTTTCTTTTTCATCATACGGTGTTCCGTCTTTACGGAAAACATCATGAAACCACGGTGTTGGTTCAGGGCTGCCTTCCTTACTTCCCCATGGAAAAATAGTATTGCTTTTACCACTTACCAGGCCCCAGTTAATAGCGCCAACATTACAGCGTTTTAAAATGGGCAAATGCGTTTCAAATTTGCTGTTGTTTTTTCTTGCCATATACTCGGTGCAAATAACCGGTCGTCCTCTTTTCTGCAAACTGTCAATGGCCTTTTTCATGGATACCGTGTCTTCGTAATTATGAAAAGTAATTACATCCGCATGTTCTAACTGAAACTTGTTTACTTCAGGAAACTCCATTATCCATACGCCTGAAGTCAGCGGCTGTGAAGGACGCACTGCCCATGCCCATTGATACACTTTTTTAAGCAACGGCAGCGAACTTAAACCATAACCGCTATTGTCGGGTTCATTATATAAATCCCACATCAAAATCCTTGTATCATTTTTAAATGTAGTTAAGATGTCGGTTACATATTGCTGCAGGTATTTCCATTGCGTACTGTCGTTATGCACTGCCATTGAGGGGCTGCGTACCCAGCCTGAATTATGTACACCGGGTTTGGGTTCCGGTTGTTTGCCAATGGCAGGGTCTGGATTCCAGCAATCGTCAAAAATGCAAAACAGTATTTTTATTTTGTGTGATGCTGCAATGGATAGAAAAGTATTCATTCGTTTTTTAAAACCGGCGGCATCTGCTTTCCATGCCAGGTCATGTAAATACACCCGCATTACATTCATGCCAATATTTTGTGCCCAGCCCAATTCTTTATCAATGGTAGATGCATCAAATGTTCCGGCCTGCCACATTTCTAATTGGTTAATGGCAGTGCTGGGTAAAAAATCGGCACCTACTAACCATCCTTGATTTTTATACCAGTTGTTGGCTTTTTCTTTTGTCCAGATTTTTGGTTGTGAGAAAGTGTTTGTAAGAACAAACAGTAATAAAAGAGACAGAAAGTTTTTTTTCATACAGAGATTTGTTAGTTATGAGTGAGAGAAAACTTATAATTCATAACTTATAACTCATAATTTTTAATAAATGAAACTGCCTTCATCATATCATCATGCAAAATCCGGTCGGCAGCATTAAAACTTACTTCTTTTCTAAAAGCACTAACCACTGCTTCCACTGCATCCGAGCTTTTTAATGGCCGTCTGAATTCCAATGCCTGCACGGCAGTTAATAATTCAATGGCCAAAACTTTTTCCACGTTATCAATAACCCGTTTGCATTTGGTGGCGGCGTTGGCACCCATGCTCACATGGTCTTCCTGGTTATTGCTGCTGGAGATGGAATCCACCGAAGCCGGTGTGCACAGTTGTTTGTTTTCGCTTACAATACCGGCGGCCGTGTATTGTGGAATCATAAAGCCGCTGTTCAATCCTGCATCTTTTACTAAAAACAACGGAAGGTTGCGCTGGCCGCTTATTAACTGATAAGTTCTGCGTTCGCTGATGTTGGCCAATTCACTCATGGCAATGGCTAAAAAATCCAAACACAATGCCAGTGGCTGCCCGTGAAAATTACCGCCGCTTACTATCAAATCATCCTCCGGAAAAATATTGGGGTTATCAGTAACAGAATTCATTTCTTTTACAAAAACACTCTGCACATATTCAAACGTGTCCTTACTGGCGCCATGTACCTGCGGTATGCAGCGGAAACTGTACGGATCCTGCACCTGCTGTTTTTTTTGTGCTGCGATGGCGCTGCCTTTTAATAAATTCCGCAGTGTTGCTGCCGTGTCCATTTGTCCTTTATGGCTGCGGATGGAATGTATTCTTTCATGCAATGGTTCACTTACACAATCAAATGCATCAAAAGAAATGGCTGCAATCATATCTGCCCATTTTAATAAACGGTCGGCTGCAATTAAGTTATGCAGGCCATAAGCGCTCATAAACTGTGTGCCGTTAATTAATGCCAGGCCTTCCTTGCTTTGCAACTGAATGGGCTCCCATCCAAATTTTTTCAATGCTTTTGCCGCCGGCATTTTTATGCCTTCGTGCCATACTTCGCCCATGCCGATTAATGGTAAACTTAAATGGCTGAGCGGCGCCAGGTCGCCACTGGCACCCAAACTGCCTTGTGTATAAATAACGGGCAGCACATCGCTGTTATACATATCCATCAGGCGCTTTACCGTATCAATCTGTACACCACTGTGGCCATAACTGAGGCTTTTTATTTTCAGCATTATCATCAGCTTGATAATATCTTTTGGCACTTCCTCTCCCATGCCGCAAGCATGGCTCTGTATTAGATTACTTTGCAGCTGGTGTAACTGGTTATTATCAATTTTTACATTTTGCAAATAACCAAAGCCGGTATTAATGCCATAAAATAATCCATCGCCGTTGCTTATTTTTTTATCTAAATATTCCCGGCAGGCTGTTATGCGGTAATGTGCATCAAATGTTATGGAGACTAACTGGTTAAAATCAAGCAGGTTTTTTACCTGCTTAAAATGAAGCGGTGTTTTATCTAAAGGCAGATAATTATAACTCATAGCGCTGGCAATTTTTGGCTATTGAATGTTTAGTTTAGTGCCGTCAAATGTAAGATAAAAGCACTGATATACCGGTTGAAAACCATTTAAAGGTTATTAACCCTGCTTGGTGATAACTCATGTATATTTTACTACCATTTGTTGTTATTTTTGAAACACTATCCCTTAAAATTACATACAATGAAAAAGATTGTTTTGGCGGTTTGTTTTGCTGTTGGATGCCTGTTTGTTTCAGCACAAAATGTAAAGGTGCTGGTAAAAGATAAAAAAGTTTCCTTCAGGGGTTGAGTGTGGTGAATGATAAAGTGGTTTGGGTAAGCAGCAGTAATGGTACGGTGGGCCTGAAGTACTGATCTGAAACACAAATGGTTTACTGTAAAAGGTTTTGAAAAAACAGAGTTCAGGGATATTGAAGCCTTTGATGATATGACGGCAGTAATTATGGGTATTGCAAACCTGCCTATATTTTAAAAACAGTGGATGGTGGCGAAAACTGGAAAGTGGTTTTTCAAAACAATAACAAGGGGATGTTTTTAGATGCCATGGAGTTTTGGAATGTAATGAGCGGCATTGTAATTGGCGACCCGGTTAAAATATCTCAAACTTCCAATACTTCAGGCGTATTCGTTGCCCGCACTTTTGATGGCAGCAGCACCTGGCAAATATTCCTCCGCAAAATTACCCGGTAGCCGACAGTGGCGAAGCCTGCTTTGCCAGCAGCGGCACAAATATTGTTGCGCTGAGTTTACAAGGAACCTGTTTTTGTTACCGGTGGTTTACGCAGCCGCATGTTTATCCGTGACCGGAAAATTGATATACCCATTATACAGGAAAAAAACTGGCATGCCAATTCTGTTGCTGTAAAAAGCAATAAAAAAAAAGACCATTATTGTGGTGGGCGGAGATTTTACCACGCCTGATTCCACCACAAAAAATTGTGTTATTACCAAAGACCTTGGCGTTACATTTTCCACTCCGGCCATTGCGCCGCATGGTTACCGCAGCTGTGTTATTTACCTTGATAAAAGCAACTGGCTTACCTGCGGTTTAAATGGTATTGATTACAGTGAAGACGATGGCAACAACTGGAAATGGATAAGCAAAGAAGGTTTTCATGTTTGTAAAAAAGCAAAAAAGGGCAAGGCTGTTTATTTTGCCGGCAATGGTAAAGTGGGCAAGCTGGTAACAGAATAACCTGTAAAAAAACCTCACCGCAAAATAATTACGTTAGTTTTAATGTATGTTTGAAAGGAGTAAGCCCCGTAATATATACATGCAATCCTGTTGTCTTCAGGCTGCCAAAATGAGTGCTGTACCGCTCTCCTTCCAAATTGTTAATGTTTTTATGCTTGTTTATGCCCAGGCCCCAATTTTATTTCATCCGTATCAAAACGGTAAGTGGCAAAATCGTTTTCTAAAAAAAGTTGTTATTGCCTGCAGAAGAAACGCCAGTAAGAGTGCCGCCTTCATTAAAACACAGCTCAATGGTAACAGGCACATCATTAAATCCCCTGATGTTAAAATCCAGTGCGGCTCCGCCGTTCGTTTCTGTAAAGCTGATGGTAGTTTCCAGCGTTTTTACATTGCTTACAGGCCGGTCTTTAAAATCCATCTTATTCCAGAAGCGGTCATCAATACTGGGAGATAAAAGATAATCGCCCTGTTTATTCCGTTTGTTCTTTGGCAATGGCTGATAATACGGCACTTCCAGTTTTTTATGCAATTAATATGTTGTGCCTTCTTTTTTGTCTACCATCTATAAGAAATATCTGTGCTGAAAAAGCCCGTTGACAGCCGCATGTATTTTAAAATGGCCCTGCCTTTTCTGTAGAAAAAGTAAGAACCCGATGCAATGAAAAGTTAATACGCCAAACAAAGTGCTGGTAATTTCATTTCTTTTTATGCAACCAGGCCGATGTGGTGAATAGTTTTTCATAACTGGCGGGCAAAGTTGATGCAGCAGGTAATTCTTTTTGTAGGCTGTCATCTTCTAAAAAGTAAATGAGTGATTTGTTCAGCACTTCCTCATCAAACAAAACAGCGGTTTCAATTTTTGTTGTAACCGCAGCAAAAAAAGCACTGTTATCTTTTACAGCCATGTAACGGTATTGCAGGTAAAATATGGCAGCACTGCGTGCAGCATACTGATCGGCAGGGAGTCGTTGCTTACCAGCTCGCCATTTTCTTCAATATAGTAATACATCATCTGCAAATTTTTGCGAACAGCTTCCAGTAAATAAGGCTTGTTCGTAAACCGTGCAATATTTATAAAGGCATTTGTTTCCACGCTGGAATAAGTACCGCTTCTTTCAGGGAAGTGGCCGTCTTTATCAATGTAAACACCTTCATCCAGCCAGTCATTAATACGGTCGGTATATTTTTTATCGGGGTACAGTGCATTAACTTGAGCCAGTGCCGAGGAAATAACCCATCGGTGATTGGGTGTATGCACTCCTTTGCTGAGGGCATCGCCTGCTTTTGTAATAATATTTTTTAATGCAGTATTGATGGAATTTAAAGCGGAAGATTTTTCTTTAAGCAAAACTGTATTGGCCGGGCAAAGAATTTCTATTACAAAGGCGGTGTCCGGCGGCGATTCAAGATTCCCCACATTCACTGTGCCGTCTTCAGCCTGTGAACTCAATAAAAAGTTTACTAAAATTTCAATCCGTTTAAGCAAATCATCATTATGGTAATAGGCAGAACCGGTGTAACAATAGGAGGCTGACAGTGCGGCAATATCATAGGCAGTTTTGCGGCTAAAACTCAGGCCGCCTTCTTTAACTGTTTCCAATAACCCCGCCACTTGCCGGTCGTTTGCAGCAGATAATTTTTTCATAAATGCTGCATCGGTTTCATTTAAATTATTAAAACCTTTTAACCCCGCAAATGCATTTTTACCTATTACAGCAAAAGATGCCATAGCACTTAATTTTAAAAAGTTATTCCTGTTCATAGTGTATCATTTAAAAATCATTACCAAAAAACGGTGTACAGGGCTGCTAATATTCCCAGTATTATTAAAGATAAAATTTTAAACCCGGTAGTGGTTTTGAAAAGCGCCGTATCCACTTCAATGGAATGCTGGTCGGTAGCAGCTCTTGGTTTTGCCAGGCTCATTACAATCATTACAAGCACTACTGTAAAAAGGCAATGGTCATCCTGTCTAAAAAAGGATAATCAGGAAAAGCGCCGTTCGTCCAAACCGGTAAGAATTTCAACAGTGTTGAAACGGGTATTGTAATTAATGCACCCGCCATTACAGCCGGCGCCGTGGTTTTTTTCCAGAAAAATCCCAATAGAAAAATGGCCAGTACACCGGGAGAAATAAGACCCACATATTCCTGTATAAACTGGTATGCCTGGTCGAGTGATTTTAATGCAGGTGTAACCAACGCTGCAATTATCATGGAAATGATTACAGCCCATCTTCCCGTAAGCACCAGTTTTTTTTCTGAGGCATTTTTGTCAAAATACTTTTTATAAATGTCAAGGAAAAAATAGTGGAGATGCTGTTGGCCTTGCCTGCCAATGACGCAACAATAGCTGCAGTTAATGCGGCAAAAGCAACCCCCTTTAAACCTGCCGGTAATAAATTCATTAAAGTTGGATAAGCATGATCGGGTTTTAACACACCGCTGTCCATCATCTCCTGCTGAAACATACCATTCTTGTGCAGTACATACATGGTAATGCCGGGCAATACTGCAATAACAGGAATGAGCAGTTTTAAAAAAGCTGCAAACAAAATTCCTTTACGGGCAGTTTGTAAATCAGCACCCAGCGCCCGCTGCACAATGTACTGGTTGCATCCCCAGTAAGCAAGGTTATTAATGAGCATGCCTCCTATTAATACCGAAAGCCACGGAAGCTCAGGATAATATTTATGTCCTTTAGGAAAGATCATATGAAAATGTGTAGGTGCTTCTTTACGCAGCACGCCCAAGTGCCAAAAAATATTCCCGTGGCAACCAAACTTATCTGCCAACAACGAAGATGGCAAGACCAGTAGTAGCAAACCACCAATGATAAGAACAATTACCTGTATCACATCCGTGTAACCAATCACCTTCATGCCACCCAGTGTTACTATTACCGAAAAAATAGTGAGCAAAGCAATGCACCATTCAAAACTGATATTGCTGATAGATGATATAGCCAGTGAACCAAGATAAATGATGGACGTGAGGTTTACAAATACATAAGCCAGCAACCAGAACACGGCCATTACTGTACTTACACCATCATTATACCGCTTTGATAAAAACTGCGGCATGGTGTAAATTTTATTTTTAAGGTAAAGCGGTATGATGAATACTGCCACAAGAATCAATGTGGCGGCTGCCATCCATTCGTAAGTGGAAATGGCGAGGCCCATGGCAAAGCCAGAGCCGCTCATACCAATAAAATGTTCTGCAGAAATATTGGAGGCAATTAATGAAGCACCGATGGCCCACCATGTTAATGAACCTTCTGCCAGAAAGAAATCTTTTGAACTGGCAGCTGCCGGTTTCTTTTTATGGTAGATATAATAACCATAAGCTGATACGGCAATAAAATAAATAAAGAAGACTACATAGTCTGCGGTTTGTAATTTGTGCATAGCAAGTATGTTCGTTTCGTTCTAAAGAAAATAGTTAACCTGTCAAAGCTTTAAAAACCATTTATTCCTGTACAGTAAATAAAGTGCTGTAAACTGTATGATGGCCACTCCTGTCCACAGCAGTGCATCGTGCCATATGGCCGGAAAAAAATTCATTATCCCGCCAAATAAAAACTGCGAGGTGGATTCAAAATTCACCACACCATGTGCTGCCATATAAATCAAAATGGAATTACAGCCCATCCATACCAATGGCATACTCCATTTTTGTAACTGCATCACATCAATTATATAATAAAACAAAGCCAGCAGCAACATGCTCCATCCTCCCGCAAATAATACAAAGCTGCTTGTCCACATATTTTTATTAATAGGAAAAGCAAGCCCCCATAACCAGCCTGCAATAATTAAAACCACAGCAGATGAAAACAGTACTATTGTTTTTTTTAACGGCGTAAAATATTCTCCTGCCCTCCGCAATAACTGCCCTGCAAAAATGCCCAGCATGGCAGAGCCAATAGCGGGAATGGTTGATAACAACCCTTCAGGATCATAAACCTTTCTGTGCAGTTTGCCCGGCAACAATATCCTGTCGATATACGCAGATAAATTTCCTTCTGGCGTTAATACCCCTGCACCAAATCCCGGCACAGGTATCAACATCAGTGCAGCCCAGTAACCTAATAACAAAACCGTTAACCAAATTACCTGCGAACGAATATTGGTATTGAGAAAAATAACGGCTGCAAAGAAACAGCTTAGCGCAATGCGGCCCAGTACACTGGCAATACGGGTGTTTTCATATCCTTTTAACTGCAATGCACCATTCACCACCATACCCAGCAGCAGTAGCAAAACAGTGCGTTTTAAAAGGGAACGGTAAATTTGCTTTTTTACCTGCGCTTTTTCTGCTCCTGCCCTTTCCAGTTGTTTGCCGAATGAAAACGGCATACTAACACCGGCAATAAAAATGAACAAAGGGAAAATCAAATCATAAAATGTAAAACCATTCCATACGGTATGATGCAGCTGATTACTGATGCCGATAAAAAAACGTTCGGTAAATGAAAGGCTGCTGTTTACTTCAATCTGCCAGTCAACAATGCTTTGTGTTAAACCATGGTTGTTTTTTATTACAGAGGCAATACCATGAAATATTCCTTCACCACATACAATCCAGAACATATCAAAACCACGCAATGCATCCAGTGAGCGCAGGCGTGGTGGTTTGATCGTTGCGGTTGGAGTCATGCAGTGATTATTTGCGAATGCTGGTGGTGTAAATAAGTTTACCGGTATAGTCAATTGTTTGCACCAGCATTTCGCTGCCGGTTACAGAAAATAACATAAAGCCATATTCACTGGCGGCCATTTTACTTATGTCAAGCAATTTTGCAGGTGTTTTTTCTGATGCGGCACCTGAAATAAAATGATGCGTTTTGCCCGGCGGTTTTAAATACTGCAGGCTATGCTCATGCCCGGCGAGATAAACATCCACTCCATATTTATCAAACAAAGGTTTTAATGAATTGCGGATGGCTTTGGTATCATACCCTTCCGTTCGGCTGCCGCCGGTAAACATGGGATGATGCCCCACCACAATTTTCCACTTGATTTTTTTATCAGCATCGCTTAAAACTTTTTCCAGCCATTTTTTTTGCTTTGTACTGTCCTGTGTTTTTACATTCGGCCCGTAATCAGCATTGGAATAAAATTCCGGTATCAGCGGGTTGGTATCAATAAATGCAACCAGTATTACCTGTGTTGTATCGCCATTGATAAAAAACTTTTTGCTGTAATAACGGGCGGGCATTTTCCAGCGGCGGCTGATATTGCTGTATTTTACCTGTGCATCAGGATTTGTTTTATAATCATGATTGCCTAATACGGGGTACCAATCCCATTGTAAATGAAAATCGGTGTAGATGTCTTCAAAAGAATATTTCCATAACGGATCCCATTCACTGATCACACCGCTGGGATAAAAATTATCACCTGTGGCAATCACAAACTGTGTATTCATTTCTGTGGCGGTTTTGCCCATTTGCACTGCCACTTCTTTTTGATGATCGGCACCCACACGCCCCCAATCACCCATAGCAATAAAGTGGAGTGCCTTTTCTTTTTTAGTCAATACGGTATTGCCGGCAATGGCAGCCGTATCATTGATGTGCACCTGCGCATGTATGCACGAATACAACGCAGTAAATAACAACAATAAAAATTTTCTCATGCCTGTTTCTTAAAATGGTTACAGAAAAATCCCGGGGCAAGACAGCCCCGGGGTGTGTGATTGGTGATCTATAATAAAACTAACTGCTCAATTTTAATAACCAGGGTTCTGAGTAAGCTTGCTGTTTGCTGCAATAGCACTGGTTGGTATTGGGAAAATACGGCGGTATGTTTCCGCATTTGTTTTGCCAAGCCCCCAGGTACCTTCGTATTTATCAAATCGTATCATATCATTCCTGTGCCAGCATTCCCAGCTCAATTCACGGCTGCGTTCTTTATAAAGATCATCAAGTGTTACTGATGTCCATGCAGCGCTGGTTGTTCTAACTGCCCTTAATGAATTTACCAATGAAAGAGCTGTTTGCCCGTTAGTGGCAGTACCTCCTCTCAAAATTGCTTCCGCTTTCATTAATATAATATCGGAAAGACGGAAAATCGGAAAGTCATTATTCTGGTTACGGGTAATTGAATTGGGGTCGGGTAAAAATTTGTTGTTGCGGTAACCGGTGTTCCAGGCAATCTCATCTTTACCTACATCGTATGAAGTAGCACCCAGCCTGCTGGTATTACCCAGTGGTGTAATATTTAATTGATAATTATAAGCACCGGCGGGGCTGCCTCCAGAATAAAACTGGTCGTAACCAATATTAGTAGTGCTTACCATTATCGGGCTGCCATCAGGCCAGTATTGTAAGCCAGTTAACCATTGATTGTTCCTGATATCGTTGGCATCATTGAAATTAGCGTAAAACTCATTGGTAGTACAACGTGGGCCACTGGGTTTATTATTAACGAGGCCGTTACCGGAAGTTTGGTTTAATATGATTTGATTGTAAGAATAACTTCCCGGTGTTGAAGCCGAATAACGGTATTTAATACCCAGGTTCCTGTTAAGGTCATAACGGGCAAAGAACATATAGCCGTTGGAAGTTGACGGGTCAAATGGTATTGCAAACACAAACTCTTTAGTGTTGGGGCCATTGGTTGGGCTGAACATATTGAAGTAGGTAGCTCTTGGCTCTAATGCATACTGACTTCCGCCACCGGCATTCATTACACTGTCGCAGGCAGCAATACATTCATTCCATTTTGCAGTACCGGTATATACCTGTGCATTCAAATACATTTTAGCCAACAATGCATAGGCCATGTAACGGTTGGGCTTGCCATAAGTTGTACTGCCGGCTGCGGTCTTTAAAGATGGAATAGCATTTTTCAATTCAGTTTCAACATAATTAAAAACTTCTGTTCTTGATGCTCTTGTTTTTAATTCTGTGCTGCCATATACTGTATCCAACGGAACACCACCATACAAGTCCATTAAGTTGAAGTAGAAGAAAGCCCTCATTGTCCTCAATTCGGCAAGGCTGGTATTTTTAACCGCACCTGGTTCTGACTGGTTAACAATATAAATAGTTTGATTAGCCATACCAACAAGGTTTGTCCAAAAGCCCCACAAACCACCCACGTTGGGATGATCTTTTGTCCATGTATGACGGTGTAGGTCAAGATAACGGTTACCATCCACCCAGTCTGGCCCGAAAGTAAGCAATGCTGACTCATCTGTAGACTGGCTTTGTAAAAAGAATATATCAGTGGTATAAGCGCCACGCAATGCAGTATATATTGGCCCCATTACGGCATTGTACTGGGCTTCTGTTTTAGGGAAGGTTTCCGGAATAAGTTCCGATGTAATCGGCACATCTATTTTATGGCAGGAGCTGAAAATTACAGCTGCCATTGCCATGCACAATATTTTATTTATAGCTTGTTTCATATTTGAGTTTTTACAGTTTTTATAATGATATATTAACCCCCACCATCACCGTTCTTGTTTTGGGATAGAAATTGTTGTAATCGATACCCGGAGATACGCCGCCCTGGTTGATTTCAGGATCGATACCTGAGTATTTTGTAATGGTGAGCAGGTTGTTTACTGTAGTATAAAGCCTGATGTTGTTTACACCTTTAACCAGTTTTGGGAAAGTATAAGACAGTGTTGCATTATCTAACCGGATGTAATTTCCTTTCTCAATATATCTTGTGCTGTAGAAAGAATTCCTGTTGTCAGAAATTTTATCATCCTTAGCGCTGTTTAAAATATTGTTGCTGGTGGCTGCTGTTACATAAGACAAATCAGCACGGGTAGCATTGAATATTTTATTGCCAAAAACACCACGGAAGAAGAAATTCAAATCAAAGTTTTTATAACGAAGTGTATTGCTCCAGCCGGCAAGCACCTTAGGCTGTGCATCGCCTACATAAAAATAATCGGTACCAATAGCAGGGTTGGTAGTAAGTGTACCATCTCTTTTTTGAAACTGCGAAACACCTGATGCATTTTTTCCTGCATAGATTAATGAGAAGAACTGGCCAATAGGTTTACCAACTTTCAGCAATTGCAGTGTTGCACCAGTTTGACCGGGCCCTTCAGGATCAGAATACCTGATGGAATCTGTATTGGAATAAGGCCCCTGCAGGCTGGTAACTTCGTTTTTATTTGTAGCAATGTTAAATGTAGTTGTCCAGCCGAAATCTTTCTTAGTAACCGGAGATGCATTCAGCATTAATTCAACGCCTTTGTTTTCTATGCTTCCGCCGTTAGCCGATATTTTTCCACCCGGAACCAATGAAGCCGGAACTGCATAGCTAAACAGCATATCATTGGTTGTTTTCTTATACCAGTCAATTGAACCATTGATCTTGTTTTTCCAGATGGTGAAGTCGGCTCCAATATTTGTGGTGGCTGTTTTTTCCCATTTCAAATCCGGGTTAGAACCCTGGATGGGGCCGTAAGCATTTTCCTGTACGCCATTATTGTAATAAGTACCTGTAATACCATATACCAGTTTGCTGGTGTACGCACCTATACCCAATGAGTTACCAGTTACACCATAGCTGCCACGAAGTTTCAGGTCGTTAATAAAGCTGATGCTTTGCATAAAATCTTCCTGCGAAATTCTCCATCCGGCACTTACTGCAGGGAAATAACCCCACACATTATTTTCACCAAATACAGAACTTCCGTCTCTTCTTAATGAAGCCTGGAAAAGGTATTTGTCTTTGTAACTATAATTAACCCTTCCAAAGTCAGAAATCAATTTTATTTCACCATAGGTTAAATCAGAGCCGAGATTAATACGGTAACTGGAAATACCATAAGGGTTACCCAATACCAGGTTGGAATATCCAAGATTGTCTGTTGGAAAATTGGTGCTGGAAGTTTGAAATCCTTCACCATAAGTATTATCCTGCCATGAGTAACCAGCAACGGCATTAATAGAATGATTGCCAAATTTTTTATTCCAGGTAAGATAAGACTCAATGGTTTTGGTTGTATTCTGGTACGTGCTTCTGAGAGCAGAGCCATTAACACCAAAAAGACTTCCAATAAGTGTATGTGCTATACCAATGCCCGGGTCGGGGTTGTTATAAAAATTTGAGGTTGGGTATTTACCATAATAGCTGTTATAAAATTCTCCATGAAGAGAAGTCGTTTTTTGGTAAGAGATATTGGCATTGTAAGTTAGGCCAAATGGCAGTTTTACTTCTGTAGTAAAATTACCAATGAGTGAATTATACTTTGTATCATCCATTGCATTATCAACCATAGCAACCGGGTTAAAATATCCTGTTGTATTCAGGTTTTCAAAGTAGCTGCCATCTGCATTCATTACAGGAGAAATAGGCATGTGCTTAGCTGCCTGTAACAGCACTATATTTTGCAATGGAACATAATTGGAATTGGTATTTGAATTTGCAACATTCAATCCAAACTTAATTTTATCATTCAATGCATATTGCTCCACATTCAGCCTTGCAATAGTTCTTCTCATCCGGCTGCGGTTTAAAATACCTTCTTTGTCAATATAATTCAGGCTGGCTGAATAAGTGCTGTGTTCACCGCCACCGCTGAGAGATAAATTATGATTATGAGAAACTGCTGAAGAGCGTTGAATCGCTTTCATCCAGTCCGTATTGGCACCTTTATCATCATTTGGTGAAAAGCCTGCACCGTTGGATGTTACATATGACCGCAGTTGTTCTGCATTCATAAGATCCAAACTGTTGCTCACGCTTTCGAAACCAACATAGCCATTATAAACAGTTTGTGCCTGTCCTTTTCTGCCACGTTTGGTTGTAATTAAAATTACCCCTGCAGAAGCCCTGTTACCATAAATAGCCGTAGCAGAAGCATCTTTTAATACATCAATAGTGGCAATATCATCCGGTGCCACTGTTGCAATATCTGCGCCGGGTATACCATCAATAACATAGAACGGAGCACCGGGACTGTTTACTGTTGAAGCGCCACGCAATATCACAGCGGCAGGGCGGTTAGGATCACCACTGGCAGTAATGTTTACACCAGCCACTTTACCTTGCAGTAACTGGCCAACATCACTAATTGCACCACGGTTTAAATCACCTGGCTTAAGTGTGGTTTGCGCACTTGATAAAGTTCGTTTTGAATTTTTACCATAACCAACTACAACTAAATCACCGAGTGTGCTGGCGGTTAGAGTAAGTTTTACGTCATAAAAATCGGCGCTGCCAACTTTTACTTCTTTTGATTCGTAAGAAACCCCTGTAAAAACCAGCGTGTTACCCGCTGCAGCACTGATAGTGAAACTTCCATCTGCAGCTGTGGCTGTGGCGGTTTTAGTACCCTTTACATAAACTGTAATACCTGAGGCAGGCTGGCCCTTGTCATCACTTACTTTACCTCTTACTTGTTTTTGTGCCTGAGCAGTAACAAGCAAAGGCAATACCAGTAACATTATACATGACAATGCCCTGATTTTACTTTTCATTTTTTTGATTAAATTCATCATAGCAGTATTTCGTATTTAAGAGTTAATAAATCAGAATTTTAATGTCGGGGGAAGATATTTGGCCACCAGTTCTTCATAATAAGGCCTGAGTTTTTTCCAGTCAGGCGGCTCAGGGCTTTTTGAATAGAGATCATAAGGGTTGAAAAGCTTTACCCATTTCAGCATTTCCCTGTCGTGATCGTCCATCAGGTAATCATACTCTCCTTCCCTGTGCCAGGCGTAAAAGGAATGATAACGCAGCATGTACAATCCCTGTTCAGGAATATAATCCTTAAGCATCTGGTAAACATATTCATCATGCCCCCAGCTCATTGTTACATTTCGTAAACCACAGTTCTGCTTATACACACCCAGTTGCGTATTATATCTTTCATCCTTGTAGTCGGGATTATTCTTAAAAAAATCCGGGTACACAATTTTATCAGAGTAAGCACAGCCTACAGGGAAGGTATCACCCACAACAGCCCATTGTGGTTCGCCAAATAAACAAAGTACTTTACCCATGTCATGCATTAACCCGGTAAGCACCATCCAGTCGGGGTGACCGTCTTTGCGTATCGCTTCAGAGGTTTGAAGTAAATGCTGCAACTGATCTAAATCTGTATCAGGATCAGAATCGTCCACCAATTGGTTTAAAAAATCAAATGCATCCCAGATGGTCATTTCTTTTTTATCAAACTTCAAAAAATGATTACGCTTCCCCTGTACAAAATCATAGGTTTGATACGTGTGGTTTAAACGGTAAAACTCTTTCACTGTATCTCTTGCAGGTTCTTCATAGTTCCTGTACTCTCCGGTTGCTTTTGCTGTGGCAATCGCTTCCGGGTCGGGGTAACGCCGCAGCAAATCATCTTCCCATTCATCAAGATTTTTAAGCGGAACTGCCTCAAAATTAGGATGGCTCATACGTTCTTTTTTTTATTTAAGAATGAAATATAAATGGTGATCTGTACAACTTTCCCATTCCGTTGCGGAAGAAATGTTTGCATCCTGCAAGTGTGCTGATGCAGCTATAAAAAATACTTCTGAAGATGTGGAACACTTCATATACAAGCAAAATGAGTTTCTGTTTCTGAATATAAAGTGACACATTTTTTAGGAGCTTGCTGCGTTATTGCTATTATTTATTTGCGAAACCGTTTTCGGCAATTCGTACAGTAAGTATATATTTACAGCTCCAATTCAATGTAACACGTAAACACTGCATGAGTAAACTCACCATTAAATTATTAGCGAAAGAACTGGGTCTTGCAGTTTCCACCGTTTCAAAAGCTTTAAGAGACAGTCATGAAATAAGTGCCGAAACAAAAGCCAAAGTGCTGGAGTTTGCCGATAAACATAATTATGTACCCAACCCCTATGCCAGCAGTTTACGAAAACAAAAAAGTAAAACCATTGCGGTGGTATTGCCTGAAGTAGCCGACAGTTTTTTTTCATTAGCCATTAACGGTATTGAATCTGTGGCAAGAGAAAAAGGTTACCATGTATTGATTTATCTTACGCATGAAAGCCTGGAACGGGAAGAAATTATATTGAGTGATTTTAACAGCGGCCGTGTAGATGGTATTTTAATTTCAGTATCGCAACAAACCAGCAGCGGCGCTCATATTAAAAAAGCAATGGCTGCCGGTTTGCCCATTGTTTTCTTCGACCGCATTTGCGAAGACGTGCCTGCGGCAAAAATTACCACCGATGATTTTGAGAGTTGTTACATGGCAACAAAACATTTAATAATTAAGGGTTGTAAAAAAATTGCGTACCTGTCTGTTTCCAAAAATTTATCAATCAATCAAAAAAGAGAAGAGGGATACCGGAAGGCACTGGATGATGCCGGAATTAAGCCCGTTGAAGATTTGATTGTTGAATGCGGAAATGAGGAGAAGGAACATTACAGCAACATTCTTACCCTTTTAAAAGCGAAATACCGCCCTGATGGTATTATTGCCTCTGTTGAAAAATTAGTGCCTCCTGTTTATACATGCTGTAATAACCTGAAATTGCAAATACCCAACCAGGTTAAAGTTATCAGCTTTACAAATCTTGCCACATCTCCTATACTCAACCCGCCACTTTCCACTATAACACAACCGGCATTTGAAATGGGAAGTAAAGCCGCTTCGCTATTATTCAGGGGAATAGAAAAACCTTCCTTTAACCTCAGTACAGAAAAATTAGTGATTGCTTCTGCGCTGCAAAAAAGAGAGTCGACAGATTTTTAAGCGGTAATTATTTTAACACTTCTTCCAGTTTTCTTTCTAATGCAGCGCCCCGTAAATTTCTTCCAATTAATTTTCCTTCGGGGTCAACCAAAAAATTTTGAGGAATACTTTGTATCTGGAATTGTTGCGCCACCGCATTGCTCCAGAACTGCAGGTCGCTTACATGCGTCCAGGTGAGGCCATCATCATGTATGGCTTTCAGCCAGTCGTCTTTTTTTCCGGGCCTGTCCAGTGAAACACCCAGCACTGTAAAATTTTTATCCTTGAAACGGTTGAATGCGGCCACCACATTCGGGTTTTCCATACGGCAGGGGCCGCACCAGCTTGCCCAAAAATCAACCAATACATATTTACCTCTGAAAGAAGAAAGACTTACAGGAACACCTGAAGTATCTGCCTGCGTAAAATCAGGCAATATATAACCGGTAGCATTTTGTTTTGCCTGCGAAAGTACATTGCCTAAAGCAGCACTCATGGAAGTGGCTTTTACTTCAGGCGCTAAAAGGTTGTATAATGAATCTGCCTTTAACGCATTATCAGTTGCCTGGTAATACCGGTAAATAGCAAATGGATTTATGTAAGAAGACATATGCTTTACAGCAAAATCAAAACTGGCTGCTGCTGCTTTGGAAAAGGATGCAGCATCATATGGGGCGTTTTGTACAAATACAGAACCATAGGGTTCCATCGTTGTTGTAAAATCAACAAAATCTTTATGCGCAGGCGAACCCGTTACAGTTAATTTATCCGGTGCAGCACTGGAACCTTTAACGGTAATATTGCTGTTATCTAAAAATATATTGGTGTAAGGTGCCATGCGGTTAAACACCAGCAGGCAAATATCAGGCGAAGCAATTTTTCCTTTCAGTTGAAATTTAGATGCCTTAATAACAGTTTCTGCAATGGGCGCATTGGTTTGCGGATTGATAAGTGACACATTGGTACCATCTGCATAACCGGTAACTTCCCCATTAATAATAAAACCATCAAAAGCAGCTGCCGGTTTAGCTTTGGCAACAACAGTTTTGTTTTTTGCAGTGCCTTTAGCGCTTTTAATGCTTTTGGTTTGCGCTGTCAATAAACCCGGTAACAATAATAACAATAGTGTCTGCTTCATATCTGGAATTAAAACTGCAATTTAGGCTGTTTTAGCAAAAGAGCTCACCCTGTTATGGCTTTTAAGAAATCTTTGGTGGTTTGGCTTACATTATTGCTTTTTTCAAGGGCTTTTATATAAGCGCTGCCAATAATAGCTCCGTTGGTGTAGCGGCTGGCAGCTTCAAAAGTAGATTTATCTTTTATACCAAAACCTACCAGCACCGGGTTCTTTAATTGAATCGACTGCAATTTTTTAAAGTAAGCTTCCTGGTCTTCTATTGCTTTATTTTTACCTGTGGTGCTGCTGCTTGATACCGCATATATAAACCCGCTGCCCAATGCATCAATTTTGCGAATGCGTTCTTCGCTGGTTTCCGGGGTAACTAAAAAGATAAAATCGAGGCCGTTGCTTTCAAATAGTTCTTTGTACATCGTTTCGTATTCGTACATCGGCAGGTCGGGTAAAATCACCCCATCCACTCCCACTTCTTTTGCTTTGGCACAAAAATTTTCTAACCCATATTGCATGATGGGATTTAAATAACCCATTAAAATAATTGGGGTGTGAACGCTGTTTCGCACATCTTTTAACTGTTCAAACAGTTTTGCAATGGTCATCCCGTTTTGTAAAGCAACTGAACTGCTGGCTTGTATTACCTCTCCATCTGCTAATGGGTCGCTGTAAGGCATTCCAATTTCAATAATGTCTGCACCATTTGCAGCAAGTGCATTTATTACTTCAAGGGTTGAATCCAGTTTGGGATAGCCTGCAGTGCAGTAGATGTTGAGAACGTTATTTTGCTTTTCAGCAAATAGTTTCTGAAGCCGTCCATGCCCCCTAAATCCCCCTGAAGGGGGACTTACGAAGCCTGTAATATTTTGAGTCATCGTTATTTTTTTGAAATGCTTTTGCTTAATTTGATAATTGTTTCAGTTATATTTTTTGTTACAACTTCCATCTCACTCCTTACTGTTTGATTTGTAAAACGCAATACTGTAATTCCAAAATCAACTAAATCATTTTCTCTTATTACGTCATTCATTTTAACATCGTTTAAATTATGAATACTGCCATCAATTTCTATTACCAATTTTAATTCATGACAATAAAAATCGGCTATATACATCCAAATTGGATGCTGCCTTCTAAACTTAAACCCCATTTGATTATTTGAAAGATATGCCCACACTATCTTTTCTTCATGCGTCATATTCTTTCTTAAATATTCCGCATTTTCAAAAATGGGCTTTATGGCTCCGTAGTGCATATCCTGCTTCATAAAAAATATTACAGGTTACATAAATAAAAAGGAGTTTAAAGCGCAGAGACTTTAAAGTCCCCCTTCAGGGGGATTTAGGGGGCTATAAATGATTCATATAAGTTGCCAAATCTTTATCGCCCCTGCCGCTTAAGCAAACCACCACCACATCTTTTTTATTAAAATTGATCATCTTCAATGCATGCAATGCATGCGCACTTTCCAATGCAGGAATAATTCCTTCCAGTTTGCACAATTCAAAAGCGGCATTTAATGCTTTGTTATCTGTTGCACTCATAAAAACCGCCCGTTCGCTCTCGAACAAGTGTGCATGCAGCGGGCCAATACCGGGATAATCCAGCCCTGCAGAAATACTGTGTGGCTCCACCACCTGCCCGTCTGCTGTTTGCATAACAATACTTTTACTGCCATGCAATACACCCGGCGTGCCGAGTTGTGTGGTGGCTGCACTCATGCCGCTGTTAATACCATGGCCAGCCGCTTCCACTGCAATTAACTTTACGGCAGCATCATCTAAAAAATGATAAAATGCACCGGCTGCATTACTGCCACCACCCACACAGGCAATTACATAATTAGGCAATTCACTGCCGGTTTTTTCCAGCAATTGTTTTTTTATTTCTTCACTGATCACACTCTGAAACCTTGCCACCATATCAGGATACGGATGCGGCCCCACCACACTGCCAATAATATAATGTGTGTCAACAGGATTATTAATCCAGTCACGTATGGCTTCGTTGGTGGCATCTTTTAATGTTTTGCTGCCGCTGGTGGCAGGTATAACCGTAGCACCCAGCATTTTCATTCTTGCCACATTCGGTGACTGGCGCTCAATATCTTTTTCACCCATGTACACAATGCACTCCAAACCTTTTAATGCACATACGGTGGCTGTTGCCACACCGTGCTGACCAGCACCTGTTTCTGCAATAATTCTTTTTTTGCCCAACCGCTGCGCCAGTAAAATTTGCCCAACAGTGTTATTGATTTTATGTGCGCCTGTGTGACACAGATCTTCTCTCTTTAAATATATTGTTGCGCCATACTTTGCACTCAGCCGCTCTGCTAAAAACAGCGGCGTGGGCCTGCCCACATAATCCGTAAGCAATTGCCAAAATTCTTTTTGGAATCCTTCCTCATAAATTATTTTTAAATAATTCTCCTGCAGCTCCTGCACATTTGGGTACAGCATTTCCGGAATAAAGGCCCCGCCAAAATTTCCGTAATAACCGTGTTCGTTTACTGTGTAATTCATATTCTTTTGTCACCCTGAGCTTGTCGAAGGGTTATTTTTTGATACCAGCATTTGTAATTCTGTTCATCTTCATTGGCGTCGCACTCTTGTACAATATTTCTTTATTAAGCTTTTATCGTAGCGTAGTTGTTGGTCAGGCGACCAACAACGGAGAGAGGGTTTTCCCATTTAAAGTCTACTGGCAATTTCATCAATTTCAAAAATAAATTTTCCTACGCTATTAATTTTACCGAATTTTTTTTCAGGCGTTAGATAAAAATTAGCCATATACAAGGGAATGTTTTTAATCATGCGCCATTCATTAAGGTATTTTTTTTCTATCCACGGCTTGCCCAAATAAGAAAGGGCATTATAATACAGTAAAAGTTGTTCATGATTTGACAATTGAGCCCGAATAATTTTTACATAAGAGTACTTGTTTTTTACAATCTCACTATTGTATTCAACTACAAAGCTTACAAGTTGAAATAATCCTCTAAAATAATGGCCTAAACGTGAATTGTGACCACAAAAAAGCTTGTAGGTTATTTTTGGATAAAGAAATACAACATTATTAATTCCAATTTGAAACATATAACTTTCTTGTGTTGTGATGTAGTTCCTTCGCAATTCTTCGAGTTTTGTAAATGTCTGATGAAGCATTAAGTTGTATTTGTCAGGGAACATTTTATATTCACCTAAATCATTTGGATTCCCAGATAATAGCGGTATACTCGGAAGCCCATTAAAGAAGACTGCATAAGCAACATTAAAAACATTTTCGTCAGAAAATTCTTCCTGACCAATTGCATCTTCGCTTATAAGTTCTGTTCTTAATCTTTCAACTACGTTATAAATAACATTTAATTCCGTAAACATCTCTACAAAAACCCGTCTGCCCTTTAAGATGCCATTAGATTTAAACTTTGGGATCTCAAACTCATTAACATTATCTCTATGGATTTTTATTAACTCATAAAATTTGTTCTCGAATCTTTCAAGTTTAATATCCTTGTTTTGCTTTTTAAACTGTCTAAACTGCTTTTGGTTCGCTACATATTGTACCCAAAATGCAAAAAAAGTGGAAATAACCCCAATAAATCCAACTACTGGCCCCAAAGTCCCTCCTATTGCATCACCAATTTCATTTGGTTTATTTGTACCAATACTAACCCAAGAGCATTTGGTAATAGCAATACAGCATCAAGCAAAGAATGCCAAAAAAAAGCAATATCAATGAAAGAACTGATCCAAATGGCTTTTTGAACATATTTATTATTTAAGATTATTCTTAAACAAGAGCAACTTTCCCATATCTTTTATCCCCGGTTCTTTTTCAAATTTGCTGTTAATATCAACACCGTAATAGTCAGGGTGTTTAAAGCGCTTTACTTTATCCGTATCATCCAAGCCAATACCACCACTTAAGAAAAACGGTTTTTCAATTTTTGCTTTGCTCAATACTTTCCAGTCAAACTGTTTGCCTGTGCCGCCGGTTTCGCCGTCAGCCTTCGTGTCAAATAAATAATAATCACACACGGCATCATAATCCGCCACCAGCGCATCAATATCTTTGGTATCTGCATCAATGCTAAACGCTTTTATTACTTCCACTTCGCCGCTCAGGTCTTCACACATTTCAGGGCTTTCATCGCCGTGCAGTTGCACCACATCCAAACCATATTCATCAATGGCATCCAATACATCAATCATTTCAGGATTTTTAAAAACCCCCACTTTCTTTAAATCAAAATCAGCATTTTTTACAGCCTCTTTGTCCAGCGTATCTCCTACATAGCGTGGGCTGTCTTTTACAAAAATCAATCCTGCAAATTCAATGTTCAGCCCGTCTAACTGCTGCAGTTGTTTCAATTGGGTAATACCGCATACTTTAATGTTCATAGTGTTTTTGTTTTCTCACAGATTACACAGATTTGCACTGATGCTTATTCGTGTAATTCGTAA
>JBGAHV010000032.1:0-46104 GCA_044225995.1 Ferruginibacter sp. | reverse complement strand
TAAATGTACCTAATGCCAGTGTAATGGACCCTAGCTCTACTTATGGATTGGCATTTACATTGGTTTCTAACGATGGTGGTGCTTTAAATGGTGCAGGCAAAACATACATCTTTGAAGTGGGTGCAAAGAATGCGTATGACGGCATTTACACTGTAGTATCTGGTACAGTTACAAGGTACACTTCACCTGGTGTTCCCGCTGGTGATGCTCTTAGTGGCCCTTTGGCTGGAAACCCTGATATAATAATGATTACAAGTGCGGCCACTCAGGTTGCAATACCACCTGCTGGTCAAACTGGCGGTTTGTTCTGGGCTTATGGTAATAACTCCATGGTTGCAGGTATTGATGGCTTAAAAGTAACAGTTGACCCAAGCACAAACCTGGTAACAATGAGTTCTTCAGGTAATGCCACACTTACCAACTGGGCAGGACATGTAAACAACTATGTTCCTTCATCCAAAACATTCAATCTTGCTTTTAGATGGAACCCAACTTCAACAACAAGGGAATATGATATGGTGTTGAAATATAAAGGACCAAGATAATTAGTTATCACTTATATCTTTTTTGAAAGAGCCTCTATTGGGGCTCTTTCTTTTTATCTTTGTGAAAAGAATAATTATGAGTACAGAACAACCCAACCAGCTAAATATAGAAATATCTGAAGAAGTGAGTGAGGGGGAATATGCCAATCTTGCCATCATCACCCATAGTCATGCAGAGTTTGTTATTGACTTTGTTAATGTAATGCCGGGAACTCCTAAGAGCAAGGTTAAAAGCCGTATTATATTAACTCCCTTTCATGCCAAAAGATTTATGAAAGCGCTGATCGATAATGTGAAGAAATTTGAGGCAGCAAATGGAACCATTCAGGATATGGAAGCCGTTGAAATACCTTTTAATTTTGGAGGACCTACTGCACAGGCTTAATTATTAAAAGATACATCCTGTCTATAATGCACCCTCATCAGCAAAGCTATAAAACCCTTCTTCGCTTACAATTATATGATCCATTACACGTATGTCGAAAAAGCGGGCAGCTTCTTTTACTTTTTGGGTTAGCATACCATCGGCCTGGCTGGGTTTTAAACTGCCGCTGGGATGATTGTGGCATAATATGATAGAAACAGCATCCTCTTCCAAAGCTTTTTTTAAAATAATCCTTGGGTCTGCAACTGTACCCGTTATACCCCCTTTGCTAATAATTTCAAAATGATTGATTTTGTTTGCCTGGTTGAGGAACAGTACGGCAAATACTTCGTATGGATAATCTTTAAGTAATGACTTTAGATATTCTGCTATATCCCTGCTGCTTTTAATAACAGGTTTCTCAAGTATTGCAGCTGCCTGCCTGCGCCGGCCCAATTCTAATGCAGCTGTTATGGTAATAGCCTTCGCCTCTCCAATCCCTTTTACCTGTTGTAACTCTTTTAAAGAAAGCTTGCCTAATTCAACAAGGTTATTATGCCCCAGCCTGAGTACTTCTTTTGCCAGGTCAACTGCGCTTTTATCCTTACTTCCATTATTAATTAAAATGGCAATCAGCTCAGAGTCGCTAAGGCTGAAAGCCCCCTTGGATACCAACTTTTCCCTCGGCCGGTCATCCTCAGCCCAGTTTTTGATTGATGTGGAAGGCTTGTTAGAATTTTTCATAAATTCAAATTTAATTCATCTCAACTAAACAATACTTTTGCAACATCTTCAATCATAAACGTATAAACTTCAATAATGGGCGCTGCAAAAATCTTCTCTGGAACAGGATCTCAATACCTGGCGGAAAAAATAGCACAAAAATTTGGTGAACCTTTGGGCAAAGTAAATATCCAGCGCTTTAGCGATAGAGAAATTTACGTAGAATTCCAGGAAAGTATCAGGGGACAGTTTGTTTTCCTTATTCAAAGTACTTACGCACCATCAGATAATTTAATGGAATTATTGCTTATGATTGATGCTGCTAAAAGGGCATCTGCATACAAAGTAATTGCTGTAATTCCCTATTATGGTTTTGCCCGGCAGGACAGAAAAGACAGACCAAGGGTAGCTATCGGATCTAAGTTAGTGGCGAATATGCTTACCGCCGCAGGAGCCGACAGGGTAATTACAATGGATTTGCATGCACCACAAATTCAGGGCTATTTTGATATACCGGTGGATCATTTAGAGTCATCGGCGATTTTTATACCCTATATAGAAAAATTGAAATTGCCTAACCTTACGTTTGCAGCTCCTGATGTCGGAAGCGCCAATCGTATACGGGAAATAGCCACCTACTTTGAATGTGAAATGGTGATTTGTGATAAACACCGGAAAAGGGCCAATGAAATTGCCAGTATGGTTGTGATTGGAGATGTTACTGACAGAGATGTTGTTTTAGTTGACGACATTTGCGATACGGGAGGTACACTTTGTAAAAGTGCTGCACTTTTAAAAGAAAAGGGCGCCAACAGTGTTAGGGCCTTTTGTACACACCCTGTTTTAAGCGGTAATGCATACACCAATATTCAAAACAGCGTATTGGAAGAGTTGGTTGTTTGTGATACAATTCCTCTTAAAGGCCAATGCGATAAAATAAAAGTAGCCTCAACCAGTGAATTATTCGCAATTGCAATACGTAATGCTTTTGAAAACAAGAGTATTAATAGCTTATTTATGCGAAGCAGGATGGCCAATAAAAAATAATAGGTTTTCAAAAAAGTATAAGCCGGATAATTGAAACCCACTTCAATTACCCGGTTTTTTCATTGGTAAATAAAGTATTATTTCCCTACCTTTGCGCCTCACAAAAAATATTTAAAAATGAAGACAATTACAATCGAAGGACAACTGAGGACCGAAAGCGGAAAAAAAGCCACCCGCCAACTTCGCTCTCAGGAACTGGTGCCAGGTGTAATTTATGGTGGTAAAAAAGAGATTAATTTCTCAGCTCCTGCTGCTGCTTTTAAGAGCATCGTTTACACATCTGAATTTATGCTGGCCAACATTAAAGTTGATGGAAACAGTTATAGCTGTATTCTGAAAGACCTGCAATTTGATAAGGTAACTGATGCATTAATTCATGTTGACTTTTTGGAACTGGTGGATGATAAAAAAGTGATTGCTACTTTACCGGTTAAATTTACAGGTGCTCCCGCAGGTGTAAAAGCAGGTGGTAAACTGGTAATTAAAATGAAATCATTGAAAGTAAAAGGTTATCCTAAATATTTAAAAGAAAATATTGAGGTGGATATAACAAACCTTGAACTGAACGGGAACGTACGTGTAGAAGATGTTAAAACCGATAACCTGGAAGTAATGAACTCTCCCCGTATTCCGATGGCATCTATTACAATGACCCGCCAATTAAAACAGGAAGAAGCTGCTGCTCCAAAAGCTGCTGCGCCCGCTGCTGCGCCCGCTGCAAAAGCCGCCGCACCTGCTGCAAAAAAATAAATGCTTTATTGCTTCAACATACAACCCCGGCCCCGTGCCGGGGTTTTTTATACCATAGGTAATATTTAACTGTCAAAAAATGGCAACCATTAAACTTTAATTACCTTTGCGCTCTTAAAATATTTTATCATGGGTATGGACAGGAATACTGTAATTGGCTTTGTTTTAATTGGCCTGCTGTTAATGGGGATGCTTTATATGAATAACCGCAGCAGCCAGGCTTTACAGGAACTGAATAAGAAAAAGGCTGATTCACTTGCGGAGGTTGCGAAAAAGAATATTGATACAAATGCAGTTAAAAAAGATGCAGCATTAGCAGACTCTTTTAAAAATGCCAAAAATCAACAGGCTGCTGCAGGGCTTAAAACCAGTGGTACAGAAGAACTGACCGTAATTGATAATGAAGTCGCTAAAATTACTTTTACCAATAAAGGAGCACAGCCTAAATCTGTTGAGCTTAAAAAATTTAAAACGTTTGACGGTAAGCCTGTGGTGTTATTATCAGGTGATTACAATACAATCAGCTATGATTTTAATAACCCGGTTGGTACAGGAACCCTTAAGTCATCTGACCTGAATTTTACACTGGAAAACAAAGCTGTAGGGACAGATAAAAACCAGGTTGTTACATACAGCGTTAAGGATTCTTCGGGTAACAATATCATAACCCACCAGTTTGTAATTAAGCCAGACGATTACATGGTTGATTTTAATATTACTCTCAACAATGCGTCTAAACTCATCACAAATGGCAGCATGGGGCTTTTATGGAAGAATGAAACACCACAAGTAGAAAAAAATATTTCTTACGAAAAACAGCAGACACATATTTGTTATGTAGAAAACGGCAAGTATGATTTTAGTTACCTGAGTAAAGGCAGCTCTGAAAACTTTAGTAAACCAGTGGATTGGGTTGCAGTTAATCCCCAGTTTTTTATAAATGGCCTTGTGGCTAAAAACAAGTTTCAAAGTGCAGAGATCAATTGGAGTAATGTGGCTGATTCTTTAAGAATAGTAGCGCAAACAAATACCAGCTTAAAGCTAACTGTGCCTTCTAATGGTATTATTCCATTACAACTGTATTACGGCCCTAACGATTACAATGTATTAGATAAATACAACAACAACATGGGCCAGATTGTAACATATGGTACAGGTCCGTTTTCTTTTGTAAAATATATCAACCGTCACTTCTTACTGCCCATCTGGGACTTTATAAGAAAATATGTAACCAGCTACGGCATTGTTATTTTACTGCTTACGCTTATCATTCGTTTGATAACTTCCCCCATTTTGTATAAGAGCTATTTAAGCGGAGCAAAAATGAAAGTTTTAAAACCGGATGTAGATGCTTTAAAAGCAAAGCTTACGGATAAATCCGGCAAAATGGATCAACAGGCTTTTAGCATGGAGCAAATGAAGTTGTGGCGTAGCGCCGGTGTGAGTCCATTGGGTGGGTGTTTGCCCGCATTGTTGCAAATCCCCATCTTCATGTCACTGTACTATTTCTTCCAGGCAAATATTTCACTAAGGGGTCAAAGTTTCTTGTGGGCAAAGGATCTGGCAGCTTACGACTCTATATTTCAACTGCCTTTTAATATCCCTTTTTATGGTGATCACGTGAGCCTGTTTACATTAACAGCTACAATTACCAGTCTGCTAATTTCATTGTATAGCATGACCAATATGCAGGATAACAGTAACCCTGTAATGAAATACATGCCATATATTTTCCCGGTTCTTTTATTGGGTGTATTTAATAACCTGCCTTCGGCATTAACCTGGTACTACACTGTATCAAACACCATAACATTGCTGCTGCAAATTGTTATTCAGAAATACATCATCAACCATGATAAGATATTGGAACAAATTGCGGAAAAACGAAAGCAACCCGTAAAACAGAGCAAATTACAGGAGAGGATACAGGCCATGCAGGAGCAGCAAAAGAAGCTGCAGGAAATGAAAGGCAAGAACAACAAAAACTAAAAAACCGTTAAATTAAAGACCTGCAACCTTTTTTAAGGGTTGCAGGTCTTTTTTATTTACAGGCAAAATGCTTTGGCACGGGATTTTATTATCTTTATTAAAACTTAAAAAATGAAAAAGATGAAAACAGCCGGCTTATTGATTACTCTTTTATTAAGCGCTGTATTTTCTTTTGCACAAAAAACAATTTCAGAAGGCACACTGGCCTACGATATTGTTATTCAGTCTGGCAATAAAGAACCGCAGATAACTGATGCTATTGACGGGGGCACGGTTACTGTTTATATTAAAGGTGCACAAAGCCGTTCTGATATGGTGAGCGCTTTAGGTAAAGAAACAACAATACATGATGCAAAAACCGGATCAGCTGTAATTCTGAAAGAGTACAGTGGACAAAAGTTGATGATTACACTTACCAAAGAAAACTGGGAGCAAAAAAATAAAAATTACAACGATATAAAATTTGAAACAACTGAAGAGACAAAAACCATAGCCGGGTACAACTGTAAAAAAGCAGTAGCTACATTGCCATCGGGTAAAACATTTACAGTATTTTATTCGCCAGATTTAACCATTAGTAATAAAGAATACAACGCCACTTTTAAGAACCTTCCCGGTGCGGCGCTGGAGTATGAATATGAAAGTGGCTCTGCAAAATATAAATACACACTTTCTAAAATAGGGTTTGAGCCTGTGCCGTTATCAAAATTTGATGTGCCCAAATCTGGTTACAGGGTAATGACGTACGAGGAGAACCAGCAAATGCGGAAGGGGAATCAGTAATAGTAAAGTTCGCACGGTTTATAAAAAATCTTCCCGGTATGGGCTAAAAACATCCACGAGTATACCAGCATCTTTGCATATCACACCGTGCCATTTGTTTGGTAAGGCGTAAAAAACATCACCGGCGTTTAATATTTTCTTTATTCCATCAATCTCCACCTCAAAACTGCCGGCGGCAATGTAAGTAACCTGCGCATGATAATGCTGATGTACAGTGCCAACAGCATTGGTATCAAATTTTACTTTCACCAGCATTACAGTGTCATCATAAGTCATGATTTTTCTTTGCACGCCTTCGCCAACGGTTTGCCAGGGTTGTGCCTCATCTTCGGTAAAAAAGGATTGATGGATGTTCATAAATTATTTTTATCTGAATATTTTAAAGAGGAAATAAAGAGTAATAAGATCCCGATAGCCACAATAAATAATGATGAGCCATTAAAGCCTGCATAATATTCATTCGAGGTATAAAAGAAGGGAAATTTATTTAAAGCTGCTTTATTTATCGCAGTTTCAATATTTAATAAGTTTGTCAGGCTGGCTACACAAAATAAGACTCCGCTTATTGAAAAATGTTTTTGCCAACTTGCCGTATCCATATATCCTCTTTTAACATTGTTTAATGCAAGAAAAGATTGGTAAAGTGCCAATACAATTAAAAGCTTTGTTACTGTATCGCTTATTACGTTATACGGGCTTGTTGAAAAGGATAGTTTATATGATGAGAGCCCGACTTTTTGGAGCAGCAGCATTAAAAGCAGAACAATAAACTGAACTAACAAAAAAGCAAAAACAGTATTATTTAAATAGTAAACTGCACTAAAAAATTTATTAGTTTTCATGTAATTGATTTGTATTTTAAACAGCTAATTTATAAATATACAAAGCATTTGAAGATGTGAAACAAAAAAGGCTCCCTTACGGAAGCCTCTATATCTGGGTTGTTCATTGTTTTAAAAACGAATATTCACGCCAGCCATAAAATTAAATGGTGCCATAGGAAAGTAATAATTCTCCGTGGTTAATGCTCCTCCATAAATATAACTGAAGCTGTAACCATTAGGCTCATACATTTTACTGAAGATATTGTTCAGCTGCACAATAAAGTCTGTCTGTTTTAATGTTTTACCTTTTAGAGTATAGCTTAAGCGTACATCTTGTGTATAATACGGATTTAAACTTCTCGATTTGTGAGAGGTATTATCCAGGTATTGCCGGCTTACATATTTACTAAGCAGGCTTAGTTGTGCATTTTTTACAGGCAGTATGTTAATAGTAGCCCCGGCTACAGTATTTGGCGAAAAAGAAATATCTGCGGAAGAATAAAACCTTGTTTGCTGACCGCCGTTATCATAATCATCTAAAAACTCTGTATAGTTTTTTATTTTGTTTTTACTGAAAGCGATATTGGCTGCAGCATTTACCCTTTGGTTAAAACTATAAGCGCCCTGTATTTCTACACCGGTCCTGTAACTGTTTGGAATGTTAGTACGGGTATAAGCGCCCACATCATTGATTTTACCTGTAAGCACTAACTGGTCTTTGTATTGCATGTAATAAAGGTTAATGCCAAAGCTGTACTTGCTTTCTTTTTTGTCAATGCCAGCTTCAAAATCATTCAGTTTTTCAGGTTTGGGTTGTTGTGTGGTGCCGGCTTCATAATCATCCCGGTTGGGTTCGTGTTGGGCAAAAGCGTAAGAAGCATAGGCTTGCCAGTTGTTTTTGGCGTACGTAACTCCCAGTTTAGGTGTAATAAAATTGTAGTTGTTTTTTATCAGCAAAGTGGGGTTGTCCCTAAAGCCATTAATATTGTAATTGATATTACGGAACTGTACATCTGCAAATGCATAAATATTTTTACATAACTCCTGCGTAAGTTTTGTATAAAAAGAAAAATCTTTTTTATGAGCATCCAGGTTATACCAGCGGTAATTTGCCGGTACTGCCGCCTGAACTTTTGCCCATGTTACTTCACCGTAATGTTTTCCATCATAACCGTTCCAGCCACCACCGGCAGTAAACTCTGTTTTATATTTATGATACTGGGCTGAAAAAATAGTGCCGTAAAAATTATTATCCAGCCATAGCCTTCTTACAATATCAGTACTTGATACAGTTGTGGAGCCATTTACGTAATCTGGCAAACCAAGCGAAGACAGGCTACGGTCTGCTTTGTATTGTTCGTAATAGCCTTTTCCACGGGTAAAAAACACAGCCGCATTGCCTTTCCAGTACGGGCTGAATTTATGGTTGTAAAAAAGCTGGTAATGGGTTTGGGTATAATTGTCTGCTTCATTATCGTATGGGTCACCGGGTTTCTCTGTTCCTGCACTGTTATACGTACGGTTGGTAGTTAAATAACTTTCCGGTACACCATTCCATGCCTGGTACGTTTTTTCTTTGCCGCTGAAAACATTCAGACGCAACGAATTTTTTTCATCAGTATAAGCAGTGCTGAGGTAACAGGATTTTAAATTACTGCTGGCACGGTCTATATATCCATCGCTGCTGATGCGGCTCACTCTTCCATCAATAGTAAAATGATTACCCAAAATGCCACTGCCGAACTGGAGTGTGTTTTTAAAAGTATTATAGCTGCCGGCACTGTTATTTAGTGATGCATAAAACTTCTTGTTCAGTTCATTGGTGGTAAGATTAATGGTGGCACCAAATGCACCCGCTCCGTTTGATGAAGTACCTACGCCACGCTGTACCTGCACACTATTAATGGATGAAGAAAAATCCGGGAGGTCAACAAAAAAAGTACCCTGGCTTTCTGCATCGTTATAAGGAATGCCGTTTAGTGTTACATTAATACGGCTGGCATCCGTTCCTCTTATACGTATGCCTGTGTAGCCTACACCGGTGCCAGCATCTGAGTTAACCACCACGCCCGGTGTTTGATTTAATAAAAAAGGTAAATCCTGCCCCAGGTTGTTTTTTTCAATGTCTTTTTTTTGAAGGTTGGTTTTAGCAAATGGGGCTTTTTCTCCGGCCCTTACCGCATTTATCTCTACGGGCTGCAAATAGGCAGTGTCATTAAATTTTCTTTGCGTTTGGCACCATGCAACCATGCTGCATGCACATAAGGCAGCGCTCAATAATACTTTCATTTTCATTAAAATTTGTGCTGAATAACCAGAATGGTCATTGTAAAATCTGATAAAACCCTAAAAGCTAAGGGTTTCTTTCTTCCTACGCAGGCATTATCCTGATCAGGTTAACGGGTATAATCTCAGCTTAATGTCTTGTTGAGCTTGTCGAAACAGATATTAAACACCCCGGAAATTCAGTCGGTTAAATAAGAACTTGGCACAAAGTTAGGGGAGTTTTAAAAATAATTTTACAGTTACTGTAACTTTTCTTTTTCTTACTTCGTATAAATTAATAAACAGCTGTGCATTATTTTAAAATTATAAGATACTTTATAGTGTCAGTTCCAATTTTTTAAATGATTCACACTCAAAAAAAAGTATAGCCATGAAAAAATTATTTTTATCACTAATCACATTAATCAGCCTTGCAGCTGTTGCACAGGAAAAAACATTTGCCGATGCCGGTGCCCAAAAAAGAACACTGAGCGGCAGCTTTTCCGCCATTTCTGTATCTGATGGCGTAGATCTTTATTTAATGCAGGGGAACGAAGAGTCAATTGCTGTAAGCGCATCAGATGAAAAGTATATGGAGCGCTTTAAAACCGAAGTGGTGGATGGTACGCTAAAAATCTATTACGATTACAAAGGTATTAACTGGGCTACCAACGACAAACGCAAATTAAAAGCCTGGGTAAGTTTTAAAACATTGGAAAAAATTCATGCTTCAGGTGGCGCCGACGTAGATGTGCAGGGTGCATTGAGTGTAAACGGACTTGAAATGAAATTTACCAGTGGTTCTTCTTTTGACGGAAAAGTAACCGCTAAAGATTTAACTGTTGAGCAAAACAGCGGCTCGTCTGTAAATATTTCCGGCAATACAGGTAATATTAAAGTGGATGTAAGCAGTGGCGCTGTTTTTAAAGGTTACGACCTTGCCGTTGATTATTGCGAGGCTAAAGCAACAAGCGGGGGCGGCGTACGCATTACCATTAATAAAGAACTAAATGCTAAAGCCAACAGCGGCGGCGGTATTAAATATAAAGGCAGCGCTGTTATTAAAGAGCTGGATGTTAACAGCGGCGGCAGTGTAAAAAAAGCATAACGGTTAAAGCTATATAAACATGAAAAAAATAATTGCAGTTTTAATGGTGACCTGCAGCATGCTGGCTGCAAAAGCCCAAAAAGAAATCATTAACGATCCTAATGCCGAGCCAAGAACTTTAAGCAGCAATTTCAGCAGTATAAAAATATCCGATGGTATTGATCTTTTTCTGTCGCAAAGTGATGCAGAAGCTTTAGCTGTAAGTGCATCTGAAACCAAGTACAGGGATGCAATTAAAACGGAAGTGGCAAATGGCCAGCTAAGAGTATATTTTGCAAACGAAAAAATATGGACTAATTGGAAGAACCGCCACCTGCGTGTGTATGTTTCTTTTAAAACGCTCGAAAAAGTGGAGGCATCTGGCGCTTGTGATGTTCAGGTATCGGGAGTCATTTCTGTACCATCATTATTTCTGAGTCTTAGCGGTGCCAGCGATTTTAAAGGGGCAGTTCAAATAAGTGATGAATTAAAACTGAATTTAAGCGGCGCTTCTGATGTTACCATAAAAGGCACTGCGCAGAAGGTAGAAATAGAATCAAGTGGTGCCAGTGACGTAAAAGGTTATGAATTATCGGCTGATTATTGTACAGCCAAAGCATCAGGCGCATCAGATATTCATATAACTGTAAACAAAGAATTAACTGCAAATGCCAGTGGCGCCAGCGATATTAAATACAAAGGCGATGCTGTTATTAAAGACCAGCACACTGGAGGTGCCAGCAGCATAGGAAAGAAAGGAAAATAATTTGAAGGGTGAACAATAATAAAAGGAGCCGGTAAAAGCCGGTTCTTTTTTATTTTGCAAATGCCCATAATAAAAAGGCCGGTATTTGCTGCCTCCAGGATGAATAATCATGAATGCCATTCACATCTTCGGTGTACATAATATCCTCAGGCAGGCAAACATTTTTACTTTTAATTAACTCTGCTAAATCTTTGGTGTCGTCTTCCACATCAATAATACCATCCTTATCCCTGTCGCTTGTTTCTTCTTTGCCTCCGGCATAAAACCAATATTTTAAATGTGGTTTTTTACGGCTGCTGTGTATTTTATTAATGATGATGCGGTCCTTGTCATCAGAATAATCAGGCGCCTTATCATCTTTATCCCGCCACCAGAAAGAGCCGGAGAATACGCCTACTTTATCAATTTTATCAGCATGGTCCCAGGCAATATCAAATGCCGATAAACCGCCCAATGAACTGCCCGCCATTACAACTGTTTTAAATTTTCTTAAAGATGCCTGCTTCTTAACAAACGGACATAATTCGTCATCAATAAAAGCAGCGTATTTATCCGCTTTATCTCCCCGGTTCATAAAATCCGGTTCATTGCTTACACCATATTCTTTTTCCCTGTTGCCCGCATGTATTCCCACAACAATTAAAGGTTGAATTAATTTTTTGCTGTACAGGCTGTCAACAATTTTTTTAACACCCAGTTTTTCTATATCCTGCCCGTCGTTCAGCAGTAATAAATTCATAGTGCTTTTATCATCCGGCATTGGTGTGCTAATGATAGTGAGTTTTACCTGCCGTTGTAAGTGACGGCTGTAAACTTCATCTTCCTGTTGTTTTATTTTCTTTTTGCATCCTGCGCCTAAAACCACTGCCAGTAAGGATAATACGATAACTGCGTATTGCTTCATAAAAATAATTGTACAACAAATGTATATTATTTGGCAGCAACCCCTCAATACCTTACTTTTGCACTGCGAAGTAGAGCAGCGGTAGCTCGTCGGGCTCATAACCCGAAGGTCACTGGTTCGATCCCAGTCTTCGCAACTAAATCTAAGGCTCAAATACGAGCCTTTTTTATTCTCAGCCAAGGGCTGATGAATTTGATTACCTTCTCTTTCTTTAACAGGTTTCGGGCCGGTTTTCAAATTCATTTATTTTATTAAAGTAATTTATGAAATCAGGCTTTGTAAACATATTTGGCAAACCCAATGCAGGTAAAAGCACTCTCTTAAACGCAATAATGGGAGAGAAGATGGCGATTGTATCACACAAGGTGCAAACTACCCGCCACCGTATTAAAGCCATTTTAACCGAAAAAGATTACCAGGTTATTTTTTCCGATACTCCCGGCATTATTGAACCAAAATACAAACTGCACGAAAAAATGATGCAGGCTGTAAAAAGCAGCCTGGAAGATGCAGACGTGGCATTACTGATAACCGATGTGAACGAAGACCAGGAAGAAAGCAATGCCATCTTTTCCTCATTAAAATTAAAAGTGCCGGCTATTGTGGTACTTAATAAAGCAGACAAGGCATCTAAAGAACAACAGGAGGTGGTAACAGAGTATTACCGCAAGCAGTCCTATTGTAAAGAAGTGGTGATATTATCGGCACTTAAAAAAAATGGTATCGATTTTTTGCTTAAAAAAATATTGAAACTGTTGCCGGAAGGGGAGCCATTTTTTGCGGGAGATGATATCAGTGACCTGCCCACCAAATTTTTTGTAGCAGAAATGATACGTGAAAAAGTATTCCAGTTTTTTGGTGATGAAATACCTTACCACACCACGGTGCTGGTACAGGAGTTTAAAGAAAAAAATACCTTAATAAAAATTGGTGCTGATATTATTGTTAACCGGGAAACGCAAAAAGGAATTATTTTAGGAGAAGGCGGGAAGATGATAAAAAAAATTGGCACTGAAGCAAGAAAGGATATTGAGGCATTTTTGGGCAGTAAGGTTTTTTTAGAGCTGTTTGTAAAAGTGCGCCCCAAGTGGAGAGACAATGAAATGCAGTTGAGGGAATACGGGTATTAAAAAACGAACAATGAAAAATGAATAATTGGCAATGCTGGTATTGTTCATTTTTAAATGATAATTGTTAATTGAATTGTATGAGTTTTACTTTAGCAATAACAGGCCGCCCCAATGTGGGCAAAAGCACCTTCTTTAACCGCATGCTGGAGCAGCGAAAGGCTATTGTGGATGATGTAAGCGGCGTAACAAGGGACCGTCAGTACGGTATTGCCGAATGGGCCGGCAAAACATTTAACGTAATTGATACCGGCGGTTTTGTTGCCGGCAGCGATGATATATTTGAAAAAGAAATACGCAAACAGGTACATATTGCAGTAGAGGAAGCGAACGCCATTATTTTTATGGTGGATGTGGCAACAGGAATTACCGACCTGGATGAGAGTATGGCTGATATGCTGCGCCGCAGCAACAAGCCCGTTTTTTTAGTAGTAAATAAAGTGGATAATCACGACCGGATGCTGGAGGCAAGTGAATTTTACAGCCTTGGTTTTGAGCATATCTTTTTCGTATCCTCCATCAGTGGTAGTGGCACGGGAGAAATACTGGATGCTGTTACAGCACTCATTAATCCAGAGGATGAAGCCGCTGCATTAGATGATGAGCTTCCGAAATTTGCCATTATTGGCCAACCCAATGTAGGAAAGTCATCTTTACTAAATGCCCTTATTGGAAAGGAAAGAACCATTGTAAGTGATATTGCCGGAACTACAAGAGACACTATTCACACACACTATAATCTTTTTAATAAAGAATTTATTTTGATTGATACCGCCGGTATCCGCAAAAAGACAAAAGTGCATGAAGACCTGGAGTTTTATTCAGTGATACGTGCCATTAAAGCAATGGATGAAGCGGATATTTGCCTGCTGATGCTGGATGCCGGAAAGGGAATTACGGCACAGGACCTTTCCATATTTGCATTGGCCGCAAAAAAGGGAAAAGGCATTGTGGTGCTGGTAAATAAATGGGATTTGGTGGAAGATAAAAAAACCAATACCGCAAAAGATTACGAAGCCGAATTAAAAAAACGCTTTGCGCCGTTTAGTGATGTGCCCATCATTTTTATTTCGGTGCATGAAAAGCAGCGCATATTTAAATGCATAGAAGCGGCTTTAGAAGTGTATGAGAACCGTCGCCGCAAAATACCTACATCTGAATTAAATGAAGTAATGCTTAAAGCCATTGAAGGTTACAAGCCACCTGTAGTAAGAGGCATTTTAATTAAAATAAAATATATATCACAGCTGCCAACTACCAACTCTCCGGCATTTGCATTTTTTTGCAACCTGCCCGATGATATAAAGGCACCATATAAGCATTACCTGGAAAATCAGTTACGTCAGCATTTCAACTTTAGTGGCGTGCCGGTAAGATTATTCTTTAGAAAAAAATAAAACCTTGTTGCCTTTTTTAACCGTTGATGTAATTTTTAAAGGTGTCGGTTAAAATTAATATACTGTTTCTTGCACGGAGTATATAAAGGAGTAGCTTTGCCTGATTTTATAAAACTAAAAAAAATACAATGAAAAAATTATTAGCGATTTTAGCAGTTGCGGCTTTTATGACTGCTTGCAACAGCGGCGAAGAAAAAGCAGCTGAAACTCCCAAAACAGATTCCCCGTCTGCTGTGTCTGATGCCCAAAAAGCCATGGACAATGCACAGAAAATGATGGATACTGCAAAAACGAAAGCCGGCGAAGTTATTGACACCATTAAAAGCAAAGGCGGTGCTGTGATTGAGAAGGTTAAAGAAGGAGCAGGAAAAGTGGCAGAAGGTGCAAAGGAGCTTGGGAAAGATGTTAAAGAGGCAGCAACCAAAGCCGCAGATAAAGTAAAGCAGACTGTAAAACAATAATTTAAAACAGTCAATTTGTAATAAGCCCCCGGCATCGCCGGGGGCTTCGTTTTACCGTTAATGTGGGTAACTAATACCTGAATAATTTTTAAAATTTGTTTTTTAAACTTATTTTGTATCACCTGTTCCTTTTTAAATCCTGCTACCAAAATATCCGTTGCCCGCCTTTATTCATCTTTTAAATATTTACACCAATGAAGAAACTCTACATTCTTTTGGCAGGCATTTGCATGGCTGTTACCGCAATTGCGCAATCTGTTTTTGATAACCCAATTACTGGAACAAATCCTAACACTGCAAATCCATACACAACAGGGCAAACAACAGATCCAAACCTCACAGCTTCAGGAATTGGGCGTGGAGCAGGCATTACCGGAACCAATGCCAACGACAGGTATAATGCCAATAGCTGGAATACTGCAGCTATAGATCTTACTGCATATTTTGAATTTACCATTACTCCTAACCCAGGTAAAACAGTCAGCTTTATAAGCTTTGTTTATACCGGCCAGGCATCAGGTACAGGCGCAACAGCATTTGCCTTTCGTACCAGTGTTGATGGATTTACCAATGATATTGGAGCGCCTTTAGCTACTGGTGCCACAATTGATTTATCTGCAGGTGCCTATCAGAATATATCATCTGCTATCACGTTCCGGCTTTATGGATGGGGGGCCAGTGCAGCAGCGGCACCATTCAGCATAAACGATTTTACTTTTAATGGCGTAACAAGTGTGTTTCCGGTAACCCTCAGTTATTTTACCGGGGCCAAATTGTCAAATGCTCTTAGCATTAACTGGAAAGCGGAATGCAGTAACACGGGTAATGTTGAATTTACAGTGGAAAGAAGCGCCGATGGCCGGAATTTTAATCCCATTAATGTATTTACCGCCACAGCAGTGCGCTGCCTGCAGCCGTTTGAATATATAGACAACAATCCGCTGCCTGGTAAAAACTTTTACCGGCTTAAAATAAATGAATTCAACGGCAAAATTTTAAGCAGTAGTATTATCGCACTGCTCAATTCCCGGTCGGGTGTTGATATTACAGGTATTTCACCAACACTGGTAAAAAATAACGCTGTACTCAGTATATCAGCAGCACAAAAAACTTCCATACAGGTGGTAGTTACCAACCAGGCAGGCCAGCAGGTGCAGCAACACAAGTTTAATCTTGTGGCGGGCAGCAACCAGTTGCCGGTTGATATGAGCAGCCTTGCTTCTGGCATTTACCATGTTACTGGTATTACAAACGATGGGCAAAAGCTTACTGTACGCTTTGTAAAAGAATAAAAATTGCCGGTTAATTTATTAAAGCCTGTTGCACTAATAAGCAACAGGCTTTTCTTTTCACTTATGTGGAAAATAATATTGAGTGAAAGGCAAAGCTTAAGAACAGCATTTTTGAGTTTTAAATTAACTTGCTGTTAGTATCCCATCCTTGTAAACTGCTGTTGTTTTATTCCTAAACACTTATTCTATTTCATGAAGAAAACTTTACTTGTAATTACTTCTATTTTTTACAGGCGCACAAAAAGCCTTTCTGTCTTTACAGGCTTAATTATTCTATCTCAATCCGTAATAGCGCAAAACACTAAAACATGGATTGGTGCAAGCGGCGGTACATGGAGTACGCCAGGTAATTGGTCCCCTGCTGGTATTCCCGCTGGCACCGATACTGTAATCTTTAATTCCAATAATCCCTGCGATATGGATGTGAGCCCTGTTATTGCTTCTTTGAGGGCAATTGGGCTGGGCGGCAATATTATTTCTTCAGGAGGGTTACGTTCACTAACGATTAATAACGGTGGCGCCGCCTCACCGGTTTTATATGTTGCAGCGGGTGCATTTTTATCAATGGGCAACGGCGGCTTTGGAATCAATTTTTCAACTTATGGAGCTTCAGGTCCAAACAATGCACAGGTGGATGGAACCATATTTCTGGGTTTCAGTTCTGCATGGTCGGTAAATAATGCCGGCATTACCAATATTACCAATGTTGATATTAGTGGGGGGATATACCTGGTGTCTGTGCATACCGGAGCCTTATTCAATAACAGCACCACAGGCACTGTACGTTTTTTAAGTGGATCCACTTTAACATGGGCAAGAAACGGAGGAGTGGTGCCTGTTGCAGATTACCAGAATGGTTCTACCATTAATGTAACAGGTGTTACCAGCACTATGCCATCATTTAGTTCAGGAGCTAATTATAATGGCTTGCTCATCTGGAACAACAACAGCCAGACTATTTCTGGGGCTTCGGCAGTGTTGCTTCCAGCTTCAAATGCAGCAATGGACAGCATAAGGGTAATGAATACAGGAACAGGTTCATTGCAAATGTTTGGCGATCCTTCAAATTATACAATTGGGCATTTGGAAGTACAGGGTGGCGTGGTGGAATTAGCATCTCCCGCCAGTTTAATCAGCACAGGCACCATTAATACCGACCTTATTGTTAGTGGCGGTACTTTATATTGTAATGCCACTTTTTCCGGTGATGTGATTTCTGCCTATCCAATAACTATAACCGTAAATGGTAATCTTACTCAAACTGGGGGCACCATCAATCTCACAAACAGGCCTGTTTTTACTAGCCCGGGCGGGGCCGCTTTTTTGAAAGTAAAAGGGAATGTTACACAAACAGCAGGATTGTTCACCGCCACTTCAAATTTTGGAGGACAGAACCAGCTTAGTTTAGCAGGTACTGCCACTCAAAATGTACAGATGAATAATCTTACCGGAATTTTCAGTTTTTCTGTACTCAATTCAACTAATGGGGCATCTTTACAAAGTAATTTAGTGCTCCCTTATCAATTGACATTATCAAGCGGATATATTAAGCTTAATAACTTTAATCTTTCAGTGGCAGCAGGTAACATTATAGCAGTAAGTAATGGTAAAGTTGTAACAAACGGCACAGGTTCTTTATTAGCTACCGGGCTTATGGCATCCTCCAGTCAGGATTTTCCTGTGGCGCCAACTGCTGCTGCATATAACCCTGTAACACTGGTGCCATCTGCAAGTGCAGTTTCTCCCAACACATATGCTGTAAGGGTCGAAACAGGTTTATCATCTTATCCCATTTTCAGCCCTGCTAATGCTGTTGACCGTACCTGGGTAATACGGGCAACAACTACACCCAATGCACCTGTAAATGTTGTATTCTCATATTATGGCGGAGATGGAGGTGCAAGTTTTAATTATGCAGGAACAGTTGATCATGGAGTTTATACAACGGCATGGAATATTAATCAAACGGGGCTTACACCATCTGGTATAAACCCTTACCAGGTATCAACATCAGTAACCTCTTTTGTTGGCGGGGTAGATTTACCTATGGTATTAGGCAATACAGGCTCAATACTCAACTCGCCACGAAGTGTGGATCTGTCTGTACAAAAACAAACCAGTAAAGCAATACTCAACTGGACTTATAGCAATGCAGGCCCAATAAGAGAAGTTGTGGTTGAACATTCTGTTAATGGCCGCAGTTTTAACAGGCTGGCAACAATGGCTTCTTTAATTACTACTTATACGGATGATAATTTACTGCAGGGTATTAATTATTACCGCATTAAAATAACTGATATAAATGGTAAAATAACTTACAGCGCTATTGCCGCAATCATTAATGCAACAGATGGGTTTGACATAGTTGCACTGCTGCCCAATATAGTGCATGCGGATATGCAGGTAAGCGTTGCCGCAGCACAAAAAACAAAACTTAACTTGGTAATAACCGATGTGGCCGGCCGGCCGGTAAGCAAGCTGCAGTTTACAGCTTCTGCAGGCAGTAATATGTTTGACGTAAACGTATCGAAGCTTTCTTCGGGCATGTATTACATTACAGCAACTGCCGCCACTGGAGAAACAAAGACCCTTGGCTTTGTAAAACAATAATTTAACTGTTCTTCGTATTCAACCACTACCCCGGCTAAACCGGGGCAGTTTTATAAAGAACCGGGTCGTTTCGCTAAGTAATGGGCAGATTTAGTATGTGGAAAATATTATTGATTTGCAGGCAAAAACAAAGGCAGCATTTTTAAGTTTTAACTTATCTTGCTATAAGTATCCCACCTCCCTTGTAAACTACTGCTGTTTTATTTTTTAATCTTATTTCACTATTATGAAGAAAACTGTACTTGCAATTAACAATAGCTTTTTGCAAATTGGTAAATTTGTACTTTGCTTATGCAGTCTTTTTGTTGCATCAAAAGGTCTCAGCCAAATTGCATGGACAAGTGCCGGAGCATCCACAGCTTGGTATACGGCAACTAACTGGACTCCCAACACTGCAGCAGGAACTTGGTTAACAACAGATGTTGCTCAATTTAATAATACAGGAACAGCTACAACTGCAGGTATAAATATGAATACTTCCCTTTTGTCAATAGGAGGTATTGAAGTAACAAACGCAAGAACAAGAGTTCTTACCATTGGAAACTCTTCAACATTGGCAACAGGTTTTCTTACTTTGAATGGAACAACAATTAACAGTGTAAATAACGTTATTTTAAGAAATGCAAGTGGTAATCTCTTAACGTTGCAGGACAATGAAACGGGCACTGGAAAAATTATGAATATTGCACTTGCAAATACTACAGACAATATCATCACTATTGACGGAACCGGAGGAATAGATATAAGTTCAGTGATTAGTGGTACAGGTAAAAAATTAACATTAAGTGGAGCAGGGACAGGTACACTTAATCTTACAGGGGCAAATACATATGATGGGCTAACAACAGTTTCTGCCAATACTTTACAATTAAGTAAAACGGGAGGAGGTACTTTGCCTTCAACAAATGATGTTTTGATAAATGGCTCTGGTAATTTACGGATTAGCAGTAATCAAACTATCTATAATCTTACATTAGAAAGCGGCGCCATTCTTACTGTAGACAATGGTGTTACTTTGACAATAAATGGCACCTTTAATCATAATGGTGGAACTATTGCTTTAAGTGGAACAGGGAATATTGTTTATGGAGTAAACGCAACCTTGTCTTACGGTGCAAGCACCGGACAAACAACAACAGACAAAGAATTTCCTGCAACATCCGGCCCGAACCATCTTACAATTAATAATGCAAGTGGTGTTACATTACATGCCTCAAGAACTATGGGCGGAACAATTACTTTAACCACAGGTAACCTAATACTGGGTGCTAATAATATAACAGCATCCAGCACTGCTGGTGGAACAAACACCTCTCATGTTTATACTAACAGCACCGGCAAACTTATTATATCGGCAATTGGTGCTGGGTTTAAATTATTTCCCATTGGCGCTACTGCAACATCGATGACGGGATTAGCTATTTCGAATGGTAATAATTTTGATTACGGGGCAAGGGTTGAACTGGGTTTATCATCTTACCCGATTTTTAATCCTGCTAACGCTGTTAACCGTACCTGGATTGTACAGGCCAGTTCAACTCCTGGTGTGCCAGTTAATGTTAACTTTTTCTATTCAGCAGGTGATGGTGGCGCAGGGTTTAATTATACTGCGACGGTAGATCATGGGGTGTATACATCTGCCTGGAACCTTAATCAAACAGGCATAGCTCCGGCAGGCTCTTACCAGGTTCCCACAACGGTAACTTCATTTTTAGGTGGTGTGGATTTACCAATGGTTTTAGGTAACAGCGGTTCAATTTTAAGCACTCCACGCAGCGTAGATTTAACCGTTCAAAAACAAAGCAGCAAAGCCATTCTTAACTGGACGTATAATAATGTTACGACTATAAAAGAAGTAGCAATAGAGCGCTCTGTTAATGGTCGCAATTTTGATAAGCTGGCAACAGTAGCATCTTTAATTACAACTTACACTGATGACAACCTGTTGCCTGGAACCAATTACTACCGCATTAAAATAACAGATGTAAATGGTAAAATAACTTACAGTGCCATAACTGCTATCATTAATGCTACTGATGGCTTTGATATAGTTGCCCTGCTGCCCAGCATAGTCCATTCCGATATGCAGGTAAGCATTGCGGCGGCACAAAAAACAAAACTGGATATGGCCATTACAGATGTTATGGGCAGACCGGTAAGCAAACTGCAGTTTACAGCTTCGGCTGGCAGTAATATGTTTGATGTAAACGTATCTAAACTTTCAGCAGGCATGTATTATCTTACAGCCATTTCTGCTGAAGGTAATGTAAAGACTTTGCGGTTTGTAAAATTTTAATAACGCTGCAATAAAAAATGACAGGCATCAGGCCTGTCACAAAAAGAAGAATGGCGGCATTATTTAATGAAATTCGCCATCCCTGCTGTACAATTCCAGCACTTCAAGAATAATTTCTATCATTGATTAAAGTTTAAAATGAATTTAATAGAAATTTCGGACTTAAAAAGCTAAAGTTTTTTAGAGTAGGTAAAAGTTGTGATGTTGCCTGGTAAAACCTGCTTTTTTTGTGTATATTTTTTGATAACCATGTACGAAATAATTGCAAGCAACAAAAGCAAAATAACGGCAATATAGGTCCACGGCTGCTCCTTAAATTTTCTCCTCTCTTTCCTGTTTTTATTCTTACTGATTTGTTTCTGCAATTCCCTGTTAAGCATTTCAACGGAAATGCTCAGCTTTTGGGTACTGCCCATTTGCTCCAGCCCTTCCACAGCATCGTTCATAAAATCGTCATCAGCCATCTGTTTCTCCAGTTCATGGCTTTCCTGCGCCGGTAACTTTTTGCTCAGGTAATCCATCAGCTTTTGGTTATCGATGTTGTCGTTACTGTTGTTTAATATGTCTTTCAATTCATCTGCCATTGCAGTGGTTATAATAAGTCATGTATTTGTTTGCTGCACCCGGCCTTTATTTTAGCCGTTGCTGTTTTTTTCTAAAATCATTTTAAGGTTTCGTTTGCCATTTTGTATATGGCTTTTAACCTGCATCATCGTAAACCGTGTTTCATCTGCAATTTCCTGGTAACTTTTTTTCTCAAGATAAAACAAAGTTATGCATAGTTGCTGCTCTTTGTTCAGTTGCTGCAGGGCCGCTGCCATATGGGTAAGCCGGTTGTCTTTGTCAATATGGTTTTGCCGGTTTTCTGTTTCGTCCGGAGTGGCCATAATGCGTTCGTTTATTTCAGCCGTATATTTTCCTTTGTCCCGCAGTTGCATCAGGCAATAGTTTTTTGCCACCATGTAAATCCAGCTTTTAAAATAATCCACTTTGTATTTGTGCAGCTCATTAATGGCTTTTAAAAATACCTGTTGCACCGCATCTTTTGCTTCTTCTTCATTCTTTAAATATTTCATACAAACACCCAGCAACAGCAATGTATAGCGCTGCAGTAAAATGCCCAGCCATTCATTGTTACGGTCGCTGTAAAACTGCTCAAGCAACCCGGCATCGCTAATATGATTGTATTTGTCAGGATTCAAAATGCTTACAGTAAGTTTTCTGATACTTAGATGTAAACATACTTTAATTTCCATAATTTAGTTACGCTAAATCTTAATTATGGAGTATGCCGTTTGTATTGTTCCTTTAGCTGCTGTTCGCAGTATGCCCGATCATAAAGCAGAAATGACAAGCCAGCTGCTTTTTGGAGAGTGTTGCATTATTACTGAATTGCCGAAAAACGGGTTTGTAAAAATTGCTGTAAAGGCAGATGGATATGAAGGATGGTGCCAGCAACAGCACTTTGCAGCAATTGATTGGGAAACATACAACCTGCCACCATTACTACTGGCAGCAGGCCGGGAAAATATACTGTTGTGCAGGGATAGTGACATGCACATTCCATTTGGCAGTTCTTTAACCAGCCTGAAGAATGGTAAACTATCTTTTGAAAATAATGTATTTGAATACAGTGGTAAAACATGGGATGTTACCGAAGTAAAAAGAAGCGAAACTGTTATTAAAGAAATTGCAGCACATTTTTTAAATACACCTTACCTGTGGGGTGGCCGCTCTATTTTTGGAACAGACTGCAGTGGCTTTACTCAAATGGTGTATAAATTCTTAAATGTTCCTCTGCAACGTGATGCACGGCAACAAGCCCTTCAAGGCGTAACAGTAGATTTTTTGCAACAGGCACAATGCGGTGATCTGGCATTTTTTGATAACGAGGATGGAGAGATTATTCATGTAGGACTGTTGCTTAACAATGCAGAAATCATTCATGCATCAGGAAAAGTGCAGGTGGATGATATTGATACCGGGGGCATCATTACCCGGACAACAGGCATACGCACGCAAAAACTGAGGATTATAAAAAGATATTTTTAACTGCTGCTGTTTTGGCCAGCACTATTGTGAGGGATACTGCTAACCGGCTTTGCCGGCCTGTCAATAAAAAGCATTTTAATAGCTATAATTATCATTAACACTGCAAATATTTTTTTTACAGTTTCCTGAGAAAGATTAATGGCAATTTTACTGCCCAGCCATCCGCCAATAACAAACCCAGCGGCTAACATCCAAACCACATTTAAATTAATATACCCCTGTTTATAATATTGAATTACCCCCAGTATGCCTACGGGAAGTAATATTAAACCTAATGATGTACCCTGGGCCATTTTCTGGGAAAAACCTAAAACATACACCAATGCAGGAACTATAATGATTCCGCCACCTATACCCACAAGGCCGCTGAGTGTACCGGCAGCAATTCCAATTAAAATAATCAGGAGGGCAGTTTGTATATCCATAATATTTTTTTTTGGTGTCATTACTTAGGAAATTTTTCTTTGTAGTGGTTAATGGCGTCTTCAATAATTTTATAAGCCACTTCTTTTCCCTGGAATTCATCAATCTCCACCACTTTATTTTCAAGAACCTTGTAATTTTCAAAATAGTTTTTGAGTACGGCTTTAAAATGCTGTGGCAGGTCATTTACATCGGTGTAATGGTTTACACCCGGGTCCTGTGTTGCCACCGCAATTATTTTATCATCTTCTTCTCCATTGTCAATCATCTGCATGTTGCCAATTACAGTTGCCTGCACCAGGCAAAGCGGCTGAATGCTTTCGCTGCAGATTACCAATATATCCAGCGGGTCGCCATCCAGCCCAAGGGTTTGTGGTATCATTCCATAATTAACAGGGTAGTGGAAAGATGAATAGATAACCCGGTCTAATTTAAGCAGGCCGGTTGTTTTATCTATTTCATACTTGGTGCGGCTGCCCTGGGGGATTTCAATAAGGCCGTTTACTATTTGCGGCGCTTTATTGCCAAAATGTGCGCCATGCCATGGATGAAGAACGTACATAAGAAAAGATTATGAGTGATTAGCTGTGATTGATAAGTTTAAAACCGAGCCATGCAGCAATAATGCCCGCTACAATACTTGCTGAAATATACAACAAAGCCGATGTGATTTTTCCGTTTTGCAGCATGGCAATATTTTCTGCACTGAATGCAGAGAATGTTGTAAAACCACCGCAAATACCGGTTGCCAGAAAAAGCTTCCAGTTATTTAAAAAGCTTTCGTCTTTTATGCCAAGCGCTATTACTAAACCAATAATAAAGCTGCCAATTATATTTACTGTTAAAGTTGCCAGCGGAAAATCTTTTACTGGAAACAGCAGGTATGTGCCATAACGCAGCATGGAGCCTATGGCGCCACCCAATCCTACGATTAAAAAATTTTTCAGCATCATATTACTGCCCGGTTTGAGTAACGGTGTATTTAAAATCTACCATCCACTTGCCGTTTTTCCATACCAGTTTCAATTTGTCTTTTTTATTGGTATAGGTGTTTGAATAAACCAAAGTGTGTACTGTATCGCTTTCAGGCTTCAGTTCATCTATCACCACTTCTGCAGTTTTATATTTATCCAGCACCGCTTTGTCTTTTTGCTGGTACTGGCGTTTAAACGTTTCAAAATACTGGTGGTTGGTATCGTCAGGAAGAATAAACTTTTCTGCGGTTTTTAAATCATTGTCCAGTGTGGAGCGGATAAATGCGGTGGCCACATCTGTGTCGGTTACAGGTTCTTTTTTTTCATTGCCGGTGCAGCTGTATATAAAAAAAGAAGCCAGCAGTATATAAGCTAATCTCATCATGGTTTAAAGGTACTGCCAAAATTGATACGGAAAATACCACAGGCCCGAAAATAAAAAAGCACCTGTAAAAGGTGCTTTTTGCAATGATTATGTAATCTTATTACTGGTTGAGTTTTTTGGTAGCTTCTTCCATTTTTTTGGCAGCCTCTTCAATTTTGTCTTTGTTCTCGTTAATTTTTTCCATGCTTTGTTTCAGCTTATCAGTAAGGGAATCTGGATTCATGTTTTTCAGTTTATCCAGCCCGCTGTTTAAGGTGTCCATTACGCTGTTAGTGTCCATTCCTTTTTCCTTCATTTTTTCCATGCCCATCTGCATCATGGAAGCTTTGTCAAATGCCACTTTCCAGTCCCCGTTTTCTTTTTTAAGAATAAAGTTTACACCTTCGCCTTTTTCCTTGTCTTTTACTTCTACAGTGGCTTTGTCGCCGTCAATTTTTGCATCGCCAATAATCATTTTATCCTTGTTGAATTTGTCCATTTCATCATCTTTCTCATCTTTTGCCATTTTCATGCCCATCTCCATCAGGCTGAACATAGATTCACTGTCTTTTGTAGCCAGTTTTTTTGCGGTGGCAAAATCTTTTTTACTTAATGCATCAAAAAAAGCAACCAAAACAGTTTTGGGGTCGCCGCCACCAGTTTTGCAGCCTGCAAAAATCATTGCAGTAAACAGTGTTGCAGCCATTAAAATTCTTTTCATAAAATGTTTTTTTAGTTTGTGTCAAAAGTAATTGTATTTTTTTACGATTTCTTACTATCTGTATAAAATCTTTTTTTGCAGGCTGCACAAGGGTTGCAGAAACAAATCATCCACCCCAATAAAGGCAAAATCACCAATATGGCTGGTGGTAAACTGCAGTTTGCCATTGGTGCCCATCAGGTAAGCCTTGTAAACAAATTCGGCGCAGTACATCCGGTCATTTGTTTGCAGGTCAAATTTCATATCGAACATGATTCCCATGTTGTACAGATTTTTTACAGTTACCATAAGGCTTTGTATATCTGTGGCAGGCAATGCATAGCGGTAAATGCCAATGCCCCGGTTACTGTAAGGCTCGGCAAAAACAGCTAAGATGTCTCTCCTTATTCTTTGGTCGGGGTTCCACTCTCCGCCAAGTGCATGATAAACAAAAACGGTATCATTTTCTATACTGGCAATGCCGCAGTGTGAGTAGGTTTTATCCCGCTGATTGAGGCTGCGCAAACTTTCGCTGGTAAAATCGTTGCCGGTGCGTACAATTAAATCACCGGTTTCTATCCAGCTTTTTGCTGAGTCAATTTTAATAAAAGCATTATTTACACGTTGCTCTTCTTTTAGCGAATCTTCTCTTGTTGCAATAAGCCGCTGGTATTGTGGTTTGCTGTTGCATGCCGTAAAAAAAATAAGGCAGCATAAAAGCTGCCTTTGTGTATGTTTAATCAGGAACATGTCACGAAATTACTGAGTCTTTTTATTTTCCGGTTCTTCCTTTCCATCAAATTTATTGTAAGCTTTAATGATGGATTTAACAAGACGGTGACGCACCACATCTTCTTCATCCAGTTCAATATGGGCAATGCCATTAATATTCTTTAAAATCCGGGTGGCCTTAAACAAACCGCTTTGCTGATTTTTTGGCAAATCAATTTGTGTTGGGTCGCCGGTAATAATGGCTTTGGCATTGGGGCCAATACGGGTTAAAAACATTTTTATCTGCAGGTCGTTGGCATTTTGTGCCTCGTCCAAAATAATAAATGCATTATCCAGCGTGCGGCCACGCATATATGCCAATGGTGCAATTTCAATGGTACGTGTGGTCATATAATATCCCAGCTTATCGGCGGGTATCATATCATCCAGCGCATCATACAAAGGCCGTAAATACGGATCGATCTTCTCTTTTAAATCACCCGGTAAAAAACCAAGGCTTTCGCCGGCTTCCACTGCAGGGCGGGTTAAAATAATTTTTTTAACGGTTTTGTTTTTAAGCGCCCTTACAGCCAACGCCACAGCCGTATAAGTTTTACCTGTACCGGCAGGGCCAATGGCAAAAACAATATCGTTTTTGTCGCAGGCTTCCACCATTGCTTTTTGGTTAGCGGTACGTGCCCTTACAGTTTTACCATTAGGGCCAAATACCAATACATCATTCGGGTTGCGTTCCATAAAGTTGTCTATCACTTTATCATCGTCGCCACCCAAAATCTGTTCAAAATAATTAGTGCTCATGTGCCCGTTGCGTTCCAGGTACTGCAGTATAAGCTCAATTTTTTCTTTGGCGCCGGTAATTTGCTCCGGGGCGCCGCTTAACTTTATCTGTGTACCACGGCTAAGGATTTTTAAGAGGGGAAATTTCTTTTTAAGAAGATCTAACTTTCCGTTATTTACTCCAAAAAACTCGATAGGGTTCACGGTTTCGAGGTTAATAATTGTTTCCGTCAAAGTTTTCAAAATTTATCATGCTGTTTCTACTGTTGACCTCAGCTGCTGCAGCACTTTTGTGTGATAAAATATTGTTTGGTACTACTAACTCATCTGTTTCAAATTTAACGAAATGTGATTGAATGTTTCCAAATTAACTTATTAACAACCTTAAAATTTTAGTGGAAAAAATAACATCAGGCTTATATAGTTTCATTAAAGAAAAAGCTTTACGCAATGGAATAAAAACCGGTGCGAAGCTATTTTCCTCTTATGCTTTAGGAAGTCAATTATGTTTTGTAGATTTAAACGGCTATTTAAATAAAGTAACTGTATGAAATATTTTGTAATTGGACTAAGCTTTTTTCTACTTAGTAAGGCAATAATTGCTCAACCTGCTGCAACAATACTTACCAGTAAAAAGACCGACAGCATTTTTACTGCCGCAATAAAAAAACAACTCAATATACAATACCCTATTTTTCGTGTGTACAGCTATACAAACAAAAACGATTTGTATTACACATTACTGACTGAAAGCAGGGATTCTATTGGCAAAAAGAAAGACACCTTTAGTTTTAAAATAAAAACGTTTACAGTAATACAAAAAAAGACTGGATTGCAAATGGTATGGGATGCTGCGGATGCAGTAAACAAAAAAAAGGGAGAGCAGGCAATTTGGTTCTGGAGCCGGTACAGCAGTATTACGGATGTTACCGGCGATGGCATTGCGGACCCAATTATTGTTTATGGCACAGCAGGGCGGAATCATTTTGAAGATGGAAGGGTGGTGATTGTAACTTATTACGGCAACCGCAAAATATTTATACGCCATCAAAATGGCACCCTTGATAATGAGCGCCGGCTAACAGTTGATAAAGAGTTTTATACTCTTCCGGCAGCATTGCAGGCTGCAGTAGTTGCTGCAATGAAAGATATGTCAAAACGGATGCAGGCGCTTTACCCTGTAAACTGGGAGAGTGCCATGAAGGCCAAAAAAACAGTTATAGCAAATTAATGATGTTGAAAAATATAGTGTCAGTCAAAATATGCATCCATATCTGCTGAGATTATTTTGTTGTAAAGAAGCTCAACCTGTGGTTTTACAATACGCTCTTCTGACAAGGGTGGCAAACCATTTATATCAAAATAATCAGCATCCAGTACGTCAAAGCCCTTTTGCAGGTTAAATGAATCTGCAAGACAGTAAAAAGCCAGTTTGTATGTATAAAAAACATCGGGTGGGTGCGGATGCATTTTTTTATCAAACACTGCCAGTAATTTTTTTACTGTAACTGTTAAGCCGGTTTCTTCTTTAAACTCTTTTGCTATTGATTCTGTTGGACTGTACCCAATATCGGCCCAGCCGCCAGGCAAAGCCCATTTGCCATCGGCCATTTCTTTAACCAGCAGTATTTTTTTATTGGGGTCAAGCAACATTCCCCTTACATCCACTTTTACGGTTGGATAATCTTTAGCCTGCGGCAAGGCTTCCTGTAATGCCGGGATGCTGTTGTTGGTTATTGCCTGCAGTAACCGGTAGCTCATTTGCTGCAGCTCAGTATACCGTTCTTTATCATACTCAGTTGTGCAATATAAAAGCCCGGTATCTGCAATGGCTTTTAGTCTTTTTATTTCTTCCAGGAACGAATGCATCATAAGACTGTTTTCATTATGAAGTTATGATTAATGAGTTATTGCTCTTCATCCGTTTGCAAATTTGTGCTGCAATAAAAATTTTTAAACCGGCTTATAACTTTATTGCTAATATCAGGTTACATAATGATTCTTTAAAACTGCAGCCAATAAAAAACAGCTTCCGGTAAAGAAGCTGTTTCAAAAAAGTTAAGCAGTTATTATTTAAGGTTGTGATAAACCTTTTGTACATCATCGTCCTGCTCCAGGTTATCAATCATTTTCAATACTTCATTGGCCTGCTCTTCTCCCAATTCAACTGTATTGGAGGGGATTCTTGTTAACTCGGCGCTTACTACTTCAATTTTCTTTTCTTCCAATGCCTTACTCATATTGCCAAATTCGTTGTATGCCGTGCGGATGATAATATTGCCATCAGCATCTTCACCAATTTCTTCCAGCCCAAAATCTATTAAATCCAGTTCCAGGTCGTCAGGATTCAGCCCGTTGTTTTTTACTTTAAATTCTCCCATGCGGTTAAAAGTAAAAGCCACGGAACCACTGGTGCCTAAAGCGCCGCCACCTTTGGTAAAATGCATACGTACATTTGCAACGGTACGGGTGGGGTTATCGGTAGCTGTTTCCACCATTACTGCCACACCATGTGGAGCGTAGCCTTCGTATACTATTTCTTCATAGTCTGTTTTATCCTTGCCCATTGCCCTTTTAATGGCTGCCTCTACACGGTCCTTCGGCATGTTGCAGGCTTTGGCATTAAGGTAGCAACGGCGTAAAGCAGGATTGTTTTCAGGCTCTGGTCCACCTGCTTTTACAGCAATGGCAATTTCTTTTCCAATACGGGTAAAGTTTTTTGCCATTTTATCCCAGCGGGCAAACATGGCGCTTTTTCTTACTTCAAATATCCTTCCCATGATTAAACTGTTTTCAGTTTTAGTTTTTCTGTTTACAAATGTTGACGGCTTAGCCGGGGTGCAAATTTAAGGAAACGGCAACTGCTGACAAAGGAAGAGCAATGATTGCTTTTTTGCTGAAAAAACAAAAGCGGCACCCAAAAGGGCGCCGCGTAAACAGAAAGCATAGCCACCTAAAAAGTAAAACCAACTGTAACTTTAAAATCCCTGTTATATGCTTTAAAATTTTCGTTCTTGTCCAGTTTGGCAAGGCCATGGTCGTACATGGCTTTAATGTTTAAGCCATTATTAAACTGGTAACCAATGCCGCCACTTACACCTGCATCAATACGGTTGAAATTATCAGTTATATCTAGCCTGCTGTTGTATAAGGATATACCCAGTATACCGGCATTTACATGCAAATTGCTTTTGGCCATGTAGCTTAACTGCGGGCCTGCATATATATTCAAACCATTAGCCACGGTAGCTTTTAGCATTAAGGGAACATCAATATAATGTGCCTCTACTTTGGCGCTTGCGTTGGCTCCTAAAAATTTAAGCGCATCTATTTTTAAATCACCCTTCATGGTATAGCCTTTTTGTGCATAAGCAATACCAGGTTCAAAAGAAATAACTTCACTTACAGGAATACTGGCATAACCACCAATGGTAAAGCCAGTTTTACTTTTGGTTGTTATAAACCCTTGCGAAAGATCGATTACATTATTTAAGCTGTTGAGGGCATCGCCTTTCCAGGTACTGTTTATAACTCCGGCAGTAACGCCAAAAGATGTTTGTGCTGATGTTGCTGCTGCAAAAACTGTTATTGCAGTAATAGTAGTGTAAAATTTTTTCATTGTTAAGCTGGCAGGGGTTATTTATCTGCTTACATTGTATAAATGGAATTGTGTGCCAGAATAATTTTGTTTACGTAACAAAATGTTAAAGCAAAATACCGTTTGCAACCGCTTAACAAAACACCTTGCAAAACAATTTTGCTAAGTTTGCTTCACTAAACTAAAACAACCAACATGCAACAACAGGGTTTGTATTACGGAAATTACCTGCAACTGGATAAAATAACCGGCGCACAACAGCCGGAAAGTTTTAAACCCGGCAATGCTCCGGCTCATGATGAAATGCTGTTTATTATAATTCACCAGGCATATGAATTATGGTTTAAGCAAATTTTGTTTGAAGTAAATTCCGTTATTGATATTTTAAATAAACCTGCTTTAAATGACAATTCGCCTGAAATGCAAACGGTGGTGCACCGATTAAAAAGAGTGACCACAATTTTAAGAGTGCTGGTACAGCAAATAGATATAATGGAAACCATGACGCCGATGGATTTTCTCGACTTCAGGGATATGTTACGGCCTGCATCTGGTTTTCAGAGTTACCAGTTTAAAATTCTGGAAGCCAAACTGGGTTTGAAATTTGAACACCGGCACGGGCAGGGTTATTATACGTCCCAATTAAAGGAAAAAGATATTGCGATAATTAAAGAAGCTGAGAATACACCATCTGTATTACAACTGGTAAATGCATGGCTGGAACGGATGCCCTTTATTGATGAAGTTTTTTGGAATAACTACAGGGAAGTTTATATATCAAGCCTCGCTGACGCAGAAAAGGATAATGCCTCTTTGTTTGACAAAATCTTTAACGAAGCAGACCCAGAAAGATCATTAACACCAGTGGCCTGCCGGTCTGCTTTATTTATTATGCTGTATCATGGTTACCCTATGATGGAATTGCCTTTTCAGTTGCTGGATACATTGATTGAAACGGATAACCAGCTTGCCAGCTGGCGCAACAGGCATATAAATATGGTGCAACGAATGATTGGTACCCGTATTGGAACGGGGGGAAGTACCGGTGCCGGCTATTTAAAAGGTGCAATGGATAAACATTATATTTTTCGTGAACTGGCGCAGCTAAACAGTTTTTTGGTTGACCGGAGAAAACTGCCTGTATTGCCAGCAGAAGTAGCAGAAAAATTGGGGTATAAAATGTAACAATATTTTTAAGGAGAGAATACTGAAGTACTATCCTGCATTTAATTTATCCGCAAACTCCTTCCTGTATTGCGATGGCGTTATTTTTTTTACCTGCTTAAACTGTTTGCTGAAGTGTGCCCAGCTGTTATAACCACTTTCGTAACAGCAATCCATCACTGGCTTTTCAGTATTGGTTAACAGTTTACAGGCATGGCCAATGCGCAGGTCCTGTAAAAAATTGAAATAAGTTTTCTTGATATTTTTTTTAAAAAAACGGCAAAACGTAGGGATGCTCATATCTGCAATACCGGCAACTTCCTGCAGTGTGATAGGTTCAAGATATTTTTTGAAAGAATAATCAATGATCTTTTCAATGGCAGGATTGATATTATTGTCGCTGGAAGAAAAATCCTGCGTTACTTTAATATAGCTGCTGGAAGTACTGAGTATTTGTAAACACTGCAATAATAAAGATATCCGCTCAAAACCTTTTGCATTTTCCATTTTAATGAGTGAGGCAGATACTTCTTTCTTCAATTTATGTTTCAGCTGCAGCGCATCATTGCGGTTTAAAAATGTGTTCATGTTTTTTATTTCAGGCAGCTGAAAAAACGATTCGCCAAAAACATCTGTTTTAAAATGCGCCGCAATAGCATCTCCCGTCATTTTATGGTGCCGTTTGCGAAACGAGTGCGGAATATTGCCTGCAATAAAATATACATCACCTGTTTGGTAATCGCCAACATAATCTCCTATCATGGCTGTGCCATGCCCTTCTGTAATAAATATAAGTTCGCATTCTTCATGCTTATGCCAGCTGGTTTCAAAATTGGGTGTACGGTAACGGCGGCAGGCAAAAGAGTATTGCTCTTCAATATGTATTTTCTGAATAAGAGTCTTCATAAAAAGCCGCTATATTATCAATATTCAGGCTGTAAATTACTATAATTTGATAAGATAGCATATTTTCTTTCAAAAATAGCAGTTGCAATAAAGCGGTTAAAACTGAAAATTTGTATGTTAATAACGATTGTTTACAAAGCAATTTTTTCAGCATGTTATTATTGGGAATGGATTTGGGGACCAGCTCGGTTAAAGTATCGGTAATAGATGCTGCAACGGGCAAAGTGCTGGCATTGGCGCAATATCCCGAAGAAGAAATGGCCGTTACCGCAAAGCAACCCGGCTGGGCAGAACAAAGCCCTGAACAATGGTGGAGCAATGTACAACAGGCAATAGCAAAAGCGCATGCACAAAAGCAATACAATCCTGCAGATATAAAAGCAATTGGCATTAGTTACCAGATGCATGGTTTGGTGATGGTGGACCAAAACCAAACTGCTTTGCGTGACAGTATTATCTGGTGCGACAGCCGTGCTGTTGAAATTGGCAATAAAGCTTTTGATGCTATTGGCCATGAAAAAAGTTTATCGCATTTGCTGAACTCTCCCGGAAATTTTACAGCATCTAAACTGGCATGGGTAAAACAAAACGAACCAGAGCTGTACAGCAAGATTGATAAAATTATGTTACCCGGCGATTTCGTTGCTATGAAACTGACCGGCGAAATATCTACTTCTATTTCTTCTTTATCTGAAGGTATTTTCTGGGATTTTAAAAATGAAACACTTTCTGCGGATATACTGAATCATTACGGCATTGATGCTTCACTAGTTCCACCAGTGAAAGATGTGTTCAGTAATCATGGTGTTATTAAAAAAGATATTGCTGCTTCTCTGCAGTTAAATGATAAAGTAATGGTGGCTTACAAAGCCGGCGACCAGCCAAACAATGCGCTTTCACTAAATGTGCTGGAGCCCGGTGAAGTGGCGGCTACAGCAGGAACTTCGGGTGTAATTTATGGTGTTACTGATTCATTGGCTTATGATGTTAAATCCAGGGTAAACACATTTGCACATGTTAATTATACGCCACAGCAAAAAAGATTAGGAGTGCTGTTATGCATTAATGGTACAGGTATTTTAAACCGCTGGATTAAAAATACTACGGGCAATACGTTTTCTTATAATCAAATGAACGAAATAGCCGCAACGGTAAAACCCGGCAGCGACGGTGTAACCATGTTGCCTTTTGGTAATGGCGCAGAGCGGTTGCTGGAAAATAAATTTTTAAAAGCACATATAAACAATATCGATTTTAATGTGCACACACAGGCACATTTGCTCCGTGCGGCACAGGAAGGCATTGCATTTGCATTTCGTTACGGGTTGGATATGATGATAGAAAATGGCATGCAGCCTTCTGTTATACGTGCCGGAAAAGCCAATATGTTTTTAAGCGATGTGTTTGCAACAAGTTTTGTAAATGCCACACGGGTGCCGGTGGAGTTATACAATTGCGATGGGAGTGTGGGTGCAGCAATAGGTGCAGGCATGGGCGCTGGCATTTATGCAAACGCAAAACAAGCGTTTAAAAATTTTGCAGTATTAAAAACAATTGAACCAGCTGATGCCGCTTTGTATAATGAACTATACAATAACTGGAAACAGTCTTTAGAAAAAATGTTATCTGAAAAATAGAGTAAAATGTCAGCAGAAAATAAATATGTAATTGGGTTGGATTATGGAACAGATTCTGTGCGTTGTGTATTGGCAAATGCCGCTAATGGTACTGAAGTTGCCACCGCTGTTTTTTATTATCCACGGTGGAAAGCAGGACAATTTTGTAATGCAGCACAAAACCAGTTTCGTCAGCATCCGCTGGATTATTTAGAAGGATTAGAAACCACCATACACGAATGTTTGCAAAAGGCAGGGGCTGATGTTGCAAAAAATGTAAAAGGTATTTCGGTTGATACAACGGGATCTACACCTATTGCGGTGGATACAAAAGGAACACCACTTTGCTTAACACCGGGTTTTGAAAATAATCCCAATGCCATGTTTGTATTGTGGAAAGACCACACCGCAACAAAAGAAGCAGAAGAAATAAACAACCACGCCACGAAATTCCCGGTAAACTATTTACAGTTTGTTGGCGGCATTTATTCATCAGAATGGTTTTGGGCAAAGCTGCTGCATGTATTAAGGGAAGATAAAGCAGTGAGAAAGAACATCGCCTCTTTCGTAGAGCATTGCGACTGGATTCCTTTTGTTTTAACAGGAGGAGACGATGTAAAAAAATTAAGGCGTGGTGTTTGCAGCGCCGGTCATAAAGCTTTGTGGGCTGCAGAGTTTGGCGGCTTGCCTCCAAATGATTTCTTTAAATCGCTTGATAGTTTATTAGATGGGTTTACCAATAAGTTATTTACAAATACTTATACTTCCGCACAGGCTGCCGGAACCATTTCAAAAGATTGGGCTGCTAAATTAGGGTTGCCTGAAGATGTGGTGATTGGTGTGGGTGCATTCGATTGTCACATGGGTGCTGTGGGTGGACAAATTGAACCTTATTATTTAAGTAAAGTAATGGGTACTTCCACTTGTGATATTATGGTGGCGCCGCTGGAAGAAGTGAAAGATACATTGGTTAAAGGCATCTGCGGCCAGGTAAATGGTTCAGTAATTCCAAATATGCTGGGTATGGAAGCAGGGCAAAGTGCATTTGGTGATGTGTATGCCTGGTTTAAAAATTTATTGAGCTGGCCGGTGAACCAGTTTATTACTGATGAAGCTGAAAAGGAAACAATCAGCGATAAAATAATTGCTACACTTGCTGCCGAAGCTGCAAAGCTGGAGCTGAATGAAAAAGATGAACTGGCGCTTGACTGGATGAATGGAAGGAGAACACCTGATGCGAATCAATTATTGAAAGGCGTAATTGCCAATATTAATTTAGGCAGCGATGCGCCACGCATTTTTAAAGCACTGGTGGAAGCAACCTGCTTCGGCAGCAAAGCAATTGTAGACCGCTTTAATTCCGAAGGTGTTCCTGTAAAGGGAATTATTGCATTAGGCGGTGTGGCAAAAAAATCAACCTATGTAATGCAGACAATGGCCAATGTATTAAACATGCCTATCCGCATTCACAGCAGCGAACAAACCTGTGCTGCCGGTGCTGCCATGTTTGCAGCAACTGCGGCAGGCTTATTTGCTAAAGTGGAAGACGCCATGAACGCCATGGGGCAGGGCTTTGAAAAAACGTACGAACCGCAGGCTGATAAAGTGGAGTATTACTCAAAACGCTATAAAATGTATTTGGAACTCGGAGCTGCCAATGAACAAATAACAATGAACAAATATTAATGCTGATAGAATGGCAAAGGAAAATATACTTAAAAATAAGAGTTATGCATTTGCTATCAGAATTGTTAAGCTGTCTCAATATTTACAGGAAAAGAAAAAGGAATTTGTGCTTTCTAAGCAAATTATAAGAAGTGGCACTGCAATCGGCGCTTTGGTAAGGGAAGCGGAATATGGGCAAAGCAAAACGGATTTTATACACAAATTAAGTATAGCATTAAAAGAGGCTAACGAAACTGAATACTGGATTTGTATTTTAAATGATACTGGCTACATTAAACAAAAGGAGTTTGAAAGTATGTCAATAGATTGTAAAGAGTTATTGAAATTATTAATCGCATCAATTAAAACAACTAAAGAACGAAACAAATAACTGCATAAAAATTGTTCATTGTTATTTATTCATTATTCATTGCTATGAAATATTCTCACATACAACAAGAAGCCTACGAAGCAAACATGCAGTTACCAAAATTAGGTTTGGTGCTGTTTACATTTGGTAATGTTAGTGCAGCCGACAGAAGCCTCGGTGTATTTGCTATTAAACCCAGCGGTGTGGCATACGAAGATTTATCGCCTGAAAAAATGGTGATTGTAGATTTTGACGGCAAAACAGTGGAAGGGAATTTGCGCCCTTCATCAGATACATTAACGCATGCAGTGCTGTACAAACATTGGGAAGGTATTGGCGGCGTAGTGCATACTCACAGTACCTATGGCACTGCATGGGCGCAATCTCAAAGAGACATTCCCATTTTTGGCACTACACATGCAGATTACAACACCGTAAATATTCCCTGTGCGCCGCCTATGAGTGATGAAATGATAAAAGGCAATTACGAATATGAAACCGGTTTTCAAATCATCAATTGCTTTAACGATAAAAAATTAGATTATAAAGAAGTAGAAATGGTTTTGGTGGGTAACCATGCACCATTTACATGGGGCAAAAATGCACACAAGGCGGTACATAACAGTGCAGTATTGGAATACATTGCAAAAACCGCACTTTTAACAGAACAAATAAATCCCAATGCGCCGAGGCTGAAAGATGCATTGATCAAAAAGCATTTTGAACGTAAACACGGGCCAGACAGTTATTACGGTCAATAGTTTTTTTTTTGAAACAAACTGTTGCTCCCTGGTTTAACTTCAGTGGCGACGCTCCTTTCAGCATTGGTCTTTCAATTGTTCAGTAAAGAAAAAATGTACAAGAGTGCGACGCCTGTGAAGATGAAAAAAACGATTAAGCTGGTTCCATACAAATAATAAATTTTAAAACGATTGTAAATATGAAATACATCTCTTCTTTAGTACTGGCAGCAGCCATCATGTTTTCTTCCTGCAACAGCAGCGAAGGCGATAAAAAAGAAACCGCCGCTGCAAACACAGGCAAAGTATCTATCACCGAAAAACCATTCGGCACATTTAATGGCGAAGCGGTAACAGAATATACACTTACCAATGCCGCAGGCATGCAGGTGAGTATTTTAAACTATGGCGGTACTGTTACAAAGATCATTACAAAAGACAAAGATGGTAAAGACGGAGATGTAATACTTGGCTATGATTCATTGAGTGGGTATTTGCAAAAAGGGAATCCTTATTTTGGCTGTTTGGTAGGCCGTTATGGCAACCGTATTGCAAAAGGCCATTTTACGTTAGATGGTAAAACATATACGTTGGCACAAAACAACAACGGACAATCACTGCACGGCGGCATTAAAGGTTATGATAAAGTAATGTGGAAGGCGGAGAAACAAGCAGGTGACAGCAGTATTAAATTGACTTATCTAAGTAAAGATGGTGAAGAAGGTTATCCCGGTAATTTAACCATAGCAGTTGTTTACACATTAACAGCCGATAATGGTTTAAAAATTGATTACACTGCAACCACTGACAAAGCAACACCCGTAAACTTAACCAATCACTGTTACTTTAATTTATCTGCCGGTAAAGACTCTACCATTTTAGCACATGAGTTAATGCTGAAGGCAGATAAGTATACAGAAGTGGATTCTGTTTTGATTCCAACGGGTAAGCTGCCTGATGTAAAAGGCACACCCATGGATTTTACCATTGCAAAAGCCATTGGTAAAGACATAGCTGCTGTAAAAGGCGGTTATGATCATAACTGGGTGCTTACAAGAAATGGTAACGGCCTGGAGTTAATTACAACCTTGTATCACCCCGCCAGCGGCCGTTATATGGAAGTATACACGACCGAACCCGGTATACAATTTTACAGCGGTAACTTTTTAGATGGTACGCTCGCCAATACAAAAAAAGGTCAGAAATATGTGCAGCATGCAGGGCTGTGTTTAGAAACACAGCATTTCCCCGACAGTCCTAATCAGCCAACATTCCCGAATACTATTTTAAAACCGGGGGAAACTTATCGTCATACATCATTGTATAAATTCTCTGTTAAGTAATTAAGGAAAACAACAGCATGAAAAAATACATTTTCTTCATCAGCATGTTTGTTGCAGGTGCAGCTGTGGCCCAGCAAAATGATTATTCCATAAAGGATATCAATTTTACGCAGGTTCATTTGTCAGATAATTTCTGGCTGCCCCGGATTGAAATAAACAGAACTGTTACCATACCTGCAAGTTTTGAGCGCTGCGAAAATACAGGGCGTGTAAAAAACTTTGTGATGGCAGCAGAGAAGAAAGGTAAATTCTGCACCGTGTATCCTTTTGACGATACAGATATTTATAAAACTATTGAGGGTGCAGCATTTTCATTAGCCACACATCCCGATGCTAAGCTGGATAAATATGTTGACTCACTCATTGCCATTGTAAAAGCGGCACAGGAGCCCGATGGGTATTTGTATACTGCAAGAACTATTGACCCTTTGCATGTGGGCAGCTGGGTAGGAAAGGAGCGTTGGGAAAAAGAAAGGGAGCTGAGCCACGAATTGTACAATGCCGGCCATTTGTATGAAGCCGCTGCTGCACATTACTTAGCAACTAAAAAAAGAAACCTGCTGGATATTGCACTGAAGAACGCCGACCTGGTTTGCAGTGTTTTTGGTCTTGGTAAAAAAACAGTAGCTCCCGGTCATGAAATTGTGGAGATGGGTTTGGTAAAATTGTTTCGCATTACCGGCAAACAGGAGTATTTGAATACGGCGAAGTTTTTCATTTATGCAAGAGGGCAATATAAAGGATACGACCCCAAAAGTAAAGACGGCTGGAAGAATGGCGCCTACTGGCAGGACAATAAACCGGTGGTGCAGCAGGATGAAGCAGTAGGCCATGCTGTAAGAGCAGGCTACCTGTATTCGGCAGTGGCAGATGTGGCAGCATTAACGGGAGATGACAGCCTGCGCAATGCAATTGATAAAATATGGAATAATGTGGTAGGCAAAAAACTGTATGTGCAGGGTAGTGTGGGTGCCATTGGAGATGGTGAGCGCTACGGTGAAAATTATGAACTACCTAATTCCACCGCATATAACGAAACATGCGCTGCCATTGCTAATGTATACTGGAACCAGCGGATGTTTTTATTGCATGGCGACAGTAAATACATCGATGTGCTGGAAAAAACTTTATACAATGGTTTGATCTCAGGTGTTGGACTGGATGGTAAATCATTCTTTTACACCAATGCCATGGAGATACGAAACAGTTTTACGCATAACGATATTGAAAGGGAACGCTCTGGCTGGTTTACCTGCAGTTGCTGCCCCACCAATATTTGCCGCTTTATACCTGCGGTTCCGGGATATATGTATGCACAAAAAGAAGACAACCTTTATGTAAATCTTTTTATAAGCAGCACTGCTGATGTTGTAATGAATGGCAAGCCGCTGCAAATTATTCAAAGCAATAATTATCCATGGGATGGTAATTTGAATTTTAAAATCAACGCCACAAAAGCAAATGCATTTAAAATGTTAGTGCGTATTCCGGGTTGGGTAATGAATACTGCTGTGCCTTCTGATTTATACAAGTTTACTTCAGCGAACAGTAATAAGCCTGTAATAAAAGTTAACGGGCAGGAAGTGGCTTATGAAATGCAAAACGGTTACGCAGTGATTAACCGTACCTGGAAAAAAAATGATGTGGTGGATGTTGCATTGCCAATGGAAGTAAAAAGAGTGGTGGCAAATGAAAATATTAAAGATGATATTGGTAAAGTGGCTTTGCAGCGTGGCCCTGTTATGTATTGTGCTGAGTGGGCTGATAATGATGGTAAAACCAGTAATATTATGCTGCCGGCTAATGCAAGCTTTACAACTGAGTTTAAACCTTCTCTATTAAATGGTGTAATGACGTTGAAAACAGAAGCACCTGTTGTTAATATAAAAGATGATGAAACTATAGTTACAGAAAAGAAAATGGTAACAGTAATTCCCTACTACAGCTGGGCAAACAGGGGCAAAGGAGAAATGACTGTATGGTTTCCGGCGAAAATAAAAGATGTGGAGTTGATTAGTACGCAGTAAACTGCACAGCCGAAAAAATAAAGTATGAAGATTGAACATTTGGCAATATGGGTGGATGATTTGGAAGGTATGAAAGATTTTTATGTAAAATACTTTGAACTGGATTGTAACAACAAATACAGCAATGTTCAAAAACAGTTTACATCTTACTTTCTTTCATTTAAAAGTGGTGGGGCAAGAATAGAGCTGATGCGCCGGCCGGATATTGAAAATGTTAATGGCGAGAGAAGCTTGTTTAAAGGGTTTACACATTTTGCAATATCTGTGGGAAACAAAGAAAAGGTTGATGCTTTAACTGAGCTATTGCGAAACGATGGCTTTATTATTAAATCAGAACCAAGAACAACAGGAGATGGCTATTACGAAAGCGTAGTGCTTGATCCGGAAGGAAATGCTGTTGAGATAACAATTTAACGGTATTGTAGATTGCCAGGAAACTGCTGACACAGAGATAAAAGTTGAAAACAGCGATGCCTTTGAAGTGTGCGACGCAGCAATATTGAAAATTGAATTAATGATGATAACAAAATAATACTAACATGAATAAAAGTATAAACACAAGAGGGCTGGAAATTTGGTTTGCCACGGGCAGCCAAAACCTGTATGGTGAAGCAACATTAAAGCAGGTGGATAAACACTCTGCCGAAATTGTGAAAAGTTTTAACGCTGCTGCAATGCCGGTTAAAATAGTTTTTAAGCCGGTGTTGAAATCAACTGAAGAAATTTATAACCTTGTAATTGATGCCAACAGCAACAAAAATTGCGTGGGCATTATTACATGGATGCACACTTTTTCCCCGGCTAAAATGTGGATTAATGGATTGAAATTTTTGCAAAAGCCCCTACTGCATTTACATACTCAGTTTAACCGTGATATTCCGTGGAGTGAAATTGATATGGACTTTATGAACCTGAATCAGTCGGCTCATGGAGACCGTGAGTTTGGTTTTATGATGAGCCGTATGCGTATGAACCGGAAAGTGGTGGTGGGGCACTGGCAGGATAAAGCCGTGGTGGCACAAATTGCAGGGTGGAGCCGGGTGGCTTTAGGCTGGAACGACTGGCAGGGCGCCAGGTTTGTACGCTTTGGAGATAACATGCGTTATGTTGCTGTTACCGATGGTGATAAAGTGGAAGCAGAGTATAAGTTTGGGTTTAGTGTAAACACTCATGGCATAGGAGATTTAGTGGGATACATAAATGGCATAAAAGAAACTGCTGTAACAAAACTTTGTGATGAATATGCTGAAATGTACAAGCTGATGCCTTCGTTAAAAAAGAATGGCAATCAGCATGAGAGTTTACGTGATGCCGCAAAGATTGAACTGGGTATGCGTAAGTTTTTGGCAGATGGTAATTACAAAGGCTTTAGTGATACGTTTGAAGATTTGCACGGCATGAAACAATTGCCCGGAATACCATCGCAACGTTTAATGGCAGATGGTTATGGTTTTGCCGGTGAAGGCGACTGGAAAACTGCGGCACTGGTAAGAGCAATGAAAGTAATGGGTGCAGGTTTACCCGGAGGTAACTCTTTTATGGAAGATTACACTTATCATTTTGAACCCGGTAATGAGTTAGTATTAGGTAGTCATATGCTGGAGATTTGTCCAAGCATTGCGAATGGTAAACCAAGTTGCGAAATTCATCCGCTGGGTATTGGGGGAAAAGCAGACCCTGTGCGTTTAGTATTTAACGCCGGTGCAGGCGCTGCATTAAATGCATCTTTAATGGATATGGGCAACCGTTTCCGTTTATTGGTTAATACTGTTGATGCAGTGAAGCCACAACATGATTTGCCAAAATTACCAGTGGCAAGAGTATTGTGGAAACCGCATCCAAACATGAAAGATGCATTGGCCGCATGGATTTATGCTGGTGGTGCACACCACACCGGTTACAGCCAAAATCTTACTGCAGAGAACATGGAAGATTTTGCAGCTATGGCAGGAATTGAATTTGTTTTAATCGGTAAGGATACTAATCTTTACAATCTTAAAAACGAACTGCGCTGGAACGATGCAGCATTTAAATAAAGACAAAATCTTCAAACAATAATTTATTAATTAAAATCAAGACTTGCTATGAAAGGACTCTCAGGATTAGACTCACTCATATTTGTCATCTATTTTATATTGGTGGCAGGGTATGGCTATTGGGTATATCAAAAAAAGAAAAAAGCAGCGGTATCTGCTTCTCATGATTACTTTTTGGCCGAAGGATCGCTTACCTGGTGGGCCATTGGGGCCTCATTAATTGCATCTAATATTTCTGCTGAACAGTTTATCGGAATGAGTGGTAACGGTTATTTTGTAGGTGTGGCAGTAGCAGCCTACGAGTGGATTGCTGCGCTGGCGCTTATCATCATTGCTGTTTGGTTTATGCCGGTATATCTCAAGAACAAGATATACACCATGCCGCAGTTTTTGAAAACACGTTACAACGAAACCGTGGCGCTTATCATGGCCATATTCTGGCTTTTACTGTATGTATTTGTTAACCTCACATCTATTTTATACCTGGGAGCTATTGCAATAAGCGGTTTAATTGGCCCCGAGTACCTGCATATTGTAATGATAGGTCTGGCAGTTTTTGCATTGATCATTACATTAGGTGGTATGAAAGTGATTGGGTATACAGATGTGATACAGGTGGCGGTGCTGATCATTGGCGGCCTGGCAACTATTTATTTCGCATTGACCATTGTGAGTGAGAAATTTGGTTTGGGCAGGGATGCTGTGGCTGGCTTTAAAACACTGATGGCGCAGGCTCCTGATCATTTCCATATGATACTGCAAAAACCAACTGCAGCTTCATCACAGGAAGATGTAAATAAATACCTCATTTTGCCAGGCATTGCTATGTATTTTGCTGGTCAGTGGATTGTGAACCTGAATTACTGGGGATGTAACCAATATATTACGCAACGTGCATTAGGTGCTGATCTGCAAACAGCACGTAAGGGTATATTGTTTGCAGGATTCTTAAAACTGATGATGCCCATTATTGTAATGCTGCCGGGTATAGCTGCTTATGTTTTGCACGAGAACGGACACCTTCAAAACTTAAGGGGTATGGATGATGCGTATTCAGCAATTCTTGGATTCCTTCCTTCAGGATTAAAAGGGCTGGCTATTGCAGCACTTACAGCAGCTATTGTTGCTTCATTGGCCGGAAAGCTAAATAGTATAGCTACAATTTTTACTCTTGATATTTACATGAAGTATTTTAAGAAACATGATGTTCACACAAATGCAGAAACTGAACTTGAAAAGGTGGTGGATTCAGGTAAAAAAGAGTCAGATGAAAAAACAATGGTATGGACAGGAAAGCTTGCTGCCCTGGTTTGCATTGTACTTGCTGTAGCTTTTGAATGGAAAGACCTGTTGGGTATTGGTGGTGAAGGAGGCTTTACATTCATACAGAAATATACCGGTTTTATCAGCCCTGGTGTATTTGCCATGTTTATTTTAGGAATGTTCTGGAAACGGACCACTGGTGCTGCAGCTGTAGCTGGGTTGTTAACGGGTTTTCTTTTGGCAATTTTCTTTAACAGCTTTGCAATCGGCTTACTAGGTCACGAAAATATTTTATACACTGCATTTAAAAATAAAGATGGTGTTTATGAAATTCCATTCTTGATTAACATGGGTTGGGCATTCTTCTTTACTATGGTGGTAATGATTGGTATCAGTTTGGCTGGTCCGAAAATTAATCCCAAAGCATTTATGCTTGATAAGGAAATGTTCAAACTCAAGCCATCAATTATTGCGATGATTGTGGCTACCTTGATTATACTTTCGGCACTGTACGTGAAGTTCTGGTAGCCTTCATTTAATCTTCTAAAAGAAAAAACTATAATAAAAAGCATCGGCATACGGTGCTTTTTATTTTCTCCTAAAGCCTCAAAATTGAGGTAGCCGGAAATAAAAACTCCTGCTTTTTAATGCAGGAGTTTTATAGATAGAGTTGTTATAAATCTTAGTAATCTCTGTTATAACCACCACCGCCACCGCGGTTGCCACCACCACCGTAGCCACCGCCACCGCGATTGCCACCACCACCGTAACCACCACGACCTCCGCCGCCACGGTTACCACCACCATATCCGCCGCCGCTTTTCTTAAAGCCGCTGCCTTCTGGGCGTGGTTGACTTTCATTAACGATGATTTTGCGTCCCTGAATTTCAGTTTCGTTCAGGTTAGCGATAGCTGTTTTTGCAGCTTCATCATCAGCCATTTCAACAAAGCCAAAACCTTTGCTGCGGCCGCTCATTTTGTCTTTCAGAATTTTTGCACTGGTAACAGTGCCATAAGGAGTAAATAATCCTTCTAAGTCACCATCAGTCATAGACCAACTGAGGTTTCCAACGTAAATGTTCATTGTAAAAACTTTTAAATAAAAAATTGAAAATAAATAATGACTTAGTTAAAACAATGAACTGAAGGAATTTATTCAAAGCCGTTTCAGCCAAAGGAAAAAAACTAAAACCATTAAACTAATATAAAGATAGGGTTTTTCTTAACAAATCAAATTAAAATCAAAAATTTTATAAATTGTCCTGGATACTCAATAACCTATTTTATACTTTTTTAATGTAATGATTTGGCTCTCATTTTAAAAATAAAGATGCCGCTTTTAAGCGGCATCTTAAAAAATATTAGCTAATATTTTTATTACTCAGCAACAACTTCAAACTCCAGCTCGGTTTCGTGGCCGTTACCAAAGTCAACTTTTGCTTTGTGTGTACCTAATTCTTTTACTTCATCAAGGATGGTAATGCGGCGGCGGTCAATTTCGTAGCCCTTTTGTTCTTTAATTGCTTTTGCAATTTGAACAGAAGTTACACTACCGAAAATTTTACCACTTGTGCCGGTTTTAGCACCCAGTTTAACAGCACCACTTTGTAAAGCAGCGATTACACTGTTAATTTCAGCCAGTAATTTAGCTTCTTTTTTAGCCAGCTGTTTTAATTTCTCTTCCATCATTTTCATGTTAGATGGATTTGCTTCAACAGCCAATTTTTTAGGGATTAGATAATTACGGCCATAACCATTTTTTACTGTTACCAGCTCGTTGGCACCACCTAAATTATTTACATCCTGTATTAATATTACCTGCATTTTTTGCATTTTTACCCAACGCTTCGTCAAGCTCAGCGCTTTCTCCATTAAAGGGTTAGGGTGGTTAAAAATCTATTTTAATAAATCGGTTACGTAGGGTAAAATAGCCATTTGACGGGCTTTTTTAACTGCATCACTCACCTTACGTTGAAATTTTAATGAGTTACCGGTAATACGGCGTGGTAATAAACGGCCTTGCTCATTAATAAATTTCTTTAAAAATTCAGCATCCTTATAATCAATATAATGAATGCCCATTTTCTTAAAGCGGCAGTATTTTTTTGGACGCTTCTCCTGCTT
>JBGAHV010000031.1:0-45584 GCA_044225995.1 Ferruginibacter sp. | reverse complement strand
ACATACACAACGAAACCACCCGGAAAAAAATGAGTATTAAAGAACGGATGCTGGCTGAAGTGGCAAAGAGTATTGAGGTGGCTTATGCATTATGTAACATCTTCAGCCGCTTTGGTGTGGATATGGAAGTGCATGCTGACATTAACACCAACCCCAATTTTAAAAGTAATGATGCGCTGAAGGAAGCGATGGGCTACATCATGGGAATGGGGTTTGCTTTTAAAGCAAAGCCGGATGCATTTGCAAGTTCCTGCTGTGCTAATAAAGTAGTGCAATAAAATATTGCTGATAGTTTCAGCAAAAAAACTTGCTTAACGGCAAGACTGGTATACACTGCAGCCTGCAAACCGGGCCGGTGTTTATACGCACGGCAGTGCAGACGTAGTAACTATCTGCATGCTGTTGCAACTGTAAGTTATGCCAGCCACAATCACCTGTGGGTCATGGGTTCGAGTCCCATTCACTTAAGCAGTGATAGCTCAGTTGGCCAGAGCAACAGACTATACGCCGGTTCGAATCCGGCTCCCGTAATAACCGGGATAGCCAAGCGGTTAGGCAAAGCACTTGGGATGCTTGATGAAAAGAAGCGCATCACTTCTTAAAAAAGGTGCTCAAAAAAATGAAAGCCAGTGTCATTTACCGGCAGTAGTACGGTCGCCTTCGGGAACCATACTAAAGAGCAGCCCGGTAATTACCTGCAGGCAGGTGTACACATAAAGAATGTTGTTTCACTTTAACAATAATATTTCATTATGTAAATAGTGAGTGAGCGATTGATGAACTGTAACAGCAAACGATATTGAAACCGGCTTCCGTAATAATTGGGTGGAATGTGATACGGGCTTTTTTAAAACAACAATTTAAACTGGTCATACAATTGATGTAATTCGAAAAATTGGTGACATAAAAAACAAACAATGAAAAGGATCAAAGTAAACGCTTACCAGGCAGCATTGGTATTTAAAAATGGCGTGTATAAAAAAATGCTGAAAGAAGGAAAGTACTGGCTGGGTTTTGGAGAAACTGCAGTGATGTATGACTTGAACAGGCAGTTTGTTCCATTTATAGAATTGAGCATACTGTTGCAGGATGCTGCATTGGCAGAAGCCTTGCATGTAGTGGATGTAATGGACAATGAAATTGTATTGCAGTACGAAAATGGTTTACTGAAAAACATTTTGAACGCAGGCCGTTATGCATTCTGGAAAGGTATCATCAACTATGAATTTGTAAAAGCAGATACCAGCAAAATTGAAATTACAGAAAACATCAGCCGTGCTGTGTTGCAGAACAAACTGGTAGCACCTTATGTAAGAAACCACGCTGTGGAGGGCTACGAAAAAGCATTACTGTTTGTGGATGGTAAGTATGCACAAATGCTGACTGCAGGTGTGTACTACTGGTGGAAGAACAGTATTGTAATATTGGTGGCCAAAGTGGATACCCGTATGCAGCAACTGGAAGTGAATGGACAGGAAATACTGACCAAAGACAAAGCCGCTTTGCGTATCAATGCCCAGGCACAGTACCGTGTCAGCGATATAGAAAAAGCCATTTTGCAAAACAAAGAGTATGACAAACAACTGTACGTGGCTTTTCAGCTGGCATTAAGGGAATACATTGCCGGTTATAGTTTTGATGAAGTGCTGGAAAAGAAAGATGCCATGGCGCCTTTTGTACTGGAACAGGTAAAAGCTAAAGCGGAAGCTTTGGGTATTGAGGTGATTGGTTTTGGTATCCGTGATATTATTTTGCCTGGTGATGTAAAAGACATCATGAACAAAGTGCTGATTGCAGAAAAGAACGCACAGGCCAACACTATTATGCGGCGTGAAGAAACTGCCAGCACCCGTAGCTTGCTGAACACTGCCAAGCTGATGGAAGACAATGCGATGTTGTGGAAACTGAAAGAGATGGAATACGTGGAGAAGATTGCAGATAAAATCAGCAACATCAGTGTAAGTGGTAACGGTGTGTTGATAGAACAGTTGAAGCAAATTTTTGTGCCACAGAAATAAACTAACATCCGGTGCTTAACCGGTGCCGGATGTTTTTAAATTATGTACTTAGCTTTAACGATGCTATTGAGAATCGTTGGGTCGCATACTTGTACATTTTATCTTTTCTCGTCAATTAAAAAATACAACCATGGAGCTTTGGAATAAATATCTTGAATACCATCCTGAAATAATAACTCGGTTTGATGCGATTGATGAAGTCTCAAAAAATAAATTTATAAGGAAATTGCAAAGCGAAAAATCCAAAAGCAACTTTTCCTCTACTCTGACAGAATTAAGTTTTTACGAATTCTTTAGAAACAACGGCTTTAATGTTGAATATGAAAAGCTACTTGGAGGGTTAACGCCAGATTTAACAATCTCAAAGAAGGGCGAATTAATCATTGCTGAAGTACTAAAACTTAATACAACAGAAAAAGATACAGTGAGAAATGAATTTGAAAGTTTACTCTTAGAAGAAATTGAGAAAATTAAAATTGGATGTTGGGTGCAAATCAATTTCAAAGAAGATTATTTTGATACAGTTCAATTCAATCAAGAGGAAATTGCGACAACTTTTTATGAATGGTTGAAATCAAATTGTATTGCAGGCAAAGAAATTGAACTTTTCAACTTTTTTACCTTCAAGGTAATTCGAGTTGATAAAAAATATGACCACGTTTGTGTATTTGGAAATGTTAACATGATTGATATAGATGTAAGAAGATTGAACTCCGACAAAAGCAGATTTGTTCAAAAAATGTCAATGTACAATGACTTAATTCAGGAAAAGTCTTTGCCATACCTTATATGTATAAGAATCGATTTCCACGCAGCTATTGGTGAAAACGAAATGTTCTGGACAATGTACGGCGATGTTGTTTCTCACTTGAATTTTGGCATACAACACTGTGAATTGAATGGCTTTTATTATAAAAACGATTTGACAAAAAACTTAAGCGGAGTCTTATTAATGATTAGCGATAGAGTTTTTTTCTTTCGGAATTTCCGCCAAGATAAACTCTTTAAAGAAGCGCTTGACATCTTAATGAGATTCCAGTTTTACAACTCAGTAGAAAGTAAATTAACATATCTACGTAGAGTATAATTAAATGAACTTAAAAAATTAGCAATTAAACAATGAGCAAATTAAAAATAAACGGAAAAGAATTAAGAGCCATCGGCTTGCCGGAAGGACCGGTAATAAGCGTGGCAATGACGGTAATGGAGAAACATTACAAACATCATACAAAAGAAGAAGCATTTGAAATACTAAAAGCAATACTTAATGCACCGGAAAATTATTTGAATGATGAGATACTGAGACCCATTGCAGAAAAACTAATGCCCGAGCCTGAAACGGAAGCTGTAAATGTATCATTGAATCAACTCGGGATACAGTTTAATGTATTTGGGCAGGAACATATTGAAGAAGGTGCTATGCACCAGATGTACCAGGCAGCTAAATTACCCATCAGTGTTGCAGGCGCTTTAATGCCCGACGCACACAGTGGTTATGGTTTGCCAATCGGCGGAGTGCTGGCAACAACAAATGCGGTAATTCCTTATGGTGTGGGTGTGGACATTGGCTGCCGTATGTGCTTAAGCATTTTTGATATTGACCCGAAAGAGTTAACACAAAAAGAAAACTTTTTTGCAAGAGAAATTGGTGAAGCTACTTTGTTTGGCAGCGGTGCACAATTTGAGCATGCTGCTGATCATGAGGTGATGGAAAACGAATTGTTCTATCAACTGCCTTTATTAAAAAACTTACATGGGAGGGCATGGAAGCAATTGGGTTCATCCGGTAGTGGTAATCACTTTGTGGAGTTTGGCGTAATTGAAATTGCGGAGAATGATGCAACATTGGGAGTTGAAGCAGGTCATTATGTTGGTTTGCTATCTCACTCCGGCTCAAGAGCACTTGGGGCAAACATTGCCAACCACTATACAAAGATCGCTATCAGCAAAAGGCGTTTGCCGCAGGATGCAAAAAACCTGGCATGGTTAACACTGGATGAAGAAGCTGGTATTGAATACTGGAATGCCATGAACCTTGCAGGGGATTATGCAAGCGCCTGTCACCATATCATTCATGCAAAAATTGCAAAACAATTGGGCCGAAAACCAGTGAAGATGGTGGAGAACCATCACAACTTTGCTTGGAAAGAAATGCTGGATGGTAAGGAAGTGATTGTGCATCGTAAAGGTGCCACACCGGCAGGTAAAAATGTGCTGGGTATTATTCCCGGCAGCATGACGGCCGATGGATTTATTGTAAAAGGAAAAGGGGAAGAGGCTGCGGTTAATTCGGCATCACACGGCGCCGGAAGAAAAATGAGCCGTACCAAAGCCATGCAGTCTGTAACCGATAAACAATTTAAAGAAGAACTTAAAAAGTTTGGCGTTAAGCTGTTGGGTGGTGGACTGGACGAATCACCTTTTGCATATAAAGACATTGAAGTGGTAATGCAGTCGCAAAAAGCTTTAGTGGATGTGGTAGGAAAATTTACACCCAAGATTGTAAAAATGGATGGTGCTAAACACAGGAGCTGGAAGAAAGATAAAGAAGATGTGATGGGGGAATAGTAATTGTAAAAGCTGTATTGAACAACTGGTTCAATACAGCTTTTTTGTTTTAAGGGTTCGTTTATCTTTATAAAAAATTATTGTGCAGGCCATACTCAAATACATAAAAGAGTTTTACGAAAAAGAGTTCAGCTTGGTTTACCTGCTGCTTATTGTGCTGCTGCTGGGCCTGCTTATTTATTTAAACTACTGGCATTACCTGGAGCGGCGGTATGCTGCAGGCAACAACTGGGCAAGAAGTTTTACAGGTTATTATCTTCTGTATTTAATTCCGTTTGCAACTGCTTTTTTATTGCAGTTGTTTTTTTATAAAGATTGCTCCTATTGGCAAAACCCCTGGTTCTGGGCAATACTGCTGCTGGCTCCGGCATTCTTTTCATTCCGGGTTAATTTTTCACTGCACGAAAATGTGCTGGAAAAAATATACAGCGGCGATGCATTTGTTTTCTGGAAAAAATGCTGGGGCTGGATAGTACGGGTGTTTGTGGTATTGTTGCCTGTTTTTATTATCTGGCTGCTGAAGGATAAAGTCAACCAGCCATTTTATGGCTTTAAAAAACTGGATGACATAAAACCTTATTTGTTCATGCTGCTGTTCATGCTGCCGTTAATTGCGCTTGCCAGCACACAGCATGATTTTTTACGCATGTACCCCAAAGCAAAATTTATTGCTGCACTCAGCCTGGAAAATAAAAACTGGAAATATTTTATTTATGAGCTCTGTTATGGTTTTGATTTTGTAAGCATCGAGTTTTTCTTTCGGGGATTTTTAATACTGGCGCTGGCAAAAATTTGCGGCACACACTGTATCATACCCGTTGCCTGCTTTTACTGCACCATTCATTTTGGCAAACCCATGGGAGAAGCCATCAGCAGTTTTTGGGGCGGCATACTGCTGGGTATTGTAAGTTATAATACCGGCAGCGTGTGGGGCGGCTTAATGGTACATTTAGGCATTGCCTGGTTTATGGAGCTGGGCGGATTGGCAGGCAGCATTTTAAAAAAATAAAAATGGAAGCAACACATTGTTTGTTTTGTGGCAATATGGTTACACTGGTGCATGTGCACGGCCATTACCAATGCCCTGTTTGTAAAACAAATGCATTGCCCTGCTGCGACGGTGATAACTGCAGCACCAATTTTTTACTGGCAGAAAAAAAGCAGCAAGGTGGTAACAATGCTGATGCACAAAATTCAGGCTGCGAAAAAAATAATTAATAAGGCCTGCCAATAGTATCACACACCGCTTTTAATAAAGAAGTATTATCGTTGGTATCCTGTCCTTTTTCCCACAGCATTATACCATTGCCCCGTTGTTTAGCCGCCATGGTTTTTAATTTAACCGTGTACTGCCCATTGTAATAAATAGTAAAAGGCGACGGATAACCGGTTGCCGTTACAACTGCAGAATCCGACAGAGGATTACCACCCTGTCCTAATATTCCTGAATAAGTTAGTACCGTGTTTGTTTGTGTAATGCCTGATGGTCTTCCATAACCCGGCACACCCAACACATATTTTGATGAAGGCATGCTCCTGGTGGTAAGCCAGTAATTCATAGATGCATTTACCAGGGCCATATCGCTGTGTTGTTTGTAAGGCACTGTTGTGCTGAAATCGTCGTACACCATTACATTAAACCAGTCGGCATAACCAAACACCGCCGTTTGTACCGCATCCCTTATACTGCCGGCGTATTTGCCGGGTGTTATGGCGGCCGTTAAATAATATTTCCCATTGGTGTGCAGGCTGTCGCTCAGTTCCTTCATCAGTGCAGTAAAAAGTATATCGGTGCCGTCACTGGTGGTGGGAAATTCCCAGTCAATATCCACACCATCCAATGTGTACAGGCGAACATTGTCCATAATGGTTTTTATAAGCGTATTTCTTGCAGAAGCTGTTGCGGTGGATGTTTTAAAATCGGCAGTGGCACCATTTACGCTCATGAATATTTTTGCATTGTTGGCTTTAGCTTTTGCAATAACTGCGGTAAAGGTAGACGGGCTGTTGAGTGTAATGCCAGAGGAAGCTGTAACTGTAAAAAAAGCGTAGTTCACGACGTTGGTCATTTTAAACTTGGTATCTGGTATGGCAGATACACTGCGGTAGTAAGGGAAATAACCCACCACTTTAAAACCAAAATCGGGCGGCGCAAATATGGGTGCAGGCGTTGGTAATGGCGAGGGATTGTCTTTTTTACAGCTGCTTAAAAAAATAAGTACTGCTGCAACGGGCAGCATCATCCTGGTAAAACGTTTCATAGCTTAGTCTTGAAAAGGAAAGTTAATAAGCTTTGCGGAGTTTTACTCTTGCAGATGCACAATTTGATAATTAATTTTACAGGGAATGAAATTTTTCATCCGCCTCATATCTGCTGCTTCCGCCTGTATGCTATTATATGCCTGCCCTTACAGCTCCACACATGTGCTGGATGAAACACCGGGTATTTATGTAGAAGATGATTTGCTGGGTAACTGGGCCACTTTTGTAAAAAAGCCAGTTAGCGGCAAACAGGAACCGGTAAAAGTAATCCTCAGCAGAAAGAATGATACCGAATACAACATTTCCTTTACTGGCAGCCTGAATGAGTTAAAACCTTTTCGTGTTATTGATAAAGACTCTATTAACGGCACCGCATTTATGAGTACCGTTGGCGGCAAACAGTTTTTCAACATCACCATTAAAGACAATATTTATATTGCGGAAGTAATTTTAAAAAACGGGTTATTGTCTCTGATGCCATTGAGCGAACATTTTACAGCAAAAATGATAATGACGAATACCGACCTGCGCAACAGTATAGCGGTGCATTACAAAACCCGTGTTATTCCGTTATACGATGATGATTTTTGCCTCAGGCAAATGGTAAAGGTGAATTAGTAATTTACTTAAGAAGGCGCTCAAAGGTTCCTGTCAATATATTTTTAGAAATCCTGTCGATAATAATTGCCGCAACAATACAAAGAGTATAGATTGCAAAACCCTGAAGTGTTCTGCCAGATTCTTTCCAAAAGAAATTAACCGCAAAACCAGTGATCACTAAAAGAAACATAAGCAGGTAAACAAAATTTGGCCTGACTTTTATTCTGATTTTTGTTTTATCCCCATACTCAAATAATTGTACAATCATAGTTGTTCTTGCAAATGTAAAAGGCATATTGAAAACAGCCAGGCCATAAGCCGGAACAAAAACTCGATACCTTTTTTCATCCAGGCTTAGCAGTTTTATATTTATTTCATTGTAAAATTTAGAAGGATCTTTTTCAATTTCACTAAACTTTTTCTCCAGTACAGGGATTGACTTTTTAGTTACATATGTTTGTTTATAAGCCGAAAACGGTATCATAGTCTAAAGATAGATCTATTTCACTCTTTAGTTTCATCTGCAACAGTTTCAAATCTCCTGCATTTTTGTAAATTGCTTTATAAACAACGATTGTATGCCCAAAAGTAAAATTGCAGGTATAGGTTTTTATGTTCCTCAAAATACAGTTACCAATAACGACCTCACCAAATTTATGGATACCAGTGATGAATGGATACAGGAACGCACAGGCATAAAAGAACGCCGCTATGCACACCGCACACAGGAAACCACCACCACCATGGCGGTGGAAGCTGCAACAATCGCCATTGAACGTGCCGGCATTACCCCGCAGGATATTGACTTTATTGTGTTTGCCACACTAAGCCCCGATTATTATTTTCCCGGTTGCGGTGTGTTGCTGCAACGTGCCATGAAGATGAAAGAAATTGGCGCACTGGATGTGCGTAACCAGTGCAGTGGTTTTGTATATGCACTAAGTGTTGCCGACCAGTTTATAAAAACCGGCATGTATAAAAATATACTGGTGGTGGGCAGTGAGAAACATTCTTTTGGCCTGGACTTCAGCACACGTGGCAGAAACGTAAGTGTGATTTTTGGTGATGGCGCCGGCGCTGTGGTGCTGCAGCCAACAGAAAAACAAGGGCAGGGAATTTTAAGCACACATTTGCACAGCGATGGAGAAAGTGCAGAAATCCTGGCCATGTATAATCCCGGTACACATGCCAATCACTGGACTGAGCAAAAACTGGCAGCATTTGATGAAGCGGAAATAGGTGAAATGTTTTTCAGTCATAGCATGATTGATAAAGCGCAGGTGTTTCCATTTATGGACGGGCCGTCAGTATTTAAAAAAGCAGTGGTGAAATTTCCGGAGGTAATAATGGAGGCGTTAACAGCCAATAATTTTGTACCAGCCGATATAAAAGTTTTAATTCCGCACCAGGCTAATTTGCGGATTGCAGAGTTTGTACAAAAAAAACTGGGTCTTCGTGATGACCAGGTGCATAACAACATTCAGCGGTACGGTAACACCACTGCGGCTTCAGTTCCTATTGCTTTATGCGAAGCATGGGAGGCGGGTAAAATAAAAGAGGGTGACCTGGTTTGCCTTGCAGCATTTGGCAGCGGCTTTACATGGGCAAGTGCACTGCTGCAATGGTAAGTATTTGGTATTAAGTTTGATTCTACTTTTATAAAGCCCCAGCAATGAAAAAAATAGCCACACTTGCCGTTTTTGTTTTTATGATAATAAATATGCAGGCCCAGCAAAACATAAGTGTTTTTATAAACAATAAAAAAGCAGCCGTTACTGTAAGTGGCGATGCTGCGCCTGCTGTAATAAAACTTAAAAAGCAAAAAGCAGCAACATTAAAATCGCTGGCAATAGAAATCAGCAGTAACACGGCAGTGGCACCTGTATATAAACGAACATTAGCCGTGTTTGACGGAACAGATTTTTTACAGGCAAGTGATGAGAACAGCGAAAAGAAAGGCTACTTTACTTTTTCAAATAAAAAAATACTCTCCCTGCTGGCTGCTGGCAAAAAATTATTAGTACAACTGCAGCTAAACCCTGCAGACGAAAGAGTGATGATACCTTCCAAAATGCAGGACCTTTGTTATATCAGCATGTAGATTTACTGCAGTAAATTGCGTTTTTAATAATGCAAAGACGTTTTATATACTTTATTAACCCTGTTTCGGGTACAAAGGGGAAAGAGCAATTGCTTAAAACCATTCGTGAAAAAACAGCGGCAAAGCAAATTCCATTTGAAGTACTGCATACCAATGCCGAAGGCAATTATGCTTACGTAAAAGAAAAAATTGCATCCGAAAAAATTACCGATGTAATTATTTGCGGTGGTGATGGCACAGTAAATCAAATAGCCAATGCATTGCTGGGTGTAGATGTAAATATTGGCATTGTACCCATGGGCAGTGGTAATGGGCTGGCACTGGCGGCCAAAATCCCCCGGAATACAATAAAGGCGCTGGAAGTAATTTTTACTGCAAAAGCAGAGTATATTGACTCCTTTTATATAAATGAAAATTTTAGCTGCATGCTGTGCGGCCTGGGCTTTGATGCACAGGTGGCACATGATTTTGCAAAGCAACAGACCAGGGGGTTAAAGACGTATGTAAAGCAAAGTGCCCGTAATTTTATTAAAGCAACACCACACTCGTTTACACTTGAAGTAAATGGCACCACGCTTAACACTGAAGCATTCTTTATCAGCATTGCCAACAGCAACCAGTTTGGCAACAACTTTACCATTGCGCCAAAAGCAAGTTTACAGGATGGGCTGCTTGATATTGTTGTGGTAAATAAAATGAGCAAGCTTCGAATGCTGTGGAGCGTATTAAAGCAAATACGGCTGGGCCAGGTACGTATGTATGAAGACAAAAAATACCACCACAACGAAATACATTATTTCCAAACAAAAGCGCTTACCATTTACAACAGCAACAATGCGCCATTGCATATAGACGGCGACCCTGCAGCCACGGCAGATAAGTTTGAAATACGCATTATTGAAAACGCTTTCCGGTTACTGATGGGATAATTAAGCAAGCAAGGCAGCATAAAAATGCAACCCTGCTTGCGGTATTTGTTTAATGCACCATCATTTCTTCTGCTGCATTACTAACATAACTGTGAGCGGGAAAAATTTGAGGTTGTGGCGGTGTAACCTGCAGTTTTTCAAAAATGGGAAAAAGCCGCTGCTGGCCATAAGCCATAAAAGCTTCCTGCGATTTCCACACATCCACCACACACCAGTTGCTTCCTTTTTGAAATGAAACGTGTGAAATAAGCCCTTCATTAACGGGCATACCTCCGGAGCTCATTAGTTCCTCAATGCAATCATCATAATTTTTTTGTGTAAAACCCGGTACATCAAAAAGCACTGTAATAGGATTCATAACTGAAAATTTAAGGTTGAATAATTAGTGTCGATTTTTTAGTTGATGCTGATGTATTATTTCTCAAAAGCCTGGGCCTGGTCAAGCGAATCCACATAAGCAAAAAAGCTTTTTATTTTTTCGTCTTCAATGGTAAACTCAAGAACAGTATCGTGGGCAAAACTTTTACCTGTAGCCTTTACCCTGGCTGCATGAAAAACTTTTGCGAATACTTTATCTCTTGCAGCATAATAAGTGGTTGGATTGAAGGCAGTATAATCAACAGACCCTGCCAGTGTTTGAAAAAATTCCGCCACGCCATTTTTCCCTGTATATGTTTTGGCAAAGGGTACTTTTTTGTTTTCCCATGTGGACCAGGTAACATCATTGGTGCAGGCATCCAGTATGGCACCAATATCTCCTTTGCCAAAATCGGCAAACCCTTTTTTTGCAATTTCAATATTTGCTTCTGTAACAGTTAATGTGTGCATAGTGTGATAGTTTATGGTTAATGATTATTATTTTGAAGTTGCTGATGCCATTAGGATTGCACCAATATTTTGGACGGAACGGTGCTCAATAATTTTCCCTTCTTCATTGAATTTATAAATGTCAACATCGGGGAACTGTAATGGCTTGTTGGTGGCTTTTATTCCCATAAAATCATTTTTAAAAACACCATTCCATGTTGCATAAGCAGAAACATAATCACCCTCTGCTATTAGCATAATATTAGAAGCCTTATATCCTTCTATAGAGTGTAACAGCATCCCAATCATACCTTTTAAAGAGTCAATGTTAGTAATGGGTGGCATACTGCCATCCAGGTATTCTGCAAAGCTGGATGCAGCATCTTTTACCACACCGGCCGCATCGCCTTTTCCTGCGGCTTCCATGCTTGCCATTGCGGTTGCTTTATTGCGTTCCTGTTTGTTTTCCATTGAAGGTTTTGAATCAGCCATCTTTTTTTCGCCTTCAGGTTTTGCCTGGTTGTTGCATGATGCCATTATTGCACACAGGCCTAAAAGCAGTGTAATTTTTTTCATTGCAGCATTTAAAATTTTGTGTTTAAAATTTATTTTAGTTACATACCCGCATTTTTACTTTTTGGATTTAAGCAATAAAAAAATCCGCATTTGTATGCGGATTTTAAACAGATTTGATTCAGCAATAAATCAGGCGGCTTGTTTTTTTCTTTGTATAATAGCTTTTACATAACCTGTTTGCAGCGATGTGGAAGTAATAGTATGTGCTGTATTAAAAGGAATGTCGAGAAAATCGCCGGCTTTTAAATCAAAAATTTTGCCCCCAATATTACAGCGGCAGGTACCTTCCAGTATTAAAAAACTTTCCTGGAACTCCGTGTTGTCGTGGCCTGTTTCCTGCAATGAACCGCTAAGCCAGGCAATACATATTTGTAAGTCGGGAGTATCGGTTATAAAATGAGTTTTTAAATTTTCGTATTCGGCGGTTGGCTGCAAGTGGCTTATCATGGCATTCCATTCTGCTGCGCTGCTGTTATAATTTATCAATTGCTGCTTTTCATTATTCAGGGTTTGCAAAATAGTTTGCTTTAAACCAGGTGATGGCACAACAGGATTTATTGCAGCAACCGCCATTTCTGTTTCCAGAATTTTCTGTTGTAAAATGGTGTTGTTAGCTGCAGCAGTTGTTATATCAGCAGCTATTTCCTGCGGCAGTAAACCGAGACAATACTCTTCCAGCACACCCTCTTTTAAATATTGCTGTATTTCTTCTTCCATGCTACTCTTTTAAATGCTGTTTTAAAATCTGCAAAGCAGTTCTTGTACGTGTTTTAACTGTTCCAAGCGGCAGGCCGAGCTTTTCTGCAGCTTCCTGCTGTGTATAACCCCAAAAATAAATAAGGGTTATAACAGCCCGCTGGTTACTGTCTAATTTTTCAACAGCTTTGCTTACACCAATAAAATCAAGATGTACCGGTTCAGTAATAAGCCTTTCGGTATATACACCACTATCTTCATTTTGGATTGGTATTTTTGAAAAATGCTGTGCCGAACGCAGGTAATTAAGCGCTGTGTTGCGGCAAACAGTTATTAACCATGTAAAAAGCCTTCCTTTTTCTTTATCGTACAGGTGAATGCTTTTGTATATTTTAACAAATACTTCCTGTAAAATGTTTTCGGCTTCTTCAGTATCTTTTACCAGGTTATTAATAATGCCCAGCATTGCAGCACTGTATTTGTCGTATAATACAGCAAATGCCTGCTCCTTGCGCTGCTGGAGGCTTGTAATTAATGTGTCTTCTGAAAATGAATTTGTAGTGTTCAACTAAACAAATATACAATATGGTAATAACCTTATTGGTAAATCCGGGCTATTGCATCTTTGCATTTTTCCATTATAACCTTCCGCTTCAATTTTAATGTGGGTGTTAACTCGCCGGTTTCTATTGTCCACTCATTTGGAATTAATTCAAACTTTTTAACCTGCTCTACATGGTTAAAAAATTCATTAAACGAGTCTACCAGTTTCCGGTATAAGTCCAGCACCTGCGGGTGATTTATAGCGTCTTCTGCGGTGGTAAATTTTAGCCCTTTATGCTGCATCCATTCTTTTAAATTAGGAATTGAAGGAACAATTAAAGCAGCTACAAATTTTTGTTCAGCACCCACTACCATCATCTGCTCTACAAAGGGGGACTCTTTCATTTTGTTTTCAATGGGCTGTGGCGCCACGTATTTACCGCCACTGGTTTTAAATAATTCTTTTTTTCGGTCGGTTATTTTTAAATATTTATTGTCTTCAAAAACACCAATGTCACCGGTGTGCAGCCAGCCATCTATGATTGTTTCCCCGGTTAAATCGGGGCGTTTATAATAACCCATCATTACGCTGGGCCCTTTTACACAAATTTCCCCATCCGGCTCCAGCTTTACTTCCTGCCCATCAATCGGTGGGCCAACAGTACCAAACTTTGTTCCGCCTGAGGCCTGCCTGTTCACACTTATTACCGGGCTGTTTTCTGTTGGGCCATACCCTTCATAAATGGGAATGCCTGCTGCAGTAAAAATGCGTATCAGCCTTACCTGGCAGGCGGCGCCGCCGGTTACAATTAAATCAACGTTGTTACCTAAAGCTTCCCGCCATTTACTAAAAACTAATTTATTGGCAAGTGCCAGCTGCATATTATAAGCAAGGCCACCGCTTTTTTGATTATCATATTTATCTGCCAATGCAAGGCTCCAGTCAAAAAGTTTCTTTTTAATGCCGGTGAGTGCCGCACCTTTCTCCATAATTTTTTCATATACTTTTTCCAGCAGGCGGGGTACAGTACAGAATAAATTTGGTTTTACTTCTTTTAAATTGTCGGCAATGGTATCTAATCCCTCAGCATAATAAATAGAGTTGCCGCTGGTAATGTATATGTACGATACCATGCGCTCAAAAATATGATTCAACGGCAAAAAGCTTAATGCCTTTGCCTGCGGATTATCAATAAAAGGGAAGCTCATTTTTGAGTTGAGTACATTACTTACAATATTTTGGTGGCTAAGCATTACTCCCTTTGGTGTACCCGTTGTACCTGATGTATAAATTATGGTGGCGCAGTCTGCTGCTTTAATAGTGCTTTTTATTTCTTCCACTTTTTTTAAATCATCTTCCGTAACCGGTTCCAGTACTTTTTCCCAATAATCGCAGCCGGGCAGCTCATCAAAGCTGTAAACATTTTTAAGGCTGGGCACCCTGCTGCGGATATTTTCTACTTTTTCTAAAATATCCGCACCGCTTAAAAAAACATATTTAACAGCGGCATCGTTAAAAATAAACTCCAGCTCGTTAATATTTGTGGTGGGATAAATGGGACATAATGTAACCCCAATTTGCTGGCAGGCCATATCCAGCATCAGCCACTCGGGCCGGTTTTTAGAAATGAGCGCTACTTTGTCCTGGTTTTCTATCTGCATGTCATTACCGCTTAAACCAAGCCGCAATAAACCGGCACTTAATTTATTGGTGATTGACTTTACCTTTTCTGTGCTGTATGTTATCCATTCGCCGTTTACTTTTCCGGCAAGCATATCTGTTTTGGGAAATTTGGCAAGCTGGTAATCTATACAATCAAAAATCCTTGAGTCGAAGTTCATAGCAATCGTTATAGCAACAGCGTAATTACTACTGTTGTTTATTTTTTAATTTATCGTATTCCTGTTGTATAAGGGTTTCCTTATCTGTTTTGTAGGCTTTTAAAAATTTAAACACCAGGCCAATGCCAAGGCCGAGCATCACCCATAAGGGCCACGGGGTACCTGTATTTATTCCCCTGCGGCCAGCCGTAAAATACCAAACAGCCCAGCATATTGCACTTATTGAAATAAAGCCAATAAGGCTGTCCTGGAAATCGGCTCTTCGTTTAGCAAGCTGCCACAACTTTTCGTCACGTTGTTCTTCCATAAAAATGATTTTATAACAAGATAATGAAAAAGCAATTACTGCGGGTGGTAATATTGGCCTGCGGGCATTTTAAAAACACGGCCTTTTTGAAAGCGGGAAAATTCGCTGTAATCCGCAGCATTGGTGGTTATCCAGTTTTGATAAGCGGGCAGGTTTTGAGATGCAGTAAATATCCATTGGTTATATGCATCAAATAATCCCTCCTGCAGTAACTGGCGCTGCAGGTCAAAAAGGCGCAAAGGGAATTTATTGCCCCAGTCGCTGTACCAGTCCAAAATAAACCGGCTGCGTATCATTACCAGGCTTTCTGTATTAATACCACCTGCGGCAAGCATGCTTTGCTTGTTCATGGTTTGAAGAAAAGCCGTGACAAATTCGTTTTTGCCATCATTCCCTTTTGTGAGATCGGCATCGGCAAATAATTTTTTATACCCTTCAAACAGAATATTTTTTATTTCGGGGGATGCCATGCCGGACGGCTCGATGTTTAAAAATATTTCGCCGTAAATAATACTCCATACTTTATCGGTAGTAAAATAATAGTATTTGCAGGCATTGTAATAATTGCGGCTGAAAGAAGGGTCGGTTTCAATGCCCTTTTCCCATTGCTTAATGGCACTATAATCCTGCTGTGCCCACAACAACTCTCCATATGCATTATACAAAGGCCCGCTGTTGGAAATTTTTTTTAATCCTTTTTTGTAAACCTTCTCACACTCTTTGGGGTTTTCCAATGCCAGGTAAATATCACCGGCCACCTGGAAACACTGGTCATCTGCATCTTCCCGTTCAATAAGGGGTTTGTAAATTTCAAGTGCTTTATTATAATCACGGGCAAAATAATAATTAAGCCCAAGATCTTTTGCAATATCAAGGCTCTTACTGTCGAGTTTGATGGCACGGTTTAAAACCAAAATGGCATTGTTGTAATCGCCCTGCAGCATAAACTGCCTGGCAGTTTCATGCAGTTGCCTGGCATCCTGCGCACCAACCATTAAAAACGATACAGCAAAAAATGCAGCAGCAATAATCCTTTTGCTCATGCAATAAAGATACATTTAAAATAAATACAGGGGCTATGCTTCCGGTATGTCATGTATTAAATGGGTCAACAGCCCGTCACGAAGTTTTGGTTCAAACCAGGTACTTTTAGGCGGCATTACATTGCCACTGTCGGCAATATCAAACAACTGCTGAATTGTTACCGGATGCAGGCTGAATGCGATAGCCATTTCGCCGCTGTCCACTCTTTTTTCAAGTTCGGCAAGGCCACGGATGCCGCCAACAAAATCTATGCGTTTATCCGTGCGCTGATCTGTGATGTTAAAAACAGGCGCTAAGATATTATCAGAAAGAATGGTAACATCCAATACACCAATGGGGTCTGTTGTATAAGTGCCTTTTTTAGATGTGAGTTGATACCACTGATTATTTAAGTACATACCAAACTCATGCAGCGATGCAGGAGCAACAGCCTTTGCAGCAGTTTGCACATCGAATTTTTCCTTTATAACACTAAGCAGTTGTTCCGGAGTGTGGCCGTTTAAATCTTTTATCACACGGTTGTAATCCATTATGTAAAGCTGGTTAGAAGGAAACAGCGTAGTTAAAAAATAATCTGCTCCTTCGGGAGAATTATCACCACCCAATGCTGCACGCACTTTTGCAGCAGAGGCAGCACGGTGATGTCCATCAGCAATATAAGTGGCAGGAACTTCTGTTTTAAAGAGCTCAGTTATTTTAGTAATGGTATCACTATCGTTTACAATCCAGATGGTGTGTTGTATGTCATCATCAGCTGTAAAATTATAAACGGGATTGCGGTCTGCTTTCCAATTGCTGATGAGGGTATCAATAGTTTCCACGTTTTTATAAGCCAAAAAAACATTTCCGGTTTGTGCGCCGGTCGTTTTAATATGGTTAATGCGGTCGTTTTCTTTTTCCGGGCGTGTGAACTCATGTTTTTTAATGAGGTCCTTTTCATAATCATCCACACTGCTGCCGCATACCAAACCAGTTTGGCTCTTGCCATTCATCACCAGCTGGTAAATATAATAACAGGGTTTATTTTCCCTGAACAACACTTTACGGCTGATAAAGGCATCTAAATTTTCTTTTGCTTTATCATATACTTTTTGTGAGTGGATGTCTGTGTCTTCAGGCAGGTCTATTTCACTTTTAGTAATGTGTAAAAAAGAATTGGGGTTACCCTGCGCTTCTGTTTTGGCTTCTTTGCTGTTCAAAACATCGTACGGCCGGCTGGCTACCTGTTTTGCAAAGGGGGCTTCGGGCCTTAATGCTTTAAAGGGTGCTATTGTTATCATGGTGCTTACTTGTTAGGGAGGGAAAACTATTTTAAAATATTATTGTTGATTGTTTTGTGCAAACTCTTTCATCACATTTACCAGCACATGCACACTGCTTAACGGCAATGCATTGTATAAAGAAGCCCTGAAGCCGCCAACAAGGCGATGGCCTTTAATACCCACAATATTGTTTTGTTTTGCAAAATCTAAAAAGGGTTGCTCCAGTTCAGGATTGTTCATTACAAAACAAACATTCATTTTGCTGCGGTCTTCTGCTGCAACGGTACCTTTAAACAAAGGGTTTTCATCAATCTCTTTATAAAGCAAAGCTGCTTTTTGGTCGTTAATTTTTTCAATGGCCGCAACACCGCCCTGCTCTTTAAGCCAGCGAAGTGTAAGCATGCACACATATACCGCAAACACTGGTGGTGTATTCAGCATGCTGCCTTCTTTAATGTGGTTGCGGTAATCCATTATGGTAGGAATATTACGCTTGATTTTACCCAATATGTTTTTGTTTACCACCACCACATTTACACCGGCTGCACCAATATTTTTTTGTGCGCCGGCGTATATCAATCCAAACGAATTAAAATCTAATTGACGGCTTAAAATATCACTGCTCATATCAGCCACCATTACATTACTGGTAGCGGGAATTTTTTGCCACTGGCTGCCATAAATGGTGTTATTGGTGGTAATGTGAAAATATTTTGCGTCGTTAGGTACTGCAAAATCTTTGGGTATGGCTGTGTAATTACTGTCTTTGCCGCTGCAAACCACTTCTGGTTTACCAAACAGCTTTGCTTCTTTAATGGCTTTGCTGCTCCATACGCCGGTATCAGCATAAGCGGCCACATCCTTTTCATCCAGCAGGTTCATGGGTACCTGCATAAATTGAGTACTTGCACCACCGTGTAAAAAAAGCACCTCATGATCGCTGTCTAACTGCATCAGTTCTTTTAATAAAGCCTGTGCTTCATCCATAACAGCCTGAAAGGTGGGTGTACGGTGACCCAGTTCTAAAATTGATAAACCGGTATTGTTATAGTTAAGTACTGCTGCTGCTGCCTGTTCAAAAACAGTTTGGGGTAATATAGAGGGACCGCCGTTAAAGTTGTGTACCACAGTTTTGTTTCTTTGTTGAAATAAATCAGGCAGCAAAAATAACAAATGATGCAGCAAGATAAATTTAAAAGATTACGAAAACTAAAGTGCCAAACCGGAGTATTCTTCGAATTTTTTTAATCATTTCTTTGTTATACACTAATGTTATTCCTCACGGCCAATCATTTTGCTTCCCGCTTTCCATTTTTCATCCAGTTCGGTAAATTCTTTTAAATCTGTTTCGCTGAATTTTTTATCAGTAATATCTTTTAAATCCGGCTGGCCGGCATTAACCCATGCCGTATACCAAAAACTGGCCACAGCATAAATACTTTGCCGCATGCGGCGTTCAATCATGCCGTCTAACTTTTTATTAAATGCTATGGTAAAGGCTGATGAGTACTGCCGCACTGTTTTACCATTGCGCTCTTCAAAAGAGTATTTTTTATCTTCTCCAAATTGCAGTGTTAATTGCTTTTCAAACAACAACACACTATCGCTGGCTTTAGCGCTTTCCAATACCCGTTTCCATATAAAGTCTCCGGGATTTTTTATGTAATCTGCTTGGCCGATAAAAAAATCAAACTCATTTTCTGCCAGCAACTCGGGCACACGGCTTTCCCAAAAACCATGAATACCTTTTTGATTGGTGTATTGCCCGTTATGATTGCTGTTGGCATGCAGGGGCACATGTGCATCGGCAATATAATGACCAATCTCTGCACTGTTTTTTAAAATTTTCGCAAAGCTCTTTTCTTTAAATGCAGCAGTTAAACGTGCCAGCATGGTTTGCACATGCCATGGTACAATACCGTATTGCATTAATGAATCTTCACCAAATTTTGCAACAGCATCATTCCATTTGCGGGGCAAACTGTCGTAAGGATATTTACCGTAATGATCAATATCTATATAATGGCGGGGGCCTTCTTCTGCAACAGCATATCTTCTTTTATCCGGGTCAACAGCATGTTCACTTAAAAATGTAATGTTGGGTTTGTAGAAAGAAACGAGTTGCGGAGGCAGTAAAAAAACAGCGTAGTAATTTATTTTTTGGTGAGCATAAAACCCCCAGCAAAAACTTTTTAAATGCAGCAGCACCAGTACAAAAATGAAAACAGTTTTTTTCATCTGCAACACTTGTACGGTAAATATAAATTCATTTACGGATTTTTGGTATCATCTTCTTCTGTTAAATCGGTTATGCCGCCACTTACAGCAAACTTCATGGTTTGTGCAGCGCTGATATTGGTAATGGGCCGCACCCTGCTTTTAGGTATTACATAAACATTACCGGCAACCGAATAAGCCATGGGTATATATACCGTTACATAATCGTGCAGGCCAAACTCTTCCATATCTTCTCTTGTTACAAAACCAAAGCGCCATACATCATTATCATCTACATTGGCCAGTACATTTTTTGTAAACTTTTTTTTATCACCGGCAAACGCCTCAAAAAAATCACGGGTGGTGCTGTAAATGTATTTTATGCCCGGGGTTTTTTCCAGTATCTTATCTACAAAACTCACCACACGGCCCGTTATAAAAAAGGAACTGAAATATCCGATAATAATGAGTACGCCGATGATGATAATAAAACCAATACCATAGTTCTGAACTTTTACATTGCCCTGGGCATCTTTATAAGTAAAAATCGGTAACAGGCTGTCAATAGATGAAACCACCCAAAAAATGGCATAAGCGGTAATTACCAGCGGGGCCAGTATTAATAAACCCTGTAAAAGATACTGCAGTAATTTTTTATAACTGAATGGCTTGTTCATGAGCTGCTGTTTATAAAAGCGAAGATACCTTAAATAAAAATTGTGGTTATAAACAGGCAGGAGGTGTTTGACATAGATTTCTATTGCCGGTTTGAAATTGATTAATTTTGAAGAATTAAATAAAACTGGATGCACCGGATTTTAATTGTTGATGATGAAGAAAAACTTCGGACGCTGCTGGCAAGGATTATCAGCCTGGAGGGCTATGAAGTGTTGCAGGCTGGCGATATTAAAACCGCTTTTAAAAAACTGGAGCAGGCCGATATCGACGTTGTACTTTGTGATGTAAAACTGCCAGATGGCAACGGCGTTGACTTTTCCCGCAGTGTAAAAGAAAAATTCCCATTTACAGAAACAATACTGCTGACCGCTTACGGCAACATTCCGGATGGAGTACAGGCTATTAAAAATGGAGCTTTTGATTATATCACCAAGGGTGATGATAATAATAAAATAATCCCCTTATTATACCGTGCAGTTGAAAAAGTATCGTTGGCCAAAAGAGTACAGCACCTTGAGAAACAACTAAGCGGCAATTACTCATTTGAAAGTATTATTGGCAAATCAAAAAATATCCAGGCAGCAGTTGGCCTTGCGCAAAAAGTGGCTGCAACCGATGCGCCGGTTTTATTGACAGGCGAAACCGGAACCGGGAAGGAAGTATTTGCACAAGCCATTCACCAGGCGGGTAAGCGTAGCAGCAAAAACTTTATAGCTGTAAACTGTGCTGCTATAAGCAAAGATTTGCTGGAAAGTGAATTGTTTGGTCATAAGGCAGGTGCTTTTACAGGGGCAATTAAAGATACCAGGGGCATTTTGGAAGAGGCAAACAATGGTACTGTTTTCTTAGATGAAATTGGAGAAATGCCACTGGAGCTGCAGGCAAAATTGCTGCGGGTGATTGAAAGCGGTGAAATGATAAAGGTGGGAGAAAACAAACCATTTAAAATTAATATCCGCTTTATTGCTGCCACCAACAGGGACTTGCAAAAGGAAATTGAAGCAGGCCATTTCAGGGAAGACCTTTACTACCGGATTGCAGTTTTTCAAATTACCTTACCCCCTCTAAGAGAACGGGTGGCTGATATTGAAGAACTGGCTGTATATTTTGCAAAAAGGGCAGCCCTGAAAACAAACAAAAAACTGGGGCCCTTCCCCAAAGAGTTTAGCGAAGCGCTGAAAAAACATTCATGGCATGGTAATATCAGGGAGCTGAAAAATGTAATGGAACGCTGTGTTATACTTATGGAAGGCGATGAATTAAATTTAGGAAGCCTTCCTTTTGAACTGCAACAGGCTGCACAAACTCATAAGCAGCTTTCAGCTTTTGAATTAGCCAGTGCTGAAAAAATACATATTCAGAAAGTACTGAATTATACCAACGGCAATAAAACAGAAACGGCCAAACTTTTAAATATTGCCCTCACCACTTTATACCGTAAGCTGGATGAATATAAAATGGGCTGACCGCATACTTTCAAAACGATAGTAATACCCTTTCATTTTGAAAGGGTATTTTATTTCCTTTTAATACTCTCAAAAAGGCAAACCCGCCACTGTAAAAGGTTTCAGCGGTCGTACTGATATATGGCCTGCTGCTTGCGTATACTGTGCGAACCAATAAATCAATTTTAAAACAGCAACCATGCTCACCATTATTCTTTTAATCAGCGGCCTCGTCTGTTTCTGGCTTTTTTTTAAGGTAACAGACTGGTTTGAAAAAATTTAAACAACATGATGACCATCTTATTTATTCTTTCCATTGCAGTGTTTGCATACCTGCTGTACGTATTAATTAAACCGGAAAAATTCTGACAACATGAACAGCGAAATTTTGGGAACCATCCTTATTTTTCTCTTTACCCTGCTGCTGGCATGGCCGCTGGGAAAACTAATTGCAAAAATCTTTAAAGGAGAAAAGAACCTTACCGATTTTATGAACCCGGTTGAAAGGTTCATCTTCCGCATCAGCGGCATTAACCCCAACGAAAGCATGAACTGGAAGCAGTTTTTAAAAGCCATGCTTACAGTAAACATGCTGTGGCTGGTATATGCCATGTTCCTGCTTATTTTCCAGGGAAACCTGCCGCTCAATCCCGATGGCAATCCTGGCCAAACACCCGATCTGGCCTTTAACACCGCCATTAGTTTTTTGGTAAACTGCAACCTGCAGCATTACTCTGGCGAAAGCGGGCTAACCTACTTCACACAATTATTTGTGGTTACTTTTTTACAATTTGTAAGTGCTGCAACAGGTATTGCCTGCCTGGTTGCCTTGTTTAACGGATTAAAAGAAAAAACAACCAACAACCTCGGCAACTTTTGGAATTACCTGGTTAAAAGCATCACAAGAATTTTACTGCCATTATCCATCATCCTGGCGGTGATACTGGTTTTTAACGGCACTCCTTCCAGCTTTGATGGTAAAGACAGCATTGTTACCCTGCAGGGCGACAGTATTCAGGTTTCGAGGGGTCCGGCTGCGGGTATGATCGCCATCAAACAACTGGGCACTAACGGTGGCGGATGGTTTGGTGTTAACTCAGCACACCCCCTGGAGAATCCCAATTATATCACTAATGCGTTTGAAACAATTGCAATTATCCTGATACCGATTGCACTTGTTTTTTCATTGGGTTTTTACCTTAACAGAAAGAAACTGGCGAAAGTGATTTTTGGTGTAATGACTTTGCTGTTTGTTATTTTTTGCAGCATTAATATTTATTATGAAACGAAGGGCAACCCGGCCATTGATAAAATGGGTATTGCACAAACCATGGGCAGCATGGAAGGAAAAGAAGTACGGCTTGGCGCTGCCGCCACTGCATTCTGGAGTGTGGCCACCACTTCCACCTCCAACGGATCAGTAAACGGTATGCACGACAGCTTAACACCATTAAGCGGCGGTGTGGTAATACTGGACATGATGATCAATGCACTCTATGGCGGCGTGGGCGTGGGGTTATTAAATTATTTCATCTTCATCATTATTGCCGTATTTATTTCAGGGCTGATGGTGGGGCGGACACCTGAATTCATGGGGCACAAAGTGGAAGCAAGGGAAGTGAAGATCGCAGCATTGGTTACCCTGCTGTCGGCTTTTTTAATAAAAGGGTTCACAGCACTGGCTGCATACATGGTGGCACATCACCCCGAAACCGCCTGGGCCGTTAAACCATCAGCATGGCTTAACAACCCGTCTTATCATGGCTTTTCAGAAATGTTGTACGAGTTTACGTCTGCCAATGCCAATAACGGCAGTGGTTTTGAAGGGTTGGGCGACAACAATATTTTTTGGAATGTTACTACAGGCATTGCGCTGATACTCGGAAGGTATCTCCCCATTATTGCACCCATTGCCATTATTGGATTACTCGCCAATAAAAAATTCATTCCGGAATCGCCGGGTACATTAAGAACCGATTCTTACACATTTGGCGTCATGACACTGGTTGTAATCATTATCGTAACCGCACTCTCATACCTGCCTGCATTGGCTCTTGGTCCGATTGCGGAATATTTTTCACTTTATTAATTGATTAAAAAGATGACCCAACATAAACGTTCTGTAAAACTATTTGAGCCTGCATTGGTGGGCACCGCAATAAAACAATCATTTGCAAAGCTCAACCCCAGGCTGATGATTAAAAACCCGGTAATGTTTACCGTGGAAATTGGAACAGCCATAATGCTGGCAGTATGTATTTGGCAAATGATAACTGGCGATCACAGCGAAGGCGCTCTTTGGTACAACATTACCATATTTGCCATACTGCTGCTTACCGTGCTGTTTGCCAATTTTGCCGAAGGACTGGCAGAAGCCAGAGGCAAAGCACAAGCAGAAAGCCTGCGCAAAACCCGGGAAGATACTCCTGCAAAAAAAATAAATATCCTTGGTGAAATGTATGTGAACGAAGTGCAGGTGGTGCCATCATCACAACTCCAAAAGGGCGACCTTTTTGTTTGTGAAACAGGTGATATCATTCCCATGGATGGTGAGATTGTGGAAGGCATTGCCACTATTGATGAAAGCGCCATCACTGGCGAAAGTGCACCGGTGATACGGGAGGCCGGCGGTGATAAATCTTCTGTTACAGGTGGTACAAAAGTATTGAGCGATCATATTAAGGTAAAGGTAACCACCGAACCGGGTGAATCATTTTTAGACAAAATGATCGCATTGGTGGAAGGTGCTTCCCGCCAAAAAACACCCAATGAAATTGCACTTACCATATTGCTGGCAGCTTTTACACTCATTTTTATTATTGTGTGTGTAACACTGAAACCATTTGCTGATTATGCAAACACGCCCATCACTATAGCTGCATTTATTTCATTGTTTGTATGCCTGATACCCACCACCATCGGCGGTTTATTATCTGCCATTGGTATTGCTGGTATGGACCGGGCGCTGCGTGCCAACATTATTGCAAAAAGCGGAAAGGCTGTGGAAACAGCCGGCGATGTGGATGTATTGCTGCTGGATAAAACCGGTACCATCACCATTGGCAACCGCAAAGCCACCCATTTTTATCCTGCGCCAGGCGTGGAAGATGCAAGCTTTATGGAGAACTGTATGCTTTCTTCACTGGCAGATGAAACGCCGGAAGGCAAATCCATTGTTGAACTGGCCGAATCAAAAGGCATAAAAAAACCCGTGCTGGATAAAAGCACCGTACAGTTTATAAAATTTACTGCCGAAACCAGGAGCAGTGGTATCAATGTTTCCAGTGGTATTCAAATACGCAAAGGCGCTTTTGATGCCATTAAAAACATGGTGATTAAACAAGGTAATGAGTTTCCTGAAGTAACTGCAGAAAAAGTAAAAACCATTTCCTCCAACGGGGGCACACCACTTGTTGTATCCTTCAATAATAAAGTACAGGGGGTAATAGAACTGCAGGACATTATTAAACCCGGTATACAGGAGCGTTTTGAACGCCTGCGTAAAATGGGAGTGAAAACAGTAATGGTTACCGGCGATAACCCACTCACCGCAAAATATATTGCTGAAAAAGCAGGTGTGGATGATTTTATTGCCGAAGCCAAACCGGAAGATAAAATGAACTACATCCGCAAAGAACAGCAGAGCGGTAAACTGGTGGCCATGATGGGTGATGGCACCAACGACGCACCTGCTCTGGCACAGGCAGACGTTGGCGTGAGTATGAACAGCGGCACGCAAGCCGCCAAAGAAGCAGGTAACATGGTAGACCTTGATAATGACCCCACCAAACTGATTGAGGTGGTGGAAATAGGCAAACAGCTTTTAATAACAAGAGGCACACTTACCACTTTTTCAATTGCCAATGATGTGGCAAAATATTTCGCCATTGTGCCAGCACTGTTCATTGCTTCCATTCCTGCATTGCAGTCGTTGAATATAATGGGGCTGAAGAGTCCGCAGTCTGCTATCTTGTCTGCAGTAATATTCAACGCCATCATTATTCCGCTGCTGATACCATTGGCATTAAAAGGCGTACAGTACCGGCCTATAGGTGCCTCTGCATTATTACGCAGGAATTTGCTCATCTACGGGCTGGGTGGCATCATCGCTCCATTCATCGGTATTAAACTGATTGACATGCTGCTGGCTTTATTTATGTAACGTTCAAATAATACAAAATGAAAAAGAATTTATTGATATCACTCAAACTTACACTGGTACTACTGGTAATTTGTGCAGTGTTATATCCTTTACTGGTGGCTTTAATTGGAAAGGCAGCGCCTGGTAACGGCAAAGGCAAAACAATTGCCGTTAACGGCAAAGTGGTGGGTTATGAAAATGTGGGGCAAAAATTTACGGATGATAAATATTTCCAGGGGCGTCCTTCTGCCGTGGATTATAATGCTGCCGGTTCTGCAGGCTCTAATAAAGGCCCGTCTAACCCGGATTATTTAAAAATAGTTCAGGACAGGATCGACAGTTTTTTAGTGCACAATCCTGGTGTGAAGAAAGAAGAAATTCCTGCCGACCTGGTAACCGCCAGCGGCAGTGGCCTTGATCCGCATATTTCTCCTGCTGCTGCATATATTCAGGTAAAACGGGTAGCAGCAATACGTAAACTGGATGAAGCAAAACTTAACACACTGGTGAAAGAGCATATTGAAAAAACAATATTGGGTCCGTCTGTGGTAAATGTTTTAAAACTGAATATAGGGCTGGATGAACTGAAGTAAATACAACTGGTTTTATCTAACCATTACCTGCAGCATTTTCAAATCAGCTGCACTTAAAAAATTAATAATGACTACTCAAAAAATACTAGCATCACTCGTAGTCCTGCTCAGCGGAACAGCTGCTTTGGCGCAGGACTCAACCAAAAACGGCAAACTCACACTATCCGGATCTGTGGATGGCTATTACCGTTATAATTTTCATAACGCCAAAGATTCCGGCCATACCAACAACCTCACCAGTTTTACCAATTCACAGAATTCGTTCGAGCTGGGTATGGCATCTTTAAAAGCTGATTATACCGTGGGCAAGGTAGAGGCAGTTGCCGACCTGGGGTTTGGAAGAAGGGCAGAAGAATTTTCTTATAACGACAGGGGAGCCATGACTGCTATTAAACAGGCATTTGTTTCATACAGCCCTTCATCAAAAGTAAAATTCACCATGGGCAAATGGTTTACACATGTTGGCTATGAAATGCCGGATGCTTATCTTAACCATAACTATAGTATGGCTTACCTTTTTTCATACGGCCCGTTCTTTCATACCGGTATAAAAATGGATGTAACCGCAAATAACAATATTGGGTTTATGATTGGGGTGGCCAATCCAACCGATTACAGCACGGCAAGTTTTGCTGCGAAAAATTTCATTGCTCAACTGCACCTGGCTGACAATAAAAGCAAGCTAAACGCTTACCTAAACTATATTGGCGGAAAAGATATGAGTGGCGCAACAGTTAACCAGTTTGACCTTACCGCAACAGGAATAATATCCGGCAAGTTTAGTATTGGGTATAATGGTTCTGTAAAAACAGTAAAACCCAAAAATGGCAGCAGCAGTAACTGGGCAGGCACGGCCTTGTATTTGAATTATGACCCATCATCCATGTTTGGATTAACAGCAAGAGGAGAATATTTTTCAGATAAAAAAGGAGTAGCCGGCTTTGGAACCAATGTGTATGAACTTACTTTGTCTGGTAATATTCACCTGGATAATCTTACCATTATTCCAGAGTTCAGAACAGATGGGGCAGGCAGCCCGCTGTTTTATAAAAATTCCGATCAAATGGTTTCAACAGCAAAATCAACAGGCGCTTTTATATTAGCAGCTGTATTACATTTTTGATAAGTGTTTTATGAAACAACCTTTTTACCTGTATTGAAAATCGATCAATAAAAACACATGGAAGAAAAGGAAAATAATGTGCAGCATTTTCTTGACCTCATCAAAAAGTCAAGACGCGGCAAGTTTAAAATTTACATTGGTATGAGTGCCGGTGTGGGTAAAACATACCGCATGCTGCAGGAAACACATGCACTGTTGCGTAATGGAGTTGATGTAAAGATCGGTTACATAGAAACACATAACCGTAAGGAAACCCACGACCTGCTGGAAGGATTGCCTGTTATTCCGCGGCGGAAATTATTTTATAAAGGCAAGGAACTGGAAGAGCTGGATGTGCAGGCGGTGATTGCGCTGCGGCCCGAAGTGGTGATTGTGGATGAACTGGCGCATACCAATATAGAAGGCAGCAAAAATGCCAAACGCTGGCAGGATGTGATGGAGATACTGGATGCCGGCATTAATGTGATCAGTGCCCTGAATATTCAGCATATAGAAAGCCTGAATGATGAAGTAAAGGAAATTACAGGAGTGGAAGTAAAGGAACGGGTGCCCGACAGCGTGCTGGCCATGGCCGATGAAGTAGTGAATATTGACCTTACTGCCGATGAGCTGATAACAAGATTAAAAGAAGGCAAGATTTATGAAGCAGCCAAGATAGAAACTGCCTTGCAAAATTTCTTTAAAAGCGAACACATACTGCAGTTACGTGAAATGGCGCTGAAAGAAGTGGCCAGCCAGGTGGAACGGAAAGTGGAAAGCGAGATCACAAAAACGTATGTTACCAAGCACGAAAAATTCCTGGCCTGTATAAGCTCCAACGACCTTACAGCGAAAACCGTAATACGCAAAACGGCAAGGCTTGCCAATTATTACAACAGCAAATGGTATGTACTGTATGTGCAAACAGCTAAAGAAACTTCAGACAAAATACCACTTGATAAACAGCGGCACCTTATTAATAATTTTAAACTGGCAACAGAACTGGGGGCAGAGATCATTAAAGTTGAAAACAATAATATCGCCAAGGCTATTATGGAGCAGTGCGACGAAAGAAACATCACCACCATTTGTATTGGCAAGCCGCATTTAAGTCTTTTCCGGCTGATACTGGCCACCAGTATTTTTAATGAATTGCTGAAGAAATTATCTTCAAGCAATATTGACTTAGTAATTTTAAGCTGATGAAAATTAAACAAAAACTGCTGTTGGGGATGGGCCTGCTCTTTGGCATGATTGTGCTGCTTTCGGCCGTAGCAGGCTTTTATATCAACAGGCTTTCTGCTGAAACTAAAAATATCCTGGTGGCAAATTACAATTCGCTGGATTACTGCAGGGAAATGCTGAAGTCGGTGAATGAAAGTAAACTTGACAGTACAGATATTGCAAGGTTTGAAACCAACCTGAAAAAGCAGGCAGCAAATATTACTGAACCGGGTGAGCAGGAGCTGACCAATGAATTATCGGCCGATTTTTCCAAACTAAAAAACAACCAGGCAGACACGGCTCTTGCTGCCACGGTACACAATGGTCTTACCGATATTATGCTGCTGAACATGCAGGCCATTGAACGTAAAAGTTCTGCCGCACAAAAAACGGCTGATAATGCAACTTTATGGATTGCTCTTGCAGGCACCATCTGTTTTTTAATTGCATTTGTAATGCTTATAAATCTCCCTGGAAATATTGCCAACCCGGTGAAAGAACTTACTCAAAGCATTAAGGAAATAGCCGCACAGAATTATGCAAGCCGGGTACATTTTGAAAAGCATGATGAGTTTGGAGAACTGGCAGGCGCTTTTAATACCATGGCACAAAAACTGGAGGAGTACCAGGCCAGCAACCTTGATAAGCTGCTGATGGAAAAAAAGCGGATCGAAACACTTATCGACAATATCAGTAACCCCGTTATCGGACTGGATGCCGGCAACCGCATATTGTTCATAAATGAAGTGGCTTTAAAAATAACCGGGCTTAAACCCGAAACAGTGATTGGAAAACCGGTTCAGGATGTGGCAGTACATAATGATTTAATACGCTCACTAATAAAAGACATATTTGAGCCGGGCTTCACAGCCGGCTTCACATCCGAGCCAATAAAAATTTATGCTGATAATAAAGAAAGTTATTTTCAAAAACAGGTGGTGCCTATAAAAATTACTCCTGCAGGTGAAAAGGAAGAAAAGCTGGTGGGTAATGTTATACTGCTGCAGAACATTACCCCTTTTAAAGAGCTTGATTTTGCGAAAACAAACTTTATTGCCACTATTTCACACGAGCTGAAAACACCGATTTCTGCAATAAAAATGAGTGTTCAGTTACTGGAGAATAAACAAACAGGTCCTGTAAATGACGAACAACAAAGCCTCATCAACAGTATTAAGGAGGACACTGCCCGGTTACTTAAAATAACTGGCGAGTTATTGAATATGACGCAGGTAGAAAGTGGCGTAATACAAATGGCTCTTTCGCCTTCAAGTGTAAAAGACATTATTGAAGATGCTGTGCATGCCAACCAGGCGGCAGCAACACAAAAAAACATTTTGCTTGAAATAAAACTCCCCTCCAGCCTTCCTCAAGTACTGGCCGACAGCGAAAAAACAACCTGGGTACTCACCAATCTTATCTCAAACGCTATTCGTTACTCCTACGAAAATGCAACTGTTGTTATTGCCGTTAAAAAGCTGGACGGGCAGTTGTTATTTTCTGTAAGCGACTCGGGCCAAGGAATTGCTCCCGAATACAAAGACAAAATATTTAACCGCTATTTTCGAATTCCCGGAACCAAAAAGGAAGGAACAGGTCTGGGCCTTAGTATCAGTAAAGAATTTATTGAAGCGCAGGGAGGCAGACTTAGTTTGCAAAGCGACCTGGGGGCTGGCAGTACATTTAGTTTTGTACTGAATACAGCTTAACAATAAATTTCCTTCATTTTAAAATATTTAAGGGAGCTATTCGGCTTCCTTTTTTGTATCAATGGCAAATTTTACCCCTGGGTGAATAAAATTTTTTAATGGAAACTTTGGCAACTAAAAAAGTTTCCATAGTTTTGTGTCCGTTTTAAAAAATTCAGGCATAGTGAAAAACAGGATAAAACAAAAAGCACACGATCTTTTTATGCAGTACGGCCTTCGTTCCGTAACCATGGATGAGATAGCGGTGCAACTGGGAGTGTCAAAAAAAACATTGTACCAGTATTACGCAGATAAAGACGAACTGGTGGATGCGGTGATAATGGATGTACTTGCACAAAACAGGGATAGTTGCAGTGCAGACAGGCAGTCAGCTAAAAATGCCATTCATGAAGTATTCCTGGCGCTGGATATGATGCAGGAAATGTTTCAAAATATGAACCCGGCGGTGCTGCACGAAATGGAAAAGTATTACCCAAAAGCATTTGAAAAATTTGCACAGCATAAATACTCTTTTTTGTATACGGTGCTTAAGGAAAATATTGCAAGAGGAATTGCTGAGGAATTATACCGGCCGGAAATTGACATTGAAGTGCTTGTAAAGGCAAGGCTTGAAACGATGATGATGCCCTTCAGTCAGCTGGTATTTCCTAAAAATAAATTCGATCTTATAAAAGTGGAGACAGAACTGACCATGCATTTTCTTTACGGGCTGGCCAGTATTAAGGGGCATAAATTAATTACAAAATATCTTCAGGACAGAAAAAAAACGACGAACACGAATGAAACAATTTTGGCTTAAAAACACAGCTGTTGCCGCATTACTGCTGATTACTGCAGTAACAGAAGCACAGCAAAAAAATGAATTCAGTGTAAAGCAGTGTGTGGATTATGCTGTAAAAAATTCCGTGCAGGTTAAAAATGCATTGCTGGACATAAAAACGCAGGAACAAACCAACAAAGAGGTAACTGCGCTTGCTTACCCGCAGGTAAATGCAAGTATTGGATTAACCGATTACCTGGAAATACCTACCAGCTTAATCCCTGCTCAATTCTTTGGCGGTGCACCGGGCACATTTGCGGCCGTAAAATTCGGTACCAAATACAATGCAAACGGAGGATTTGATGTAAGCCAGATATTGTTTGACGGGCAGGTATTTGTTGGCCTGCAGGCAAGAAATACGCTGATGCAGTTTGCACAGAAAAATGCTGAGATAACAGAAGAAGGCATTAAAGTAAATATTCATAAAATTTATTACCAGCTGGTAGTGGGTAATAAGCAGCTGGCAACCGTAGAGGATAATATACGCACCATGGAAAAGTTGCTGCACGACCAGGGTGAACTGTTCAAGAATGGGTTTATTGAAAAACTTGACCTTGACAAAACAAATGTACAGTATACTAACCTTGTTACGGAAAAACAAAAAATTGAAAACCTGATTGAAGCAGGAAATACTTCCTTAAAGTTCCTGATGGGTATGCCTCAAAAAGACCAGCTGCTGCTTACAGACACTGTTAACGAGGATGAACTGAAACAGGGCATACTGGAAACAGGGTTTAAATATTCCGACCGAAAAGAAATGCAGTTACTGGATTATGCAAAAAAACTGAATGAATATAATATCAGGCGATATAAACTTTCTTATATACCCACATTGGTTGCTTTTGGCAGCTACAGCAAAAATGCACAACGCAGCCAGTTTGACTTTTTTGGAAAAGGAGACTGGTTTACCACATCGCTTGTTGGCTTAAAACTGCAGGCATCATTATTTGACGGGTTTGCTAAAAAAAGCAAGATAAACCAGGCAAAGCTGGCCCTGGAAAAAACAAACAATAATATTGAGCAATACAAACAGCTTATTGATCATGATATGGAGCAGGCAAAGCTGAAAATGAAATCGGCCCTCCTTACCCTTGATGCACAAAAACGGAACATAGAACAGGCGGAAAAAGTATATAACACCACTAAAAAGAAATACGAACAGGGTCTTGGCAGCAGTTTTGAGCTGATGCAGACACAAACTGAATTGAAACTGGCACAGTCAAACTATTACAGCGCCACCTACGATGCCATTAATGCTAAAATAGACTGGCTGAAAGCCACCGGAAAACTTTAACCAAAACAAATTACAAACTGTATTATATGCAACAATTAAAAACTATTGGACTGATTACAACAGCGGCTGTTATTTTGCTCAGCTGCGGCGGAAGCAAAAAAGACGGCACAGCAGAACTGAATGACTTGAAAGCAAAACTGGAAAAAGTAAAAAAAGAAAGAAACGATAATGAAGCTGCCATTAAAAAACTGGAAGCAGATATTGACCGGCTTGATACCAGCGCTGCCAACGCGGCCAAAGTAAAACTGGTAACCGTAATACCGGTAACAGCGCAGCCCTTTGAGCATTTTATTGACTTGCTGGGAAGGGTGGATGCTGATAACATTACCTACATTTCCCCACGGGGAATGGCCGGACAGGTAAAAGAAATTTATGTAAAGCAGGGCCAGCTTGTTAAAAAAGGCCAGCTTGTTTTAAAGCTGGATGATGCTATTATTCGCCAGCAAATTGAAGCTGCCAAAAAAGGGCTGGAGGGAATAAAAACACAACTCGGCTTTGCAAAAAATATTTACCAGCGCCAAAAGAATTTATGGGACCAGGGTATTGGTACAGAAGTGCAGCTGATAACTGCTAAAACCAATGTTGAAGGTTTAGAAAATCAATTAGTGGCAGCCAATGAAAATGTAAAAACGGCTATTGAGCAGTTAAACACTGCAAACGTGTACAGCGATGTAACAGGTATTGCCGACCAGGTAAATATACATGTTGGTGAAACTTTCACCGGCGTTACCATGCAGGGCGTGCAGCAAATAAGAATTGTAAACAAAAGCAGCCTGAAAATAGTTACCAATGTTCCTGAAAATTATTTAACAAGAATTACCACAGGAATGCCGGTACTGATTAATATACCCGATGCTGGTAAAATGAACATGCCTTCATCTGTTTCACTCATCAGCCAAAGTGTAGACCCAACATTAAGGGGTTTTACTGCAGAAGCAAAAATTCCTGCTGATGCGGCACTGAAACCCAACCAAACCGCTATAATGAAAATAAAAGATTACAGCTCTGCCAGTGCCATTGTAATACCGGTAAACATGGTACAGAGTGATGAAAGCGGCAAGTATGTTTATGTAATGATCAATGGTGGTAATGGCAAAACCGTGGCACACAGGGTGCAGGTTATTATTGGTGAAGTATATGGCGATAACGTAGAAGTAAAAGGCGGACTAAAAGGCGGCGAACAACTGGTAACAGAAGGCTACCAGTCTTTGTACGAAGGACAGATAGTAAGCGCTGTTAAATAAGTTAAACCACATAGGCACACAGATACATAGAAAATGACTACCAAAAAACACCTTAATGAAGTAACCTACCAACTTATTGGGGCTGCTATTGAGGTGCATAAAGAACTTGGGCCGGGTTTACTGGAAAGCGTTTATGAAAAGTGTTTTAAAAAGGAACTCCAGTTAAGGGGTATCCTTTTTAAGTCACAATTAAATGTACCTGTATCTTATAAGGGTGTTGAACTTGATACTGAATTGAGGGTGGATTTATTGGCAGAGGAAAATATTGTTGTTGAACTTAAAGCCACAGAAGCAATAGCCCCGGTTCATGAAGCACAGTTGCTTACTTACATGCGATTATTAAAAAAACCAAAAGGAATTATTATAAACTTTAACTGCACCAATATTTTTAAAGAAGGACAGAAAACAATGGTAAACGAACGCTTCGCATCATTGCCTGAAGAATAAGATACTATGTTTCTATGTGCCTTTGTGGTAAAATATTAACTGCTGAACACAAAATTATTTTATGAATATCATAAGTGAAGGAATAGCCAAAAAGTTTAAAGAATTTATTTTAACCAGCTGGGCTGTTGATAACAAAACGGCTATATACATTATTGCCGCTATCGTTTCGCTGATTGGGCTGGTAAAATTTAATACCATGCCCAAAGAGCAGTTTCCGGATATTGTGGTGCCAACCATTTCGGTGGTTACGGTATATGCCGGTAACTCTCCCAAGGATATTGAAAACCTGGTAACACGGCCGATAGAAAAACAATTAAAAGGCATCAGCGGTGCCAAGGTGAATAAAATTCAAAGTACATCGCAGGCAGATTACAGCCTGATTATTGTGGAGTTTGACACCGATGTAAAAACAGACATTGCCAAGCAAAAAGTAAAAGATGCCATTGATAAGGCAAAAACAGATTTGCCTACGGATTTAACATCGCAGCCCGAAGCACAGGAATTTGCTTTTAGTGAAATGCCCATCATGTTTGTAAACATAAGTGGCGATTACGACGGCATTAAGCTGAAGTATTATGCTGATAAAATGCAGGACCATATTGAAGACCTGCCTGAGGTAACAAGGGCTGAAATAGTGGGTGCACCGGAAAGGGAAATACAGGTAAACGTGGACCCTTATAAAATGAGCCTTGCCCGTATCAGTTTTATGGATGTGGAAAATGCTATCAGTCGTGAAAACAGGGATATTACCGGCGGCCAGATTGAAGTAGGAAATATGAAACGCACCCTGCGTGTGAAAGGACAATTTACCAGTGCCTTAAACCTGCAGGATATTGTGGTACGCAGCAGTGCACAGGGCGCTTCTGTTTATTTAAAAGATATTGCCGAACTTAAAGACACCATTAAAGAAAAAGAAAGCTTTGCCCGGTTAGATGGTAAAAATGTAATTACTCTCAACATTGTAAAACGTGCAGGTGAAAACCTTATTGATTGTGCAGACAAAGTGAAAGCCGAAGTGGCGGACATGCAGAAAAAAGGAGAAATACCTGCTGACTTAAAAGTGGTAATTACCGGCGACCAGAGCAAGCAAACCAAAACATCTTTTACCGACCTGGTAAATACCATTGTAATTGGTTTTGTACTGGTGCTGATAATACTGATGTTCTTTATGGGTATTACCAATGCCTTCTTTGTGGCACTGAGTGTGCCGCTGAGTGTGTTTGTGGCATTTTTATTTTTACCAATTGCAGACTGGATCATTGGCACCAATGTTACACTCAACTTTATTGTGCTGTTTGCATTGCTGTTTGGTTTGGGTATTATAGTGGATGATGCGATTGTGGTAATTGAAAATACTCACCGTATTTATGCCAATGGCAAAGTGCCCATTGTACGCAGTGCGAAAGAAGCAGCGGGTGAAGTTTTTGTTCCGGTACTGGCGGGTACGGCCACCACGCTGGCACCGTTTTTCCCGCTGTTGTTCTGGAAAGGTTTGATTGGTAAGTTCATGATTTACCTGCCCACCATGCTTATTCTTACACTGGCAGCATCATTGATTGTAGCATTTATTTTTAACCCGGTTTTTGCTGTAAGCTTTATGAAGCCGGAAGGAAAAGAATTTGAAGAACCAAAAAAAGCGATATTTAAAAAATGGTGGTTTGGTGCCATGATAATTTTAGGCGTATTGTTTAACCTGATGGGTTTTGGCGTGGGTGCACAAATTGGAAGCCTTGGTGCAGACAATGTGGCGCTGGAAGCAAAAAAATATACGCTGCACGGCTTTGGCAACTTCCTGCTTATAATGGCCGGTCTTGTTGTAATCAGCAAGTTTTTGCTGCAGGATGTTATTTATAAATTCCAGCACAATTCATTACCCAAATTAATGACGCAGTATGAAAAACTGCTGCGTTGGGTATTAAAAGGCTGGCGCCCGGTTTGGATGTTTGCTTCTTTGTTTGTGTTGTTTGTTATTTCTGTTATGCTGTTGATGGTAAGAGGCAACAAATCCACCTTCTTTCCAAGTGGCGACCCTAATTTTATTTACGTGTACTTAAAACTTCCTGTGGGTACCGATGTTAAATATACCGACAGTATTACGCATATACTGGAAAGAAGGGTGGAAAAAGTTTTGGAAAACGAGCTGCCTGCCAAAGGCGGCATTGTGGAAAGTATTATTTCCAACGTGGCGGTAAGTGCTAATAACCCCAGAGATAATAACCGGAGTACACAAACCAATTTAGGAAGGATACAGGTGAGTTTTGTGGAGTATGCCAAAAGGGATGGTAAAAAAACAAGGCCTTTTATGGATGAGATAAGGGAACGTGTAAAAGGCATACCCGGTGCCAGTGTGGAAGTGGCACAGGAAGATGGCGGCCCTCCAACAGATCCACCGGTGAATATTGAAGTGTCAGGAGATAACTTTGAAAGCATTGCAAAAGTATCTACCCAGTTGTTTAATTATTTAGATACAAACCAGGTGGAAGGGGTGGAAAACCTGCAAAGCAATGTAGACCTTACCAACCCTGAAATTACCATTAATGTAGACCGTGAAAAAGCCATGATGGAAGGCCTGAGCACCGGCCAGGTTGGAATGGAATTGAGAACGGCTGTGTTTGGTAAAGAAGTGAGCAAATTGAAAGATGGGGAAGATGAATATAAAATACAGTTACGGACTACAGATTTAATCCGCAATAATATTACCGACCTGATGAACATGCGCATTACGTTTATGGACATGAACACCATGAGGGTAAAATCAATTCCGTTAAGCTCAGTTGCTTCTGTTGATTACACCAATACAGCGGGTGGTATTAAACGTAAAAATGTGCGCCGTACCATACAGTTGCAAAGTAATGTACTTGACCCTACCATGGTGGGCCCGGTAAATGCAGAGCTGGCAATAAAAATTGAAGAGTTTAAAGCAAAAAATAAAATACCGGCAGATGTTACCATCAGGCAAAGCGGGCAAAGCGAACAGGAAAAAGAAACACAGTCGTTTTTAGGTAATGCATTGATGATCTCAATCGGTATAATATTTATGATACTGGTGCTGCAGTTTAACAGTATGAGCAAACCGTTTATTGTAATTACAGAAATTTTCTTCTCTGTAATTGGTGTACTGCTGGGTTATGCCTTTACAGGAATGACGATTGCCACCATTATGCTGGGTGTGGGTATTGTGGGCTTAGCAGGCATTGTAATTAAAAACGGAATTTTGTTGATTGAGTTTACAGATGAGCTGCGTGGCCGTGGTATGAAGACAAGGGAAGCGGCCATACAGGCAGGTAAGATTCGTATTATACCGGTTATGCTTACAGCTGTTGCCACTATTTTAGGCTTGCTGCCGCTGGCGGTTGGGTTTAATATCGATTTCATTTCGTTGTTTCAGCACCTGAACCCCAAAATATTTTTTGGCGGAGACAGTGTAGTGTTCTGGGGCCCGTTGAGCTGGACAATCATTTTCGGTTTGATATTCGCTTTCTTCCTTACACTGATAATGGTACCAAGTATGTACCTCATTTCAGAAAGACTGCGCAGGCCAATGGAGAAATTTTATGGCGGTAAGTGGGTGGCCATCTTCGGTTTTCTCGGTCCGTTCTTTTTCATCTTTGTTGCTTTTATGTACCTGGGCAGAAGGCTGCAGGGAAAAAAAGTGTGGAACGGTAAACTAAGAAACAGTTAATATCTGATTGGTTGAAAAACCAGTTTTTGGTTATAATGGCGCCGCTCATGAAAATGAGCGGCTTTTTTAAGCAATCACCATATTTTTACAGTAAAAATTTTCATTCACCGCCCTGTGTTTTATATAACGAAAGGGCACAACAAATCAGCCATGATACGCAATCACGAAATCGATTACAAAATTTACGGAGAAGAATTACAGTTTGTAGAAATTGAACTGGACCCTAATGAAACTGCCGTTGCAGAAAGCGGCGCCTTTATGATGATGGACAACGGTATTGAAATGCAAACCATTTTTGGTGATGGCAGCCAGCAGCAGGACAATAGCTTACTGGGTAAATTATTCAGTGCCGGTAAACGCCTGCTTGTTGGCGAAAGTTTATTTATGACAGCATTTACCAATGTGGGGCAGGGTAAAAAAAGAGTAAGCTTTGCAGCGCCTTACACCGGTAAAATAATTGTGTTTGATCTGGCACAACTGGGCGGAAAAATTATTGCACAAAAAGATGCCTTTCTCTGCGCTGCAAAAGGTGTAAGTATTGGTATAGAATTTCAGCGCCGCCTCGGTACAGGTATTTTTGGCGGCGAAGGTTTTATAATGGAAAAAATTGAAGGCGATGGTTATGCATTTGCACACGCCGGTGGTTATATTATTCAAAAAGATTTACAACCGGGTGAAGTATTAAAAGTGGATACGGGTTGTGTGGTGGCATACACCCCAACAATAGATTTTGATATTGAAATGGTACGTGGCATTAAAAACTGGATGTTTGGCGGCGAAGGTTTGTTCTTTGCAAAACTGACCGGGCCTGGTAAAGTGTGGTTACAGTCTTTACCAATAAGCAGGCTTGCGGGCAGGTTACAGCAATACACTTACCACCGTAAAGAAGAAGGAAGTATTTTAGGAGGCCTTGGTAATTTATTAGACGGAAGAGAATAATAAAAATTAAAGAAGCAAGGTTTTAAACCTTGCTTCTTTATTATGCGAATAATGTTTCAGCCACTGCTACGCTTTCAGGCTTGCCCACATCCACCAATTTGTCGCCGCTATGGTCATAACCTAAAATAATATTTTCAGCAGCTAAATCAAGGTAAGTATCCATTATAGAAAACTTTCCCTGCTGGCGTATTAAATCAAAAATTTGGGGTTCGTAAATAACCACACAACTATAAGCTTTTTCTATAAGCCCGGGTTTGTTAATGGAGATTTTTGTTTCACCAGTGGTCACATTTTTCCAGCCGCACAAACGGCTATCATTATCAAATAATAATACCCGTGATGATTTACGGTTGGTAACACCGAATGTAACTAATGGTTTGCGTCGTTGATGAAATTGCATCAACTTATTTAAATCTAAGTTGGTAAGTATATCTACATTCAGCGATAAAAAAGGTTTGTCACCATCTAACAGTTTTCTTGCTTTAACTAAACCACCGCCGGTTTCCAGTACTTCATCACTTTCATCACTTATAATAACATTGCTGCCCCAGCCTTTATTGTTATTGATTGCATCAATTATCTGTTGTGGAAAATGATGAATGTTTACCACAACATCGGTAATGCCGTATTGTTGCAAGTACTCAATGTTTCTTTGCAATAACGATTTTCCATTTACAATTGCAAGCGCTTTTGGGTGAGTATCAGTCCATGGTTTAAACCGTGTACCCAAACCTGCTGAAAAAATTATTGCTTTGATTCCGTCTTCCAATTTTGTTGGTTTGAATGATTCAATACAATTTTAACCTTAAACTTATTTCTTAAATGCCTGGCCACTGCTTCGGCAGCATATACACTGCGGTGCTGGCCGCCGGTGCATCCAAAGTTGATGCTTAAGTTCTCAAAACCTCTTTTAATGTAATCTTCTACACTAATATCAACAATGCTGTATACACTGTTTAAAAAATCAGGCATCTTTGTTTGCTGCTCTAAAAAATCTTTTACAGGTTTATCTAAACCACTTAAATATTTGCAGTCATCAAAACGCCCCGGGTTTAAAATGCCACGCATGTCAAACACAAAACCACCACCGTTGCTGGTTTCATCTTTGGGATAGCCCTGTTGTAAAAAAGAAAAACTATTGATGGCAACAGTTAATGGTGTTTCTGCAGTGGCTTGTATGGGCGTAAACTCAGCAATCACTTCATCGCTGATGCATATCTCCAGCACTTTTTTAAACTCAGGCACTGCAATGCCAATGCTGTGATGGGTGATGAATGATTTAAGGTTATTGAGTGCCAGCGGTATGCTGGTTAAAAAATGCGCCTTCCGTTCAAATAAACCACGGAAGCCGTAAGCACCCAATACTTGTAACAAACGAATGAGTACATAACCATTGTACTGGCTGCGGAATACATCCCTGTCCACAGTTTCTTCCACTATGGCTTCAAAGGAATTGATGTAATCTTCCAAAAGATTTTGTTTCCATTCTTCTGTAAGATTTGCCTTTGCCTGAGATAATAAAGAGGCCACATCGTATTGCGGTGCCCCTTTCATACCGCCCTGGTAATCGATAAAGCCAACACCTCCGTCTTGCTTTATCATAATATTCCTGCTTTGAAAATCACGGAACATAAAAAATTTATACTCGGTGTGCGAAAGATAATTGCTCAGCGCTTCAAAATCTTTAATCAGCTTTTGCTTATCGTAAGGCCTGCGCAGGGCATCTAAAAAATAATATTTAAAATACAGCAGGTCTGCCATGATGGCTTCTTTGCCAAAACTGCTGTTGGTCAAACATTTTTTATAATCCATTCCCTCGTGCCCTTTTACCTGCAGCAACGCCAGCTGGTGCAGGCTTTTTTTATACAGCTCATATACGGGCAAAGAAAAGCCTTCAGCCTCCAGCCTGTTCAATAATGATACGTCACCAAAATCTTCCTGTATATAAATATCCTTTTCTTTATTAACAGCAAATATTTTTGGTGTGGCCAGTTTCTTTTTCCCAAAGTGCTCAGAGAAATATAAAAAGCTTTCGTTCTCTTTTATATTGGCACCATAGGTGGAAATATAATTTTTTGATGCGGTATGAATGCGGTAATACGAACGCTCGCTGCCGGCCTGCGGTAATTTATCAATAGTTGAAATTGAATCTGTGCAGAAGGTGGCAAACAGTTCTTTTATTCTGTCGGTGGTTGAAAGCATTACAATTTTATTGCCGGTAAAATTAGTTGAAAACAATTTAATGCAACAGGTATAAAAGTGAATGCAGTTATAAAAATTCCCTTTTTAGGGTATTGTTACAAATTGACACGGGATGTAGTTTTACGCACCATTAATTTTTTAGACCTTATCAGCTTCGAAAGAAGCACAAAGCAAAATCGGGGTAACAATACCGCTGCCGTCAGCCAGTTTGCAGTAACCGTACCAACGGCCCTATGTTACTAATGCAAAATGGCAACGGCAGTAACAACTGGAAAAAGTACTCTCATTTAATCCTATCCGGTTTCAAACAAGCAGTGGTGGGCTTTATATGCCCACCACATTTTTTATCTTTAATACTTTTTTGCAATTATTATTTATACCCTACCCATTTACGGTTTTCCATATCAAACAGCCAGTATATGCCGTTTGCATACGCAAAATTAAATGTGGCTTCAGCCGTTGCATCATCAGGCAGTTTTAATTTTTTGCTGAGAAAACCTGTTTTACTGCTGTACAGTTCTACCTGCTTGTCAACAATATTCAGCACACCAATTTCTGCATTGGGCAGGCCGGTATAGATCAATGAGCTGCTGTTGTATCCTTCGGGTGTTTCAGTTACGTCTTCATCTTCTGCAATACCGTCTTTTGCAGTAAGCCCCCAATGCAGCGTTGTTTTCGTTTCCGCCTCTGTGCCATCTGCGTTGTAGGCCCAAATTTCAGAACCGGATAAAAAGATCACCTGTTTTTTAGCAATATTATAAGCCCCTACACTCTGCTCGTTCGGCTGGTGTTTGCCCTCAAGGTCAGTCACCACTTCACCAACAAGGCCGGTGGTATTTATTTTATAACTGAACCAGCCATATTCGCTGTAGGCATTGCCGCATATTTGTTTTTTTACCGGATTGTACCAAAGCCCACGGGTATCTATTTGTGTGGTTTCTTCATCGCCGGAAAGTCTTTTACCTGCTGCGTTGAATACTGCTAATGGGTAAGCTGCGTTGCCTGCAAAACAGGCATAATATTTTTTTTGAACCGGGTGCCACGCTACGGATGCACCACGGGTACCGCACATATCATCATCTGCGGTTTTAGGCATTTTAAGTTCTAAAACTTTTTTAAGGGAAAGGGCGGATTGCGCTGCTGCAGTTGAAATAAAAGCTGCAAGAATAAACAGCGCTGCGGTTACTTTTTTCATGCTGGTAAAATTTTAGCACAAATAACGAAACAGAAGTTGTAAATGCAATACCGTGCCGACGGTATTTTAGTTTTTAGCAGGTGCATTCAGGGTATTCCATAATATGTCTTTCAGCTGCAGCAAGCCGAGGCCGGTAACAGAAGAAATAAAAATATGAGGAATGTTTTTGGGCAACTCTTTTACAATGGCGGCTTTCAGTTCATCATCCAGCATATCGCTTTTGCTTATGGCAATAACAAAATCCTTTTGCAGCATTTCGGGGTTATATTCTTCCAGCTCATTACGGAGTATTTCAAATTCTTTTTTATGGTCCTTACTGTCTGACGGAAGTAAGAATAATAAAATGGAGTTTCTTTCAATATGGCGCAAAAAACGATGACCCAAACCTTTTCCTTCAGCAGCGCCTTCAATAATACCGGGCAGGTCGGCAATGCAAAAACTTTTGCCATCCCTGTAATCCACCATGCCTAATTGCGGCACCAGCGTGGTAAATGCATAGTCTGCAATTTTAGGCTTAGCAGCTGTTATAACACTTAGTAAGGTTGATTTACCGGCATTGGGAAAACCCACCAGGCCCACATCGGCAAGCACTTTTAATTCTAATATCTTCCATCCTTCCACACCGGGTTCACCGGGTTGTGCATAGTCGGGGGTTTGGTTAGTGGCAGTTTTAAAATTGCTGTTACCCAAACCGCCACGGCCACCTCGCAGTAAAATAAATTCCTGCCCGTCTTCCAGTATCTCTGCTTCCAGTTTACCCGTTTCTTCATCCCGTGCAATGGTACCCAGCGGCACTTCAATAATAATATCTTTTCCGTTGCGGCCGGTACTGTTGTTTTTGCTGCCGCCCTCACCGTTTTCTGCCAGTATGTTTTTAAAGTAACGAAGGTGCAGTAATGTCCACAACTGGCTGTTGCCTTTTAAAATGATGTGGGCGCCACGGCCGCCATCGCCGCCATCGGGCCCACCCTTTGCAGTTAACTTGTTCCTCATAAAGTGTTTGCTGCCTGCACCACCATGGCCGCTGCGGCAAAACACACGTATCTGGTCAACAAAATTGCTTTTTTCCATTTGCAGGCAAAGGTGAGTAAAGTTTTTAAAACCTTTTTAATATTTATAAAATAGTTTGCAAGGGCTTTTCGCTTTTGTAAAGTGTACATACTGCAACCAGCTTTTATATACAGGCACTCTTCTAAACGGCAAAAAGTATGAGAAATTGATTTTGTAAAAAGCAGGAAATAAATTTACTGCACTTCAATAATTACAGCGGCATTTGCGTCAAAACTGGATGAAAGCCGTATTTCTTTCATAACAGTTCCTGCTTCAATTTTTAATAAAGCTGTGTTGGGCGGAATGCGGCCCAGGTTTTCTGCAAACAGGCTGATGATATAACGCTTCCCTTTTTCAACAGGTAAATTAATTAAAACAGGGTTTGTTGTAATAAGCTGATGCTGCACTAACGGAGCGTCATTTACATAAACTGACACACTGTCGCCATCAATTTCCCCGTTATCATACACACTTAATTTAATTGCGGCAGCAGTACAGCGAAAAGTATCTGCAACTATGGTTTCTCTTGTTGCATAAATTTTATGAGCAGTATCTGCCATACTGTTTAGCGGCCAGCTTATCCTCTGTACCCAAAAGGTTCCGCCGGCACCATCGGGCCTGGGTGAGGAAGCATTGTTGGGCAGCCATTTACCATATAAAAGCTCGGCAGTATCATTCTTCAAATAATGTATCTCATCAAACTGCAAAAAAATTTCTGCTGTTTCACCAGGCAAATTATCCAGTAAAATTTTACCTCTCATCATCCGGTAAGGAGCAATACTCTTTTTTGAAATAAGTCCCGAAATACTGTAAGCAACATTGGGCCTGTCCGGAAAATCAAATGGTGCATTCCAGAAGGTGCCGCTTACTTTTCTTCCATTTTGCTCCAGGTGCATTTTCATGCTGAAAGAACGGCGCTTGCCCACCAGCGACATGTCTGTATTAAAAACACCCTGCCAGTCGCCGGAAAGATCCTGCGCCAAAACCACTGCACTGTTTAAAGAAAACAGCAGGCATATCAATAATTTTTCAGGAAGGTTTGCTTTCATTCCAGGTTTTATATTGCTGTTGTGGTTTTATATAGCCGGGGGGAATGGCCGTTAGTGGTTCGCAGGCAGTAAGTGTGGCATGCAGTTGTGCCGGCAGTTGCTGGTACAGCTTTGTTCCTTCTGTTTTCCATTGCATCATTTCATCACTCACTTCTTTTATTTTTTTTGCAGGATTGCCTACAATTAAACTGCGGCGTTCAAAGCGTTCATCTGCTTTTATAAAACTAAGAGCGCCCACAATGCATTCATCTTCTAAAATAACGTTGTCCATTATTACGGCATTCATACCTACCAAACAATTGTTACCAATAGTGGCGCCATGTATTACGGCACCATGGCCAATATGTGCACCGGCTTTTAATATTACCGTAACACCCGGGAACATGTGAATGGTACAGTTCTCCTGCACATTGCAGCCGTCTTCAATAATAATCTGCCCCCAGTCGCCACGTATGGCAGCACCTGGGCCAATATAACAATCTTTACCAATGATAACATTGCCCGTAACCGCTGCCTGCGGATGCACAAAAGAAGATGGATGCACCACCGGAATATACTGGTTGAACTGGTAGATCATATCAATGGTTTTGCTGTTCTGTAACAAGTGCCTTTAAACACTGCCACCACATGTTCGTTTTGGTTGCTGATAGTAATGTGATAGAGCCCGGTGCTTTTACCATTGTGCAGTTCCTTTGCTTCCGCAGTCAATACATCACCCACATGCACCGGTTTTAAAAAATTGATAGAGGTATCCAGTGCTACAGATAAAACATTGCGGTTGTTGCAGGCAAAGGCAAAAGCACTGTCGGCCAAAGAAAAAGCAATGCCGCCATGCACAATGCCAAAGCCATTGATCATTTCTGCACGCACGGTCATTTTTATTTTGCTGTATCCTTCCTTTATTTCCAGCACTTCAATGCCCAGCCACTGGCTGAACAAATCATGCTGCATCATGTGGGTTACTACTTCATTGGGTGTTGCCATAATAACTATTTGCC
>JBGAHV010000030.1:0-46734 GCA_044225995.1 Ferruginibacter sp. | reverse complement strand
TTTGTTCGCTAATCGGCTTCAGTTCTAGCCGACGAATAAAGCCGGGCAATAGGATAAACAATGAACATTTAGTTATAAATTTAGCTGCGGTTACGGGCTGACGATTTTCAAATACCGCCACATCGCCAAGCCGTAGCCGTTGGCCGCAATATTTATACTCACTACAACTAAACTGGCATCATGGAAGACAAAACTTTTACAGGTGTTTCGCTAAGTTCAATCAATATCCCTTCAATTCTGACAGAGAGTGACAAACTAGAATTTTCAAATGCAGTACATGGCTTGTTTGAAGTCAAACACTTTTTAGATAAAGTCGAAGCCGTAAACTCAACCGCAACAATTCCGACTTCTCTAGCAAGCAATTTCCAGAATATTAAAGACAGCTTTCTCGGTATTTATGAAGATCTTAAAAAAGACCATAGCAAAGTTGATTCAGTGAGAGCCGTAAATCAAATTAAAAGCACATATAGAAGAGCTATTGATTTTAAAAATAATTTTTTTGAAATTAGTTCATCGAATTATAATCTCCAAACCTGTGTCACAATTATTTCATTAAGTGGTGCAAATTCTGAGGGGTTACAGAAGCAAACTTTTTCGTTAATTGAACAGCTAGAAAAGGAAGTGCAAAAAGCATCAACACTTAATAAAGAGTTAGAAGACAAAGCTGCAAAGTCCGTTGTTTCAAACTATGCTAATATTTTTTCAACACAAGAAAACATTCATAAAGGAAATGCTACAACGTGGTTAACAACTGCAATACTATTCACAATAGCAACTATACTATTTTTGTGTCTATCCTTCAAGAATGATTGGTTTAATACTACTCAACTAGTTAATTTCACTGACGGAAATAAAATCGAGTCAAAATTTGTCTACAATATACCAAATCTAATCACCAAAGTATTTGTCATATCTATTCTTATTTATCTCCTAACCTTCTTATTTAGGCAGTTTGCAATAAATAAAAATTTGCAGACTTTAAATAATTACAAAAAAAATGCATTGAATTCTTTTACTCTTTTTACTGAATCAATAGGAGACAAAGACAACAGTAGTAAAAATGCTCTAATGCTACAAGTAGCAAAAGCAATTTATGAAAATACAACAACCGGATACCTTTCCTCAAAAGTACAAGAAAATCCCTCGTCTGGAATTTTAGAAATAACTAAACTAGTTGGGGACACTAAATAGCAATACTGCGGCCAAAAGGTTTTGTGCAATTGGGGCTCGACGTTGCAGCAATCCTCCGCTTCGCCGCCGTTGGTAGCCGCCGGAGTTGGTATCGAAGGGCGGATAAAAGCAGCGGTGGCTGTACCAACTCCGCAGTGCAAAGCAATAATCTTCACAACCACTAATTACGCCGTATATTAAAAGTCAAACGATGGCATAAACCCACTGGCGCAAGTGTTCTGCCGTAGGCAGTTCACTTGTGACAAATAATTCCGGCGGTCTTTGACCGCAGCATAAATCAACAAACAAACACGAAATATTTCTTCTCTACTTGTTATTATCCCTACTAAAAGGAACGCTAAAAAGCTAAAATATATTCATTCCCTCTTGAACATTTAGTAAATTACATTTGAACAGTAACTTTTCATGCAAAATAATTTTGACGAGTTTCAAGTAGGCAATTGGGTAATTTACCTTCCTGAAGGAAATTACTGTACAATAGAATCATTTTCAACAAATCTTCAATTGAAAGGAGGAATAAAAAACTTTTCTGGTACAATTAAGTGTATTGATAAAATAAAAATAACTCCAGATAAATTGCAAGTTTGTGGATTTGATATTCAACACCCTAAATTCATAAAAAAATTTAATGACAAAATTTGCATTACATTAGTTTTTCACATTTTTGGAGTTTATAAGCTATTCAAAAATGATAAAGAAATTTGTGAGGTTCAATATATCCATCAAGTTCAAAATGCCTATTATACATTTACAGGTGAAATGTTCATAGGAAACCTATATGGTGTAAAAGAAGGGTAAGAGCAAAAAGAATTCTCTCCCCAACTAGCGCAGAAATGCAGGGCAAGCAAAGCTGTAAAGCGTTTCTGTGCCTGCTAAAAGTACTGCAAACTTAATATCATGACTCTTCGCCGCTGTTGGTATACTGCCGCTAATTCCCCAGCAACGTCTCTCCCCAAGCCAGGTGCGCAGGCTGAGGACGTTGCGTTGGTTTGTAATGTTACTGCCTTTTTTCTCCGTCACGCTTCAGCACACAAAACGCTTGCTAACTCTCCCGCTTGGCTCAAGCCCTCACAAATCATTCTTTAAGCCGAAACAAATGCCCTGTCAGCCACAGATATTTTCAATAATAAAATTTTAAATACTTTAGCAGCAGCAAACAGGCATAGCCTTTACTGAATGAAAACCGGTACGTACAAAAATTCTTTTTTTAAACTGCCCATCCTCGATGGGCTTGAACTGCTGGATGCCCGTGGCTATAACCAGAGTTTTCCCTTTCATACGCACCCTACTTTTAACATCAGCCTTATACTGGAACAAACATTTACAAACAAGCTTGCAGACAGAACCTGCCATGCACCTGTGGGGGCCATTGTTATAACCAACCCGGGTGAAGTGCATGCCACTATTTGCGATGCCAAAACCGGCAGCACATTTTTTACTTTTTATATTTCGCCGGGTGTGTTGTACGATTTAAATAAAAAGCAACCCGTATTTTTCGATAATAAAGTTATTATTGACAGAGATCTTTTTAATAAACTGCTTGCCATTACACCGCATGTTAATGATGCCGTTGCAGCTACAGAGCAACAACTAGTAAATACGCTAAAGGAGTTGATTGTTAAATATGCTGCAAACGGAGTTACCGGTAAAACTTCCTCCAATTTTTTTACGCAGAGAATGGAAGAAGATATTTTTGAAAAGTTTTCACTGGAAAAAACGGCCGGCAAGTTCAAACTGGACAAATATAAGTTCATACGTTTTTTTAAACAGGAAACAGGCTTAACACCCAACAACTATGTCATCATCCGGCGCATAGAAAAATGTAAAGAACTGCTGCAAACCCAGGACGATTTACTGGACATCGCCATTCAAACAGGTTTTTATGATGCTACCCATCTTTGCAAGTACTTTAAAAAAATTACCGGTATTACCCCCCTCGCCTATCATAATGCCGGGTAAAGACAATTGCAATATCTTACTATCAAACCCTGCAAACACCATTTAGTTTTGTACAGCCTTCTAAAACGGCTTGGTAATGAAACTAAAAATTGTAATGGCGTTATGCTGCCTCATCGTCTGTAAAACAAAGCCGCTGGCCCAAAACTTTACTGCAGAACAATACCGGCAGGACTTTGCGTATTTCTGGCAAAACATCAATGACGAATATTGTTATTTCAACAAGAAACAAACTGATTGGGATAAAGTAAAGCTGCTTTACGCTCCATTGATAGATACGGTAAGCAGCCGCAGTTCTTTCGTGGGTATTATAGAAAAAGCCCTGTATGAATTATACGACCATCACTGCAACCTGAATACCAATACTGATTATTCCAGGAGATTAGTGCCCACCTCGGCAGATGTGTGGGCAGAGTATCAAAACAATAAACCTGTTATTACTGAAGTACGGATGAAAAGCGGAGCTGAGGCATGTGGTATTACAGCCGGGATGGAAATTGTTGCCATCAATGATATACCTGTTGCAGATGCTGTAACTGAACTTTTACCAAAATCATTAAGAAAACCGGATACTGAATCAAAAGCATTTGCTTTACGCCTGTTGCTGGCAGGCAACCACATACAGCCCCGGAAATTTTCATTAAAAATAAATGGTGTGATTAAAGATTACTTTCCTGACAAAGACGGGATGCAATTGGAGCATCACCAGTATAGCGGAAGAATAGAATCAAAACTTTACAAGAATATTGGCTATATCCGCATTAATAATTGTTTGTATGATAATGAACTGATACAGGTATTTGACAGTGCAATGGCTGAAATGAAAAATACACAAGCAATGATTTTAGATTTAAGAGAAACACCCAGCGGCGGCAACACATCTGTTGCCAGGGCAATACTTGGCTGGTTTATTAATAAAGAACATTTTTACCAGCAGCATGAATATTATGCTGAAGAAAAACAAACCGGCATTAAAAGAAGCTGGCAGGAAATTGTATCACCAAGAGCAGGAAAATATTACAGCAAGCCATTGGTCATTCTTGTAAACCACTGGACGGGAAGTATTGCAGAAGGTATAACCATTGGCTTTGATTGTTTGCACCGCCCCGGCACAAAGATCATTGGAACAACCATGGCCCGGTTAAATGGTGCCGTTTATTCCTACGAAATGCCAAATACAAAAATTGGCTTTACTTATACGGCAGAAAGGTTGTACCACATTAATGGTAAGCCAAGAGAAGAATATGTACCAAATATAAATCTGCCTCTTGCAGCACTCGCTGCAAAGAAAGTGGACGATGTTTTTATTACAGCAGCATTAAATTACCTGAAAGGGAAATGACACCGAGTTTCTGCAGCGAGAATTTTGACAAAACGCATCCGGTTATAATGGAGGCCTTAGTAAAAGCCAACAAAGGCTTTGTGCCTTCATATGGCAAAGATGAGGAAACTTTAAAAGCCATTGAAAACTTCAGGCAATGGAGTGGAACAAAGGATGTGGATGTATTCTTTTGCTTTAATGGAACAGGCGCCAACAATTTTGCCTTAAGTGCTTCAACTGAAAAGTGCCACGCTATATATTGCACTGATGTCTCACATTTATACGTTGCTGAATCAACAGCACCGGAAGCCTTAACCGGCTGCAGGCTGAATTCAATAAAATCTGTTGCTGGTAAAATTGATTTAGATGACCTGCAGCAAAAATTAGATCAACAGTCAACCATTCATTCACCATTACCAGGTTTATTATCCGTATCGCAGCCAACTGAATACGGAACAGTGTATCACCTGGATGAATTAAAGGCCATCTCCTCCTTTTGCAAAAAGAAGCAATTGCTGTTGCATATTGATGGTGCAAGAATATTTAATGCGCTGCAACGTTTGAATTGTTCTTTCAGTGAATTAATAAAAGTTGCCAAACCGGACGTATTCACTATTGGCGGAACAAAATGCGGATTAATGTTTGGTGAAGCAGTTTTATTCTTTTCTCCATCCAGTTTTAAGTACCTTAAATTATACCACAAGCGAAGCATGCAACTGGCATCAAAAAACCGGTTTATTGCCGCTCAGTATAATGCCCTGTTTAAAAAGAAGCTTTGGCTAAAGATCGCTAAGCATACAAATAAACTGGCAAACTATTTTGAAACCAGCGTAAACAGCATCAGCAACGATGCTGTCCTTTGCCGGGTTGAATCAAATACAGTCTTTGTAAAGATGGATAACAAAACATTCAAACAACTATCCAAAGAAATATGCTTTTATGAATGGAACAAGTACTACAATGAAACAAGATTCACATTTTCTTTCAGCAATACCAAACAGGAAATAGATACTTTTATAAATAAATACAAACAACTATTAAAGCAAAAAATCAAATGAACAAGGGGCAAAACTTTAACAGCACAAGGGCACCACGTATGAGTGATGCCTTTCCGCATGCAGTAATTGCTGATAATTTTATTTTCTTGTCCGGCACTCCAGGTTACGATCCATCCACAGGCAAAGTAATTAGTGATGATTTTGAAGAACAGGTAAGGCAGGCATTCAGCAACATACAAACAATCCTTGAAGATGCTGGCTCTGATCTTTCTAAAGTGGTTAAGACAACTGTATTTATGGTTACGGGAAATGATTTTGCTGTTCTTAACAAAGTGTACAAAGAATTCTTTCCGGAAAATGCACCGGCCAGGAGCACACCACAGGTGATGCCTTTTCCGGCCGGCATATTAGTTTCGGCAGAGTGTGTTGCACTAAAATGATTGGCCGGAAATTGATTACTTACAATTGCGTTGTTTTTTTAACCACTGCAGCCCTGCCCCTTAAGCCAGCAGTTGCCCTAGCTACATTACCGGCATTGGAAAAACTGTAAGACACTATTTCAACATTGGCAAGCTGTATAGTCATAACTGCTGTCTTAAAATCACTGGTCAGCAAATCAATCTTGCCTTATTCTTTTTTAGTGCCGCCGGCGCCGGATATAAACCATTGTTTCGATGGCGCAGCATCTGCACCAGAAATTCCAACAGTAAAATTATGCAGTGCGTTGTCTGCTGGCTTAATGCTGATGCTGCTGGTAATACATCCCCTTATCAAGGGATAAAACCTCCGCTTCAATAAAAGCTCATTAAAGGTATGCCTTCAAAAGTATTGCGACGCAACGATGCAGAACAATGAACCAATGCCTGTATCAAAACAAGTACGCGGTTTGCACCACTTTCCTTTTTTCCGTAGCTTTAAATATGTACAGCACAACAATGAGTATAAAAAATTTTTTAGCCAAATACAGAAGTACTATTATTTACAGCATTTGCCTGGCATTACTGTTGTTTTTATTGAAGTGGCTGGAGCTGCGGTATATCATTTTTGACCATTCGTTTGAAATATACATTGGATTTATAGCCCTGATTTTTACGGCGCTGGGTATTTGGCTGGCCCTTAAATTATCCAAACCAAAAATTAAAACGGTGGTGGTGGAAAAGGAAGTGTACATAACCCGTAACGGAGAATTTGTACCCGATACGGCACAGATTGCACAACTGCAGCTGAGCAAACGGGAGCTGGAAATTTTAAATTTAATGGCGCAGGGGCACAGCAATGAAGAAATTGCAGCCAGCTTATTTGTATCGCTCAGTACAGTTAAAACGCATAACCAAAACCTTTTTACAAAGCTGGATGTAAAAAGGCGCACACAAGCGGTTGAAAAAGCCAGGAGGCTGAACCTGATAGCTTAAAACCTCCTGCTTTAGTATGAAAAGCGCTGTGTAAAAGAAAATTGTCCGAAAGTATGAGCCCTCAATTGCGGCCAGCGGGCATATTTGCAGCACAAAATTTACAACAATGAAAAAGAACATTCTTATTTACGGGCTGATTGCCGGCGCACTGGTGTCGGGCTTTATGTTATTTACCATGGGTTATTACAGTTATTGTAACGGCAACGTGGATATGAGCTACAGCATGCTGCTGGGATATGCCTCCATGCTCATTGCTTTTTCGCTGGTATTTGTGGGCATACGCAATTACAGGAACAAGTACAACAATGGTATCATCAGTTTTGGCAAGGCATTTAAAATCGGCTTCTTCATTGCACTTATTGCATCCACCGTTTATGTGGTTTCCTGGCTCATCGACTACCATTATTTTATGCCCGACTTTGCTGAGAAATACGGGGCACACGTCATTGGCGACCTGAAAGCCAGTGGTGCCAGTGCTGCAGAAATAGAAAAGCAAACAAAAGAAATGGCTGAGTTTGCACGCATGTATAAAAACCCGCTGTTTGTTATACTGATGACTTACCTGGAAATTTTACCCGTGGGGCTGGTGGTGTCTCTCATCAGCGCACTGATTTTAAAACGGAAAACAATTAAGAGCGAAAGTTAATAAACAACGTAAGTTCAGTTATATTTTAAATGGAGAAGTAAACCGGGCCCTGTTTAAAAAGCCGGTTGCTTAAAATAAAATGTTTGTACTTTTTTATGGCCTGTTCAATACAGGCCATTTTCTTAAGCAAAGTTCAAATCACGGCATTGTTAATTAATAATGCCATACAAACCGAAATCATTTTTTATATTACAGGACGGGTTGGCGCACCGTTATTAACTACCAGCATAACAGACTACTAAATGGCAAATAAAATTGTACTTCCTTTTGCAGTAATGCTATTGGCAATTACATCAATGCAGGCACAGGCACCAGTAACCCTTCAGCAACAGGCCGTGCAGCAAACCATTGTTAACTTGTTTGATGCATTGTCAGCCCGTGACTCGGCAGAACTTAAAAAATACAGCACGGCTGACGTTACATTTTATGAATATGGCCAGGTATGGACGATAGATACACTTATTATGAAGGCCATCACACTTAACCAGTCCGCCAGTTTTAAACGCACCAACAGTTTTGAATTCATCAATACAGAGGCCGGTAAAGCTGATGCATGGGTCACATACCGTTTGCAATCGGTCATTACAAAAGATGGTAAACAATCCACTGTACAATGGCTGGAAACTGTGGTTTTAGTTAAGGAAGAAAAACAGTGGAAGGTAAAACACCTGCATTCAACATTAATTAAGCGGAGCTGACAACAGATATAATAAAGTGTACCGCAGAGAAACAACAAGACTGGCAGAAAGAACCCGGTGCGATTGAAAAGAGCAAACAAAACAATGGAATAGTTTGAAAGCAATAAAAATTAAAAACTGGTTATGAAACTAAACATTCTTTTATTTTTTGCAATGTTCGTTTTTACCGGCACTTACAGCCAGCCTTTACCAGACAGTGTAAAAGCAAAATACCTTGCTGCAAAAACTGATGAACAAAAGGGAACCAGCCTTTTTGCTTACTTCAACACCCGGTTGGCAAACGACAGCAATACATCAAAAAATGTACTGGCGCTTCTTGATTGGTTCAGTAAACAAAATGATGAGGTGGGGAAAAATTATACCAACATAAGGCTTTCTTATATCTTAACAGCCAAAGGCGATTTTCCAGCTTCTTTGAATTTGCTGTTTGCGGTTTTACCCGGCTTTGATAAACGTAAAGACAATTATGGCACGGGGCTTACATACAGGGCCATTGGCAACACTTATATGGCAGCAAAGGATTATACCAAGGCAGCAGAATATTTAAAAAAACAAATTCCACTGGCAGTTGCGGAAAGGCAAGAACAACTTTTATCGAGAATATACAATGGTGTGGCCTGCGCATATGGAGAGGGTAAGATGGCTGATTCCGGGATGGTGTATGCACAAATGGCGGTGAATATGGATGCAGAATTAAAAAACTATGCCCAGCTCGCTGTTTCAACCAGTACATTGGGCGAAAATTATATTGCTGACGGGCAATACGACATTGCCCTGCCTTTTTTACGAAGAACATTAGAGTATTATAAAAAGAACAAAGCTCCAAGCCCTTACATGGATGCTTATTTAAAAAATGATTTTGCTGAAGTGTTCCTGGCAACAAAAGTTTACGACAGTGCCAATTATTATGCTCACCAGGCGTTGGCAGTAGCCATCCCGTTTGATGTGAAAGATCAAAGCATGCGTGCATACGAATACCTCTACAAAAGTTTTGAACAAACCAATCATCAGGACAGCCTGAATAAATATTTTCGTTTGGCTATGCTTACAAAAGACTCCCTGTTTACAATGGAAAAAATAAAAAATATCCAGGCATTGAGCTTTCGTGAGGAATTGCGCCAGCAGGAAATTGCGGAAGAAAAAGTAAAAGCCGAACACGAACGCAGGGAAAACATTCAGTATGCGCTGATTGCCCTGGGCATTGTAAGTATAAGTGTTTTGTTTTTACTGTTAAGCCGCAGTTTAATCACCAACACAAAAGTGATTCAATTTTTAGGCGTAGTTGCGCTATTGCTGGTATTTGAGTTTTTAAATTTATTGTTACACCCCTTTTTAGAAAAAATCACCCACCACTCCCCGGTGCTTATGTTGCTGGCATTGGTTTGTATTGCGGCATTACTGGTGCCACTGCATCATAAAGTGGAGCATTGGGCAACAACAAAGCTGGTGGAGAAGAATAAACAAATACGGTTAAAAGCAGCAAAGAAAACAATTGAGCAGCTGGAAAAAGACAGTTGAATTACAGTTTGCCGCAAGTAATACACAAACGGCAACCGCTATAATACATCCCACATTACTTTTACAAAAAACCTGTCATGAAAAAAATAACCATTTGCTTTTTAGTTGCAGTACTATTTTACACTGCAGCATTTGCTCAAAAAATAAAAGCCAGTTACTCACCCGCAGTGTTCGGTGAATCATTTACAGGTAATGTTATCGCTTACCTTTCAAAAGAAAATAAGTCGCCTAAAGACGGCGCCATAGGATTTGAATATCTTTCCTGTTACAGAATAAATGTAAAAAATGTAAAGCCAGGTTCTGCTGTAATTTTTGATGATAATGCAGTTGCTTACCCGGTTCCGCTTTCTGATATGGAGCGTGGCGATTATTACATTCAAATAGTTTGGGACAGGAACCTTGGCGGCCGTTCCATTGGTAACAGTGCCGGTAATTTATATAATGCTGCAGAGAAAATCCACATTACAAAAGACAGCAAGGCAGTATTCAATATCGTTGCAACAAAAACTGTTGCTGCACCTGGCGCATTTAAGGAAACAGAATTTGTAAAGGAACTGAAAGCCCCTTCTGCCCTGCTGAGTAAATTTCATAATAAGCCAATGACTGTGGACGCAGCAGTAATTCTTCCAAAAGAATATTACACTGCACCTGATAGAAAGTTTCCGGTGCTGTTTACTGTTTCGGGTTATGGCGGCAATTATCAATGGTATTCGGGAGATACAAAACCCTCCGCACCATTAGACAGCATTCCGGTAATAAAAGTTTTTTTAGACGGCAGCTGCCCGTTAGGACATTCCGTTTATGCCAATAGTGATAATAACGGGCCATGGGGCGATGCACTTACCACCGAGTTTATTCCATTGCTGGAAAAGCAATACCGCTGCAACGGCGCACATTTATTAACAGGCCATAGTTCCGGCGGCTGGACGGTGCTGTGGCTGCAAACACAATATCCTAATGTATTTGATGCCTGCTGGTCCAGTTCTCCCGACCCCGTTGATTTCCGTAATTTTCAAAAAATAAATTTATACGAAGACAGGAATATGTTTTATGGTAAAGACAGTGCTTTAAACCTTGTGGCAACCGTGGCGGGTTCTTATCCATGGGCCACTCAGAAAACGATTTACCAGTCAGAAAATGTTGTTTACCGTGGCGAACAGATGCATTCCTTTGATGCGGTGTTCAGCATGAAAGGCAGTAACGGGCTGCCTGTAAGTGTTTGTAACAGCAAAACAGGGGAAATTGATCCAGCCGTGGTAGCGCATTGGAAAAAATATGACATCTCACTTTACCTGAGAAGTAATTGGGAGCAGATAAAAGGAACACTGGATGGGAAAATAAGAGTATCGGTAGGCACAGGTGATAATTTTTTATTGAACCATGCCGTAACCATGCTGGAAACTGAAATGAAAAAACTAAATGCGAATTTCCGTTTTGCGTATTACCCGGGAGATCATTTCACGGTATGGACTGCGGATTACCGTAAAGACGGCTACCAGTTTTTGGCGCAGAAATATGCAGAGTGGCTTGCTAAAACAGGAAAAAACTAAACCCGGCAATGTAATTACGTGCAAACAATTCTTGGCGCACACGGGCAAATAGCAGAAGGACCCAAAAAAAGTAAATAACAGTGACCAGCTATTTGCAGCTGATTTATTAAACAAGAAGTAACATCAAAACTTATGAATAATTAGTACACCGTTTACTTTTATTTTAAACACTTTGCAACATGAGACAATCTATTTTTATACTGGTGCTGTTACATCTTGTTAGTTGTAACAGCCAAAACAATCAACTGCAATTATTACAGCGGCGCACAGACAGTTTACAAAACGAGTTGAAAAACACATACAAGCCCGGCTTTGGTGAGTTTATGAGCAGCATACAAGTACATCATAACAAACTATGGTTTGCCGGCATAAATAATAACTGGAAACTGGCAGACTTTGAAGTGCATGAAATAATGGAAACACTGGACGACATTAAAAATTACCAGTCTGAAAGAAAAGAAAGCAGGGAATTATCAATGCTGCTGCCAGCGCTGGACACGGTAAACAATGCTATACAACAAAAAAATTTGGGACAGTTTAAAGCAGCTTATGTATTACTAACCAATACCTGCAATCAATGTCACAAATCCAATGATTTTGAATATAACGTTATAAAAATTCCGGACAACCCGCCGTTTAGTAACCAGGATTTTGTAACACACTAAATTATCATTTCAACTTTACAGGATGTATATAAAGCTATTCTTTGCCAGCCTTTTTTTTACAGTTCAGGCATTGGCTCAACCGTACAAAAAAATTCACCGCAAGGCCATTGTTGTGGATACGCATAATGACATTTTAATGAAAGCTGTGGACAGGGGTCTTGTATTTGACACAGACCTGAGCGGCAAGGCAAGCAGTGATTTGGCAAGATGGAAAAAAGGCGGACTGGATGTGCAATTATTTTCTGTGTATTGTGACGGGGATGCTAAAAATCCTTTTGCATATGCAAACAGGGAAATGGACAGCCTGGATGCAGTGGCAGCCCGTAACCCGGATAAAATAATGAAAGTGTATAATTACGCCGGGCTGCTTTCAGCTGTAAAACAACACAAACTGGCAGCAATGTTTGGTGTGGAAGGCGGGCATATGATAGAAAACGATTTGAATAAACTGGAGCAATTATATAAACGTGGCGCCAGGTATTTAACGCTTACCCATAACATTGCGCCTTCCTGGGCAACTAGTGCGGCTGACGAAACCACCAACCCAAACCTTGCTCACAAAGGACTTACTGATTTTGGAAAACTGGTGGTGCAAAAAATGAATGAGCTGGGAATGCTGATTGATGTAAGCCATGCCGGAGAGCAAACATTCTGGGATGTAATAAAGCTAAGCACAAAGCCCATCATTGCATCGCACAGTTGTGTATACAATCTTACACCACACCGCCGTAATTTAAAAGATGAACAAATAAAAGCCATTGCTAAGAATGGAGGTGTCATTCAATTAAATTTTAATCCTGGTTTTATAGACAGCAGTTTTGGCACTAAAGAAAAATGGTTCTTACAAAAGCATGCAGCAGAAATGGATTCGCTTTTAAAAACCGGCATGGGTGATTTTTACAGTATGGATTACCTCTATCAAAAGTATAAGGAAGAAGCCAACGAAATAAGGCCGCCGCTATCCCTGCTGATTGACCACATTGATTATATTGTTAAACTGGTGGGCGTGGATTTTGCAGGGCTGGGTTCTGATTTTGATGGAATAAATATTAATCCACTGCAACTTGACGATGTTACCAGTTACCCTTTAATTACGAAAGCGCTGTTGCAAAAGGGATACAGCAAAAAAGACATCAATAAAATACTTGGCGGTAATTTTTTACGGGTATTAAAAGCAAATGAACCCAGGTAGTTTTTTATGTATAATTACAGGCATAAAAAAAGGGATCTTTTCAGATACCCATTTTTGTTTTATCCTGAATTTGTCCTAACAATGACTAATTAGAGGCAGTAACACCATTTTCATTACTGCTGCGCTGTAAGTAATTCATTAAAGCGCTTTCTGCACCAGCATCTGCCTTTTTCAAATTTATATGACCAGTTAATATTCCATATTGTTTGGTGCGGTTGGTTTCAAATGGCCCGTCTAATACCGGTTCAGTTGTGGTTCCTGTTAAATCCAGTACATTTAATTGTAAAACATTTTTATCAATAGCCGGGTAATTGTTTGCAAGCATGGCATCATCCAGTATTACAATTTTACCATCTTTAGCCTGGCGCACTTTTACTTTTTTTATTCCATAATATTGTTTGCCGTCTATTGCAAAACAGGTATGGGAGTACCCGGTAAGTTTACCGCTTTCTTTACAGATATATACTTCATAAGGCAGTGACTGTTTGGTGCTGTCGTTATAAATAGTGCCTTTCCAAAGGCCGGTAATGTTTTGGCTGAATACAAAGAAGGGGCTTAATAAAACTGCAAGTGTATAAACAAGGCGTTTCATAAAGTTGGTTTTAGGATTATGGTGCTTATTAAACGTAAAAGCGAACGGGTTTATTTGATACGGACAGTTATTTTATAAAATAAAAAAGGCGCCGGTAAGGCGCCAAATAGTTTTTTGTTTAAGAGGTAAAAGAGAAGTTGACTGATATTGGATTTCGTTACTGTTTTTCGTTTGGTATTGGATTTAGAAATTACTTTGGTTTAACAGGATCGTTGGATTTATTTTTTTGATTGATGTAACAATGTTTATCAATCAACTTCTGACACAAAGATATATCCACATGATTTGCCCGGCAAGCGCAAAACTGCCCTTTCTTTTATCATCAGAAATTACAGCCTGCAGTAGTAATACCCTCAATAAGGGAAACGTAAATCTACGTTGTATAAAAAATATTTTTTATTAGGTCAGCTAAAAATGCTGAGTTTTGCTGGATATTATAAAAAAGTCCTGGTTCAAAAATTAAATTTCTTTAATGACTGAAATACCATTTACCGTCATCAATTGGGATGACATTGAAAAAACAGTACACAAAGGCGAAACAGGCACTGCCTGCTGGCAAACTCTTTTATACAGCGGATTGCGTGTAAGAATAGTGGAATATAGTGCCGGTTATCTTGCCGACCACTGGTGCAGCAAGGGCCATATTGTTCATTGCCTGGAAGGATCGTTTATAACAGAATTAAAAAAAGGCCACTCATTTACATTGACTGCCGGAATGAGTTACATCGTATCAGATATGTTAAGTGAACATCGTTCTGTAACAACCGGCGGGGTTAAACTCCTGATTATTGATGGTAACTTTTTAAAACAACCGTAAACTGTTTTGTATGGAATTTTATCAGGATGAATTTTGCATCTCCACCGATAAATCAAAAATTGATTTAAAAATGGTGCATCGTTTTTTATCCGAAGAATCTTACTGGAGCAAAAACATACCGTTTGAAAAAGTGGAGAAAGCTGCAGCCAACTCTCTTACATTTGGGGTTTATGATGGGCCGGTACAAATTGGTTATGCCCGTGTTATTTCAGATTATACTTCGGTGGCTTATTTAGGTGATGTGTTTATATTGCCTGCTTACCGGGGGAAAGGACTTTCTAAATGGCTGCTTAAAATAATTATGACCTGCCCGGAACTGCAGGGGCTTCGCCGCTGGATTTTATTAACCGCCGATGCACACGGTTTGTACAAGCAATTTGGCTGGAAGGAAATTGCTGCACCGGAACGGTGGATGGAGATACATCACAAAAATGTGTACAGTTGAAATGACGGTGTTCCTACCTTTGCAAAATGCCAAATACAGTTATTACTCCTTCAGCCCGCCAAAAAGAAATTGTTCGGCAATACATTTACCAACTGGACACACACATTGCCGAGCTTAAAGCAGGGCAGGCGGACAGAGCAAAAGAAATACGGGATTTTGCTGCAGCCATGCATATGCACCCCGTGCATTTAAGCAATACCGTAAAAGAAGTCACCGGCCAATCAACCTGCGACTTGTATGAATCACGGTTGGTGCAAGTAAGTAAAGAGTTGCTGCTTACCACCAATCTGCCGGTTGCACAAATTGCCCGGCAACTCACCTATGATCCGTCAAACTTTACCAAATTCTTTAAAGCATACACAGGCACTACTCCAAAAAAATTCAGGGATAGCGCTTTATAGAAACTTAAACAAACACCATTTTTTCTTAAGCAAACACCATGCAGTACTGTATTGGCTACTGCAACTTTGCAGTAAATAAATTTTAAGTATATGACAAACAAAATTGTATTGGTAACGGGTGGCAGCCGTGGTCTTGGTAAAGACATGGCACTAAGTATTGCCCGTAATGGAATGGATGTAGTAATTACTTACCGCAACAATAAAGAGCAGGCTAATGCAGTGGTAGCGGAAATTGAAACCATGGGCCAAAAAGCAGCTGCACTGTTTCTTGACATGGGAGATTTTGCTGCGCTTGACAGTTTTATTGAAGAACTGGGCAATACCCTGCAGGCAAATTGGGGTTCTGCGCATTTTGATTTCCTGGTGAATAACGCCGGCATTGGCGGTGGTGTTCCCTTTAAAGACGTAACAGAAGCATTCTTTGATGACTTCTTAAATGTACATTTTAAAAGTGTGTATTTCCTCACGCAAAAAGCATTACCCCTGCTGAACGATGGTGGTGGCATTATCAATATCTCCACTGGTACCACACGCTTTTGCAATCCCGGTTATTCAGTATATGCATCAATGAAGGGAGCTGTGGAAGTACTTACCAAGTACATGGCAAAAGAACTGGGCACACGTGGCATAAGAGCCAACGTAGTAGCTCCCGGCCCTGTTGAAACCGACTTCAACAATGCCACAATACGTAATAACCCCCAGCTGAAAGCCACACTAAGCAACTTATCACCCCTTGGGCGTGTGGGTGCGGCAGATGATATAGGCAGCGTAGTAGCCTTTTTGTGCAGCCCCGGTGCCAAATGGATCAATGGGCAGCGCATTGAAGTAAGCGGTGGTATTAATGTATAACAAAGTATATGGTTATTTTTCAACCGGCTTTTAACAGCCGGTTTTTTTAATGCTGATTATTTGCAGTAATCATGTAATTTCCGTTTACAAAAAACTTCACTTGTTATATGTCAACCCGTAAACAATTTTTACAACAGGCTTCACTGTTAACCGCTGGCTCTGTTGCAGCTTCTGCATTAAGCAACCAGGTATTTGCGATCTTTAAAAACCGTATAGCTCCGTCTGATACCATTAATATTGGTGTAATTGGCATTAATGGAATGGGATGGAGTGACCTGCAGGCTGCTATGAAAATTCCTGGTGTGAATCTTATTGCATTGTGTGATGTTGATAAAAATGTTTTAGACAAACGAATGGGTGAATTGTCCAAAATGAACATTAACACCAGCAACATTAAAACGTTTTCTGACTACAGGTCAATGCTTGACATGAAGGATATTGATGCGGTGATTATTGGCACACCCGATCACTGGCATTGCCTGCAAATGGTACATGCATGCCAGGCAGGTAAAGATGTTTATGTAGAAAAACCTGTTGGCAACTCCATTGAAGAATGCCGGATAATGATGGCAGCACAGCAGAAGTACAACCGTGTAGTACAGGCGGGGCAATGGCAACGCAGCCAGCAGCATTTTAAAGATGCACTTGATTTTATTGCAACGGGTCAGCTGGGTAATATCCGTACAGTAAAAGTGTGGTGTTACCTGGGATGGAAAAAACCATTGTCATTTGTGCCCGACAGTCCTGTACCTGCCGGGGTGGATTATACCACATGGCTGGGGCCTGCGCAAACAAGACCCTTCAATGCCAACCGTTTTCATTTTACATGGCGATGGTTTTGGGATTATGCCGGCGGGCTAATGACTGACTGGGGTGTGCATTTACTTGACTATGCTTTAATGGGTATGAATGCAACCGTTCCAAAAACAATCAGTGCTATTGGCGGAAATTTTGCAGATCCCTCATCGCCACAGGAAGCACCTGATACTATGAGTGTACAATACCAGTTTGATAAATTCAATTTATTATGGGATCATGCCATTGGAATTGAAAACGGTTTGTTCCGTAAAGAACATGGTATAGCTTTTATTGGCAATAACGGCACTTTAGAACTTGACCGCGGCGGATGGGAAGTAATGGAAGAAAGCCGCAGCGAAAACAAAGTAACCGTTTCACGCAAGCCATCTGTTGATAAGGGGCTGGATAAACACATGGAAAATTTCTTCAGTGTGGTGCGTAATAAAAAAATGGAAGAGCTCCGGTGTCCTATTCGCTCTGCTTCTGATATAGCTGTGCTAAGCCAAATGGGTAATATTGCCTTCCGCAGTGGTGAAAAATTATATTGGGATAAGGAACAGGCAAGGTTTACTGATAAAAACATCAACAAAAAATATATGACTGCGGCTTACCATAACGGGTATAAACTGCCGGTATTGTAAAGCCGTTTGCTTTTTGTCGGAAGCATTTTACGAAAACAAAAAACGGTGCAGATTTTAAAACTCAATTACTGGCTTAATTTACAATACATAAAATAAATAAGGCAGTTACATTGTAAAGAGTTATCTTTGTACTGTTAATTTGAGTTTATCGCATTTTGTAAGCGAAGGATCTTTTTGTTAAGCAATTATACTGCCTCATTATAGCCTCTCCATTTACACCTGCCTCATCTCAAGATTTTTAATGCATCAATTTTTTTTAAATGAACATTTATGTTTCAAATTTAAGCTTCAACGTAGAAGATGAAGACTTAAGAGGTTTTTTTACTGAGTATGGCGAAGTAACTTCTGCCAAAGTAATTACAGACAAATTTACACAACGCAGCAAAGGCTTTGGTTTTGTGGAAATGTCTGACAATGCAGCAGCAGCAAAAGCAATTGCTGAACTGGATGGTTCAGTAGCTGATGGCCGTACCATTAAAGTTACCGAAGCAAGACCTAAAGAAGAAAGACCTGCAAAACAGCGTTCTTCTTTTGCAAAGAGCTGGTAATTAAACACAAAATTATGCCCCGGTAAAAGCCGGGGCTTATTTTTTTATTAAAAATTAAAATTATGACGTCCGAAGTAATTGAAAAATATGTTGAGTCTGCAGAAGTAGCCGGAAAGCCTGTAACAATATCTTTTAAACAACGTAATAATATTACAGGCATTTTTATACAAGGCTATGATTACGCTGATATGAAAAAGAAAAATTTCTGGCGGATCATTTCAGAAACAAAAATTGCTGAGTGGCAGGTATCAAAAGATGTTAACCTTGCCCGGTTATTCAGCGGATCTGATTTTACAAAAATCAAATGACCTTATCAAAATAAATGAAGCCCCTTTAAGGGGCTTTTTTTATTTCATTGAACTATACAAACGCTCTGCATCTTCCTTTTTAAACAGCTGTGTTCCATCATTCATTGTTGCAGCACTGCCACAAGCCACTCCAAAACGTATTACTTCTTCCAGTGGTTTGTTTTGTTGCAACATGTATGTGATGCCTGCCACCATGCTGTCACCTGCACCTACAGTGCTTTTCTTTTCCACCTGCGGGGCTTTGGCAAAATGTTTTTCATGTTCGCTTATTAACCATGCACCTTCAGGCCCCATACTCACTGCAATCAGCTCTGCAAACCCATCATGTATGGCCTGCTGCGCTGCCCCGGGTACTTCTTCTTTATCCAGCCACTCTACATCCAGCATTTTACACAGTTCACCAATATTGGGTTTTATAAGATAGGCCCCTTTACCCTTTAACGCCTGCAGTGCCGGCCCGCTGGTATCAACAATGCACCTGGCTCCTACTGATTTGGCATTTTTAACAATGAGGCCATAGAAATAATCCGGCAAACCCGGTGGTAAACTACCGCTTGCAATTACAAAAGAAGGAGTAAAACTTCTAACCTGGTCAACCAGTGTAATAACAGTTTCTTCCTGTACTGCACGGCCGGGAAATGTAAACCGAAACTGGTTATTCGTACTATGTTCCAGTACTATCCAGTTTTCTCTTGTTTCAACTTTTGTATCTACTGCATGAAAAACAATATTTTCATCCCGGAGCAAAGAACAAAGCATGTTGCCATTATGCCCGCCTGCCGGAAACAATGCCACAGAAGCTGTTTCCAGTTTTTGCAATGCCTTACTTACATTAATGCCTCCACCACCCGGCTCATTCACCACTTCAGTACAACGCAGTTTGCTTTCTGGTTTTAGTTTTTCAGCAACAGAACTTTTATCAATACAGGGATTTAAGGTAACAGTAAGAATCATTGAAAAAAAATTTTAGGCAAAAGTATACTTTTTAGCCGCAGCTGTAATAATGATTTAAAGCAGTGCCCGGCATGAAATTAATAAGGCCGCCTTTCGGCGGCCTTTCTCATGCTTGAATCCAAAAAAATTTTTCAGAGAATTGGGTTTAAAATGTTTTATCGGTTTCCCTGGTAATGCTGGTTTAGCAAGGGTTGGATATTTTTTTGGCTTATCATTACTGGATGGTTCTTAAAAGGCATTGGCAAGTTTCCACTGGGAGAATTTCGTTTGGTTATTTAACTATGCTTGTTTTAAATAGTACAGTTCCATCGCTGCTTTTTACAGCCAGCATATACATGCCAGAGGCCAGTTGCTTTACTTCACTTATTACATTACTGTTACTGCCTTTATTAATTGTCCATTGTTTTGTAACAACGTTTCTTCCCTGCATGTCAGTAATAATAATAGTTGCCTTTTGTGCAGCATCTGCAACAAAATCTACCTGCACCTGGCTAACAAACGGGTTAGGATAAACTTTTGCTGAAGCAGCAGCTGCATTAACACGAACAGTATTTGAATATGTGTATCGGCCATCTTTGTCAACCTGCATAACCCTGTAATAATTTAGTGATGCAGCTTTAAAGTCATTGCTGGAATAGTTCAAGAGGTTTACACTGTAACCAGCCGCTTTAACAGAATCAATTTTGTGCCAGTTGGTGCCATCGTTGCTTTTTTCAACAATAAAGTGGCTGGTGTTTATTTCTGTATAAGTTTGCCAGAACAGGCTAACAGTATTTTCGTTGCTCTGTGCATTTAATTGCATACCAGTAACAGGCAGTGTACCCGGGATGCTGTTTGCCCTTGCAAAAGTAATGTCATCAATTGCAAGGTCATTGCCACAACCACCCGCTGAATTGTTCAATATCCTGTAACGTACTGTTGTATTACCAGCAGGGTTTAAAAATGTACCACCTGCAACCACCCAAGTTGGTGAAGATGACTGGTTGATAAAAGATGTTGTTATTGTAGTTAAGTTTACAAAGGATGAGGTAGCCTGGTTGTAATACTCAACAATAAACTGCAGTTTGGGCAAAATGGCAGATGAACCGCAGGTGCCAAGTGTATTTACATTCATAATATAGAGGTAAACACTGTAAGTGGTGTTAGCTGTAAGATTATATACGGTGTCTTTGTAAAACTCTGATGGAGTCAGACCGGCATTAATAACCATTGCCCTGCCGTGTACATCTCCTGTATGGTCAGGAGCATCATGCCATTCCGAACGGCCGTTAGTACGGTAATAAACCATGTAATCACCATCATTTAAACTTGAGGAGCCATTGTAACCGTAGGTTGTACGTCCTGCTGGTAAGGATGCTTTAGCTGTACCTGTACCAAAAGTTTCCTTTACATAAACAGAATCAGGCTGGATATTGGTTTGAGCATTTGTTTTAAGCATAGCAAGAATTAAAACAACTGCGGTGATAAAGAAGTAAAATTTAGTTTTCATAATTAGTTATTTAGTTGCCAGTGATATTACTATTGGCATGCCAGTTATTTTATAGTTGATAATGAGCTAGTTAATTTTAGGCACAGAAGTTTTTGTTCCAAATTGTGGAACTGAAATGTAAAGGCTGGAAAAAATGAGGGATTTTCCGGGGTGTGGAGTTAAGGATGTAATTACTTACGGAATAATTTCACCAGCTCTATCCAGAAAGTGCTAACTATAGCTGCTAAAATGCAAATGGCAATATCCATGTATGAAATATCATCCATCCGAAAAAGTGATTTTATAAATGGCACATATAAAATTGCCACCACAAGCAACAACGTAATTCCAATAATGAGCGGAACCAATGCATTTTTGTAACGAATTGTTGTAAAAGTGCTGTAGCGGAAAGACCGGTTAATTAATGTGAGAAAAATATTACTGAACAGCAATGTGATAAAAATAGCGGTCCGTACAAAATCAATATCTTCTCCACTATGCATATAATAATAGCCAATACCAAGACAGCCCCCTGTAATACCAAGCCCCTGAATGATACTTATTAATAGTTGACGAAGTGATAGAAAGGTGCTGGTCATTTGCCGTGGCGGCCGTAACATTGTTCCCGGCTCCATGGGTTCATTTTCATAAACAATAGAACAGGTGGGGCCCATTATCAGCTCTAAAAAAATTACATGAACCGGAGAAAAAATATCCGTATACTTCCATGCAAGCAATAGCGGAAGGGTAACAATAAGTATAATGGGTATGTGAATGGAAACGATATACTGAATGGCCTTTTTCAGGTTGTCATAGATCTTTCGTCCCAGGGCCACAGCCTCTGTCATATGTGCCAGGTCATCATCCGTTAGTATTAAAGCTGCAGCATTTTTTGCCACTTCACTACCCCGCTGTCCCATAGCAATACCAATATGTGCAGCTTTTAATGCGGGTGCATCATTAACTCCATCGCCAGTCATAGCTACCACTTCGCCACTGGCTTTTAAAGCATTTATTATTTTCAATTTGGCATCGGGAAACATGCGGGCAAAAATATTTACAGACATAATTTTTTGCTTCAGAATTTCATCATCCAGCTCCATTACTTCTTTGCCTGTTAAAACAGTTTTGGTATGTGGTAATCCTATTTGCCCGGCAATGGCTATTGCAGTATCAGCGTAGTCTCCTGTAATCATTTTTACATTTATCCCTGCATCAGTAAACGTTTTTATTGTTTGTCGACTGTTTTCTTTTGGAGGGTCATGAAATGCCACTAATCCTAAAAATTCAAAAACAAATTCATGCTGGCTTACCGGCCATTCAGCGTCTGTACTATTCCCTTTACCTACGCCCAGCACCCGGTAACCCTGTTTTGCATAAGCAGTAACCTGGTCCTGTAATCTTTTTCTTTTTTCTTCGCTTAGTTTACTCTGGAATAAAATTGCTTCAGGGGCGCCCTTTGCAGCAATTATAGTTTCATTGTGTTCGTTTTTAAAACCATGCGTCATCATTGGCGGTTTGCCACTGACAGGATATTCATACACCTGCGCAAACTGTTTACGTTTATCTTCAACTACTGCTTTTTCATATAATGCATGAATTGCTTTTTCCATAGGATTAAATGGATCTGTCTCACTGCTCCACATCGCACTGCTTTTTCATATAATGTGTGAATTGCTTTTTCCATAGGATCAAATGGATCTGTCTCACTGCTCCACATCGCATACTCCAATAATTGCAGCGGCAGCACATTGTTATCTGTAACCTGTATTGATAATCCTGTGCCTGCATCAAATAAATAAGCAATACTCATTTTATTTTGTGTAAGCGTACCGGTTTTATCGGTACAAATTACAGTAGCTGAGCCAAGTGTTTCTACATATTGCGGTTGCTTTACCACAATATTATTTTTCAGTAACCGGAATGCCCCTAAAGCCTGGAAGGTGCTGAAGGCAACAGGAATTTCTTCGGGCAAAATACTCATTGCCAGTGTAAGCCCCTGCATGAAAGATTTTGCCAGGTCTCCAGAATGATAATAATTAAATCCCACCACAATTAAAAAAGCAACGGCGCCAATCCAAACCATATTTTTTACAAAAGCACCAATTTGCTGCTGCAGTGGTGTTTTAACGGTTTCAATTTCTTTAAGCGAAGCTCCTATGCTGCCAAACTTTGTGGCTGCGCCCACCTCTGTAACCCTTACAAAAGCGCTGCCGCTATTAGCAAGCGTGCCTTTAAATACTTCGCTGTTTGAAGAATTTTTTTGTACGGCAAAAGATTCGCCCGTTAGAACTGATTCATTTGCCGAAAAATCATTTGCTGATAAAATAATACCATCGGCGGCAATAATTTCCCCTTCTTCAATTTTTAAAATATCGCCGTTTACAATTTCTGCAGCATCAATTTTTATTTCTTTACTATTGCGGATTACGGTTGCATGTGCTGCCGAAAGTTTATGAAGTGCCTGTATGGCATTGCGGCTCCGGTAATCCTGAAAAACAGAAATGCCTGCCACAATAAATATGGAAACAAGCATAATTACACCTTCCCGGTACTGAGCCAATAAAAAGTAAATTACACATGCTGCAATGAGTAAAATAAACATGGGTTCTGTCACCACCTCTCTTAAAACTTCTCCAAAAACCTTTTCATCTTTTTCACTAAGCTGGTTACTTCCATTATTTTTCCTGCTATCCAGCACTTCTTCATCTGTCAATCCTTTATAAGGGCTGATATTGTTCATGCGTATATTAAAGCATAATACTACTTAAATTTTAAAATATTAAAATAATGGTAAACAGTTACGGAAATGATTTTTGTCATTACCCTGGAGATTGATTCCGCAAGAAAAAAAGTGATAAACGTGATTAACGCAGTAATACAGAAGTCCCCTTTTTGGTATAACTATTTCCGTCAACACCTAATGCTTCCACCACCCAAACGAGTGTTTGCATTTCCTGTTTATTTCCGCGGAAAAGCCCATCCCAACCGTGACCGGCATCTGATGTTTGATAAAATAGCTGGCCCCAGCGGTTATATACACGGAAGGAGTTTAGTTTTTTTATTCCGAACATTACAGGCCGGAGTACATCGTTTTTACCATCACCATCCGGCGTAAATGCATTTGGCACATAGATCTCGATACTCTTAACTAATTTAACCATTTGTGTATCGGTGGTTACGCATCCTGTTTTTGTTGTAATGTCAATGGTATAAAGCTGCTCTGTTGCTCCCTTAAACACTGGCGTATAACTTGTAGGTTTATCAAGGTTTATTGCTGGTTTCCACAAAACCGAAGAGCCAAAACTGCGTGCCTGCAAATCGAGTGGCAGATTAATTACGGCAAAGGCAACGGGATATGTTATTCCAATCCTTGGCTTGTCAATAACCACCGTTTTTCTTGCTGTATGAACCGGGTTGGGGCACCTGTCTGAGCTTACGGAGAGTGTAATATCATAATTACCGGGCAGTGTATATACCTGGGCCGGCGGGTCTCGCAATACAGAAGTTTGCCCATTACCAAACGTCCACAGGTAATGCAAAGGAGAGCCTAAAGTATCAACAGTATTGTTAACAGCTGAAACGGGTAAATTAATACAGGTTGGTTCAACGGTAAATGCGGCCACCGCATTTTGATAAACAATTATACTTATTTCAGCACTATCGGCACAAACGCTAATACTGTTTACAACTAATTTAATTTTATATGTGCCTGCACTTTTATAACTGTACGTAATATCTCTTGTATTCAACACTGTTCCATCTCCCATAATCCAACGGTAATTCATCGCTCCTACCTGGTTAGTGCTTGTATTTGTTAAAACAAACTGGTTTCCAAAAAGGCATTGATCAGGTTTGCTTTGTAAGGCAAAAGAAACTACCGGAACTGAAGCAATATTTATCCGCTGAATAACAGTTGTTAAATTACATCCATTTCCGCCAAACAGAATGGCATAATAAGCTCCTGATTGTGTTGCCTTGTACCGGACATTATGAGCACCCGGAATAGGTACATTATCCAAGTACCACTGAATACTATCCGCAGGTTGCACCACCAATACAGCACTATCTCCACTCCCTATACAATAATCCGGCTTTCCTTCCAGTTGTATACTGTTGTCAACTAAAGAAGCTTTAACAATGACGGTATCTGTATTCAGGCACCCTCCGCCCTTGCTTCTTGCCGTTATTACATATTGAGTGGTTACATCCGGCGATGCCATCGGGTTACTGCTGGTGGCACTGGATAGCCCTGTGGCCGGAGACCATTCATACCTGACCCCAAGCAGTGGCGGTGACCCTATTGGAACGGGACTATGATTACATGAAACGGTATCTTTACCTGCATCTGCAATAACCACTAAATCGTTTTTAATATCTGCATATAATGTATCAATACAGCCATAACCGTTATAAGGAACAACAATTACTGCAACGGACATATTCGTTGCAGGAGGAGGTGAAAAACTTAATACCTGGCTGCTTCCTAATAACTGGGTGAAAGAGGTGTTGTACCATGAATAGCTTTGATAACCGTAAGGTGCAATTACATTTACAACTGAATCATCAGGACAAAAACTGGCCCCGTCCAGTTTACTGGTACATTCACTGTTTACATCAATATATGCATATCCAAAATGGCGGCGGAAAGTACAATCGGCTGTTTTAAAAAACAGCTGAATTGTTTTACCGGCATTGCCATCGAGGTTTATAGAAACGGCAGACCATTCTTTATACCAAACTGGCGTGGAACTTCCGGGGTTCTCTGACATTTTAAAACCCGGCAACGGCGTTCCATATGGGAAAAAAGCAAAAGAAGAGCAATCGATTATTTTATTATCGGTGATATTTTTTATCTCAATCTCCATACGGGGCTGCTCATATTGCTGGTGATTGGGGTCCTGGAAGACCACAGCATAATGATAAATAAGATTGTACTCGTTACGGCCTGCAGGAATGGTAAATGTATAAGAAACACCTTCAGCTTCTGCACCCCCTGATGTATTACCCAGCATAATAGAATGACCACTTCCATTAGGGCAGTTTACAGGAAAATTCCCGAACGGATCCAGGCCGTTGCCCGGATTAGCAGAAAGCATCTCATGCCTGCCTGATACTGGCCCTGAAGGTGTCAGGGTAATTTGATTTATTCCGCCGGCATTTACAACATTACCAGTATAACAAGTCCAGCCTGTAAAATCTCCTTTTTCAAAATCAATATTGGGGGGACATTCCTGCGCAGCGGAAGGTTTAGAGAGCAGGAAAAAAGCAGCAGCAAAGCAAAGCTGTTTTGCATAACGGATAAAGCTTTTAATATAAGCATTCTTATTGCTGACCACGCTCCTGATTTACTGTTTTAAATTTACGGTATTTTCAATTCAGAAATACCTGTATACTACACCAATTTTAGCATAAACGGAAAAAACATGGGTGAGGATGCCTTAAAGATGTTTTCTTCCTCATTTACCTGTTTTTAAGATACCATGAAATTGGAAAACGTTGGGCATTATTCAAATTATTCTGCCGGTAATAAGGTTTTAGTCTCTTTGTGCCGCAGCAATCGCTGCTGCTGTTTTGCGTATCTCCGCAGCTTTTACCAAAATGGATTTATCAAATATGGTTTGCCTGTACTGTGCTATTATAGGGGATTTTGTGAGTTTTGCAATTTCACCCGCCGGAAGCATGCGCTTTGGCGGAAAGTTTAACCAGGCTATTTTATCGTTTACGGGAAAAAATTGTTTACCGATTTTTTGAGGTTCGCCAAACGAAGGAAAGAAATATTTTTTTTCTGAAACGGCTTTATTGGTCAACCAAAAATTATTGCTGGTTTCATTTACATTCTGAACCAAAGACACAAGCGGCGATTCTGCTCCTTTAATCCTGTCGGAGTGAACAAAAATCACATTATTATTGAATGTACAATTGCGATTTTGAATGTAAGGGAAGTAAGTATCGTTTTTAGGGTTGGGAAGCATTATAAAAACGTTGTTGTTTACAACACATGGCCGGGAAAAGTCTGCACTTAAAATGCCCTGACCACCTGAATAAATAACATTGTTTGAAAAAGTTTGTACTAAATCCCCCTTGTAATACTGATCAGCTATATCAACTTGTATTGTTCCAAATATTATTGAATTGGTTAAAGAAGAACCAAGGCTGTATAACCCCACTCCATTCAACCCGTCTGAATACCCGGAAGTTTTATCTGAAATAAAACAGGAATCAATGATTATATTCTCAGAAGGTATTGTGGTTACTATCTGGAAACCATTATTGCCTCTTAATTTACAATTGCGGATGAGCACATTTCTAAGTGTCCCCTTTCCAAACTCGTTCTCTACATCAATACCTGCGCCGGGCATATGCCAGCCATAGGCCCCCGTTACTCCTGTAGAATCAAAAGTTGATGAAAAGCATTTAATATTCCTGCCCCGTACTATACTCAATCCCTGGCGGGCATTATTAACGGCCTTGCAGTTGTTAATAGTTATATTTTCCCCATTGGCGCTTACTAAAATACCATCTGCTGCAAAATATCGTACAGTAATATTCTCCAATAGTATGTTGCTGCTTATATCTTTTTCGGTTTCATCATTAATACTAATGCCATAGTTCTCTCCTTCCACCACGCCGGTTTCCTTCTTCATTTTGTCCACTTCGCCATACAAAGTCAGGTTTCTTACAATAACATTGCTGCAATCAGAAATTTTAATGGGGCATACAGTGTTTTCAGAAGAGTATTTATGAGACAGGCCGGGTAATTGGTAATCGGCTGTACGTGTAAATTGCCCGTTAACACGTATCACACTTCCATTACCTTCAATTTTAAGTACACGACAATGAGAAAACAGGATATCAGTTATCATGTTTTTATTAGTACCCACAATAATTTTATAAGAGGCGATATAATAATTGCCCTTAGGAATTATCAATGTGCCCCCGCCAGATTTTGAAATAGTGGCAGCCGCATTTAAAAAAGCACTATAGGCATTTGTCTTATTATCAGGCCTGGCACCAAAATCCTTTACCAGGTTATATGTTTTGTACTGTTGTCCATATGCTGAGGTTATTGAAAAAAATAAAAAAAAAGGTATCCATTTTTTCAAGGATGGCCGGAAGTATTGCTTATGTGTTTTTATAATCATACTGCAAATAAGGCTTTTTATCCTTAAAACAGGGTTAAATAAAATATGTGGGTACAATTTATTATTTTACACCAGATTACTAACCCCAAAAAACAAACCCCCTGTACTTATGGCAAAACATTTGCTGCCACGGGTCTTATATACGATTGCAGTGTTATTTCTTTTTCAAACTGCAACAGCCCAAACAAGATTCGGTATTATGGGTGGTGCCGGAAAAACATCTTTATTTAAATTCCCTTACAGTCCGGAAGATTTTGACCGGTATAAAGGCACTGGTTCATTTTGGGGCGGTCTTCACACCGATATTCCAGTTAACAAAAAAGGGCTGAGTGTGTACGTTAACGCTATCTATAATCAAAAAGGCTTTAAATACTCGCAGTTAAATGATACCGGTGCTGTCAATACTATAAAAGATTCAGCTTACCGGCAAAAATTAAGCTATGCAGATTTGCATCTTTTGCTGGTAAAAAAAATTATTAATGTTGTGGAAGATGAAACAGTTAATAACGGTTTTTTTGCAGGCACCGGCCCTTCGTTCTCCTTTTTAATTTCTGGTACAGAAACATCCTCGTCCAATTATTTTGGCGGCACCAGGCCCTCTGTTAACAGCAGCAACACAGATTTAAAAGGCACCGCATCCGCAGGGTCTTATCAAAGCATGTTTGCCGGATGGATGTTTATTGCAGGCGTGGAGATTAACAAGTTTAAGATATGGGCCAACGTAAATTTTCCATTAGGCAATTATTTTACGGATGCAAAAAAAGCGGTACCGCATAAATTGAAAACATTTGGTATTACTGCCGGGTATTTATTATTTACCCATGTTAAAAAAGAAAAACCGGTTAAGCAGGTTCCTTATACGCCTGTTGCATCAGATAGTACTAAAGACTCTGACGGTGACGGCATTTTGGATATAAATGACAAATGTCCGGGCCATGCAGGTGTGGCAAGATACCAGGGTTGTCCGGTGCCTGATACAGATGGTGACGGCGTTGATGATGAAAATGACAGGTGCCCGCTTGTTGCAGGTACTGTTGCTAACAACGGCTGCCCCATAGTTATGGATACCGTTAAACCATCCACCCCGGACACAACAAGATTTATTATTTATTTTGAACCTGCTAAATCAATCTTGAGAAGCGAAGGATTTAATGTATTGAACCAAGTGGTAAATATGATGAAGGCTAATCCCAAACTGGTAGTGCTCTTTAAAGGACATACCGATTATGCCGGCACTGAAGAAGCCAACTTCAAACGGTCGCTGGAAAGGGTTACAGTATGTGCTAATTACGTCGCCAGTTTCTATATAGACAGAAAACGCATATCCACGGCATCGTACGGAAACACACAGCCCGCTGCAGATTTAAACGATCCGTTGCTGCAATGGAAGAACAGGCGTGTGGAAGTTTGTGTGTTTGAGAAAACTGAGTAACCTTAATGAACAAATAAAGCCGGATTAAAAAACAATCCGGCTTTATTCTTTAAACCAGTAGCTGCTATCAATGGTTTAAAAATGCTTTTCGTAATTCTTCTGTTTGTTCATCATTGATAGGCATCATATTACCAATTGATGTTGCCATAACAATAGATTTGGCGCTGAATTCGGCCACTTCAAGATAATCGAAGGTTTGCAAAAGCTTATCTCCCACCACCACCACACATTCATGCTGTACCAGCAAAGCCGGTTTCTCTCTCGAAATATTTTTTACCACTTCATCAGCATTATACTGTGCACCAAATTTTAATTGCTGCATATCTTTTAAAAATATCCAGCTCTCCGGTATGGTTCTTACATTAATCGGCACTCCAGAAACTGCAAATGCCATCAGGTATGGTGATTGGGTAAGAATAATAGAGTTGATGTTGGGATGGTTTGCATAAATCTGCTGGTGCAGCGCCACTGTAAGACTTGGGTGTTTACCAGGTTCGCATTTACCATCTTTCACCTGCACAATATCTTCTGTTTTTAAATCCCAGCGGGGTACACCATTGGGAGTTATTAAAAAATCATTTCCCCGCCACCTTGCGGATACAGTACCAAACGAACTTTTCATTAACTCATGCTGGCAGGCACGTTTAACAATGCTGCATATCTCCTGTCTTTTTTCTCTTTCATCACTTGGGTAAGTAACCCCATCCATTGCTGCCAGTGGTTTATGAAGCTGTTCATTGTAATCTGTTATCATTTCGTCACTTAAAAAAGAAGGCGTGCCCAACTGGCTTGCATAAATTTCTGTACGTGCACAAAATTCCAGTGCTTCAAACCGCTCAAACGCATCAGACAGATCTGTACCGCCAACCACTGTACCATGGTTTTCCATAATAACAGCAGTAAATCCTTTTTCAAATTCGTTTGCAATGGTATCGCCTAATGCCTGGCTCCCGGGCAGTTCGTATGGTGCATACCCTATTTCGCCACACACCTGTTTAGCCTGGTAAATAATATTGGTATTTGGAATTTTACGTACGATACTGAATGATACCAGTGCCGGGGAGTGTGCATGTATTACTGCTTTTACATCTGGTCTTATTTTATAAATAGCTTTATGAAATGGAAATTCAGAAGAAGGTTTGTGCTTACCCACCACAGTTCCATCAGGTTTAACACACATTATATCATCTGCCCGTAATGATCCTTTATCAATACCAGAAGGTGTTATCCAGATGTTTCCATCGTCGTCAACTACAGAAATATTACCGCCACTGGTGGTGGTTAAGCCCATGCCGTAAACCCTTGCAATTACCAGCGCAATCTGTTCTTTAGGGTGCATCATTTTAGTGTCCAGGATACTGCTCATACTTATTTTTCAGAATGATTAATAAAGTGCAAAGCTACGCATGTGGTTTTTAGGGCAGCTGATAAAAATTAGCTGCTGGCATGATTTGAATTTTATCGGCATTGCTGATATTTTGATTTTTTGGTTAAGAAAATATTATGAGAAGAGAATAGAATTGAAGCAAAGAACCTGTAGTAAAACTTTAACAATTAGAAGAATGTCTTTAACAGGCGTAATAGTAATAAAAAATGCGTAACTTGCATATGCACTAACACCCCCAAGAAAATGTCCAAGCTTACACTCTCCCCAGATGTGGCAGTTAGCCGCATCTATGAAGTTTTCAAAAAATGTCATGTACCTGGTAAAAGTGATGCCTTTAAAGCAATGGGTATCTGGCCTTATTTCCGCACAATATTAGCAAGCGAAGGCCCCGAAGTAAATATGGAAGGCCGAACTGTAATTATGTTTGGCAGTAATAATTATTTAGGCCTTACCACCAACCGGTATGTAAAAAATGCTGCTCAAAAAGCTATAAAAAAATATGGCACCAGTTGCTCCGGTTCCCGTTTGCTTACAGGCACTATTGACCTGCATGAACAACTGGAAGAAAAACTGGCTGCTTTTATGGATAAAGAAGCCTGCCTGCTTTTCAGCACCGGTTATCAAACAGGGCAAGGTGTTATTCAACCATTAGTAGGCCGTGGTGATTATATTTTAAGCGACAGGGATAACCACGCCAGTATTGTATGCGGCAACCTGATGGCAAAAGGCATCAGTACTACTGTGGTGCGTTACAAGCACAACGACCCCGAAGATTTAGAAAAACAATTACAACGCATACCAGAAAATGCAGGCAAAATAATAGTGAGTGATGGTGTGTTCAGTATTGATGGAGAAATAATAAATCTTCCTGAGATATATAATGTTGCCGAAAAGTATAACACACCTATACTGCTCGATGATGCCCATGCTTTTGGCGTAATAGGCGAAGGTGGCCGTGGCACAGCCAGTTATTTTAATATGCAGGAACAGATACCGCTTACCTTCTGCACGTTTTCAAAAACACTGGCCAGCATTGGTGGTTTTGTTGTAGGCAATAAAGCCGAGATAGATTATATCAAACATACGTCTCCTGCCTTTATTTACAGCGCCTCTCCCTCTCCTGCAAGTACAGCAACAGCATTGGCAGCGCTGGAAGTATTGAATAACCAGCCAGAACTGGTAGAAAGGCTGCAGTACAATGCCCGCTATATTCGTACACAACTTAAAAGCCTTGGCTTTAATGTAATTGAAAGCGAATCGGCCATTGTTCCTCTTACACTTGAAGAAGACCTTGGCTTACAATTATGGAAAGAATTGTACGACCGCAACATTTTTGTAAACATATTTGTAGCCCCCGCCACACCACAGGGTAAGTGTATGATCCGTAACAGCGTTATGGCAAGTCACGAACAAAGGCACCTCGATTATCTTGTTGAGACTTATAAATATGTTGGTAAAAAACTCGGCATTATTTAAATTATCGGTTTCATAAAAAAAGCCCTGCAGCAGCAGGGCTTTTTTGTTTTTATCATTTATTATCAGCGCAAATATTTTTAATTGCCGCTTTAATTTTTTATTTTGTTTATCTCAACCAAAACTTAAAACATGAAAAAAACGATTGTTGGCGCCATTGTTGGCGGTATTATTATTTTCATTTGGCAGTTTCTTACCTGGGGTTTGCTAAACCTTCATGAAGGACAGCAAAAATACACCCCGAAACAAGACAGTGTTTTAAATTACCTCAGTACGCAGTTTACAGAAGATGGCGCTTATATGATGCCCACATTTGCGCCCGGTACATCCCGTGAAGAAATGGAGAAGCAAATGAAAACGATGGAGGGCAAACCCTGGGCACAGGTAGTTTACCATAAAAAGATGGATGGAATGGATAAAATGTTTATGAATATGGGGCGCAGCCTTGTCGTGGACATCTTTATTATATGGTTGCTTTGCTGGCTGCTGGTTAAAATTCCATCGCCATCTTTTTCTACTGTTTTTTTAGGCACATTAGGTACAGGCATAATTGTTTTTTTAAATGCCCCTTACACCTTACACATTTGGTATGGCAGTTTTGATTTAATGGCACATTTTACAGATGCACTGGTATCGTGGGGTGTAACAGGCTTATGGCTGGGCTGGTGGTTAAGAAGAAAGTAGATTCATCAAGGATTTATAAAAAGGACAGGCAGTTTCCTGTCCTTTTTATGTTTTCTGATATTGTTATAGCTGCACTAAAATAAAAGGATGGGCACAGCGTTGTTTTAGCAGTACATTTGAAAACGGGTGCATTTTCGATTGTTGGGAAATAATATTATTTTACGTCCTTATAACCACACTGGTTTGGAAAAACCGGCTTTACCATGAAACAATCTTTACAAAGAACTTTTGCCCGGACTGGTTTTGTCACAGCTTGCCTCTTTGCATTCCTTTATAGCAATGGTCAAAAAAATTACATTAAGCAATACAGGCCTTTGGCAGATTCGCTGGGTAAAGTATACGGCATACCCGCTGCAGTAATTTTAGGTGTGGCCATTATTGAGTCTTCATCCGGCACCAGCCGTAATTGCCGCTTGCTTAATAACCATTTTGGAATTGTTGGTAAAAACACTGTACATAAAACGCATAAAGTGAAAACCCGGTATAAACAATATCCAAACTCAGCTGCATCTTATTATGATTTTTGCAGGGTGCTGAGCAGGAAAAAATTTTACCCAAAACTTAAAGGAAACTTAAATGTTGAACTTTGGCTTACCGCCATCAGCAAATCCGGGTATTCTGAAGTACCTTCAGTATGGAAACAGCGGGTAAGTCAGGCAATAAAATCAAACCGCCTCTAAATTCCCCTCTTTTTATGAACCCCGGCAAACGTGTTTTACTGTTTGTAATACTGGCAACAGGCATATATACTGCCGTTTCTGTTGCCGCAATCTTTTCAGGCAGAAATACAGGAATATTCAGCAATGTAAACCTTACTGCAGATGTTTTTAAGCTGCCCGCAAAAAAAACAACCGAAACAGTAAATGGCGTAACTGACAGTTTAGTACCTGCTGCTGTTAAAACTTCCAATTTTTTATTATACACACATGCAGGGCTTATTACCAATTTTAATGCAGATACCACCATTCCGGCATTAGCAGGTTTTGTACAAAAACTAAATGCGCTTAAAAGCGGCAAAAAAATAAAAATACGTATTGGTTATTTTGGCGACAGCATGATAGAAGGCGATTTGTTTACCCAAACCCTTCGCAAGTTATTACAGCAGCAATTTGGCGGCAGCGGTGTGGGTTATATGCCTATAACATCACTGGTATCCCAAATCCGGCAATCGGCAACAAGTTATGCATCGGATGGATGGCAGGATGATAATTTTAAAACAGGTTCAGATGGCAAGCTGTTTATATCAGGCCATTTATTTCGTGGTAATGGCGACTGGGTGCAAATGATTGATAAATCCACCACAGATACAAATACCCTGCTGGAGAAAAGCCTGTTGTGTGGTTTTGCAGCGCAACCGGTTCCGGTGACTGTAAACAATATAACAGTTCCCGTAAGCGCCCCGGGTGTTTTTAACCGGATACCTCTTACTAATGATGTACTGCACCAGGTAAAACTTTCTGTAGCTGATAGTAAACTGCCCGTTTATGGTATCAGCTTTGAATCTGCCTCCGGAATTTTTGTAGATAATTTTTCATTCAGGGGAATATCGGGTGTGGAACTGGATAAAATTGACACATCGTTACTTAACACCCTTAATAATGCGGGGCCTTATTATGACCTGCTGGTATTTCAGTATGGTGTAAATGTATTGTTTCGCCCTGCCGATGTGAATTTTCAATGGTATGGTAAAAAGTTTTTGCCGGTAATAAAAAAAATGAAGCAACACTTTCCAAACACAGATATTATTGTAGTAAGTACCGGGGACAGGGCGTTTTCTTATAATGGCACCTGGCAATCTGCCACTGGTATTGATTCACTCATAAAAATCCAGGCAGGTATAGCAGCAGCATCTGGATGCAGTTTTTATAACCTGTACCAGTCAATGGGTGGCAAAAACACTATTGTGCAATGGGCAACAGCAACTCCTTCCCTTGCCAACAAAGATTATGTGCACCCCAATATTCGTGGTGCCGAAATACTGGGCACCCGTTTTTACGATGCGCTGATGAAAGATTATAACAAATATAAACCCACCACTAAATAATTTCACACAATGCCTGACCTCGATACCGGCTCGTTACTAAAACAGTTATTGTATGATCCAAAAAACCCGTTATTATTCAACAATGGATTTTTTGTTTTCTTTTTTACACTGTTTGTAATTCTCTATTACAGTTTTAGAAACAACTTTGCTGTACGCCGGTATATTTTCTGCTTCTTCTCTCTTTACTTTTTTTACAAGGCCAGTGGTTACTTTGTTATTTGGGTAATTATTGCAGCTGTTGTAAACTATGTACTATCAAACGCCATTCATAAGCAAAAGGAAAATACAAACAAAAAACTGTTATTAGTTATCAGCATTTTTATAAACCTTTCCATGCTGTTTTGGTTTAAATACACCAACTTTTTTATAGCCACCTGCAATAATTTATTCAGTACCGGTTTCCATCCATTAAATATTCTGCTGCCGATTGGCATATCGTTTTACACTTTCGAAAACCTTAGCTACACGGTGGACGTTTACCAGGGAAAATTTGAACCGGCTAAAAATTTCAGTGATTATCTCCTTTTCCTTTCCTTCTTTCCCAAACTGGTGATGGGGCCAATTGTAAGGGCCAGCGATTTTGTGCCCCAGGTAAACCAGCCTTATGTTATTTCCGAAACTGATTTTGCCAAAGGGTTTTACTTAATCATTTCTGGGTTGTTTAAAAAACTGGTGATATCTGATTTTATAACCGTCAATTTTGTAAACTATATTTTTGATGCGCCCAGTCGTTATACCGGGCTTGAAAATTTATTTGCCGTATACGGCTATGCAGTTGTGATCTATTGCGACTTCAGTGGTTACAGCGATGTGGCCATTGGTATAGCACGCTGGCTGGGCTTTACTATTCCCGCCAACTTTGCATCACCTTACCAGAGCAAAAGTGTAACAGAATTCTGGAAACGTTGGCATATTTCTCTTTCGTCGTGGTTACGTGATTATTTGTATATACCATTAGGTGGCAACAGAAATGCCAACTGGTTTTCTTATTTACTTGCTGCTTGCTTTTTTGCTGGCACAACAGCAGGATTAGTCAGCTTATTACATCTTCAATGGGTATGGGCTGCGTCAGTAAGTGGCGGCATTTTATTATTATTTCTTTTGCCGGGCATTATTAAAAAAGACCGAACTGCAGTAGCGGCAAATTTTAATTTGCTTAACACCATGCTTCTTGGCGGCTTTTGGCATGGTGCCAGCTGGAATTTTATTATTTGGGGGGCACTTCATGGCATTGCACTGGCAGTACATAAAATATGGATGCTGCTAACAGGCAAAACATTTAAAAACATTAATGGCAGCTGGTGGTATAAAATACTCGCAGGCCTGCTCACTTTTCACTTTGTATGTTTTTGCTGGATATTTTTTAAAGCACCCGATTTTGAAAGCGGCATGGATATGCTCAGGCAAATAAAAAACGACTTCAGCTTTAATGTATGGAGTGGTTTTTATAATAACTATAAAACGGTGCTGGCCATGATGCTGATGGCATTTTGTATTCACATCATCCCCGACGACTGGGCCGATCGGGTTATTGAAAAAACGAAACGCCTGCCGCTTGTAACTTACCTGCTTATATTTTTTGCGTTTGTAGCGGTATATGCATATTTCAAATCTGCCGAGCCGGTTATGCCCATCTATCTTCAGTTTTAATTTGATACAAACCTGTTGTAGCCATTCAGTAAAGCTTGTAAAAACAAATCCCCCATTATGCGGTAGCCTGCAGATTTAAAGTGTATCTTATCCGGTTGCATCAAACCAAGCCTTACCCAGTGACGTGCTGCACCATAACCATTGGTTGCCCGGTATAAATCCCATAAGGCAATTTGCTTTGCTGCGCAATATTTATACAGCGAAGTATTCAACTGCTGCAACACTTTGTTGGGGTATCTACCTTTGTAGGAATCGGCTGCAGTGGTAATAATTATTGCAGCACCCGGCGAAGCTGATTTTAGTTTTTGCACCAGTTGCTCCACTTGATACAAAAATGCAGGCTCGTCAAAACGAAGCGCCTGTGCTTCGTTGGTTCCCATAGAAACAATAAATAGATCTGCCTGCAGCGCCGGAAGCTGTCTCCAAAAAAGTGGCGTGTTATTATAGTGCTGATATTTTGCCCCATTCACACCAATGGTATGGTATAGAATGCCAGGAGTATTTCTTTGCAGCGAAACCCCATAAAATGAACGGAGCGTATCCGGTAGTAAGGATGTTAAAGTAAAACTGGTGGCAGGCAGAGGCAGATTAACCGTTAGTGGCAAAACACTGCTGGTATCTCTGCCGGCAAAATACAATTTATTTTCCCCGGCTTTTATCAGCCAGCTGGTTCCTGCAATGGAATCGGTAAACAAATCCATACTATTAAAACTAAGAGTGTCGCCTGGACTATTCTGCAGTGTGAGTGTAAATGCAGCTCCCGTTCTTTTACATTGAATACAAAATCCACTAATCCCACAGGCAACAGAGTCTGTTGTACGTATCAGTCGGTTGGATTGCCATAGATTGTCAGAACTGCTGAAGATATCCTGTGGCGCATTTGTTCTGGCCACCTGGTAAGGAAACACCAGTCCACGTCCTGCATTGCCAAAAGCCTGTTGCAATCCACTGCGTATTTCACCACTTAAAAAATCTGCTTGTATGTGCGAATCTCCAATGTGCACAATACGCACTACTTTACTGCTCCCCTGTTTAAGCTGCTTTAGTTTATTGTAAAATGAATCAAGGTCTCCTCCCCAAATTCTGTTAAGTGCAGTATTGATGGGTGGTAATTGTTTTGCATCAATGGATGGTATGGTAACCGGTTGCGCTGTTGCTTTTATAGAAGCAAAGCCAAACAAAATGCAACCGCAAACAGTAAAAAGTTTGGTGCGTATGAAGTGTATTGTCTTAATAATAGCCTTTCAGTGTTTGTTTCTGTATAAAATTAAATACTGCAATTTCAGCCCTGTGCTGCTATTTTTTCATCTACCAGTTTCAGCACTTCTGCTTCCATAGCAAGTACTGCATCTTCAATGGACTTTCCCTTTGTGATTACATCTTTCACAAATGCTTTATCACTGCAGCCGGAAGCATTAATGCGCACATTCATGAATGCACCCATTACAGCACTGCGGATGCACAAAGCCCCCACACCGGCATCACTCACACTGTTGGGGTTACCAATTTCAGCCATTGTTTTTGCCAATGGCATAGCTGCTGCTGCAGTTTGCATTACCTTAAATGGAATTTCAATGGCATATTTTGTGGCAGACTGGATGGTTTCGCTTCTCAGCTTTTTTTCTTCCCCGGTTGTTTTTGGTAAAGCAAATGCTTCCATTATTTTATTAAATGCTGCTGTATCTGCATCCACCAGTTTTACCAATTCATCCTTTAGCTGTTGCCCCTTTGCCGCATAGTCACTAAACTCTTCCCAGCGGTCATCCCATCCTTTTTTATGAGAAGATAAATTTGCCACCATGGTTGCCAGCGATGCACCTAATGCACCCACATAAGCTGCAATAGAACCTCCGCCCGGGGCCGGGCTTTCGCTGGCAGTTTCATCTGCAAATGCATTCAGCTGCATATTTACCAATTTACTATCGGCTGTGTTTGCCAGCAAGTATTCAATAATGCGTTCTTCGGGTTTAAAAGGCCCCAGTTCATCCAGCCCCATGCTTTTAATAGCAATCTTCACCAGTTCTTTTTCGCTTACACCAATACTGCGTTTTTGTTTTTGTAAAAAATATTTACCGGCATCCAGCATGGCTTTTAAAGGTATTAATCCCACCAGTTCACTTCCTGTTACACGTATCCCCCTTGCATGTGCTTTTTCACACACTTCATCAAAGGCAATATGTACCGGGGTGATGTTAATATTGGTTAGATTCATGCTTATTTGTGCCACACCATATTCTTCAATAAACCAGCCAATAGCCTTTACACTTTTTAAAGTGCCTGGTTTATTTATTTTTTTTCCATCTACTTCAATATTCCTGCCTGCTTCCCTTACATCAAAGGCGATAGCATTGGCACGACGTGTTGAGGTAGTGTTGAGGTTAATATTATACGCTACCAAAAAATCACGGGCACCAATTACAGTACCCCCGCGTTTTGCATCAAATTCGGCAGGCCCAAAATCAGGTTTCCATTGCGGCTCTTTTATTTTTTTAAAAAATCCTTCATATTCACCTGCACGTATCACAGATAAATTGCTGCGCTCCTTATCAGGTTGTGCGGCTTCATATAAATATGCTGGTATTTGCAGTTCTTCTCCCACTCTTCTTGCCAGTTGTTGAGCATATTGTGCCGTTTCTTCCATGCTGATGTTGGCAACAGGTATCAGGGGGCATACATCTGTGGCACCCATGCGGGGATGCTCACCTTTGTGTTTGCTCATATCTATCAGCTCCCCGGCTTTTTTAATAGCCTGAAAGGCAGCCTCAATCACGTTAACCGGTTCTCCTACAAAAGTTACCACAGTGCGGTTAGTGGCCTTGCCCGGGTCAACGTTCAACAGGCGAACGCCTTCCACTTTTTCAATTTCATTGGTAATTTGTTTAATGATATTCAGGTCATTTCCTTCCGAAAAATTGGGAACACATTCTATTAACTGCATGGCGGGAGTTGTAATAATGAATAATGAGTTGTAATCGTTGCAGGACAAATATCTGAAATTAAGTAGTGGTTAAAAAAACAAATTCGGCATTTTGCTAACAGGCTTTAAAAAAGGGTTTTCATTATTGGGAACGATTGCATTGCAGTTAATAAACAATTATCCTTTTTTAATTTCATTAAAAATTACACCCACCGCTTTGAATATTAATCAAAATCATGTTTAGACATGACTAATCTCTGCTGACAGTGATATAAAAACTCAGATTTTTGTAAAAATTAATTCTTTGAACATGATACATCCATACAACTATGTTGAGGCGGCAGAAGCACTGTCAATTATTGAAAGCGGGCAACGTGTTTTTGTTCATGGTGGTGTTTGCACTCCAACTTATCTTATAAACGAACTGGGTAAAGAAACCGACAGGCTGAAAAATGTAGAAATTGTTTCTATTACTGTGAAAGGCGACGTGGAAGTGGCCAAGCCACAATACCAGGATTCTTTCCATATTAATTCATTGTTTGTATCCACTCCTGTAAGGCAGGCAGTGGCCGAAGGGCGTGCTGATTTTATTCCTGTTTTCCTGAGTGATATTCCCGACTTGTTCCGCCGCCGCATATTGGACCTGGATGTGGCTATTGTACAGGTATCGCCACCTGATGTACACGGCTATTGCAGCCTTGGCTTAAGTATTGACATTGCCCGTTCTGCAGTGGATAATTCTAAAAAAATTATAGCGCTGGTAAACCCACGCATGCCACGCACACACGGCGATGGTATGATACATACTGACCGTTTTACCAAAATGGTATTTCATTCTGCCGAACTGGTGGAAGAAGATTATGGTGCTAAAGTGGGCGAAACCGAAATGACCATTGGCCGTAACGTGGCCAACCTCATTGACGATGGCAGTACGCTGCAAATGGGTATCGGCACTATTCCGGATGCGGTATTGAAATGCCTGGGCAATCATAAAGATTTAGGTGTGCATACGGAAATGTTCAGCAATGGTATTATTGACCTGGTGGAAAAAGACATCATCAACAATAAAAAGAAAGCGATTCACCCTAATAAAAGTGTTACATCCTTTGCATTGGGAAGCCGCAGGCTGTACGATTATGTAAATGATAACCCTGCAATGGCATTCCTTGATATTGATTATGTGAATGACCCACATGTAATACGCCGCAATCCTAAAGTAATTGCGATTAATAGTGCCATTGAAGTAGATTTAACCGGCCAGGTTTGTGCAGACAGTATTGGAGAATACCAATATAGTGGCATTGGCGGACAGATGGACTTTATGAGAGGTGCGGCATTAAGCGTGGGTGGCAAACCCATCATTGCACTCAACAGCCGCACGGCAAAAGGAGTTCCCCGTATTGTACCTACTTTAAAACCAGGTGCCGGTGTGGTTACAACAAGAGGACATGTACATTATGTAATTACAGAATACGGAACCGCATTTTTGTTTGGTAAAAATTTACGTCAGCGGGCAAAAGCACTGATAGATATTGCACACCCTGATGACAGGGAAATGCTGGACAGGCTGAGCCACGACAGGTTCAAATTATTTTAAGCAAATACATACAGTTATAAAAAATCAAATGCCGGTTTTGTCTAATTCCGGCATTTGTGTTTATAAGAAGTTATATAAACGTTCCGTTTATCATCACTTTATCAATACAATTATGGCTGAATGAATACGGCAGGTATGCTATAGAAGGAACAGGTTTGGTAAAAATGAGATTTGCTTTTTTCCCAATGCTGATGCTGCCCAGTTCGTTTTGCACTTCCATGGCATAAGCGCCATTGATGGTAGCGGCATTAATGGCTTCTTCGGGCAGCATCTTCATTTGTATGCAGCTTAATGCCACCACAAAATTCATATTGCCACCGGGTGATGAGCCGGGATTATAATCGGTCGCCAGTGCGATGGCACAGTTGCTGTCTATCAGTTTTCTTGCAGGCTGGTAGGGCATGCGTAAAAAGAAAGCGGCAGTGGGCAATAAAGTTCCAATGGTGCTGGATGCACCCAAAGCAACGATATCTTCTTCTTTCATCGTTTCTAAATGATCAACCGAAACAGCATTTAATTTGATAGCTGCCTGCATCCCGCCAATACTGTTCAGCTGGTTGATATGCAATTTTGGTTTCAGTCCGTATTGGATACCAGCTTTGCAAATAGTCTCCATTTCCTCCGGGGAAAAGAAACCTGTTTCGCAAAACACATCAATATAATCAGCCAGTTTTTCTTTGGCAATTACCGGCAGCATTTCGTTTATGATGAGATCGATATATCCCCGGTGATTTTCTTTATAGGCAGCAGGATAAGTATGCGCTCCCAAAAAAGTTGATTTTATACTTAGCACCGATCTCTCTTTTAACCGCTTGATCACACGCAGCATTTTTAGTTCGCCTTCCACCGTTAAACCGTAGCCGCTTTTAATTTCAAGAGCGCCGGTACCCAGTTTGCTTACTTCTTCCAGCCGCTGCCAGGCACTGGCGAACAGTTCGTCTTCCGTTGCAGCATTCAGTTTATTGGCCGAATTTAAAATGCCGCCGCCTTTAGCTGCTATCTCAGCATACGTGGCGCCTTTTATCTTATCAACAAATTCTTCTTCCCTGCTTTTGGCAAATACCAGATGTGTGTGGCTGTCGCACCAGGCAGGCAGTACAGACTGTCCCGCCACATCAATAATATGCTTTGGCGACTGAGGCAGTTTTAATTCCAGTTCATACATGGCGCCATATTCGGCAATGATGCCGTCTTCTACCAATACAAATGCATCTTCAATCACTGTAAGATCAGCCAATGCTGAACCACGGAGCAAAGTTGTTTGTTCCCTAACCCCTGCCAGTATGGCGATATTTGTAATGAGTGTTACCGGCATATTACTATAAAATTAATGTGCTGCAGCCATTTCAAAAACAAGTTTTCCGCCCTGTTGCAGATCAGTATAGGAAATAAATGGTTTGCTGATTGCCCTGCCGTTAAAACGTACACTTTTTACATACACATTTTGGGGCGACTGATTCTTTGCCTCGATCACCAGCGTTTTACCGTTTTCCAAATGTATGGTTGCTTTGGAAATGGCCGGACTGCCCAATGCATAATCATTATTGCCCGGCGCAACAGGATAAAAGCCCAGCGCCGAAAAAATATACCAGGCACTCATCTGCCCGCAGTCGTCGTTACCGCCTAATCCATCAGGAGTAGCATGGTATTGATGATTCAGGATCATGCGTACCCGTTCCTGCGTTTTCCATGGGCTGCTTGTCCAGTTGTACAAATACGCCACATGATGCGCCGGCTCGTTGCCATGCACATAAGTACCGATGATGCCGTCACGGGTGATGTCTTCATTCTCGGCAAAATATTTATCAGGTAAATACATGCTGAAGAGTGAATCGAGTTTTGCGGTAAATGCGGCATCACCACCCATTAATTGTATAAGAGATGCTGGCTGGTGCGGTACAAAGAAACTGTAGTTCCATGAATTGCCTTCAATAAAACCCTGGCCGTTGGTGCTGAGTGCATCAAAGGGCTGCACAAAACTGCCATCCATTTTTTTATTGCGCATAAAACCGGTGGCCGCATCAAATACATGCGCATAGTTCTCTGAGCGTTTCATGAAAGTTTCATATACTTCTTTACGGCCTGCTTTTTTTGCTATTTGCGCAATGCACCAGTCGTCAAACGCATATTCCAATGTGGTGGAAACAGCCGTACCGTTCTTTTCTGCCGGTATATACCCCCTCTCCATATACTCGCCAATGCCTTCATAACTGCGATGTGTGGCCGTTGCAATACAGGCGTCCAGCGCTTTTTGTATATCGCCTTTATAAACGCCTTTAATAATGGCATCAGCAATTACCGATACACTATGATAGCCACTCATGCACCAGTTATCATTGGAGTAATGGCTCCAGATGGGCAGCATGTGCAGTGTGCTCTGGTTATAATGTTCCAGCATGGACTGTACCATATCTGCATTGCGTTTTGGCTGCAGTAAATTGAACAGCGGGTGCAATGCCCGGTAAGTATCCCATAAAGAAAATGTACTGTAATTGGTAAACCCTTTTGCCGTGTGAATATTCTGGTCGAGCCCTCGGTATTTACTATCCACATCCATATAGTTTACCGGGCTCAGCATGGAATGATACAGTGCCGTATAAAAATTCTGTTTGGTTTCATCATCGGCATCTACCTGCACTTTGTTGAACTCTTTGTTCCATTGCGCCTGTGCGGCGGCTTTTGTTTTTTCAAAATCAAAACGGGGCGTTTCTTTGCGGAGGTTCAGCAGGGCACCCTCGGTGCTTACAGGTGATAATGCAAAACGTATTCCTATCTTTTCATTTTCCTTCGTATCAAAATTGAAATACATCCTTATTTGCTTACCGGCTATATCAGGAAAATTTTTTGTTTGGTTAAACTTGCCCCAGAAACCACGGTACACCTGTTTGGAAGAAAAATTCTTTTGGCCGTATTCTTTAAATGGCTTTGAGAAAATCATGGCAAAATAAACCGTTCTTGTACGGCCCCAGCCATTGGTTTGGCGGTAACCGGTAACGGTGGTATCATTCTCCACACGTACAAATGTCCACACATTTTTTTCTTCATAATTGTAAATGCCGCTCATAAGGTCGAGGATGATATGTGCATCATTACTTGCAGGAAAAGTGTATTGATGCACACCCACTCTTGCAGTGGCTGTTAACTCTGCTGTTATATTTCCTTCATCCAGCATTACTTTATAATAACCTGGTTCAGCGGTTTCATTAGTATGTGAAAAAGCAGAGCGGAAACCGGATGCAGGATCGGCAGCGGTGCCGGGATTCATTTGCAATGTACCCACGGAAGGCATGATGAGAAAATCACCCAGGTCTGAGTGACCGGTACCGCTGAAATGTGTATGACTGAAACCAACAATGGTTTTATCATCATACTGGTAGCCTGCACAGTATTTGTACACATCAGGATTGTATTTGCCATTCATTTCGTAGGGAATGGTGTCAGTATCCGGGCTCAGCTGCACCATGCCAAAAGGCACGGTGGCACCAGGATACACATGTCCCATTCTTTGTGTGCCTGTAAGCGGGTGAGCAAAGGGTAATAAATTTTGCTGTTGACAATATGCAGTAACAGGTAAAAAAACGGCAAGAATTATTTTAGTTAAACGCATCAGTTAAAAGTGATTGGTGTAAGCAATTATTTTTTTTCTGTTGAAAAGGAATAAGGCAATGCATCTTTCGATATGGCCCTTTGCGTTGCAGGCTTATCCGTCATGTTCACCTGCAGTAAACCACCGCTGATGATATCGGTATGGCTAATCCATGTTTTATTATATACGGCGCCATTCTTTGTAACAGCTGCAATGTATTTATTCCTTTCGTTGTTTTGCGGGGCAGATACTGTAAATGTTTTTCCATTCTCCAGGTGCAGTGTTATTTTTTTGAACAAGGGTGCACCCAGCACATATTGCGAACTGGTGGGACAAACAGGATAAAAACCCATGGCCGAAAAAACATACCAGGCGCTTGTTTGTCCATTGTCTTCATCGCCGCAATAACCATCGGGTGTGGCTTTATATAAACGATTCATAGCTTCTCTTACCCAGTATTGCGTTTTCCATGGCTGGCCTGCATAATTGTATAGGTAGATCATGTGCTGTATGGGCTGGTTGCCGTGCGCATACTGTCCCATACCTGCAATCTGCATTTCCCTTATCTCATGAATGGTGCCGCCATAATAACTGTCGTCAAAAGCAGGCGGCATGCTAAACACAGAATCCAGCATTTGGCAAAATATTTCCTTGCCCCCCATCAGATCAATCAGCCCCTGTACATCATGAAAAACACTCCAGCTGTAATGCCAGCTGTTGCCTTCTGTAAATGCATCGCCCCATTTCAATGGATTGAATGGCGACTGAAAATTACCATCTTCATTTTTGCCACGCATCAGTTTTGTGGATGGATCAAAAAGGTTTTTATAATTCAAACAGCGTTTTGCAAATATTTCAATTTCATCTTTGGGTTTGTTCAATGCTTTTGCCAGCTGGTAAATACTGAAATCATCATACGCATATTCCAGCGTACGTGCGGCATTTTCGTTAATGCCCACATTGTACGGCACGTAACCCAGTTTGTTGTAATAAGCCACGCCCTTTCTTCCCACCGCTTCTATGGGGCCTTCGTTATTGGCGCCGTGCAGCAATGCCTGGTACAGGGTTTCAATATCGTAACCTCTTGCACCTTTTAAATAAGCTTCACTCACAACAGATGCTGAGTTGTTGCCGATCATGATATCTGCATAACCCGGGCTGCTCCATTCGGGCAGCCAGCCGCCTTCTTTGTAATCATTCAGTAACCCTTCCTGCATTTCTTTATTGATGGAAGGAAACAATACATTCAGCAAAGGATACAGCGCACGAAAGGTATCCCAGAAACCGGTGCCGCCATACATATAACCGGGCAGTACTTTACCATTGTACGGACTGTAATGCACAATTTGTTTTTGCGCATTGATCTCATACAGTCTATTTGGGAACATCACGGTGCGGTACAGGCAGGAGTAAAATGTTTTTTGCTGTTCGGGTGTGGCGCCTTCCACCTCCACAGCGCCCAGTACCTTTTCCCATTTTTGCTTCACGGTATTTTTTACAAACTCAAAACTTTTATTGCCGCCCAGCTCTTTTAAATTTTCTTCCGCCTGTTCAAAACTGATGAAAGATGAAGCCACACGGCATTGCACTTTTTCACCTTTGCCGGTTTTAAAACTGATTACTGCCAGGGCATGGCTGTTGTTTACTTCAGCAGAATCGATAAGATCTCCGGTTTGCGACAGCGTTTTCTTTAATTCAAATGCCTTACTGAAATAGATAACAAAGTAGTTTTTGAAACCAGTCATTTTTCCTCGGCTGTAACGGGTGCTGTAACCAATAATTTTTTTCTGTTCGGGAATGATCTTGATAAATGAACCCCTGTTATAAGCATCCACAATAAAGGATGAACTG
>JBGAHV010000029.1:40692-48203 GCA_044225995.1 Ferruginibacter sp. | reverse complement strand
ATGCATGGGTTTTAAAAAATTCTTTTGTTTCGATGCAGCAATTTGAATCTGCTGCATCATCACGTGATGATGAGAAAAGGCTGCTAGAAAATCCTGATGCCATCAAAAACATGATACCGCTCCAGAATAACTATTTTCTGGAATATTTTATTAGAGACAACCCTGTTTCAAATCCTCCATTTCAGATCATTAAGCAAGGTAAAGAAGCTGTAACAAACTATTTCTTGCAATTAAAACTTGAGAGAGGCAAAACCGAATATCTTTTTGAATCAAAACTTTTAGTAATAGGGGAAGGAGGAACAGGTAAAACCACTTTCATACGCAAGATGAAAAACTCTGATTCTGAAATGCCTAAAGATGAAGATACTACTCTTGGCATTGATGTGCAGAAATGGAGCTATTTAATAAATTTTAACGAGACATTTCAGGGTGAAGACATTAGGTTTCATGTCAATCTTTGGGATTTTGGAGGGCAGAAAATTTATCAGGGCACTCATCAAATTTTTTTTAGTGAAAAGTCTTTTTATGTTTTAATTGGAGATACAAGGGAACAAAAAACAGATTTTACATATTGGATTAATACTGTACAACAATTAGGGGGTGATAGTAGTTCTTTGGTTATTATTTTGAACAAAAAGTTTGGACATGACCAAAAATTTGATGAAAGTGGTTATCGATCTCATTTTGGTACACTTATCAAAGAGGTAATTCAGCTTGATTTAAAAAATGATACTTCTAAAATTAATGCCTTGCGGGATAAAATTAAATTCCACTTGACGCAGTTGCCGGGGATTGGAGATGCTCTTCCAAGTTCATGGGTGGAAATTAGGGATGAGCTATCAAATGAGGGCTTCAATTTTATTTCATTTGATCGTTTTCGTGAAATATGTGCAACCTTCAAAATCACGGATGTTACTATGGTGCATACACTAAGCGGTTACTTCAATAGAATAGGGGTCTTTACGCATTATATTGACGATTCCTTATTGCAAGAACGAATTTATCTTAATTCAAATTGGCTTGTCAAAACAGTTTATCAGATATTAGATAATCAAATTGTAAAATCAAAAAAAGGGAGAGTAACAGAGTATGAAATCAAAAAAATATGGGAGAAAAATGATCTGAATTATGAAATTAATAAGCTCACGCAATTGATGCATAAGTTTGGACTTATGTATAATATTATCGGGACTAAAAATTACGTAGTACCTGCACATCTTCCAAGCGAAACTCCATATGAAGTGTGGCCTTATTCTAGTTCGTCGGAGGTGCTTCATTTTATTTATGAATTTGACAAATATATGCCACAGGGCCTAATGTCAAGGTTAATCGTATCATTAAATCAACACATTGCTAATCATGAGTTAGTGTGGCAAAGAGGCCTAAACATCGAATTGAATAACTCTAGAGCAGAAATTATCGAAAGCTATGGGGGTACAAATCGATTTGAAATTAGAATTGTTGGTAATGCTAGAACAGAACTGTTGGCCATTATAAGAGAACATTTTTCAACTGTGCTTAAGCCTTTTCTTAACCTAAATTACAAACAACTAGTGCCATGTATTTGTGAAGAATGTACCCTTGCAAATAATCCTGCTTTTCACAGTTATGATTTATTATTGAAATTTAGAGAGAAAGGAAAACCTTCTCAATGCTCAAGAACCGGTGAATTAATGAGTGCAGAGAAATTATTGAAAATAACCGAAAGCCAACCAAATAACGAGAATATCGAAAGGAAAAAGGGAAATAAAATAATTAAAATTTTTTTGGCATCCTCATCTGAATTGGATCAAGATAGAAAAGGCTTTAGAGAATTTATTAGCTTAGAAAATGACCGGCTTTCAGTAAATGACATTTATTTGAAAATCGAGCAATGGGAATATTTTATTGATGCCTTATCAAAGAATGGGCTGCAAGCTGAATATAATAAAGTAATAGAGAGTTGTGACATCTTTGTAAGTTTGTTTTGTACAAAAGTTGGCAAATATACAAGTGAAGAATTTGAAACGGCGTTTGGTAGGTTTAAAGAATTGGGAAAACCGCTTATCTACACTTACTTCAAAAACGCAGAAATTAATTTAAATGACATTATTGAGGAAGACATTTTAGCAAAATTTGCATTTGAAAAGAAGTTGTTAAGCCTTGGCCATTTCAAAACAGTTTATACAAATATCGATGATTTGGCAAGTCAATTTAAACGACAATTAGAATTTCTATTAGCCAAAATGTAAGACATCACGAAATGTATTTCGCCCCGGTTCGTGCCTTCACGAATCGTTCGCTAATGTCTTCTGCCTTTCCGTCCCGCCGGGGTCTTCATAGCCGGGCCATGTGCGTTGCATGAGACCCCGGCGCAGAAGGAACTTCATCGCTTATACTCCCACTCTTTTTCCCAGCAACGTCTCTCCCCAAGCCAAGTGCACAGGCCGAGGATGCTGCGTCGATTTCATAACACTGCTGCTTTTTCAACATAAGTTCTTAAATTCAACTTTATATTTTCAATCAGCAGCGGTTGGGTTGGGCGGACGGAATGCTATTTCCCAACCTGCATAAAGCCCTGCCCGTTGTCTGTAACTGAAAAGCGACACTCTACAATGGACAAAGAAAAGAAACATCACTGCATCAGTAAGGAAGAACTTCTTGTTCAGACTAAAACTAATATTGACAAATTTGGACTGCAAGTAATAATGGTTAGCGGTTCTAACTATTCACCCTCATTTGTATATAGCATAGGACTTTTTGAAACTTACAATCAACCTGAGATAATTTGTTTTGGCTTGCCTCAAAAACTGGGGCACGAAATAATTAACGATGTCGCAGAACTTCTCAAAAAGGGTGAGACTATAAAGACGAAAACTAACTATAAAAATATTTTTAAAGACAGCAGAGCCGAGTTTTTACCGGTTGACTACAGAAACATAGATCATTACTTTAGAGCGGCATTAAATTACTATGACAAAATCAAATTCCCGGCAGTACAGCTTGTTTGGACTGATAGAAATGATAAATTTCCTTGGGAAGACAATTTTGAAGAAGAGTTTTTATACGACCAACCTTTGCTTGACAGAAATGCCGACTTCAAATTTAGAGAAGCAAAAAATTTAGGGATATTTACGACCAAACAATGGCTAGAACTTGATAAACCAATATTACGAGTTGTTCACGAGTCAGACGGAGATTGGCAATTTCTAACCGGCGACCAAATGCCAGGCGACATCAGACTTGTTGCATTGGAACAAATGATAATTAAAGACAGAACCCTCAATGAAGTTTTCGATTTAGACTATGGCTATTCGATGGACAGAGACTTTATCGGTGGGAAGTGGACAAAATCAAAAAACGAAATTGAAGAAAATGAAGAATAGAACAGCTGCCACTAACATTGGTATTGCCGTCCCGCCGGGGTCTTCATAGCCGGGCCATGTGCGTTGCATGAGACCCCGGCGCAGAAGGAACTTTATCGTTTATACTCCTTTCGCCTCGGTTCGTGTCCCCCGAAACGTTCGCTACATCTTCTCCCTTTTCGTGTTCGGCAAGTTTCTATTTTCAGCTTTACTTCATAACTTCAACAACATATTTTTAAATGGGCATTTGCACCAAGCAGGACTATCAATGAATTCCCTGCCTTCGCAAATATTCGAACGTTGTACGCCATAATACAGACCTCATGGACACAAATAGTAATTCTGAACTCTTCGAATTTATAGACAAACTATTTCTAAATATTTACTCCTATTTGCCGCAGGAGACAGTAGCTAATTTTTTAGTCAAATATTCAAATTTGCTTTATTGGAGATATTCACCTCATAAAGGTGAATGGACTATTTATCCTCCAAATCATGAGGAATTTAAATTTGAAGTCGTTAAGCATTCTATTGAATTTAAATCTCATCCATTTTTTAATGAAAATTTTTATCAAGGCTATCTTGAAATTCTCAACACTGAAACGGATGATAGCAACCAAACTCAAGAGCTTAAATTGAATCTACTTTTTAGAGAAAAATCTATGGCGTTAAAAGCTATTGAATTAGTAGATAAAGGTATGTTGGGACTAAATTGTCGAAAAAGAGAACAAACGGTTAATAGATGTTTAATGGTAGAATATAGTTCAGACAGCCAAGATATTTTAAATGGTATTTCCTATAAATTCGGTAAGGACACAATTGAAAACTACTTTAGACTACTAATATATCCAAGTACAAGTATAATTCACTTTATCAAATAACGGCGTACAATATCTGCTTGCTGCAAGGCTGGCAGGACATTGGAGCAATGGTCATTTTATCGCTGTTGTGCTTCATCTGGGCTGGACAAACATTCCTGGGCTTTTGTTTGTTAAACTGTACTTTTATATCTTTAATCAGCAGCGGTTCCGGGCGGAAAGTTGGCCAATTCCACATCTGCTTAAAGCCCTGCTCGTTGTAGGCAATTTACGGACAAAGCGTTTTATTTCGACAGCAACTTATACGACAATAAAAAATGAATAGCTCCAAGAAACTTAAATTGACACTATTAATTGTTGGACTGTTTCTAGTTTTCCGTCCCGCCGGGGTCTTCATAGCCGGGCCATGTGCGCTGCATGAGACCCCGGCGAAGAAAAGAGTGGCACATAGTATGCATCCATTCCGTTTCCAGGCAACATCTCTTTTCCAGGCTTCATCTAAGTCATGTTACACAAAACGCTTACTTGCTCCAATGCTTTGGAATTTGAATTTTTAATTGACCTGTACAGAATATTTCATGCGGATTGAACTACAGATTGCAAAGAATGTTTCTTGTGCAAACCGGGCAATGCCAAAATAGCCATATTATTTTTGCAACCATTCTTGTTAAATTTGCCGGCACTTTCAAAAAAATATACCCGCCAATGGGTACACAGCCTGCTTTTGCAAAAGTGTAAATTTGGATAAAAATAGTAACTCCATATGCGTACCTGGCTCCTCGTATTTATATTGGTTGGCACCAAAGCCTCAGCACAGATAGACCTTGTGTGGAAAAAAACCATGCCATCATACGTTAATTCCAATTACGGTGAATTAACAGCCATGAGCAAAGTGGACAAAGCCGAATTTGTGGCTTATAAACAGGTGGCCGGTACTAAATCTTTCCCGGGTTTGTTTGCCATTGATGCTGATGATTCGCTGGTAATTACCCGTGATATTTCATTGCACAGCGAAGCCGAAAACCTGGTAATTAAAGGCCTGGGAAGATTAAAAGGCGATACTATTATTGCTTTTTGCGACGATTATAAACGCAAGGAAGGAAAACCCTGCCCTCACCCGGTGGAGATGGAATTCAGGTTTAAAGATCATAAGCTGGATTACCTGCTTACGCAAAACATCAATTTGTCAAACGCCGAAGATGTAACGGCTGTAGAAATTAAAGATGTGTTTAGTGGCGATGATGGTTTTATAAAACTGGCCGTACTTTTCAGCAGCCCCAAAGAAGATAAAATAAACATGATTTACATAAACGGACCGCATGCCGGCAGCGTGTCTACTTTTAATGATGCCACCTCTGCAAAATTTTGGTATAGCAATGACAAAGAACTGCTGATAAGCGTGGAAAAACCATTTGTAAAAAAATCAGCCAAAAAATATTACCAGCTTTACGTACTAAATGAAAAGCAGCAAATTCTGCAGCAATACCCCGATACAAAAGAGTATTTAGACAGTCTTTCGCCTGACAGGCTGGTATCCATTGAATACCGGGCGCCTCACCATATTGGTTTTTTAACCCGGCAGGTGCGTACCCGGGCTGGTGAAAACAAACTGAACTGGTTTGGTTTTAATGGCCTGGCAAAGGCACCCGCAACAATACCCTTAGCGAAACCAGCGATGTGTTGATAGCTGAAGAAATAAAGCTGGATACGGCAAGGGAAATTATTGCCAGTGGCATGATGCCCGGTGAGGGTGGAAAAAACTGGGTAGTATCCAAACAAAAAGATGCTGCCGGTAATGTTGTGCTTAGTTTTTCTATGGATACCTTCCTGGGAACTGAAAAATATTATAAGCCCACAGGCGCAGGCGTTGATAAACTCATTGCATCTTACGGCAACAACAGCGTAAAATGTTTTTATAACTATGCCGACCAAACACTGAGCCTTGTTACCTGCAATTACTACCTCAGCTATATTCCCGAAATCAACATCACCCGATGGAAGATAGACCCATACCATGCTTCATTTAAGTAAGGGAATGGAAGAAGTTAAAAGTAAAAGCTCTCTTCCATGCAACTTCTCCTTTCCAAACCAAGGGACGTTGCGCCTGTTTCAGCTTTAGTGCTTAACTTCATTACCTATTATTGCGTGCTATAAAAAAAGGAATCATGAGTTCAATTGTAAACACACTGTTTAATCTTCACATCGGTGAAGATGACAGGCAGAAAACACTGGAAAGTGTAAAAGGCAATATTTCTTTTACCGGCGCCAACCTGTGGATTTTGGCATGCGCTATTTTGGTGGCATCCGTTGGGTTGAATGTAAATTCCACTGCTGTTATTATTGGCGCCATGCTTATTTCTCCGTTAATGGGCCCTATTGTGGCATCGGGCTTTGCCCTGGGCATGTATGATTTTGAGCTGTTAAAAAAATCGCTGCGCAATTTGTTTATTGCAACACTGGCAGGCCTGCTTGTTTCCACCACGTATTTTTTGCTAAGCCCGTTTAAACAGGTGCAGTCCGAATTACTGGCAAGAACATCGCCTAATATTTACGATATACTCATTGCATTTTTTGGCGGGCTGGTAGGTGTTATTGCTGTTACCCGTGTGGAAAAGGGAAATCCCATACCCGGTGTGGCCATTGCCACTGCCTTAATGCCGCCGCTGTGCACCGCAGGTTACGGCCTGGCAACGGCAAATTTTAAATTCTTTTTCGGGGCTATTTTTTTGTATGGCATCAACTGTGTTTTTATTTGCATTGCCACGTACAGCATTGTTAAGTTTTTAAAATATCCGTTAAAAGAAGAGGCAGATAAAAAACGGCAAAAACAGGTACGTAATGGCATTACCATTGTTGTAATAATGATGCTGCTGCCCGGTATTTACTTTGCGTATAAATTATTTACTGAGCAGCAATACCAGCAATCGGTAAATAATTTTTTAGAGCAGGAGTTTACCAATAAAGGCAATACGATTGTTTATAAAAAAACAAACTTCACCAGCAGCCCCAGAACGATTGAACTGGCTTTTTTATCAAAGCGGTTTACAAAGGACGAAATAGACAGCCTTAACAAAAAACTGGGTGAAAGAAATATTGCCGCCACCAAACTGATAATACGGCAGGACAGTGCAGACCGCATACAGCTGCTGCAGAACAATATTTTAAATGAAATAAAAACCAAGGACATTATTGCGGATGAAAAGGATAAAAAAATACAGGAACTGCAGGCAGAAATTGCAAAATACACGTTTGACGGAAAGCATATTTTAGCAGAGGCAAAAGCCATTTTTCCCGGCATACAGTCATTATCTGTTTCCAACAATACTTTTTATTACAGCAACGACAGTAC
>JBGAHV010000029.1:0-40653 GCA_044225995.1 Ferruginibacter sp. | reverse complement strand
AGGCGCAAAAAGAACTTGCTGCAGAAGATAAAAGTAAATTTGAAAACTGGTTAAAGGCCCGCCTGTCTTTAACCAAACTGGAACTTATAAAAAAATAACCTGTGAGCGTATATATCATCATCACCATACTTATTGGTATATCCACCGCCTTTGCATATATAAACTACCGGTTTATTAAAATGCCGTTTGCCATTGGGCTGTTCTTTTTGTCCACTGTTGTTTCGGTGCTGGTGTTTTTAAGCAAATTCTGGTTTGCGCAGCCTTACAATAATTTAAAACAAATAGTGCAGCAAACAGACATCAGCAAATTTATACTGGAAATAATGCTGGGCTTTTTACTTTTTGCCGGATCGCTGCATACGGACTGGAGCAACGTTAAAAAGAACCTTAAACAAATTGCGCTGTTTGCCATTGGCGGCGTTATTGTTTCCACCATTGTTATTGCGGTATTGGTTTACTGGATTTGTAGCCAGCTTCACATTGAAATCAGCTTTATTTATTGCCTGCTGTTTGGTTCATTAATTTCTCCCACCGACCCCATTGCAGTGCTGGGCATACTTACCAAAGCCAATGTGCCAAAAAAAATTGAGTCGATAATTGTAGGCGAGTCTTTATTTAATGACGGTATTGGCGTGGTGATCTTTGTGGCTTTTTACGAAACGCTGCAATCGGGCATTGCTGAAATAAATTATGCTCACTTCGGCATGCTTTTTTTACAGGAAGCCATTGGCGGCATCCTGTTTGGTTTAGTATGCGGCTTTATACTGCACAAACTACTAAAGTCAATTGACCATTACGAAACCGAAGTTTTATTAACCATTGCATTTGTAATGACGGGTTACAGCCTTTGTTTATTCCTGCATCTTTCGGGTGCATTGGCCATGGTGGTTATGGGGCTGCTGGTGGGTAACTATAAACAAAGCACTGCCATGAGCGATCAAACACAGGAGTATGTACACAAGTTTTGGGAGCTGGTGGATGTAATACTAAATGCGGTATTGTTTATAGTAATAGCCCTGGTGCTGATTGCGATTGACTTTAATGCAAAATATTTTCTTTTGGGCCTGGCTGCGGTGGTTATTGTACTGCTTTCGAGAGCGGTGGTGGTTTACCTGCCCGTTCTTTTATTTCCAAAAAGAATTAATTTAAATAAAAAAGAATCGAAAATTATTGTTTGGGGCGGATTGCGTGGCGGGCTTTCCATTGCGCTGGTTTTATCACTGCCGGATGGCGAAGCAAAAAACATACTGCTGGTAGCAACGTACCTCTGTGTACTGTTTAGTATTTTGGTACAAGGCCTAACCATTGGTAAGCTGGCAAAGCGGTTGAGTTAAAATTAATAACCACGACTGTACAAATTTTCTGTTCTCGTTTCTGCTTTTTATTAAACAGTATTGCTGGCTTGCAAACAATCCGGTTACTTTCATTGCAAATAATTTATAGCATGAAAGCAATAGTCATTTTTTCCCTGGTATTTTTTTCATTCAGCCACCCCTGCAAAGCTTATTCTGATTCTACGGTAAGTTTAAACGATTTTACCAACTTAATTGGCTGCTGGCAGGGCAGTTTAGCTTACCTGGATTATACTTCCGGTAAACCTTTTTCAATGCCTGCCAACATAACTGTAGCCGATTTTAAAAAAACAGGGCTCATCATTTATGCCACCAGTTACCCTAAAGAACCCAATGCCAATTCGGTGGATACCATTTTAATTTCTGAAAACGGTAAACGGCTCAACAACGAACCCGTCATCAGCAAAACGAAATTAAATAAAGACAGCCTGCAGGTAATTACTGAAGAAACTGCCTTTGACGGAAATGATCATAAACCGGCGCTCATCCGCCATACTTATACCCTCTCCCGCAATACATATTCCGTAAAAAAAGAAGTGTTGTTTACCGGAGAAAAACAATGGATACTCAGGAATCAATATACTTTCAGCCGGGCTAAACCATGCCTGTAATTATTCCGCCTTCTTTTCTGCCGGCAGCTTCATATTAGGAAATGCCGTGGCAACAAAAATTATTATAGAAGAAATCAGCATTAAATAAATACCGGCTTTTCTTTCGGGGCAATAGGCCATATAACAGCCGGTAAATAAAATGTATGTTTTAACGGCATAGGCAATCAGCAATGCCCCTAAAAAAAGATTGGTCCGCTTGGCCCATAGTTTAGGCAGCAGCATAAATACTAAAACAGCTGCAGCAAAAGCCACTAAAAATTCTCCGGGTTTTCCATAACGGTTTTGCTCGCTGAAAAAGCCGGTAAAGTTTTTTCCTAAGTCGGCATGATAGGTCCACGGCATAAAACAGGCCGCTATTAAAACCACGCAGGCTATAATACCCATCCAGTAAATAATACGTTGCATAATAGTTATAAAAAAAGCCAGTAAAAAACCGGCTGAATTTTTAGAGGTCCCGACCAGAGTCGAACTGGTGTAGAAGCTTTTGCAGAGCTTTGCCTAAGCCACTCGGCCACAGGACCCTGTTGAATGAAAGGTGGTGTATCAATTTACTGACGCCCCTCATTTTTTTAGTCTTGCAAAAATAGGGTATTTTTAGGCATTATTTCACCAGTGAAAATATATTTTTCCAACGCATCAAACGGCATTTTTTAAACAACCAGCAATGATGCAGCGTTCAATTTATTTAAACTGATTTTTAAAGCAAGATTATGAACCGCATTGCAGAATCGGAACTGATCATAAATAACCGTGGCGCTGTTTATCACATCAATTGCCGGCCTGAAGAAATTGCACAAACTATTATTACCGTTGGCGACCCCGACCGTGTGGCAGAAGTAAGTAAACATTTTGACCGTATTGAATTTAAAAACCAACACCGGGAGTTTGTAACGCATACGGGCTATGTGGGCAAAAAAAGGTTAAGTTGTGTAAGCACTGGTATTGGCCCCGATAATATTGATATTGTAATTAACGAACTGGATGCGCTGGTAAATATTGATTTTGAAACAAGGCAGATAAAAGAAAAATTAACCCCGCTGAATATTGTACGTGTGGGCACATCCGGCTCGTTGCAGCGCTCCATACCGGTGGACAGTTTTGTGGCCAGCACCCATGGCCTGGGCCTGGATAACCTGATGAATTTTTATTTGCTGAATAATAACGAAGAAGAAAAACAATTGCTGCAGGCATTTAACACACATACACAAATGCACCAGCGCATCAGCAACCCGTACATAAGCGCAGCAGATATTTCATTGCTTAAAAATTTTGTGGAAGGTTTTCACCAGGGCATTACTGTTACCTGCCCGGGCTTTTACGGTCCGCAGGGCCGTGTGCTGCGTATGGGGCTTACACACCCCGAACTGATTGACCAGTTAACATCCTTTAACTTCGGGCAGCACCGCATTACTAATTTTGAAATGGAAACATCGGCTATTTACGGCATGGGCAAAGTTCTGGGGCACCATTGCCTTTCTTTAAGCGCTATTGTGGCCAACCGTATTGCAAAAGAATTCAGCAAGGACGGGGCAGCAGCAGTGGAAAATTTAATTGTAAAAACTTTAGAAATACTTTCAGGCATTTAACATGAAAATTGAATTTTATAAATACCAGGGCACGGGAAATGATTTTGTAATTCTGGATAACCGCAACGGGCAATACAATGCACTAACACAAAAGCAGGTAAAAAAAATATGCGACCGCCGTTTTGGTGTGGGTGCCGACGGGCTGATGATGCTTGCTGAAAAAAACGGCTACGATTTTGAGATGATCTATTTTAATGCCGATGGAAATGAAAGCAGCATGTGTGGCAACGGTGGCCGCTGCCTTACCATGTTTGCATTTGATATAGGTATAAACAAAAGCATTTACAAATTTATTGCTACCGATGGCGAGCACCTGGCTGAAATTGACATGGCTAAACAGGTGCGTTTAAAAATGAAAGATGTGGACAAGGTAGATGAACACTCTTCTTATGCTGTGCTGAATACCGGATCACCTCATTTTGTAAAATTTGCCAATAATGTTAAGGAAGTGGATGTGGTGGAAAGCGGCCGTGAAATACGATACAGTAAGGAATTTAAAGAAGAAGGTATTAATGTAAACTTTGTAGAAGGTGTTGATGAAGACACCATATTTGTACGTACCTACGAACGGGGTGTGGAAGATGAAACTTTTAGCTGCGGTACGGGTGTTACTGCCTGCGCATTAATGAGCGCCCACAACGAAAAAGGATTTAACCGGGTGGAAGTGCAAACCCCCGGCGGCCGGCTGAGTGTGGAGTTTGAAAAAATGGACGAAGAACATTTTGAAAATATATGGTTGTGCGGCCCTGCCAATTTTGTTTTTAAAGGAGAAATGGAAATTTAAACCAGCAAGAAAATACTGTTACCAGCATGATCCAGTACTTTAAAGTTGTTGAACACCAAACCATCGCTATTGATAAGCCGGAAGCAGGTTCGTGGGTAAATGTATTGCCGCCGCTGAAGCAGGAAGAGTTCACAGAGCTGAGTGAAACACTGGATATACCTGCTGACTTTTTAACTGACTCACTGGATATTGATGAACGCAGCCGTTACGAAATTGATGATAACGTAAAGCTGATTGTAATTAAAACGCCAACGGAAAATAATTCGTTTAACGAAAGCGATGCGTTTTATATTACCATACCTATTTGTATTATTTTAACGCATAACCAGATTGTAACTGTCAACTCGTTTGAAAACGAAGCCATCAAAAAATTCCTGAACACCTTCCGGCACCGCAATGCGGAAAAGAAAACCATGATGGTGCTGAAGATATTTGAAAAAATAACCACCAACTTCCAGGAATGCCTGAAAGAAATAAACCAGCGCCGCAACATACTGGAACAAAAGCTGTACGATGCACAGCGGAATGAAGAACTGCTGCAGTTAATGCGTGTGCAAAAAAGCCTGGTATATTTTATTACGGCATTGCGCAGCAACGAACTGCTGATGATGAAACTGGCCCGTACCAATATTTTGCAGATGAATGAAGATGAAAAAGATTTTTTAGAAGATTTGATTGTAGAAACATCGCAGGCGCTTGAAACGGCCAACACCTACACCAACATACTCAGTTCATCGCTGGATGCATTTGCCAGCATCATCAGCAATAACCAGAACATTGTATTGAAGCGCCTGGCAACCCTCACCATTTTTTTAAGTGTGCCGGTATTAATAGCCAGTATTTACGGCATGAATGTACCCATTCCTTACAGCGATACGCACTATGCATTCTGGATCCCGGTGATATTGTCACTGGCTATTTTGCTTTCGGTGGTATGGAGTTATTACAAACGGATAAAAAAATAAACAGACAGTTTTTCTATGAGCACTTTCACCATTCGTGTGTATGGCATTTTATTAAACCAGCAAAAGCAGGTGCTGGTTAGTGATGAGCTGATACGTGGCATGCAGATAACCAAATTTCCCGGGGGCGGGCTGGAGTTTGGCGAAGGTACACGTGACTGCCTGAAACGGGAATTTATGGAAGAAATGAATTTGAATGTAAAAGTGGGCGACCATATTTACACCACTGACTTTTTCCAGATAAGCGCTTTTAATAATAAAGACCAGATTATTTCCATTTACTATTTTGCAGAAGCCCTTGAGCCAATAAAAGCCCCGATACGCACAACTCCATTTGATTTTGATGAACAGCAGATGAGGGTGTATAAAGAAACATCCGAAACAGAAACTTTTCGTTTTATTGACTGGGATAATTTTTCAGAAGAGAATGTAACATTACCTATTGATAAAATTGTGGCTACGCTTTTAAAAGAAAACTATTAACCACTAATTATACGAATTACACGAATTGCATTAATTAAAAACAAATGGATTACACCAATTTTTTCAGCACACCGCTTATTCTTGAAGATGATATAGTACGTATTGAACCTTTAGAAGAAAAGCATTTTGAATTATTACTGCCAACGGCTTTACAGCCGGAGTTATGGCGCTTTACCATACAAAAAATAAACTCCGGACAGGATTTCCGTTTTTATTTTGATACAGCCTTAAAAGAAAAAGAAGAAAAAAAATCGTACCCTTTTGCATACTTTAATAAACAAACGCAACAGTATTGCGGCAGCACACGCTATGGCAATATCGATTTTAAAAATAAAAGGCTTGAAATTGGATGGACCTGGCTGAACAGCTCCCTGCATGGCACGGGTTTTAACCGGCATTGCAAATTCCTCCTGCTCTCCTATGGTTTTGATCAGCTTGAACTGAACCGCATTGAATTAAAAACAAGCCACCTCAATTTAATATCGCAAAAAGCCATGCGTAAAATTGGTGCGGTGCATGAAGGGGTGTTCCGCAATCATGTTATTAATGAAGATGGCACCATCCGCCACAGCCACTATTTTAGCTTTATAAAAGAAGAATGGCCGGCCACCAAAGAAAATTTCTTTAAAGAATTTATGAATTCTTAAATCCGTTTTATAGCTTTAAGTGTATTTACACATAAACTATAACGCATGAGAACACTGCTTTTGCCTGCACTACTTGCAATCCTCTTTTCCTGTAACAGCAATTCTGAAAAAGCAACTACTGCATCCGCTGTAACAACAGACAGCAGCCTGTACAAAGTAGTGCAAACCGGTGGCATTAAAGTTATTCCCATCAGCAGCAATGGCCACACATTTAATATCTGGACAAAAACAATTGGCAACAATCCAAAAATAAAATTGCTGTTGCTGAATGGCGGCCCCGGTGCCACCCACGAATATTTTGAATGCTTTGAAAGTTTTTTACCTCAGGAAGGGATCGAGTTTATTTATTACGACCAGTTAGGCTGTGGTTTATCAGACAATCCAAAAGATACCAGTTACTGGAGCCTTCCCCGTTACGTGGAAGAAGTGGAGCAGGTGCGCAAGGCACTCAATCTTACAAAAGATAATTTTTATTTACTCGGCCATAGCTGGGGCGGTATTTTGGCCATGCAGTACGCATTAAAATACCAGGATAATTTAAAGGGGCTTATCATCAGCAATATGATGAGCAGTTGCCCGCAGTATGGCAAATATGCGCAGGATGTTTTAGCCCCACAATTTGATCAAAAGATATTAGACACCATCAGGCAGATAGAAAAGAAAGGTGATTTTGAAAATCCAAAGTATATGGAATTACTGATGCCTAATTTTTACGCCAAACATATTTGTCGTATTCCGCTGGAGCAATGGCCCGAGCCGGTTACAAGGTCATTCAGTAAAATGAACCAAAGCCTGTATGTAACCATGCAGGGGCCCAGTGAGTTTGGTGTGGGCGGCAACCTGGTTAACTGGGATGTAACAAAACAATTGCCTCAAATTAAAGTGCCCACACTTACCATTGGCGGCACACATGACACGATGGATCCTGAACACATGAAATGGATGAGCACGCAGGTGCAGCAGGGCCGTTTTTTATTATGCCCCAACGGCAGCCATATGGATATGTATGATGACCAGCGGCATTATTTTCCCGGGCTTATTAAGTTTATAAAAGAAGTTGACACGGGAACATTCACCAAGGGTTGATGTCTGTAAATTTCATTGTTAATCTGTTCCCTTAAAGAACAGATTTTTTATGCCATAAAATCCGTTTTTGTTTTAAACGGGTATATAATAACCATTAACCAAAACCTGAACACTATGCTCAAAAAAATTTTAAAATGGGCCGGTATTATTTTGCTGTTGCTCATCATCACACTAAGTATTACAGTTGCTTTACGGCAGAACCTGAAATTCGATGCTGCTTATCCTGCCATTAAAGCCAATAAAGACAGTGCTGCACTGGCAAGAGGCAAGTACCTGGTGTTTGGCCCGGGACATTGTGCGGACTGCCACTCTCCTGCCGGTACCGATTCGCTTGTGAATGCAGGCATGGAAGTAGCATTAAGCGGCGGCAGAACTTTTGCACTGCCTGTAGGCGCTGTGCATGTACCCAATATTACCAGTGATGCTCAAACCGGTATTGGTAATTTAAAAGATGAAGAAATTGCCCGCTCACTACGCAATGGTGTTGGATATGATGGAAGAGCCATTATTGATTTCATGCCTTTTCATAATACCAGCGATGAAGACCTTACTGCCATCATTTCTTATATACGCACCCTGCCACCCGTACACAATGAAGTGCCGAAACATGAATTTAATATGCTGGGCAAATTTGTAAAGGCATTTTTTATTAAACCCACTGGCCCCGATGGTGCAGTTGAAAAAACAGTAACTCCCGATTCATCTGTGGCATACGGAAAATATATGGCAAACAGTGTGGCCAACTGCCGTGGTTGCCATACCGACCGTGATTTAAAAACAGGTGCTTTTATTGGCGAACCATTTGCCGGAGGTTTTGAAATGGAATCGCAGGTGAATGCAAAATATATTTTTCACACACCCAATATTTCACCCGATAAAAAAACCGGGCATATTAAAGACTGGAATGAAACCACTTTCATCAGCCGTTTTCGCAAGGGGAAACTGATAAAGCAAAGCCCCATGCCCTGGGGGCCATTCAGCCGCATGAGCGATATGGAGTTAAAAGCCATTTACCGTTACCTGCAAACCGTTACTCCAATTGAGAAAATAAATAAACCAATAATGGAAGTAAAGAGCTGAGCATTAATAAGGATATTTAAAAAACAAAGGCGCCGCTTTGCGGCGCCTTTAATAATTTAAAATGCTATCAGCCTGTAAGCCGGATTCTGTTTGCCCGTTAAAACCGAAGTCTTAACAGGCAAGGTCATCATTTATCTGGCCTGTACATTACTGCACAGATCTTGCTGCCTACCCTTCAGCATCGGACGGGCCGCCCTCAAACGCTGATATACGTGGCATTACAGCACACAAGGTTTACCCAATTAATGCATTACTGCAAAAACCCGTGAGCTCTTACCTCACGTTTTCACCCTGGCCGTTTCCTGTCTTGCTTCGATGAACTCAGCATGACAGGAAACGGTGGTAATTTTCTGTGGCACTTTCTGCATTTGTCACCCTGAGCAAATCGAAGGGACTAATGCCCGGCCGTTAACCGGTGTGTTACCCTTTGCTGTCCGGACTTTCCTCACCATTTGCATGGAGCGATAACCCGGCTGATAGCGGGGCAAAGATAATTTTTATTTTTTGGGGAGAGAGCCGCTAACCTTTTATTTCGGAACGGGCAGTTTGGCTAAACGGCCACTATTGTTTGCACCTATCCACTATCTTTACCTCGATGAAAATGCAACTTACCACGGCGCAAAAATTGTTTATTACAGCACTCGCTTTTGCGGCGGCCATTGTTGGTTTTATGGTAAAACTCCCGGCAGTATTCCGCCACCACGATAAAGAAATGCATGCGCTGTTTTATTTTCTGGCAGCAGCTTTTTTAAATATTCTTTTTGCAAAACGAAAACTGCTGCCGCACATGGTAATATTTGTATTACTGTATTTTTTTGGTGTGGCAATTGAGTATGCACAGGAATACTCCAACCAGTATTTTCACATGAGGATACATGGCCGTTATGATAAGGAAGATGTGCTATGGAATACAAAAGGCCTTATTGCCTTCAGTATAGCATGGCTGATATATGCAGTTGCTGCTTTGCTGTTTTATAAAAAGCGCTGACCGGCCTGATACTCTTTTTTAACCCTGCATTGGCAGCAGCAGTGCTTGTTTTTTAAAAATGCCTTTGTAAATTAGGGGAATAAAATCTGCGAAAAATATGAAAACCCTTTCCCAAACATGGTTTGCCGATGGCTACATTGATTTTGAACTAAAACGCTATACCCTGCTTGCCTACCTGCAGGAAATAAACAAATGTTTTACCCAAAACAAATTATACCCGCAACTGGCAGATGTAATTTTTCATTACAACAATTTAGTATCGTTTAAAGAAAACAAAAAGCTGCTGCAGGACCAGTTTCCGAAAAAACTTTCCGGGCTGCAATTAGAAAAACTGCAGTTGCTGTACGAAGCCATGATTAAGGATGATGAGTTAATGCAGGAACTGGAGGAGATAATTAATTACAGTGAAGCTAAAATGAAACGAACCATCAGCAGCGGAACAGAAATTTACGAATTTGTAGAAGGCTCTCTCACCATTGAACCCGTGGGCCTGGTGCCGCTCGATCATAATGAAGGTTATTTCTTTTTATGCGAAGGCAGCTGCAAAAACACATGGGTGTATCAATACCGCATCAGCCTTTTTGAAAAATCGGACGAAAAATACCGTGCTATGAAAACCAGTTTTGTAGATGTATGGCAACGCAGTTTTGCTAACAGCTATCAAAGCATTAAAGCGGAGCTGATACGTGCAAAAACAGAATTGCCCAACCCGGCAGTGTATTCGGTGGAAACCGATTACAGCTTTCCTGTAGAAGAAACATTGCTGCCAATTGCAAAACGCAGCCTCGTACGTTATATCAGCACCTGATTAAAACATTCCTTTTATGTAATGGCTGAAAAAAGTAAAAGCAACACAACGGGCAACAACAGTTACTAAACAAACGGGCACCAGTTTTTTCATGTTGGCATTAAAACCCACGCCCACACCAATTGCAGCGGGGGCACCAAAAAGAAATGTGCCAATAACCCCAAGCCCGTATAAGCCATATTTACTCCAGATGTTATAAATAATACCGGTTTTGTGTTCTTTTGGTTTGTTTTTCCGTATAGTTTTATTGATAAATTTTTCTATGCGCTCACCAAGATATGCAGCTAAAAAAACGCCGCCAATACCACCTCCAACAAGGCAGCATAAAGTAGTCCATTTGCCCAGCCCAAATGCCATTGCTGTACCCAGGGCTGCATAGGTTTCAAATGTGGCCATTGCCGTAACCGTAAGAATTTTGAATATCATTTTTCAGGAAGCTTTACCAAATTACAATATTCCTGCCTGCCAGTAACAATTATGATACGCATTAATGAAGATTTAACCACCCCAACGAAAAGTGCTGATGTCAATTCCCGCTAAATCCAGCACACGGTCTACCACGGTGGCAGCCACTTCTTCAATAGTTGTTGGTTTGCTGTAAAAAGAAGGTGTGGCAGGGCAGATGATTCCTCCTGCCAGTGTAACAGCTTCCATATTTTTTAGGTGGATGAGATTATAAGGTGTGTCCCTCACCACACAAATCAGCTGTCTCCGTTCTTTAAGCATTACATCGGCTGATCGTGTAATTAAATCATTGGAAACACCGGAAGCAATTCTTCCCAGCGTGCCCATACTGCAGGGAATAATTATCATGGTATTGAAGCGTCCGGAGCCAGACGCAAAAGGTGCGTTGAAATCTCCTGGGGTATAAAATTTTACGGGCAGTGTTTCATAATTAACATTATTAAGCTCTGTTTTCCACACTGTTTTGGCATTATCCGTCATTACAACAGCCAAATCAGCCCATTGTTCTTTGGCTTTCAGTAGTTTATCAATTAACTGTTTAGCATAAACCGATCCGCTTGCGCCTGTTATGGCCACTACAATTTTCTTCATTTTTTTACGTTAATCTTCAACTAAGCTACAAAACAAATCCCTTATGAAAACACTCAGAAATTTATCTGTAATTATTGCTTTGTTTACTTCCTTTATTGCTTTTACATCATTTAAACAACCCAAAAAGGAAAAAGTTAACTGGATAACATTGCAGGAGCTGAAAGAAGCGTATTCAAAAAAAGCAAAGCCGGTTATTTTTGATGTGTACACCAGTTGGTGTGGCTGGTGCCGGGTGATGGACAGGGAAACCTACAGCCAGGAAACAGTTGCCAATTATATCAACGATAACTACTATGCTGTAAAATTTAATGCAGAAACAAGAGATAGTGTAGAATTTGCCGGGAAAAAATTCGGGTATAACCCATCTTTTAAGGCAAATGAACTTGCAGTATACCTGCTCAACGGCAATATGGGGTACCCATCTACTATATTACTATCATCTATTAACGCACAACCGGCGCCGTTGCCGGGCTTTTTAAAACCATCTGAATTAGAACCCCCGCTGCGTTTTATAGGAGACGGTGTTTATAAAGCAAAAGAATTTCCCGAATACCTGAAAGACTTTACAGCAAAGTGGTGAGTTATCAACCACAAACGTTTGCATAAGGTATTTTTTTTATTTTCGGGTTAAATTATACGTTAGTCACTAAAAAAATTGTCAAAAATATTTATACTTGCAACCATTGTCATTTGACAGCCGACTTAAAATTGGTTTTTCATAGGATAAGGTTTAATGGTTAATGGTTTTTGATTAGTGCCGGGCCTCCTTTTGGAGGTACCGGTTTTTTTTGTTCGTTTGGTAAGTTGTAATTTCCGTTTCTTAATTACCAAATGACAGCTCCCGCTTTACAAAGACGTCTTACACTTTTCCAGGGCACCGTATTAAATATGATTGATATGGTGGGCATTGGCCCTTTTGTTACACTTCCCATTGTAATTGGGTTAACCGGCGGCATGTATTTATATGCATGGATTGCCGGGGCTTTTCTTTCACTCGTTGATGCCATGATATGGAGTGAGCTGGGGGCTGCTTATCCGTTAGCCGGGGGAAGTTATAATTTTTTAAAAGAGGCTTATGGCAAGAACGGGCCCGGCCGTATGGTAAGCTTTTTATACGTTTGGCAAACTGTAATACAGGCACCACTGGTTGCAGCATCAGCAGCTATTGGCTTTTCGCAATACCTCGGTTATTTGGTTCATCTGGAAGCATGGGAACAAAAAGCAGTATCGGGGCTGGTAATAATTGTAATAACTATTTTACTGTACCGCAAAACTGGCAGTATTGGCAAAATCGGTGTTTTGTTATGGAGCGGTGTTTTATTGACGCTTGGCTGGATAATTTTGGGCGGTGTTGCCCATGGCAATTTTCTGCAGCCACTAAAAGAAATAAATAATGAATTTGACTGGAATAAAATAGGCTCATTTATTTTTGGCCAGGCTTGTATTAAAACTGTTTACAGCTATTTGGGTTATTACAATGTTTGTCATCTTGGGGGAGAAATTATAAACCCCGGAAAAAACATTCCCAGAAGTATGTTCATCTCTGTAATTGGTATTGCCATTTTATACCTGGCAATGAATGTAAGTGTAAGCAGCGTTATTTCCTGGCAGGAAATAAAAGCATGGCAGAACAATGACCAAAACAATTTTGTGGTAAGCACTTTTATTGAACGCCTTTATGGAAACGGTGCTGCTAAAATTGCAACGGTTATGATTTTGTGGGTGGCCATGGCTTCGTTGTTCGCAGTAATGCTGGGTTACTCCCGTGTGCCATATGCGGCAGCTGCAGACGGGGCTTTTTTTAAAATCTTTGCCCGCCTGCACCCTACTAAAAATTTTCCTTACATATCATTATTGATCTTAGCCGGCCTGGCGTTTATCTTCAGCCTGTTGTTTAAAATGAAACATGTAATAGATGGCATATTGGCCATGCGCATTCTTGTACAGTTTGTGGGCCAGGCCATTGGTGTTATTTTATTGCGTAAAAAAAGAGGTACTGCACAGCTTCCCTATAAAATGCCGCTGTATCCTTTACCGGTTATTTTAGCAGTGCTGATGTGGCTTTTTATATTTTATGCCACAGGTTTAACTATCATTACATCATTTCTTGTGGTGTTTGGCAGTGGCATACTCGTATATTTCATTCATGCAAAATTTACGGGCAAATGGCCATATAAAACCACCTATGCTGAAAATACAGAAACAGCTATTGATGAAATTGGCCGCAATTTATAATACAGCATTACTAAGCAGGTACCTTCCGCTTATTAAAAATTGTACAACAAGCAATACCAGGTTTAAAGCAATTTTAAATTTCTTCATAGTTTAGAATTTTATTTTAATACCCCCTGAAACTGCAAAGGCATTCGGATATGATTTTACTACAGCATTACTGTTATTTATTGAGGATAACGCAAAATTGCCGGACGGCATTATATTGAGTGCAATTTTATTATTAAAACTGTACTCAAATGCAACACCGGTTACAGCATTTACATAATTTGATTTCAACCCTTCAATTTTATTTACAGTTTGCTGCTCCTTGGCTGAACCCTGTACCAGTTGTGTTTGAATTTTTTGCTTAGTAAGGAAATTAAATACAGTGCCCACTGCAGGCATTATACTGAATTTGCCCAACGAAAATTTATAGTTAACCATCAGTGGCACACCAATATACCCGAGTACATTTTTAGATGCTGTGGCTGTTATACTGTCGCCCACTGCAGGGGTATTACCTGTTTTGGTTGAGAGGTAAGAATAACCGGAAGAGCAGTCAAACACATACTTTACTTTTCCATCCACATCTGTTTTAGCGTAAATTTTTTTAGGCTCAATACTGGTGCTTTTGTTTAAGTAAGTGATGCCCGATTGCACACTTATTTTTTTCCCAAGCGGCACCTCTGCAATAATTCCAAAACTATATGCTGACTGATTTTGTTCATCATCCTTGTATTGTTCTTTATGATCTCCCCTTCCCGGGCGTGGTGGCGGGGGCCCACCCTGGCCAGTATTTGACCACTGCTGATGACTTTCTTCTTTTATATTATTGGACGCATATTGTGGTGAGAAGAAAGGCATCAGGCTAAAGTGAAATGAACGGGAGGATTTCATTTTTTTTACAGTAACACCAGGAGAACTGCGTTTTGCCGCAACGTCTTCTGCCGCTGTAATTGCACGGTTAATTCTTTCTGCAAGAGCAGCAGCTTTTGTTTTTTCTAATGGCTGCAACTCTGTAACACTGCTATTACTGTTGTTTTCAGCCTGTAATTCATCTGCTGTTTCATCCGTTGCATCGTCCGATTGCTCTGGCAGAGGGCTCTTTATTTTAATCCTAGTTCTATTTTGATTTGATCTTTTTACAGATGATTTTACAGCATATTTATCTTCATCATTTTCTGCAACTGCAGTTGAAGTATTTTTCTGTTTTGTTCCTGAGCTTGTAATTGCTTTATCTGCAGTTGCTTTTTTATCCTGCAGTATTACAGGCGAAACAGTTTTTTTATCCGGGGCAACAGTTTTACTATCCGGTATTGTTGCTATGCTATTATTATTTATTGAATCGAACCCTGCATTGGAAACAATATTTGACTGATTACTATTGTTGGTAATGGTATTGTTGTTTTGTGCTGCAGCAGGGCTATTACTGGTATTTGGTTGCCCCTCTTTATTATTTGGCAACACAGTTGAATTATCTTCTTTTTTAATTGAAGGTTTATCTGTATCAACAGCAACATCATTGCCATTACCGCCGGTTTTTGGTTTAAATATTTCATAGCCAGCTACAGATAGCAGCAACAATAATAAAACAGCTGCCACCCGTTTAAGGTTATTATATTTCCGGCGCATCTGCACTACATTGTTTTTATCAAGTCCAGCATCAACGCCTTCCCACACTTTACCAGATGGCATCTCCCCGTACTCTTCTATACCATCCCTGAACAATTTATCAATATCGTGTAAATTTTCACTCATATAGTATTTGTTTTGGGTGAAGCAATCTGTGCATTTTTTATAACCGCCTTTTGCAAAATAGCTCTTGCGTCAGACAGGTTTGATTTGGAAGTACCCTCTGATATGCCAAGCATATCAGCTATTTCCCGGTGTTTCATTCCTTCAAAAACATAAAGGTTAAAAACCATTTGGTAAGCGGGTGGTAATTGCTGTACCAGCAAAAGCAGTTCTTTTGCACTTAACGATGAAGTAATATTTTCTTTATCGCTGTATTCTTTATTTACATCTTCAATATTCATCACAGCATGCAACGGTGTTTTTTTCCTGAATTTTTGCAGGGCGCAATTAACCATTATCTTTCGTACCCACCCTTCAAACGAGCCGGCAAATTTATACTGTTGCATGTGTTCAAACACTTTTATAAACCCTTCCTGCAGGGTTTCTTCAGCCTCTTCCCTTGTTTTGGAATAGCGCTGGCACACCACAAACATCTTGGGAGCCAATAGCATATACATCCGGCTTTGTGATTGCCGGTTGCCTTTACAGCACTCTTGTATAAGTTGGTTTAGCTCTTCCTGCATTTGGTGAATAAATAAATGATAACGGCCGGTTAAAATTGGTTGGGTTGGCAAAATATTTTTTTTGTTACCCAACCCATTACAGCTGTATCAACATCTGCCCGTTAATAAATGCAAAAGTATCATTTAAAAAAAGTCTCTTTATGAAAAAAACTGTTTTTACCGTGCTGAGTGCCACAGCAGTATTTGTTGCATGCAATAAATCCAATTCAGGCGATACGATTTCATTATCGGCTTCCACAACAGAAGCTGCTGTGGGTCAAACCGTATCTGTTACTGCAAATACAAGTGCCAATACCATCAGCTGGTCTGCTAATCCATCGGCAACCGCTAACGGCACATATACAGTAAGTACAGAAAAAACAAACTATTATACATTTTCCAAACCGGGTGATTATGTTGTGGGGGTAAGGGTCAGGGATTTACAACTGGATTCCATTCATATCTGCAACCATGCAGATAGTATTGGCCACCACCTTTCCGACAGCATCTGGAACCATCATATTGACAGTATGTGGCATGCCCACGGACATCATTTGGGAGGCTGCCAAAAAGGGCAGGACTCTGCTTCGATTGTTATAAAGGTTAAGTAGGTTTTATGGTGAAACCAAGCAGGGCTGTTTTCACAGTCCTGCTCTATTTTTATGAGTAAGCGTTGTAAAAATACAACCCCAAATACCTTTTTGCTGTTCAAAAAAATAACCTTTCATTTTCAGCTTGCATCTTCACTAATGTTTAACACCACTTGCCGAAAAGCGGATAATAATTTGCTTGCATTACAGTTAAAATAATAATACTTAAAAATAAATTATTGGATACAGACTTCTACACTAAGCATCATTTTTCACCTAAAAGCAAATCCAATGAAGTCTGTACTAAAAAGAACCGCTGCAGTTGCGGTAATTGTTTTTGGCAACACCCTTTATGTTTTTTCTCAAATTGATTTATCTAAATACGAGCTGGGGCTAACCGGAGGCGTGTTTGTTTACCAGGGAGATCTAACCCCACAAAAAATTGGTTCATATAAAACAATGAACCCACAGCTGGCACTGCATATTTACCGAAAGTTTACACCAACATTCTCCGTAAGATTAAATATTAACAGGGGTAAATTGTATGGGGATGATGCTAAATACAGCAATCCTGACTGGCGGCAACAACGCAACTTTAATTTTACCACACCTGTAACAGAGTTATCCGTACAGGGTGTATGGAGCTTTTTGGAAAATAAAGCGCCCAGGTTTTCTCCATATGTTTTTGCCGGAGCCGGTTTATCATTTGTAAAAATTAAACGAGATTACAGTAATTATAATGCCGCCTATTTTGGCGAAAATTCTGATGTGGCGGCCGGGCTTACGCAAGATGCTGCGAAAACATTGCCACGGGTATTACCTGTTGCACCCATTGGAGCCGGGGTGCGTTACTACTTAAACGACCGCTTCTCTTTTATTGGTGAATCAAGTTACCGGTTGAGTTTTACGGATTACTTAGATGGTTTTAGTAAGGCAGCCAATCCATCAAAAAACGATCATTACCTTAGCCATAGTGTTGGTGTAGTTTATTCTTTTGGTAAAAAGAATAAAGGGCTGGGTTGCCCAAAATTTTAAATAACAATTTATAAAGACGAAGGAAGTTCTTTCAATTCTAAAAAACTATTATTTGTGCAGTTAAAAGCCATGCAGCTGGTGCCGTTTGTTATCACTACATACGGTACCTGCATGGCAATATTATAACGCAGCGCCTGGTCTAAAACCTGCTGCGTTAGCTGCACACCCATTTCTTTACATTCGATTAGCATAAACGGTGTTGCCTGCTTATCGAATACCACAATATCAAACCGCTTTTTTAATTCGCCCAGTACAATTTCCTTTTCCACTGCAATTAATGAAGGCGAATAATTTTTAACCTGCACTAAATACGCCAAAAAATTTTGCCGCACCCATTCTTCCGGCGTAAGCACCACCCATTTTTTGCGAAAGCTGTCAAAAATAAAATCACTGCCTTCTTCCTGTTTTATTTTATGGTTATAAGCCGGATATTCAATCTTAATCATACAGCAGTGCCAATAATTTTGTAATTTTAACGATTAACTTATTTTATTTGGCTGAGCAAAGGTATGCTGTCAAGTGAGATTATTTTTCATTCTTTCACTGGAAGAATAAAAGATAACAGAACAAGTTCACAACAATGATGATTAGCGATTTAATGCATACAAAAAATTAAACTAAAACGAATGAAAACAAAAGAGGAAATTGTAAACAACTGGCTGCCCCGATATACCGGTCAGCAATTGGAAAATTTTGGCGAGTACATTTTGCTTACCAATTTTGGCAACTACGTAGAAATGTTTGCACAATGGAACGATGTGCCTGTTATTGGACGGGACAGACCAATGCAATGTGCCACGGCAAAAGATATTACCATTATAAATTTTGGTATGGGAAGCCCTACGGCTGCCACCATTATGGACTTACTTACAGCAACTCATCCAAAGGCAGTTTTATTTTTAGGAAAATGCGGTGGTTTGAAAAAGCGACACAATATTGGTGATTTGATTTTGCCCATTGCAGCCATGAGAGGCGAAGGTACCAGCAATGATTATTTTCCACCGATAGTGCCGGCACTCCCATCATTCATGCTGCAAAAAGCCATATCCACCACCATCAGGGATTATGAAACAGATTACTGGACCGGCACTGTATATACCACTAACCGCCGGGTGTGGGAGCATGATGAAGAGTTTAAATTATATCTTGAAAAAGTAAGAGCTTACGCCATTGATATGGAAACAGCCACTATTTTTTCCGTAGGGTTTTATAACCGCATTCCTACAGGAGCTTTGCTGCTGGTAAGCGATCAGCCAATGGTGCCGGAAGGAGTTAAAACAGAAGCCAGCGATAAAAAAGTTACCGAAGGTTTTGTGGAGCGGCATTTAAAAATTGGTATTGACTCTTTAAAACAATTAATCAATAATGGCTTAACAGTGCGGCATCTTAAATTTTAAGCAGCATTTATTTATTGCATCACTTTGCCTTCTCTTTTATCAATACAAAACCTTTCTGTTTCATTCAGCAATGAGGGAGAAAATACTGTTGCTGTAAAAAACAGCAATATTCAGATAAGAAAGGGGGAACTGGTTGCCATTGTTGGCGAAAGCGGCAGTGGCAAATCCGTTACAGCAATGAGCCTGCTGCAACTGCTGCCTGAAAAATCAACTACTATAAAAGGTAAAATATTTTTTTACCAGCGGGAGTTGCAGCCTGTGGACCTGGTATCTGCATCAGCAAAAGAAATGCGGCAGGTACGTGGCAAAAAAATATCGATGATATTCCAGGAGCCGATGACATCGCTTAACCCGGTGTTTACCTGTGGCAGGCAGATTACAGAAAGTATCAGGCTGCATGAAAAAGTAAGCCGTAAAGAAGCCCGGCAAAGAACTATTGCATTGTTTGAAAAAGTAAAACTACCGGAGCCGGAATCAATTTATAACCGCTATCCGCACCAGCTAAGCGGCGGGCAAAAGCAACGGGTAATGATTGCAATGGCCATTAGCTGCAATCCCTCCCTGTTAATTGCTGACGAACCCACTACTGCATTGGATGTAACCGTACAAAAAAGTATACTGGAACTTATAAAAGAATTGCAGGTGCAAAACAGCATGGGCGTAATTCTTATAACGCACGACCTGGGTATAGTGGCAGATATTGCTGATAAAATTGTGGTGATGTACAAAGGCGAAATTGCAGAGCAGGGAAATGCGAAAGATATTTTGTATGCCCCGCAGCATGCTTATACAAAAGCGTTGCTTGCCTGCAGGCCTGCCGGTAAAACAAAGGGAATAAAGCTGCCCGTAGTGAATGATTTTTTAACCGGGGAAAATAGTAACAGTGATGAGCAGCCGGCTGCTGGTCTGCATCAAAACAATGATGATAACATTGTAGCATTAAAAGTAGAGAACCTGCGTGTTTATTTTCCGGGCAAAAGAAAATTGCTTGGGAAAAATAACAGCACTTTTAAAGCAGTGGATGATGTAAGTTTTGAAGTGATGAAAGGCGAAACATTGGGACTGGTTGGTGAAAGCGGCTGCGGCAAAACCACGCTGGGGCGAAGCATATTGCAGCTTATACCCGTTACTGCCGGAAAAATATTATTGAATGGGGTTGATATTACTTCTTACAAGGGAGAAAATCTCCGCCGCATAAGAAAAGACCTTCAAATAGTTTTCCAGGATCCGTATGGTTCTTTAAATCCACGCATTACTATTGGTGACGCCATTGCAGAGCCATTGAAAGTACACGGCATATTGCAAAGCAATAGTGAACAGAAGGATAAAGTGGTGGAGTTACTGGAAAAAGTAAATCTAAAAAGTGAGCATTTTAACCGCTATCCGCACCAGTTTAGTGGCGGCCAGCGCCAGCGTATTTGCATTGCCCGTGCACTGGCTCTTAATCCTTCTTTTTTAATTTTTGATGAAAGCGTGAGTGCGCTGGATGTAAGCGTGCAGGCCCAGGTACTGAACCTGCTGAATGATTTAAAAAAAGAATTTGGTTTTACTTCCATATTTATTTCACACGACCTTTCAGTGGTGCATTACATCAGCGACCGCATTATAGTAATGCATAAAGGAAAAATTGTGGAAGAAGGTACAGCCACACAAATATGGGAACAGCCACAACAGGAATATACCCGGCAATTAATTGCTGCCGTTCCCGGCAGGCAGTTAATTAATCTCCAAAACGGTTACTCTTAATTTTTTCTGTTATGATGTCTTTATAATCATCGTAATTGTTATCATAAAAACGGGCAGCGCTTTTATGCATCTGGTATTGCATGGTTTTTAACTTCTTCTGTAATTGCTCCTTAACCGGTTTTTCTTCATCTAATTTATTATCATCATCCCTGTCGTAACTGTAACCTGCCGAAGTGGTAAAGTCGTCATTATCATCATCAAATTCTTTGGCGTTTTCGGGCTGCAAGCCAAAAGAAACCAATTTCCATTTTTTGTCTGTCTTTTTGGATTTGTATTTATAAAAATAAACCACCCCTTTTTTTCCTTTGCTTTCTGCCGGCAACTTATCGAGCAATACTAATGTATCATATTTATTGTAGTAAGATGTGCTGCTCATTAATGCACTCTTTACCAGGTCGGCCTGGTTATTATATTTTGCCGGAAATTTTTCCAGCATTTTGAGTTTTTTAAACCTTCGGTATAAACGTATGCGGTACTTTTCATCTGCAGCATAGTTTAAAATTAAAGAATCAGCTACTGGCTTTTTATTCCGTAGTAAAAGAAGCATGGTGTTAAACCGTATTTCTTTGTTCTTCAGTTTCATTATATCTTCAAAAAACACGGGCACACCAGGGTTTTTATCCCAGTAAGGCAGCAACAGCACTGCATAACTTTGCAGCAACTCGTTATCATCGTCGCCGTCATCATTATTGTCATCATCTTCATCATCGGCCTTATTGGCTTTTTCTGCTTTTGCAATAGACTGCTGGCTTTCACGTGCCTTTTCTCTTTTCAATTCCTGCTTTGCTTCTACATAAAACTTTGCCTGGTATTGATCGTATTGTTTTACATCAATGTAATTGCTGTCGACCATTGTTGTAAGCAAATCCATCACACTGCTTTTATATTCATCAAGATTTATCAGCTGCAAAATATCCGGAAAAACAATTTTTGAAAGTTCCAGCGTGTCATACAGCGGGTACCAGTTACCATCATAACTGGCTCTTGCTTTTACAAAAGTTCTTGTTGCCCTCTTATAAGGAAGAGCATAATCATTGTACCGGTAACTGTTATCGCTGTTGTCTGTAACAATGGGCGGCTCCATTAATAGTAAATCCTTAAAAGCAGTAAATGATTTTTTTGTTTGTATCCGCAACAACGTTTGCAATATGCTGTTTTGCAAATCGGCTGTATCTTTTGCAGCTACATACAGTTTTCTAAGATAGTCGGGCAAGGTGGTATCCTTTATATCCCCCAGTGTATTTATAAAATCCTGTTTCATCTGGAGGTAGTCTTTAGACTTCCATGTAAGCGTATCAATAATTTTTTTAAGTTGCGGTACATCAGCACTGTCAAAATCAATTTTCTCCATCAGCTTCATTGCCTTTGCATGTGTGGCGCTGTCTTTGCTTACAAACTTTGTGAAAAATTCTGCATTACGTTTTGCAAATGGAGACTCAGCACTCAGGGTATCTGCCGGTGTAAATGTTGCAATGAAATTTGCCAGAAGGCTGCTTTGCGGCGTTAAGGTATCTGTTTGCGTAACCAAAGCAAACATATGGCTTCCTTTAATAAATGTTTTTGCAATAAGAGTGCGGCTGCTGCCCGTGTCTGTAACCTGCCGGTAGGTATATTTATAGCCAGATACTGTAATGCCACTGTCCTTTTTCAGGTACAGGTAGCTTTGTTCCTTGTCAGAATTTTCTGAGAGCAGGCCTCTGCCGCCAAACATTTCCACAGAATCTTTTGGAGTACTGTTTTTTGGCATTTGCATATAAGTAACAAATATTTTTTCACCGGTGGTGTCTGTGCCAATTGTTTTAAATTTCACTTTAGGTATTGATGGTTCATCGTCTTCATCCGAATAACGGCCCATCATATTCTGTAAAGACTCCATCAGGTCATTCTGTTTTTTTTCATCCGGAAACAAAGGTGACTTAACCGTGAATTTCATCGCAGTGTCAGTACGCAGTTTTACTTCCGGGTAAATAACAGGAACAATTCGGAAAGAGTCGAAGTATTGCCTTATATTTTTTGAATCTGTTTTGTAGTGCGCAATTTGGGTGTAATAGTTAGCACCCTGAATCAAATAGCGGACAGTACTTATACTACCATCTTTATGTTTATACCTGCACTCCATTGCGGGATAACCCTGCCACTTGCCCAACTGCCTGGAGGTTTGTTTTTCTATAATATCTGATGATGCATAACTTTCTTCCATCAGGTTCAGGTCAAAAGTATCTTCTTCAATAAAGCTATAGTTATGAATGCTTGCCTTGAATAATGAATAGGTTGCATTTTCAGTTTTATCAAATGCTGTATACTCCAGCCTGTCACTGTTAAAATCTTTTTGTAATACGGGTGTGTGCGGCATTTTTACGGAAAAGCCGCCGGTAACGGGAGAGTAACTTAGCCAGTTACCACTTACTGCTGATTTAATATTTACAGAATTAAAAAAGCGCCCTGCCTCATTACCTTCGGTTACATAATCGCCAATGCCGCTTATTTTAAACACCAGTACTTCAAATGGTGTTACAAAAATATTATAGCGTTGCACATCGCCCCGGCGGGTGCGGTTGGTAATATCAAAACCCTTGTAACCGTTTTTAGTAATATTGCTGCGCTTTAATATTTTTCCGGGTATGTTTTCATACAGCAGGCTGTCCACTTTCCTGTACACTTCGTTTTCATTTTCGCCAAGCATCATTCCATTTGTTTTAACACGGCTTACTACGTAATAAGCGCCGTTACCCATGTCAGCATATTGTTTGGTGTTTAAATCGCCAAACTTGCTGAAGCTGTAGAATTTGTCTCCGGGAATTTCAACAGTAAACATACTGTCTGCCGATGCAACTGTTTTAAAACTTACAGGAACATGTATTCTATCAACAGCATCTTTTTGCATCCCGTCTCTCTCTCCCATCTTAACCGGGCGAAGCTTGTAACCTTTTGCACGTAACATTTCAATTACACCTCTTTTGCCCGGAAGGTGAGCACTGCCCACACCAACAAAAAGGCTCGTTTTGCTTTTAACAATTGAGTCAATTGAGTTGGCCTGTATTTCGTTGCGCTTGTATAAAAATTTTTCTAAAAATGCTTTGCTGTTAAACTGTTTCAATTCCATGCTGTCAAGCATATCAAGGTCGCCCTTCCGGTAAGCATCTTCTATGGTGTATGGGTTTTTAATATTGTCTTCGTAATTATAATCTTCATCATAACGGGTTTTGGAATTGCGCCTTTCTTTAGCCGCATCTTTGTAAGCTTCAGCCACAAGCTTTTCGCTTTCCTCAAAATTTTCCACCCCGGTCATTTTTTTACCCAGCTTACTTCCCGTTTGAAAAATATACATATCCAGGTAAGTATCTTCTTCAAAATCGGCACCATAGTTATAAGTACGGTAAAGCATACCGTTAATCATAGCAGGTTCTGTAGCCAGTGCCAGTTTGATATTATTTTCATATTTACCAATCGCAAAGGTGTTTTTTCGCAAATAATCATTGGGAATATCGAAAAGAGAATACATATCATCCCCTCCGCCAAATTGGTTACCCGAACTAAAAATGTTTGGTTTGCTGTAATCTTCCTGCCAGTTAGCAGGATTGGTTTCCAATGCCACTACATCCACACTTTTTATGGCTGTAAAAAAAGAGTCGGCAAGGTGAAACGCCAGTTTATTACTAACATGCATGGTGCCGAACAAATAACTGGGACGGCTAAGCCCGTTACCTGTTATCTCCCATAAAAGTCCCTGGTATTTTTTTTCTTGCTTTTTGGTGGTTTGACCGTTTGCATTAAGTACGGATACTGCAAACAGCATTAGGGTGATTATTACTCTCATTTATGCTTTTGTATTTATATAAAGATAATACAAAGATGATAAAACCCCGTTGCATCCATAAATGCCAGGTAAAATTTTTGAGCCATTTTAAACCTCATTAGCCTCACTATGCAATTGCTATAGAAATGTTAGAATTATGCAAAAACAGTTTTTCGGAAAGGTTTTTGAACATTTTTTATCGTCTTACTAGTACCGACAACAACAATTTTATATGACCCTTTAAAAAGAAATAAATGAAAGCAAATAACAATTCTACTTCTTTTATTTCGGGCAATTACAGTTTAGCCCGAACTCTTGTTTTATTATCGGCCTGTATGGCTGTTTTTACATTTGCCAATGCGCAACGCCGTGGTGGCGGGCATGAACAAAGACAACAGCAATCTGGTGGAGAAGTTGCATCAAATAATGGCAGGGGTAATAACAATGGTGGTTTCAACCGTAATCCTGGTGGATTTGAAAGAAATAATAATTCTAACAGGGAGGTTTACCGGGGCAACGAAAACCGCAATCCTAACAATAACGGCAACCGTGATAACAGAAGTAATAATGGCAATGAGGTAAACCGCAGGAATGATAACGGCAATTATAACCGTGGTGCTGTTAACAGGGATAACCGTTTTGATAATAATCGCGGCAATACCACTGTTAATTCAAACAACGGAGTAAACCAGCGTAACAACCGCCCTGCTGAAAGACCACAAAGCAATGAGGCCAACCGGAACAATGCCGGACGCAACAACAGTTTTGACCGCTCTTCGGCTAACAATCCAAATAATAGCCCCGGACGGAGGCAGGAAGGTTTCAATGACCGGAATAATGCCAGCAGTTCAAACCGTTTTGGAAGCGTTGACAGGCCCCGCTACCGCCCTAATTACAGTTTTAACCGCACACCAAGTTACAACAGGTACGACCCTAGCTGGCGTTACGGGTACCTTCCACGCCGTAATTCTTATTACAGAACCTTGCCTTCTACTTATATCAGTTTAAACTTTGGTGGTATAGGTTATCGCTATTGCGATGGTGTGTTTTACAGGCCGTATAATAACCTGTTTACGGTAATAGCCCCGCCTATTGGCATTTACATTAATGTATTGCCTGTGGGTTACAGAACCATCCATATTCACAATTATCCCTACTATTATTATAATGGAACATATTACGATTACAGGGATAATTACTATTACGTAGTTTCTCCACCTGTAGGTGCCGTGGTGGAAAGCTTACCAGCAGGGTACGAAACAGTAGTGATAGACGGTGAAACTTACTACGTTGCAGATGGCGCCCAGTACAAACCAGTGATACAGGACAACGGCGAAATATGGTATGAAGTAATAAAGGCTAATTAAACTCACTACAAAAAACCGGGGAATCTTTTCCCCGGTTTTTTGTAATCGTCAATAACAAATGGCAACTGATGTTGACTAGCAGATGAAGACTTACTGTCACTTATCCCCAAACAATTTAATCAACCTGAAAAACTCAGTGTTTTGTTGTATCTTTGCGGCTTCAAAATCATGCCGTAACATGATAAGCGCCTTTAAAAGGCTACTGATATAATCTTCTGTACACGGCATGTAATAACTAAAAACAAATTATTACATGAAATTATCACAGTTTCGTTTTGACCTTCCGCTAAATCTGATAGCCCAAAACCCAACCAAAAAAAGAGAAGACAGCCGCCTGATGGTAATTCACCGCAGCACCGGCCAGATCGAGAACAAACACTTTAAAGAAATCATTGATTATTTTGATGACAAAGATGTTTTTGTAGTTAACAACACAAAGGTATTTCCTGCCCGTATGTATGGCCGCAAGGAAAAAACAGGTGCCAAAATTGAAGTGTTTCTTTTAAGGGAATTAAACAAGCCCAACCGTTTGTGGGATGTAATTGTTGACCCGGCCCGTAAAATTCGTGTGGGTAACAAATTATATTTTGGCGAAAATGATGAATTAGTTGCAGAAGTTATTGACAATACCACCAGCCGCGGCCGTACAATCCGGTTTTTATGGGAGGACAGTGATGAAGCATTCAGGAATATGCTGGAATTTTTAGGGGAAACACCTTTACCAAAATACATCAAACGCAAGCCGGAAGAAGAAGACAAAGAACGTTACCAAACCGTATATGCAAAACACGAAGGTGCCGTTGCCGCTCCAACCGCTGGGCTGCATTTTAGCAAAGAGCTGATAAAGCGTTTGGAGATAAAAGGTATCCGTTTTGCAGAAACAACCCTGCATACTGGTTTAGGAACGTTCCGTCCCATTGAAGTGGAAGACCTGAGCAAACATAAAATGGATGCAGAATATTACCGGGTGGAAGAAACCGCCTGCACCATTGTAAATAAAGCGAAGCAAGGTGGTAACCGTATTTGTTCCATCGGCACTACCACTATGAGATCGCTTGAATCTTCTTTTACAGCACAAAAATTATTGAAGCCGTCTGAAGGCTGGACAAACCACTTTATTCATCCGCCTTACAACTTTAGTATTGCAGATTCTTTAGTAACCAATTTTCACCTGCCAAAAACAAGTTTGCTTATTATGGCATGTGCATTTGCCGGTTACGACCTGATGATGGAAGCGTATAAAAAAGCAATTAAAGACAAGTACCGTTTCTTTAGTTATGGAGATGCCATGCTGATATTATAAAAATAAACTGCTTAACTCTTTTAACTCCCTGGCAACAGGGAGTTTTTTATTTTATGTACTTTATAAAAATAAAAAAGGGCCAGAATGGAAATTCAGCCCCGTTTTTTATCCAATATCCTATGAAAAACCAATAGTAAGACGATGAAAGTTTACAAAATGTTGCAAACAGTTTGTTAATGGATTTAATTAACTTTAAGTACTAAATGCTTTGCTATGAAATCTCTTCAGCAATGGTTGAATGAATATGGCGAAAGCCACCAAAATGAAACCAACAAAACCATTCACTGGATATGTGTACCAACAATTTTTTTTTCCATAGCCGGGCTTTTATATGGCGTTAAGTTACCATGGGTAATTGCAGGCATTCAAACAAACCTCGCAATGATTGCAATGCTGATTGTGGTACTATATTATTTTTCGTTATCTAAAACTTTGTGGATAGGTATGGTGCTTTTTGGCATGCTTTGCTTAAGTATTTGTTATGTTATAGAAAAAGCAGGGTTTATACAATTATGGCTTTTTTGTTTGATAACATTTACACTGGCATGGATAGGACAGTTTTATGGGCATAATGTGGAGGGCAAAAAACCTTCTTTCCTTAAAGACATTCAGTTTTTATTAATTGGCCCGGCGTGGCTAATGAGTTTCATATATAAGAAACTGGGCATTACTTACTAGCAATTATAGCAAGCGTCTTTTAATATGAACCTGAGTATAATTGCTTCGTGCCTAAATTCAGCGTAACTTACAGACATGCGCCGCCTGGCTTACATTTTATTTTGTCTCCTGCTTTGGAGAACCGCTGCCTCCGGGCAAAACCCTACGGTTTTGCAATGGCAAAAAAGCCTGGGGGGCAGTTTGGATGAATACGGTAGTGATCTTCTCATCTTAACAGACGGCAATTACCTGCTGTTGGGCAACAGCAGATCCAGCAACGGCGACATCGCCCCCAATCACGGAAGCCCCACTACCTGGGATATCTGCCTGCTAAAGACAGACCCCGTTGGTAATCTGCTATGGAAAAAATCATATGGAGGCAGTTATAATGAATCTGCTTCAAAAATTATTCCCACCTCCGATGGCGGTTTTATTTTTATAGGAAGTTCCGCTTCCGCAGATGGAGATGTTTCGGGTCATCATGGATTTGCTTCCATTTCGGATGTATGGGTGGTGAAACTGAATGCGGCAGGTGTTATCAGCTGGCAAAAAAGTTATGGCGGCGCCCTGCAGGATGATGGCAGTGATATCCTCGAAACAACCGGGGGATATCTTTTTAGCGGCAGCACCAATTCAACCGATGGGGATGTGACAGGATACCATGGGCATGGAGATACCTGGGTGGTAAAAATTGATTATACCGGCAATATACTCTGGCAAAAATGCTATGGCGGATCACAAAATGAAGCAGGCGGAACCCTCACTGCAACAACCGACGGAGCCTTCTTACTGGCCAGCTACACCAATTCCACTGATGGAGATGTATCAATGCCGTTTAAAGGTTTTAATGATGCCTGGCTGGTAAAAATTTCAGCTTCCGGCGCCATTATCTGGGACAAATCCGTTGGTGGCAATAAAAGCGATGCAATCAGCAAAGTTATTGCCAATGCCGATGGCACCTTTTTTTTAGCGGCCTACACCGGTTCCGATGACCTTCCGGGGGCTCATCGTAATGAACAAATTTATGAAGGTGATGGCTGGTGCCTTTTGCTGGATAAGGATGGAAAAATTATCTGGCAAATAGCTTTTGGCGGAACCCGGAATGATGCGGTGATAGATGCCGTTAAAACAGCTGATGGCGGCTATTTGATGACGGGTGAAAGTTCTTCCGTGAATGGCATTCTTTGTCCGCAGCATGCGGAAAATGATGTGTGGATGGTAAAAATGGACAATGCCGGCAATGTAGAGTGGAACCGGCTTTATGGTGGAAGCGGCTTCGATTTTGCGGGTGTACTGAAAATGGATGCTGCCGGTAATTACCTGGTACTTTCCAACTCGTATTCTGCCGACGGCGACCTTACCAATAACAGGGGTGGTTGCGATCTGTGGCTGGCACGGCTTTCCTTTACAGGCGTGCTTACTCGCCCGGCAGTAACCATTAGTGCCAATACGGACAGCATCAAGTGTGCAGGCAGTTTTGTAGAATTTACTGCAAACCCGGTTAATGGTGGCACTAATCCAATATACCAGTGGATGATAAATGGGGTAAATACAGGAACAAATGAGAACCCGATTACTATGAACAATATTTACGATAACGATATTGTGACCTGTATACTTACCAGTGATGCAAGCTGCCTGGATATTCATACCGCAATTTCCAATAAAGTAAAGATTAATGTAAAACTGCCACCCCCCACAGGTTTTCTTCCTAAGGATACATCTTTGTGTTCGTATCAGCGGATAAACCTGAAAGCAAGCAGTAACAGGTTTATCAACTACTTATGGAGCGATAGCTTAACAACCCCGGGTATTCAGGTTAAAGGGCCTGGTTTGTATTGGCTGCAGGTTACCGACCAGCTTAATTGTATAGGCAGGGATTCTATTATGATTTTCCCAAAAAATTGTATTGAAGGAGTGTTCTTTCCCAATGCTTTTACACCCAATGATGATGGTAAGAATGATCTGTTTAAACCGATCATGAATGCAGATGTAAAAACTTATCACTTTATTATTTACGACCGCTGGGGGCGAAAAGTATTTGAAACCAGCAACACAAGGGAAGGCTGGGATGGAAAATTGGGTGGTATACCAACTGATACAGGTGTATTCCTCTGGCAATGTAATTACCAACTGGTGGGAGAAGCCCCTGTTTCAAAACGAGGAACCGTATTATTGATAAGATAACCTGCCTGCATCACTCCAATCCAAACAACCCCGTATTCAGCAATTGTAATGTTTGCTCTTTATTCTGCCTGTCAATTAACAGTGTAACATTATGTTTGCTGCCGCCATAGCTTACCATTCTCACCGGTATTGGCTCAATCGCATCAAACAGTTTTTTCATCACATCTTTTGTTTCTTCAATTTCATTGCCCACTACAGAAACTATGGTTTGATTACCGTCTATTTCAATGGTGCCAAATGGTTCCAGTTCTTTAATAATATCCTGCACATTTACATCATTATCTATTGTAACAGAAACCGCCACTTCAGAGGTGGTGATCATGTCAATAGAAGTGCGGTATTTTTCAAACACTTCAAATACTTTGCGTAAAAAACCATAGGCCAGTAACATACGGCTGCTTTTTATACGAATAGCGGTGATACCGTCTTTTGCAGCGATAGCTTTTGCCCCCACACTGCCTGCCTTTTCTGTTATTAGTGTTCCTTTAGCAGAAGGTTGCATTGTATTGAGCAGTTTTACCGGAACATTGTAAAACTGTGCAGGCCAGATGCTGGCAGGGTGCAGAATTTTCGCACCGAAATAAGCCAGCTCAGCAGCTTCTTCAAAACTTAATTGTTCTATCGGATAGGTTTTGTTTACAATACGGGGATCGTTATTGTGCATACCATCAATATCCGTCCATATTTCGCATACACTGGCATTGATGGCCGCTGCAATCAATGAAGCACTGTAATCACTTCCGCCACGTTTCAGGTTATCCACTTCACCTTTGGCATTACGGCAGATATATCCCTGGGTGATGTAGAGTTTCTTTTCGCCCAGTTGCCTTAATACCTGGGACAATTTCACTTTTATAGTGCCCACCTGCGGTTCATCATATGCATCTATGGTCATAAACTCCAGTGCAGGTAAAAACGCATGGTCAATATTATGTTCAGAAAGATAAATGCAGAACAATTTTGTACTCAATAATTCACCCTGGGCCAGTATGTCTTTATTCAACGCCTCGCTGAACGATATTTTTAAGATAATGTATAAGAACTCAAAATGTTCCTGCAATACTTTACCTGCGCTTTCTAAAGCAACATCAGTTTTAAGCAGGTTCTTTACAAATTCCTTATAGTGATTCTCCAACTTTTCAATTAGTTGTTTGGCTTCGCTCTTATTACCTGAAGCCATTGCATTGCTGATATCAACAAGGCTGTTGGTGGTGCCGCTTAGTGCCGATAACACCACAATTTTAGATTCGTCATCAGCTGTAATTAACTGACTAACCTGTTGCATTCTTTCCGGCTTACCAACGCTGGTGCCGCCAAATTTCATTACTTTCATTTTCCCCTCCCCCATACCGTATTGCGGTATTTTTTTAGTGATTAATTGATTAAAAATTTTTGCAAAAGTATTTTATGTACAGGGCTATTCCAAATGTAATTATGCAAACGAAACCGTAAATTTTTCACCCGTTTTTACCAGGTCTTCCACTACGATATCCAGTATGGGAATACCATTTTTCATGCGCTCGGTTTCTATCTCCCTTTCAGGATCGCCGGGTATTAAAACCCTTTCCTGCCCTTCTGTAGTTTTAGCCGAACGGAAACGTTTTATCCAGTTATCCATGTTCGATTTAAATTCATCTGCAGTACGAAAGGCATCAATGCGCATGGCACCAAAGAAATGACCAATACCTTCGCCAGGCATATTTTCCGGCATAGGTACATAGGCAGGAAACGGCGGCACCCACGGACCATAATTTGCCCCGCTCAGCACTGCAGAAAAAATATCTACAATAGCACCCAATGCATAGCCCTTATGGCTGCTGTGCTCCCGGTCGCTGCCTAAGGGCAATAAAGAACCACCGTTCTTTAATTCATTGGCATTCGTACTGGCATTACCTTCTTTTGTTTGCACCCAGCCCAACGGTGTATCAGCATTTTTGCGCTGTAATATTTCCAGTTTGCCGTTGGCAGCAGTTGTCGTGGCAAAGTCGGCTACAAATGCAGGTTCTGTTCCGGCGGGTATGGCTACTGCAATGGGGTTAGTACCCAGCATGCGTTCGGTGGAAAATGTTGGAGCAACCAGTGCACTCGCATTCGTCATAGCAATACCAATCATATCGTGTTGTAAAGCCATCATGGCATGATAACCAGCAATACCAAAATGGTTACTGTTTTTAACACTAACCCAGCCGGTACCACATTGTTTTGCTTTATCAATTGCCACCTGCATGGCGAAGGGAGCTGCAACAAGGCCGAGTCCTGAGTCACCATCCACCACTGCAGTTGAAGGTGACTCATGCACCACTCTTACATCCGGTTGGGCATTTACCCTTTTAGCTTCCCATAAGCGAACATAACCGCTTAACCTTGCCACACCATGACTGTCTATTCCTCTAGCATCTGCTGCAACCAGCGCTTTAGATGCAGTTGTGGCATCAGCATCACTGCACCCCATTGCCATAAAAACATTTCTACAAAACGTAAACAACTGCTGGTAACTGAATATTTTCTCCATGCGGCAAATGTAAACAGAAAAGCCGTTCAATAATGAACGGCCCGGTTGTAATCAACCTACTCCTTATATGTGCAAAGTTTATTCTTCTTTCATTTCCATGTTATCTTTCTTATTTCCTTTTTGCTCTTTTCGCATGGCTTTCATTTTTGCTTTTTGTTCATCGTTTAAAACAGACATGGTGCCTTCCATCTGCTGTTTCTTCAATTCTTTCAGCTTTAACTTTTTTTCGCTGTCGGATAATTTTGAATCGTTCTCAATTTCATCCATTTTGGCTTTACCAGCCTGGCGCATTTCTTTTAGCTTCAATCGTTGTTGCTTCGTAAGATTGAGCTCACGCATCATATCTTTTTTCTTCATCTTGTCATCAGCCATGTTCATTGTTGCAGCGGTGTCTTTTACATTTTGAACTGTATGTTTGCGCTGAACCTGTGCATTTGCATTTATTACTACAACTACCGTCAATAGAAGAGAGATTATTTTTTTCATGTTTGGCATATTATGATTTTAAGACAAAATTATTTATTGAAAGTTTAACCGGCTTTTAAAAATGTAAACCCCGCCAAAAGGCGGGGTTTAACAACGATTGCGTTCCGTTGCCGGAACAGATTTGCTTGCCAGCTATTTTATCTCAAAAAGAGCATTTCTCTGTATTTAGGCAGTAACCAGTGAGCATCATCCACCACCAGTTCCAGTTTGTCAACATGATAACGTATCACATCAAAGTATTGGCCTTTTACATTATCGCAGTAAGCAATAGCCCTTTCACGTGTATCGGCAATATCATTTGCCTTTTTCCTTTCTTCAATCATTTTTTCCACGTTGTCACTCATTTCCTGGATGTAATGGCTGATACGCTCTACAATTTGCTTTTGATTTGCATAAGCTTCTTCGCCAAATCCTGCATCTTTCAACCCTTTGATATTATTAACAAGTATGTTCTGGTATTTTACGGCTGATGGCAATACATAAGTGGTGGCCAGTTCTCCCATAATCCTTGCTTCAATCTGTACTTTCTTAATGTAATCTTCCAGCATGATCTCATGGCGTGCTTCCAGCTCACTGTGACTGTAAATGCTGTTGCTTTCAAACAGTTTCTTTGCCTTGTCAGTAATATAAGCATCCAATGCCAGCGGTGTTGTTTTAACATTAGGCAAGCCGCGTTTTTCAGCTTCTTTTGCCCAGGCTTCACTATATCCGTCGCCTTCAAACAATACTTTTTTGCTTTCAACCACATATTTCTGCAGCACATGCATAATTGCCACCTCTTTTTTCTCACCACCATCAATTAATGCATCTACGTCTTTTTTAAACGTTTTAAGAGTTTCTGCAACAATTGTATTCAGCACTGTCATGTTGGTGGCGCAGTTGGCTGCAGAACCTACCGCACGGAATTCGAATTTATTACCTGTAAATGCAAACGGAGAAGTTCTGTTACGGTCAGTATTATCCAGCATCAGTTCTGGAATGCTGCGGTGAATGTCCAGTTTCAGCATTGCTTCATCCTGTTCATCAAACTTGCCACCCACCCTTGTTTCAACTTGTTCCAATACTTGTGTTAAGTACTTACCAACAAATGCTGAAATAATTGCAGGAGGCGCTTCGTTCGCACCCAGGCGGTGATCATTACCAGCACTGGCGATTGAAGCCCTTAACAAGTCAGAGTAATCATAAACAGCCTTAATAGTATTAACGAAGAATGTTAAGAACATTAAGTTTGTTTTTGGAGTTTTACCGGGAGCCAGCAGGTTTACACCAGTATCAGTAGCCATACTCCAGTTATTGTGTTTACCGCTACCATTGATACCGGCAAATGGTTTTTCGTGCAGTAACACTTTTAAGTTATGACGCTTTGCAACCCTTGTCATAATATCCATTAACAGCAGGTTGTGGTCAACAGCAATATTTACTTCTTCAAAAATAGGGGCGCATTCAAACTGTGCAGGCGCCACCTCGTTATGACGGGTGCGTAAAGGAATACCCAGTTTGTAAGACTCTTCTTCAAAATCACGCATGAAAGCATATACTCTTTCGGGAATAGTACCGAAGTAATGATCTTCCAGCTGTTGGCCTTTTGCAGGAGCATGGCCAAAAACAGTGCGTCCTGTCATTACAAGGTCGGGACGTGCATTTGCCAAACCGGCATCTACTACAAAATATTCCTGTTCCCAACCAAGGGTTGGTGTAACACGTGTTACATTTTTATCAAAGTACTGGCATACGTCAACAGCGGCTTTATCTAAAGCAACTAACGCTTTTAATAATGGTGTTTTGGCATCTAACGATTCACCGGTATAAGAAACAAAGATGGTAGGTATACATAATGTTTTACCCTGACCAATTTCCATAATAAATGCAGGAGAAGAAGGATCCCATGCAGTGTAACCACGTGCTTCAAAAGTTGCACGCAATCCGCCACTTGGAAATGAAGAGGCATCTGGTTCTTGCTGAATCAACGCTCCGCCGTCAAATTCTTCTATTGGAGTACCATCGCTTTTTAATGTAAAGAAAGAGTCATGTTTTTCTGCAGACAACCCTGTTAATGGTTGAAACCAGTGAGTATAATGTGTAACACCCTTTGTTTCGGCCCAGGCTTTAACGCCATTTGCAATCTGTCCCCCCATTACACGGTCAATCTTTTTACCACTTTTTATTGAGGCCACTAAACTTTTATAAGCTTCATCGCTTAAAAACTGACGTGCCACCTTAAGTGTAAACACATTTTCATTAAAAATTCCGGTGATTTTTGCAGCTCCCGATACCTGTACTTCTACTGGATTGTTGGTAAGGTTTTCCAGAGCATTGAAACGAATTGATGCCATATTTTTAAATTTTATGGCTCAAAAATAGCAAAATTATAAAGTCAAACCTATTTTTTTTGAGATTTTCACACAAAAAATGCATTTTCTGTGGATAAACATAAATATTTTTTTATTTTTTAATTTTTATCGATTTGATAAAAGTTTCGCAATCGATTCCGGCCAAAACAGGGGTTATTAAAAATATAAGATAAATGCTCCGGTAACGTACTATTGAACCCAAATTGGGAACGATAAAACCTATAAAAAGAAGGATGGACACTGCAAAAAAAACGCCAGCAGTAATAAATGCCTGGTTATTTAATGATTTTGGGGATTTATAATGACAGAAGAGAAAAATGAGAAAAAGTGCCTGGTAAAAAAAAGTTTCAAATGCAACTGGTACAAGACTTCGGGAAGTTATCTCGGTTACATAAGGCCTTAGAAAACTATGATTGAATGCCTGGGGTGCGTTACGTGCAAAACTCATCCACTCAGGTTTTAAAGTGTCCAGTTGTAATTGAGTGGAAGCCTTCTCAAGCATAAAAAAAGCTTCTTGCTTTTTAGTTACTGCTTCCAGTGGGTTAAACCTGCCACCGGTAACATAGTGAAGACTGAAAAATAAAATGACAACTACAGAATACCCTGTTGTAAAAATTATAAGAACAGGCCATTGCTTTTTTACAGTGAGTATCCAAAAAAATAAACCTGGCAAAATAAGCAGTACTACATAACTGCGTATAAGAAAAAGAATGGCCAATGCCAGCATGATAATAATAATCCGGCCAGCGCTAAAGTTATTCTTGTATAAAGATTGATAAACAGTGTAGCAGAGAACGCCGAGGGCCGTAAAAACAATACCATCTTTCTGCACACCAGAACTGAAGTACAGCATGCTTGGCAACAGAAAACAACTTATAATAACAGCAATTTTTTTACTGGGATACACCTGTATAAACAACCTGTAAAAAGCAATATGTCCAAAAAAACCAAAAAAATTATAAAACAGGCTGTTTATATAATAGTTACCGCCACTTAAAAAATTAAACCAGGCAAGTACTTTGCTAATTAGTGTAATCCTCAAATCATTCCAATAAGAAGGAAGTGCATCTAAAAAACCGCCATATCCATTTTTATAACCTGAATGAAAAATATTAGTGAAATAAGTCCTTGGGTCAGTAAGTAATAAATGCTGTTCATTCAAACTGTCGGCATTAAGAGGCCAGTAATCATTCGTAATATCCTTAGTAAAATACCCGATAGTAAGCCCTGCAATAATCTTAGTTAAAAATAACAGTACAATAACCCTTGCAGTTAAGCCCGTTTTTTTAATAAATCGAATTTTGGTTACAATCCAACTCAACAACAGGAGGTAAATAAAAAATAATAAGTAAGCCAATCAGTAAAATTTTCGATGTGGGAAGATAGTTAAAATATTTGCGATTCAATTACAACTGTCACTTGTTACCTTTGCATTTTAAAATTTCACTGCTTAATAAATTATGGAAATAACTGTAAAAACCGCTGAACAACTCCGTCTTACTGCCGAAGAATTTGAACTGATAAAACAAAAATTGGGACGCACGCCTAATTTTACTGAGCTCTGTTGTTTCAGTGCCATGTGGAGTGAACATTGCAGTTATAAAAATTCTATTAAGTGGTTAAAAACATTACCAAGGGAAGGAAAAAAAATGCTGGTAAAAGCTGGTGAAGAAAATGCCGGCCTGATGGATATTGGTGATGGTTACGGTGTGGTATTTAAAATTGAAAGTCATAATCACCCTTCTGCCATTGAACCCTTCCAGGGTGCAGCAACGGGTGTAGGTGGTATTAACCGGGATATATTTACTATGGGTGCAAGGCCCATTGCTTCATTAAACAGTTTGCGCTTTGGCAATTTAAACGAAGCTAAAACACAACATCTGCTTGCCGGTGTAGTACACGGTATTGGGCATTATGGTAATTGCTTTGGTGTTCCTACCGTTGGTGGTGAAGTATATTTTGAAAACTGTTATCATACCAACCCATTGGTAAATGCCATGAGCGTAGGTATTGTTAAAAATGGAGAAACCATTTCTGCTACTGCTGGCAATATAAAAGGCAACCCTGTATTTTTTGTAGGCAGTGCCACCGGTAAAGATGGTATTGGCGGTGCCAGTTTTGCCAGTGCAGATATTACTGAAGACAGTGCAGAAGATTTACCTGCGGTACAGGTGGGTGACCCCTTCCAGGAAAAAAAATTATTAGAAGCCTGTTTGGAAGTAATTAAAACAGGAGCTGTGGTGGGTATGCAGGATATGGGAGCTGCCGGCATCATTTGCTCTACCAGTGAAATGAGTGCGAAAAGTGGTGCAGGCATGCGCATTGACTTAGATAAAGTTCCTACCCGCCAAAAAAACATGAAAGCATGGGAATTGCTGTTGAGCGAAAGCCAGGAGCGCATGTTATTAGTGGCAGAAAAAGGAAAAGAAAAATTAGTACAGGATGTTTTTGATAAATGGGATTTGCCCTGCAGCGAAATTGGTGAAGTAACGGACGATGGCCTGCTGCTTTTTTTTATGCATGGTGAACTGGAAGCTGTTTTACCTGCACATGAATTAGTGTTAGGCGGCGGTGCACCACAAAACGACCGGGCTTACAGCGAACCTAAATACTTTGAAAACATAAAAGCATTTAATGCAGATACCATTTCAATGCCTTCCGATTTAAAAGCTGTTGCAGAGCAGTTAGTGCAAATACCCAATATTGCCAGCAAAAAATGGGTGTATGTGCAATATGACAGTATGGTGGGTGCAGGCAATGCCAGCACCAATGCGCCAAGCGATGCAGCCATTTCTGTTGCCAAGCCAACCAATAAGGCACTGGCGCTAACTACTGACTGTAACAGCCGGTATGTTTTTGCCGATCCATATAAAGGCGCAATGATTGCGGTGGCGGAAGCTGCACGTAATATTGTTTGCAGTGGCGGAGAGCCTTTAGGCGTTACCAATTGTTTAAATTTTGGTAATCCTTTCGATCCGCAGGTGTATTATCAATTTGTTCATGCCATTAAAGGTATGGGTGAAGCTTGTGTAAAATTTGATACGCCTGTAACCGGTGGTAACGTTAGCTTTTATAACCAGGGACCGGAAGGTGCAGTTTATCCAACACCAACAATTGGCATGGTGGGATTATTAGAGAATGCCGATGCAAAAATGACAATGGATTATAAAGAGAGTGAAGATGAAATTTATTTAATCGGCACACCCCAAAACGACATCAATTCATCAGAATATCTTCATAAAATATGCGGTGTGGAATTCTCCCCCGCTCCTCATTTTAATATTGATGAAGAATTCAATTTGCAAAAAGCAGTCAAGAAAATGATTTCACATCATTTAATTGAATCAGCGCATGATGTTAGCGAAGGTGGCTTGTTTATTGCACTACTGGAAAGTGGCTTTAACCGCAACCTTGGGTTTGATGTTAGCCAGGCAGATAGCTCCATCCGCAGCGATGCTTTTTGGTTTGGTGAAGCACAAAGCCGGGTAGTGGTAAGTGTGGCAAAGGAAAAAAGGCAGGACTTTGTATTGTTACTGGAAAAGCTGAAAATCGGCACTACATATTTAGGTACAGTAACAGAAGGCGAAATTAAAATAAACGGGGAAGGCTGGGGTACTATAACACAATGGAAAGATAAATACGATAATGCCATTGGCAATTTATTAGCCGGCCATGAAAGTGAACATGCATTATCTGCATTATAATTATTAAGATGAACACAAACGCAACCATCATCATTACAGGCGCCTATGGCTTTATTGGCAGCTGTATGGTAAGTTATTTAAACCAACTGGGTTTTAGCAACCTGATATTGGTGGACGCATTTGACGATGATGAAAAAGAATTAAACCTGCTGCATAAGAATTTCCTGGTAAGGGTTGAAAGGGATAACCTGTTTGACTGGTTGCAAAAAGAAAAACCTGTAATTGATTTTGTCTTTCATCTTGGTGCAAGAACAGACACCACAGAATTTGATTACAGCATTCACCAGAAACTGAACGTAGAGTATTCGCAACACGTTTGGAACTGGTGCACCATGCACAATGTTCCGCTGGTTTATGCATCTTCTGCAGCTACTTATGGCGAAGGCGAATTAGGTTATGATGACAGCCATGATATTGTGGAGCAGCTGCGGCCATTGAATCCTTACGGCATCAGTAAAAATGAATTTGATAAATGGGTGCTGCATCAGAAAAATCATCCGCCATTCTGGGCAGGATTAAAATTTTTTAATGTTTACGGGCCTAATGAATTTCATAAAGCAAGAATGGCCAGTGTAATATTTCACTCTTTCAACCAAATAAAACAGCACGGGCTGGTAAAACTGTTCCGTTCACATAAAGAAGGGTATGAAGACGGCGAGCAGCTGCGTGACTTTGTATATGTAAAAGATGTAGTGGCCGTTTGTTACTGGCTGATGAACCAGCATACAAAAGGCATACAGCCTGCTGTTGAAAGCGGCCTTTATAATTTGGGCACCGGCACAGCAAGAAGTTTTAACGACCTGGTAAAAGCAACATATGCCGGGCTCGACAGGCAACCTGTAATTGAATATATTGATATGCCTGCGGACATCCGCGACAAATACCAATACTTTACCGAAGCCAGTATGGATAAATTAATAAGTGCCGGATATACCGGTAAATTTTATTCGCTGGAAGAAGGCGTGGATGATTATGTGCGTAATTATTTAAACAAGAATTTATACTACTAAAATGAAAATAGCAATTATAGGCGGCGGTAATTTAGGTACAGCCATTGCAGAAGGTTTATTAAAAAGCAAATTTTGTAAAGCTGCAGATATTACTGTTACCAAAAGAAATACGGCTACCTTAAAAGCGCTTGCAGATAAAGGTGTAAATGTTACAGTGAATAATAACGAGGCAGTAAAGAAAAGCGAACTGATTTTGCTGGCGGTAAAACCTTTCCAGGTGGCAGATGTAGTGGCAGGTTTAAGAAAAGACCTTTCTACAAAACATGTATTAGTATCTGTAATTACCGGCGTATCGCTAACTGATTTGGCAGAAATGGCTAAAAAGAAAATACCGGTTTTTCGTGCCATGCCCAATACGGCTATTGCCATACAGGAAAGCATGACCTGCATCAGCCATGCCAATGCGGCCGCTGCACAAATTGATTTTGTAAAAGGCTTGTTTGAAACAGTGGGCAAAGTAGTGATGATTGAAGATAAACTGATGGACGCTGCTACAGTGCTTGGCGCCTGCGGCACAGCGTATGCCATGCGTTACATCCGTGCTAACATACAAGGCGG
>JBGAHV010000028.1:0-48763 GCA_044225995.1 Ferruginibacter sp. | reverse complement strand
AGTATTTTCTGTAGAATGGAATTTTGGAGACCCTGCGACAGGTGCAAATAATACTTCTACTGCCAATAATCCAACGCATGTATTTTCCGCGGCAGGTTTGTATACAGTAAAGCTCATCCGTTTTACCAGTTGCGGCTCTGATACATTAAGCAAACAAATAAATTCCGGCGCTATTGATATTTTTTTGGGAGCTGATACAACAGTATGCAGCAGCACCAGCCTTTTATTAAACGGCCCCGCAGCCGGCAGCACCAATACATTTTTATGGAATACTGGTGCCACCACACCTACAATTACTGTTAACACATCTGGTTTATATTGGGTACAGGCCATCAGCGGCACTTGTACAAAAAGAGATACTATTAATGTAACCTTCGGCACCAGCCCCGTTTATAATTTAGGTGCCGACAGGGCAATTTGCAGCGGTGATACACTTACATTAGATGCAACTGTTGCAGGTGCCTCCTCGTATTTATGGAACAATGGCTCAACAAACCCAACACTAAAAGCTTGGCTTGCCGGCACCTACTGGTGTGAAGTAAAAAAAGGTGGCTGCACTTTCAGAGACAGTCTTATAATAACAGCTGTTAATCCTGCTCCTGTATTAAACTTAGGCAATGATATTACGGTTTGCCAGGGTGTGCCCGTTATATTAAATGCAACAAATGTTAATGCAACCTACTTATGGCAGGATGCCAGCACCAATGCAACTTATAATCCTGTTACAACCGGTTTGTATTGGGTGGAAGTAACCAATACCATTGCAGGCTGCAAAAAAAGAGACAGCATTAATGTAACCTTCACCTCTGCCCCGGTATTTAGTTTGGGCCCTGATGCTGCTGTTTGTTCAGGCCAAACTATTACAGCTACTGCGGCTAATGCAACAAGTTATTTATGGAATACAGGCGCCACCACACCTACAATTAGCATAACCACCGCAGGCCTTTATTGGTGTGAAGCTGCAAGAGGCACCTGCTCTTTTAGAGACACCATTCTAATTACAGGTATTAAACCATCGCCGGTTGTAAACCTTGGTGCCGACCAGGCGGTTTGTGAAGGAACTGCGGTTGTACTGGATGCCACATTCCCTGCAGCAAGCTATTTATGGAACAACGGCAGCACCAGCCCTGTTTATAATGTAACCACTGCAGGTACATATACAGTTACACTTGATTTAAACGGTTGTAAAAAATCTGACACCGTAATTATAGGCTATAATTTAAAACCCCGTTTTACGCTTGGCCCGGATCAATATATTTGCCCGGGCAATATCATAACATTACAACCATCTGTTGATCCGTTATGGCAATTGTTGTGGCAGGATGGTTCTCAAACAGCGGTGTATACCATTACAAAAACCGGGACATACAGTTTAACTGCCACTAATAACTGCGGTTCAACCACAGATGCTGTTGTAATTGCCAAAGGTCTTTGCAGCATTAATATACCCACTGCATTTACTCCTAATGGCGACGGCAAAAATGACCTGTTTAAGGTTTACGGCACCGAAATGGTTACTTCATACAACCTGAAAATTTTTAACCGGTATGGCCAGGTTGTTTTTGAAAGCGATGATAAAAACAAAGGATGGGATGGAACTTTTAATGGCACAGCATCACCCGGTGGCGGCTTTGTTTATCTTTTAAGTTACAAAGACAACACAGGTGCGGAACAAAACATGGTGAAGGGAACATTTATTCTGATACGATAATAAGTTTATTACAGCAACAAGGCTGAAGGAATTATGGAAGCAAAGATTTTACTGGCAGATGACCACAGCATAATAAGAAACGGGCTGAAGTTATATCTTCAGCTGAATATTGGCTGCACCGATATCAGCGAAGTAAGCTCCTGCAATTCTTTGATGAACGAACTGGTAAAGAAAAAATACACCCACCTTATTCTCGATATCATTCTAAGCGATGGCAGCACCCTGGAAGTAATACCCAACATACGCCGGGTTTATCCCAATCTTAACATCATGATTTTTTCTATGCAGCCCGTGGAAGTATATGGTGAAGCATTGAAGCAGTACGGCATTAATTACTATCTTTCTAAAACCGTGGGTGAGGATGAAATCATTGACATGCTCGGTCATTTTATACACAACCAGGCCCCTGCTGCAAAAAGGCAACCTGTTACAAAAGACAATCCTTTCTCCACACTTGCACCAAGAGAACTGGAGATACTGCATTATGTTTTAAAAGGAATTGGCACCAAGGAAATTGCCGATACCCTCAATCTTAAAATGAATACCATCAGCACCATTAAAACACGCATTTACGAAAAAACAAATGCCGGCAATATTAAAGAGCTGATGGAGCTTGCCACACTTTACAGCGTAAATTATTAGCGCTTTTGTTGTAACTTTCAACAGTAACCAGTATATAAAAGCTTCTGGCCTTTGCCATCCTTAACTTATTAAATATGGTGGAAGCAGTTATAAACCGGGGTTATATCTGTTATGCGCAAACAACTGCTTACTTTATTTGGCGTATTATTATTACTTGCTGTTCATGCACAAAGTCAAACAGCCACGCAAACCCTGCATCAATATACCACCGAAAACGGACTGCCCTCTAATCTAGTAAGAGGTATTCAATGGGATGACAATACCGGCTTTTTATGGATAATAACTGAAGGCGGGCTGGTGCGCTTTAATGGTGTTGGATTTAAATCATACAGCAAAGAAAAAATTTCTCCAATAGCACCCGAGAAACAGGTGTATGCTGTAAAAAATAACAGCGGTGGTATTTTTATATCCGATGGCAGCGGCACTATTTTTCAAATACTGAAAAACCATCCGTACATATCAAAACCGGCATTACCTAACAGTCCGTTCATTAACGAGCATTTCATTGCAGTATCCGAAAGCTTTTTTTCGGCCAAAGCCTCTGCCAAACCTGTATTTGACGAACCGTTTGAAAACCTTATCTGCCTTAGTGATACTTCCTGCCTTGTGCTTTTTAAAGGAAGCATTTATAAATATTCCATCAGCATGGCTGCACCGCTTGTGCTATTTAAAAATATTGCCACACTGTTTAAGATAGGCGGCAGTTCCTTTTTTACTACTAATCAAAAACAAACTTTTTTGCTGAATACTTCCAGCCTGGTTGCAACACCAGTTGCCTTTGCAGAAATAAGCAATGGTTTGTTCAGTTTCAGTAATCTAAACAGCCAGTTGTTTTGGAAAACCGGAATGGAAAACCCCGTTGTTATTAAAGATAATGAGGCATGGCAACTTAATTACAGTAATAATTCCGTAACAGCAACATTCATCACCAGCCTGCTGCCCACGGATGCTAATATATCCACAATAGAATTCTTATCAGAAAAAGGGTTGCTGTTTATTGGCACCGATTCTAAAGGATTCATTGTTATAAACCAGAATAAAGTATTACCCAAAAAAAGAAAAAACGCCAACCCCAAAAATAAGAATGCTTACTTCTCCCAGGTTTTGTTAGACAATGAAAATATTTTAACCAACGAAGGCGATGTTATTGGCGATAATACTGCTTCCGTAACATTGCCCATCAAAGGTAAATTTTCAAACCGCATATCATATACAAACAACAACAACCTTATATGGTATAATGCCGACGATGCAGTGTTTGGAAGCAACTGCCTGCACCAATACAATAAAAATACGGGGCAAACGAAAGTGTATACGAGCATAAAAGCATTTACACAGGTAGCAGTTAGCGGCAATAAAACTTACCTTGTAAATATTGAAGGCATTGGTGTGCTGGAAAACGACAGTGCCCGTTATCTGTATAAATATCCAAAAAATGCTGCCAACGTAAAACCATACGACATTAAAGAGATAAGCCCCGGTGTTCTTGCAGTGGCTGGCTGTAATGGCTTATTAAAATTTACAACGGCCACTAATAAATTAGACACTATTTTTTCTGTTAATAATGCCTGCTTTGGCAGCATATGGAAATACAAAGATTATATTTTTTGGGGCAGCTATGGTTATGGTTATTACATTTATAAAAACGGCCGCATTAAGGCAATGCCACTTGATAAAAATGAATACCTGCTGTACTGTCATTGCTTTGTGGAAGATGCAGAAGGCTATTGCTGGATAAGTACCAACAGGGGGTTGTTTAAGGCCCGGTTAGATGACATTATTACGAATTTTGAAACAGGCACCACACCTATTTACTATCATTACTTTGGAAAAAATGATGGTATTGATATGACAGAGTTGAATGGTGGTTGCACTCCTTGTGCAGTAATTTTAAAAAATCAAACTATTTCTTTTCCCTCGATGGATGGTTTGCTTTGGGTGAACCCGCTAACTGCAAAACCTGTATTACCCTTTGGTGATATTTATTTGGATGAAGTGGTGGTTGACAGCAAAAATGTAAACCCGGATTCCTTAAAAAATAAAGAACTGCCGGCCGGTGTGCAGGATATCATTTTTAAATTGGGTTATGCGGCCTGGTGCAATAAAGAAAACCTGTACATAGATTACCAGCTTAATGATACACTCAACTGGAGAAGGTTAAAAACAGAAGAGAGCACTTCACTTCAGTTTAGCAATTTACCCGCAGGAAAATATACATTACGAATACGAAAGCTGAATGGCTTTGGAATTAATAACTACACTTACAAAATCATTGAATTTGCTATAGCAAAAAAATGGTTTAACCAGTGGTGGTTTTATTTACTGGTGGCAGCTGCTGTAACCGGGCTTGTATACCTGATTGTAAAAATCCGTAACAGGCAATATGTTATTCGCCAGCGTAAACTGGAGCGGCAGGTGGCAGAAAAAACAAAAGAGCTGCAGCAAAAAAATGAAGTGCTTGAAAAGAATGATACTATTAAAACAAGGCTGATATCAATTATCAGTCATGATATTGTTACGCCGTTGAAATTTTTAACCATGGCGGGTAAAAACCTGGTGGAGAAAAAAACAGTGATGCCGGAACAACTGCAGGACGACACATTGAAAGAAATGGCCACCACTTCGCAGGAGCTTCACCAGCTTAGCACCAACATTTTAAACTGGATAAAATACCAGAACGAAAACCGCCGCCTTGCGAAAGAAGTATTTAACGTGCATGATGTGGCAGACTATGTGATGGGCATTATACAATCGGCAGCCAAACAAAAAAAATTGCAGCTGCACAATAACATACCCGAGAATATGGAGTTGCACCAGTACCTGGAGCCATTGCGCATTTTATTGTACAACCTGCTGGCAAATGCCATAAACTTTACCGAGAAGGGCGCAATTGAAATAAATAGTGAAAAGACTGAGGGCAAAACAATAATTACAGTTGCTGATGAAGGCGTGGGCATGACACCGGAGCAGATACAAAATATAATGAGTGACCAGTTCATCGTTTCTTCCGCCAATGTAGACAATAGAAAAGGCAATGGGCTTGGCTATCTCATTATAAAAGACCTGATAAAAATGATGGGCGCCTCACTGCAAATAAAAAGCGAAAAGGGAAAAGGCACTGCGGTTTCTGTTGTAATTCCTGATTAATACAACGGCCTCACCTTAATAGTATGTTTAACTTTCTTCAGCAGTTCCACTGCATGCTTGCTTAAACCTTTATCCACATCCAGCACCACGTAACCAATACTATCGTTAGTTTTTAAATACTGGCCAAGAATGTTTATTTTGTTTTTACTTAACTGTGTGTTTATTTCACTCAGTACACCCGGCACATTATTATGTATGTGCAATATGCGGTGCGTACCTTCCTGCGGCGGCAGGCTTAATGCCGGCACCGTGTGTGATCCATAGCTGATGCCTTTTTCCAGGTAATTAAACAGTTTATTACTTACATCTGCACCAATATTTTGTTGTGCTTCCTGTGTGCTGCCACCAATATGCGGCGTAAGCAGCACATTGCTTAGTCCCTGCAATGGCGTGGTAAACTTGTCCCCGTTTTTTTCCGGCTCCCAGGGAAAAACATCAATAGCTGCACCACCTATATGCCCGTCTTTTAAAAACTTTGCCAGTGCATCCAGGTCAACCACTTCTCCCCTTGCATAGTTGATAAGTATGCTGCCTTTTTTAAAATGCTTCAGAATATTTTTGTTGATGAGATTTTTTGTAGTGGGCAGCTCGGGCACATGCAGTGTTATAATGTCTGCATGGCTTACAAGGTCTTTCAGTGTTTTTTTATCTTCTGCATTACCAAGTGGCAGTTTTGTTTCCACATCATAAAAAATAACTTTCATACCCAGCCCCTCTGCCAGCACACTTAACTGGCTGCCGATGTTTCCATAACCTACAATGCCCAAAGTTTTACCACGCAGTTCGTAACTGCCACTGGCATCTTTCATCCATATCCCTTCGTGGGCAGCTTTGTTTTTATCAATAATTTTTCGAATCAGCATAATAGATGCTCCAATCACCAGCTCAGCCACACTTCTTGTATTGCTGTAAGGCGCATTAAATACGGCTACTCCTTTTTTTGTTGCTTCGCTTAAAGCAACCTGGTTGGTGCCAATACAGAAGCAGCCAATAGCCTGCAGTTTTTCGGCAGCATCCAGCACTTTTTTAGTTATTTGTGTTTTACTTCTTATACCAAGCAGGTGTACGTTTTTAACTGCTTCCACCAGCTCTTCTTCCGGCAAGGCACCACTTATTTTTTTTACATTAACATATCCGCCGGCTTTAAAATGATTTACTGCCGCATCACTTATGTTTTCTAAAAAAAGGATATTTATTTTTTCTTTGGGATAACTGGTTATTTTTTTCTCACTCATGATTTTACGCCGTATTTTGTGCAAATATATTCTATATCCTTTGTATAATTTTTTATGATACTTGCTTTTTACAGACTATTGAACATTGATAAACCTTTCCTGTTGAAAAATTTTTATATGCCGGTACAGGCTTTTTTCCTGGCGGCTGTAATTCCATTTAAAAAAACGGCTGTTGCAGGCCAACGGCATCGTTTGCGCTTCCCTTCATTTTTGATAATTCTTATTTCTTTTCTCTGCTCCTGTGGTGCACAAAACAGTAAAAAAAATATGGCAACGGGTGGCGGAACTGATACCTCTCTATTAGAATTACCCAAACCTGTACCAATTGCCCCTGCAGAAGCGATGCGTTTGCGAAATGCCTGCCAGCGCTGGTTTGATACGGCCCTTCTTCCTAAAGGATTTAATGGTGGAATAATTGTAGCAAAAAACGGAAATGTAGTGTTTGAAAAATATACAGGCACCATACATATTCCCGGTGCAGATGTAATAACAGCCACAACGCCTATGCACATTGCATCCGTGTCAAAAACATTTACTGCCATGGCTGTTTTAAAACTGTGGCAGGAAGGCAAATTGAATATTGATGACGATCTCAGTAAATACATTCCACAGTTTAATTATGCTGGTGTAACCATACGCAGTTTATTAAACCACCGCAGCGGCCTTCCCAACTACACTCATTTTTTAGAAAACATGGGCTGGGATAAAAAACGGCTGGTGAGCAACCAGGATGTGTTGGACTTTATGGTGAATAATAAATCCACCATGGAAAATGTGGCGCCTGCCAACAGCCATTTCAGTTATAGTAATACCAATTATGCCTTGCTGGCATTGCTGGTTGAAAAAATAAGCGGAGAAAAGTTTGTCGACTTCATGAAACAAACATTCTTTATTCCACTGCAGATGAAGCATACATTTATTTACCAGCAGCAGGACTCCGGAAAAGTTACACCCAGTTATGACTGGAAAGGGCGGCCGATGGCTTTTAGTTTTTTAGATGCAGTGTATGGCGATAAAAATATTTATACCACCCCACAAGATTTATTGATTTGGGACCGTGCCTTAACCAGCGGCAAAATATTTAAACCAGAAATATTGGAGCAGGCTTATACACCTTACAGTAACGAAAAACCCGGTGTGCGTAATTATGGGCTTGGCTGGCGCATGAATATTTATCCTGATGGAAAGAAAATGATTTATCATAACGGCTGGTGGCATGGAAGTAATGCTTGTTTTATACGCCTGCTTAAAGAAGGTGCCACCATAATTGTTATAGGAAATAAATTTACCCGTGGCGTGTATGGTGCCAAAATTCTCTGCAATCTTTTTGGAGATTATTACACCAGTGAAGAAGATGAAGAGAATAGCGATAATACAAAAACAGCGGACACGATAAACACCTTATCCCTGCCAAGCACAAATAGTAAACCCCTCTCCAAAAAAGACCAGCAGTTACAACAGCTTTTTAAAGACAAAAACAAAGTAAGCAATCATTAAGTAATGCCTGATATTGCAGAGGCCAAATTTAAAAATTGCAGGTTTTTGCACACTTGTTGAATAAAAAACGGCAGGTTATGCAGCTTTTTGCATTTTTTTTTGTTTATTTGGTTAAACTAACTGCTGGTTGATGCTTAAAAGAGAAAGACAGGCGTACATTGTACACCAGGTTAATCTGCATAATAAAGTGCTTTCTGCAACATTGAGTGCAGATATTGACGTATCAGAAGATACCATCCGCAGAGATTTACAGGAACTTAGTGATGAAGGAAAATTGATTAAAGTGCATGGGGGAGCATTGTCACTTGCATTTAATGATATTACCTATCCTTCAAAAAAAATATACTCACAGGACAACAAGAAAATAATTGCACAAAAAGCTGCCGCCCTTATTAAAGATGGCATGTTTGTATTAACAGGTGGCGGCACCACAATTGTAGAAATGGCCCGTTCTTTACCTCCTGCCCTTAGTGCTACTTTTATTTCCGGCAGCATACCTGCCGTGGTGGAATACATGCATCATCCCAATATTGAAGTAATTGTTATTGGCGATAAGCTTTCTAAAAATTCAAGGATAACATTAGGAGCTGATGCTATCAACCGTATAAAAAGCATAAAGCCTGATTTATGTTTTTTAGGAATAAATGCGATAGACATTACACATGGTATTACCGATAACGATTGGGATGTGGTACAGTTAAAACAGGCAATGATAAACAGCTCACAAAAAACAGTATGCCTAACTATTTCAGAAAAGCTGAATTCATTTCAGCCCATACAGGTATGCAGGCTGCTGGATGTTGATATACTGGTAACAGAATTACCGCCAGACGATCCATTATTACAACCCTATGTACAAGCCGGAATTATGGTGATATAAACCCAAACAATTTTTTACGTATAACAAAAACAAAAACAAAAATGAGAAAGTTCGTCTTACATCTAATCACGCTTGTGTGGTTACTTGTGCCTCTGGCCTCCTCTGCCCAAACCTCAGTTTCCGGCAGGGTTGTAAATGACAAGGATGGTACTCCTGTTGAAGGAGCGACCGTTTTGGTAAAAGGCGCCAAAACAGGCACTTCAACAAACAGCTCAGGTAGCTTTACCATTACCGTCCCTGCGGGAGGTACCTTGGTTATCAGTTCTGTAAACTACAACCCAAAAGAAGTTAAGGTAAAAAATAATACTGAACTTGTAATCCGGTTGCAGAAGGTAGACGGCACCCTGGATGAAGTGGTGGTGACTGCCATGGATATAAAAAGGAATCCAAAAGAACTCTCTTATTCTACTCAAAAAGTTGGCGGTAGTGATATACAGGAATCACAACGTGAAAATTTTGTAAACGCATTACAAGGGCGTGTGGCAGGTTTAACCATAAACCAAACAGGAGGTGCCGCCGGTTCAAGTTCGCAGATAGTTTTAAGAGGGTTTAACTCTCTTTCGCTGGATAACTCTCCGTTATTTGTTATTGACGGGGTAATTGCAGATAACTCTACATTAAATGAAACCAGCAGCAGCGGCATTGGACTGGGTTTGGCATCAGACAGGCCTAACAGGGGTAACGACTACTCCAGCAGGATTTCGGATATTAATCCCAACGATATTGAATCTGTTACAGTATTGAAAGGACCTGAAGCCACTGCCTTGTATGGCAGCCAGGCAAGTTCAGGTGCAATCATTATTACCACAAAAAAAGCTAAAGCTAACAGCAAACTGGCTATTAATTATGATAACAGCTTCAGAGTGCAAAAACTGAACAGGCTCCCCAATACTATTTCTGCATTTGATGGCGGTACTAATGGCGTTTCTGGCGCAACCTTCACTGCATTTGGTCCTGCTTATCCTGCGGGCACACCGAGGTATGATAACCTGAACAATTTTTTCAGAAACGGGTTTTCGCAAACACATAACCTGGCAGCATCATTTGGTACTAAAACAGCCAGTTTCAATATTTCTGGTTCTCTTTTCAAACAAGAGTCGCCAATACCCACCAACTCATACGATAGATACAATTTCAGAATTGCCAATACCACTAAAATTGGCAAAATGATTGAAATAACACCCGCTATCAGTTATATCTATTCGGCAAATGATAAGCCATTAAGAGGTGCAAGCGGTTATATGTTAAACCTGCTGGTATGGCCTGCAACAGATGATATCAGGGACTGGTCAACTTCAACAGGGCTAAAAAAATCTTTGTTTAACTCGAATCCAAATGCGGACCTGGACAATCCTTTTTACAACGTTTATAAAAACCGGAGCGAAGACAACACAGGCCGCTGGCTGGCAACATTTGGTATAAATATCAATCCAACCAAATGGCTCTCTCTTGCCGGCAGGTTTGGTTATGACACGTATCATACAGAGGGTTATACAAGGTATGACTCTATGTCCTATTATTTATCAAGAGCTATAAAAGGGCAACAGGATAATTATTACAGAGATTATTATGGATACAACCATACCATTACTGCCACTGCTAAAAAAACAATGGGTAATTTTTCAGGAAAGTTAATGGTTGGCAATATGTGGCAGGACTATGAATTTCAGCAATGGGCAGTTGTAGGCAATAACTTGGCCGATATGAACCGGACTGACAGTAACAATACCGACCCGAGGACAAGAACCCGTTTGAGCAATGCACAGTATGGAAGACCGAATTATAATATACGGCGGTCAATGGCTTACTTCGGAGAAGTTTCGTTATCATGGAAATCTGTTGTATTCCTGAACTATTCACACCGGTTTGAAGAATCTTCCATCTTCCCTAAAGCCTACCGTAATTATAATTACCCTGCAGGCGGTATCAGTATTATTGCAAGCGACCTTATACCGGGTATAAAAGGGCATTTCCTCAACTACTGGAAATTACGTGGCTCAGTGGCAAGTACGGCAAGGTCCAGCCAGCCTTATGCAAATCAATCTGTTTTTGCTCCCCGCTTCTCCAGTGGCGGTGGCTACTCATATGATTTTACCAATAATAACCCATTACTACAGCCTGAAAAACAGCAAACATATGAAGTAGGTACAGAATTCAAAATACTGGATAATAAACTGGCTGTTGAGGCCACTTATTACAACACAAAAAACAAAAACCTTATTGTTGAACAATTCAGGGCGAGCTATGGTACCGGTTTCGTGCTAAATACACTTAATGTGGGAGCCAATCAAAACCAGGGTGTTGAAATTGCTTTGAATTATGATGTTGTAAAAACAAAAACATTCTCCTGGAATACACGTATCAACTTCAATAAAATGTGGAACAAAGTGCTGGAGTTGCCAGCCAATGTTCCGGAATTTTACCAGTCTGATACATGGTTATACGCTAATGCACGGGGTGGCTTAGTGGTGGGCGGACCTACAACCACCATCACAGCATATGGTTATGCAAGAAACAATGCTGGCCAGTTACTCATCAGCCCTACAACAGGCTTACCAATACTGGATAATAATTTCCGTGTGCGTGGCGACCGAAACCCTGATTTTACTGTAGGCTTTGTAAACAGCATGAGCTATAAAAAATTCAAATTCAGTTTCCTTTGGGATCTTAAGGTTGGTGGCGATATATTCAATGCAACTGACAGATACCTTACCACAATGGGCAGGAGCATGCGTACTCTTGACAGGCTGAACCCAAGAGTAATTGATGGTGTATTGCAGGATGGCTTGGAGAATACCAGCACTCCTACTAAAAATAATATTGCTATTACGCCATATTATAATCAGTCATATTACACCACCATGCCTGAAGAAGAGTTCATTGAGAAAGATATTAACTGGCTTCGCCTGAGAGATATCACTGCCTCTTACTCATTCAATGTTAAAAAAATGAGAGTAATCAAATCATTGGGCGCTTTTATTACTATTAATGACCTTGTCTTAATTACCAATTATACAGGAGCTGATCCCCAGGTAAACGGTAATACTGCAGGAACCAGAGGTGTTGGCGGGTTTGGATTTGACTACGGAAATGTAGGAACCCCGGTGAGTGCAAATTTTGGTATAAGGGCTAACTTTTAATTTTTAAACTGAATGAATATGAAACACACTATAATTAAATTATCCTTACTGGTTACGATGGTGGCAATTATTCCATCGTGTTCCAAAAAAATTGACGATGTATATCAAAACCCCAATGCACCTGTAAGAGTTCCCGTAGAAACATTGCTGCCTAACATCATTGCATCAATGGCAGGCAATTATGGCGGGCACGGGCCAATGAATGACATCCGTTATATCGGAGCTTATATACAGAGTTTTGCCTATCATGCAACGCTCAGTAATTACGATCAGATGGGCTATACCAACAACGCAAGCGATATTGGACAATCTACCTGGCGTATGCATTATTATGATATTGGACAAAACGCCATGATGATGGTAAAATGGGCCGAAGAAGAAAAGAAATGGGATTATGTTGGTGTGGGGAAAGCTGTGCTTGCATGGAGCTGGTTAACATTAACTGACTACTATGGTGATGTTATTTTGAAAGAAGCTTTTAATACCGACCAGATTACCTTTAAATACGATACGCAGGAAGATGTGTATAATTATGTGCGCCAGCTTTGCTTTGATGCATTGGTTTACCTGAATAAAACAGGTGATGGTGTAAGCCAGGCTAACCTTGCAAAAGGCGATGCCTACTTTTACAATGGCGATGTAGCGAAATGGAAGAAGTTCACTTACGGCGTATTAGCCAGGTATCACAATCACCTGAGCAATAAATCAACTTACAAGGCCGATTCAGCAATCTATTACGCTAACCAGGCAATGATGGATAATGCAGACAATGCCTCCGTTAAGTTTCTTGCAAATTCACTGAGTGCAACTAATAACTTTTTTGGCCCTTTCCGTAGCAACCTTTCCGGGGTTTCTACCATAAACCCCACCGCAATAAGGCAGGGTGCATTTATTGCTGACCTTATGAGTGGGGCTAATCCTGAGTTTTCAGGCGCTGCTGATCCCCGTGCATGGTATATGTTGAGAGGTAATGCTAACGGAACGATAAAAGGTATTTTACCCAACAAAGGCCAGGCAGCATACAGTGTTTCAAATCCCGGCCCGGCAAAAGATAACCCGGAAAATTTCTGGGGCAGCAGCCAGGCTACTGGTGTAGTAAACACTGCTCCTGCAACTGATGCAAACTGCCGGTACATTTTCCGTAATGCCGCTCCCTTTCCTGTAATGACCGCCAGTGAAATGAAGTTCATTATTGCTGAAGCAGCTTTCAGAAAAGGCGACAAGGCTACAGCTTACCAGGCTTACAAAGATGGCATTAGCCTTTCATTTGATTTACTTTCCTCTGTTTATAATGTTAACATCCCAACTGGCAAGGATATTAATGCTGCTAACAAAGCAGCCTACCTTGCAAATACCAACGTAGTTCCGGCAACATCAGCCGGCCTTACCATGTCAAAAATTATGTTACAGAAATACATTGCCATGTTTGCCTGGGGCGCATTGGAGACCTGGAGTGATATGAGGCGTTATCATTATGTTGATTCTTATGCCGGGCAGCAGGTGTATACCGGTTTCGTACTTCCTTCCGGAGGAGATCTTTTTCCGGATAATGCAGGGCAGCCAGTTTACAGGGTAAGACCGAGATTTAACTCTGAATACGTATGGAATATACTGGAGCTGCAACGTATCGGTGCAACTCAAAATGATTACCATATTAAAAAAATGTGGTTCACAGAGCCCTGATAAGCTAACTGATTAAGTAATCTACAAAAATCATTTAAAATGAAAATAACTCATAAGTTTTTAATACTCCTTTTTCTTACAGCAAGTATGGTAAGCTGTAAAAAAGAAATTAATTATAAGGCCGACCGCACTTTTCCCGGTAACGACGCTGCCTTATTAAAAATAAACTATGTAAGTGCTTACGCTTTAAATCCCAGTGTTCAGTTGGTGGTAAACGGGCAGCGGGTAAGTAACCTGATTGGTTTTCGTACCCCATTCCCTGGAGGTGGTTACAATACAAATGGATCTAATTACCCCGATTACCTGTCTATTCCATCGGGTGGGGTAACTTTTGCAGTAACAATTCCAAAGAAAAACACCAATACAGATTCAATAGTATTATTCAATACCAATTTTACTGTTGATGCCCTGAAGAATTACACACTGCATGTGGGTGATACCAGTACAAAAACAAAAACGTTTCTTGCGTCAGATGATTTTACTGTACCTGCTCCTGGTATGGCAAGATTCAAATTTGTTAATATGATGCCCAATGTGCCTAACATAGATTTATACTTCAATACCACATTGGTGGCAGCCGGTGTTTCTTATCTTGGAACCAGTTTATATTTTGATATGCCTGTTCCTTCTGCTGTAGGCACATGGAGTATCAGGGAAAGCGGAAGCAGTGCCACCAGTACTGCCCTGGCAACATACGGTAGCCTTAACACTACGCAAAGCCAAAAAGTATATACTGCGTTTTCATGCGGATATAAGGGGTCAACGGCAACAAACACAAAGCCATATATTTCGTTTTTGTTAAACCGGTAGTTTAGATTCAAATACGACCAAACCGCAATTTCATTTTACTAACTATCACGCATGAGAAAAGGCTGCATTTTTAATGCAGCCTTTATTATATAAAAAGCGGTTTCCCTATTAAATTAAATCAAGAGAGGCCATAATTACTTTGCAAACTTTTCCTGCCAGGAAAGCATACCCCCGGTAAGATTTTTTATATTGGTAAATCCAAGTGTATCCAGAATAAGTGCAGCCTGGCCGCTACGGTTGCCGCTGCGGCAATAAACAATTACTTCTTTATCTTTTAAGTCATCAATATCATCCACCTGCATGGTTTGCACTTTGCCCAATGGCAATAAAATGCCGCCAATATTAAACTCAGCATGCTCATGTGGTTCTCTCACATCCACCAGGTTTAGCTGCTCGCCGCTGTCAAGGCGCTGTTTTACTTCATCATTAGTTATTATTGTCATAATAGTTGTTTTATTTGTTACCAATAGAGTCTGTTACAACTTTCATTTTCTGAGACACCCGTAAATCCATTACTTGCCCTGCCCGAATATAACGGGGTTTTCTATCGTCATCAAAACGCTCGGGGGTTTGTTTCCACACAAAAGCACTGGACGTATCTTTTACATCAGGATCTGCAATAACTGTGGCAATTACAATACCCAATCCTTCCAGCATCGATTTTGCTTCACTATAAGTCATTCCAACAACCGAAGGCACCATAAATTGTTCATCACTCACCTTACCTACAACAAGTGTAATGGAACTTCCCCATCTTACTTTTGCCTTTTCTGGTATGTGCACACCGTTATACTGTTGTTCCAGTACGTAACCCGCCTGAAAGTCGGGTTTAAAAATAGTATCCCCTAATTTAAGATGATTACGTTCCAGTATATCTAAAGCAAAACCAAGACTCTGGCCTTCTAATTTTGGCATATCAATCATTGGGGGTATTTGCCTGTTTACAGTTATAAAAACAGTACGGTTAATTTTTACTGTTGCATCGGGGTCGGGTAACTGTTTCAATACAATACCGGCTTTGGCAGTATCGGTATAAACAGAGTCAACAATCTCCACCTGGAAACCATTTTCTTCCAGCATCTTTACCGCTTCCGTTGTTTTTTTGCCAAGCACTGCCGGCACTTTTAAATAAGAATCATGCTTAGTTATCCAGCCAAGCATTTTTAATAAAATGAAAATAATTAACAACGCCAGTGCTGCTGCTGCAAGCAGGTTTACCCAAAAAGGCCGGTTGGTTATAAATTTAAACATTGTGGTGCTTACTGTTTGTAATGGTTATGCAAAACATTCTTCAATTAATGCCGAATAAAAATCTTTTAGTGTCCAGCCCATGGCAACCACCTGCTGTGGCACAAGGCTTGCATCACTTTGCCCGGGTACTGTGTTTATTTCAAGCATATAAGGCTCTCCTTCTTTTTCATTGTAAATAAAATCAATCCGTACAATACCCTTGCAGTTAAACACACCATAAATTTTTTGCGCAGCACTGCGTACTTTTTCAGCCACACTTTCCTCAACATTGGCTGGTGTTATTTCATCACTGGCGCCTTCATATTTTGCTTCGTAATCAAAAAACTCTTTTTTAGAAATAATTTCTGTTATTGGCAGTGGAATTATTTTTCCTTTTGATTTAAAGACCCCAATGGTAAATTCTCTTCCACTGATGAACTCCTCCACCAGTACCTGTGTATCTTCTTTAAAAGCTTTTTCAATGGCCACTCCTATCTCGTCAGACGGTTGGTTTACTTTTGACATTCCAATACTGGAACCTCCATTATTGGGCTTAACAAAAACGGGGAATTTCAGTTGCTTAATTATTTCATCAGGGCTATATGGACTGCTTTTATGCAGTAAAACAGATTTTGCCACTTTAATGCCTGAGTTGGCTGCTACGGAAACCGTATAACGTTTATTGAAGGTTAGCGCAGAAGATGCTGCATCACAACCTGTATAAGGAATATTAAGGCAATCAAAATATCCCTGGAGTTTTCCGTCTTCGCCGGGTGTGCCGTGCAGGCCTATCAGCACCGCGTCAAAAACTATTTTTACGCCTTTAATAGTTATGGAAAAGTCGTTTTTATCTACAGGCGTTTTGCCATCCCCGCCCATATAAAACCACCCAGCAGGGTTAATGTCAATTTTGTAACATTCCCATTTTTCTGTGTCAATATTCTTTTCGATTGTAACAGCGCTTTTATAAGAAATAACAGCCTCTCCGGAGTAGCCGCCCGTAACAAGCGCAATCTTCTTCTTCATTTGGTTATAAGGATTGTTTAAACAAAGAAACGAAAAAAAATTCCTGTATATAAAAATAGCCGCTGCTTTAAGGATTTTTTATGGGTGAATCCTGTATGAGCTATTTTGCAGTATCAGCTTCCTGGGCTCCTATGCCTTCATTCCCTGTATCTAATACAAACTTCCAGGAGCCGTCGGCCTGTTTTTTCCATATACTTACGTAGGTACCGTAAATAACTGTATCAGCTTGCGAAGGTTTAAGCGAATAAACCCCAAATGTATAACCCAAATCGCCGCTTTTTGCAATGTATCCTTTTTGTGGTTCCCATTGTAGTGTAAATGAGGAGTCGTTAATCCGGCTGAGATAATCAATCGCATCAGCTCCCAGTAAAGGATACTGATCTGGCCTCAACAGAGCTCCATCGCTGTCCATATATTGAATAAAGGCTTTTTTCATTCCTTTTTCTGCACTCATTTTTGAGAAATCCCTGTCTGTTTCCATCATTTTAGTTTTAGCTTCTAACGGAAAACTGCTTTCAGTTTTATCAAGCTGCCGGCAAGAAACCAAAGCTGCAAAAATTATAATAACGCTCCATTTGTACATGGTTTAAAGGTAAAGGAATTTTCTTTTTAACAGCCATGAGGACGGAACTACTTTCCGATACAAAATTTAAGAACCCTTGGTATTCAAGGGTTTTATGGGTTTGGGCAACAAATGGGCAACAAGATTATATAAAACAAGTGCAAGCTGTTGGGAATAATGAACAAAATCTAAAACTGTTGCACTCTTGAATAATTTCCCCGGCCTTCTCTACTTGCTCTCCCTTTAAAGCAACCTATAAAGGCAACTGATCACATGGGTATTTTTCCTGGACTTTATATTACTGCCTTTGACTAATTCTTATCGACGCTGCTTCCATCATCTGACTCCCTTTATTCTTTTACGAATATAACCCTGGGAATATTGCAATCTCGATTATTTCTCCACTAGAGCAGATGCCTACCTGCAAAAAGGAGATCGTAAAATCGCCGTATAGTCCTATGGCATGTTGTTATACCTGGATCCAACTGGTGGAGCAACAGAAGAGATAAAAAAATCAGCAAGCTATAAATAAAACAAATTATTCTCGCCATGAATGACTATGGCAGGCTGGCAATAATGCCTCCTGCCATTTTTTATAATACTTCAGAATTAGTAATATTGGTAGGATTGCCATTGATGAAATTCGCAACGTTCTCAAAAGCCTTTCCAAAACACAATTCGTAACCGTTCCGCTCCACTTATCCCAAATGTGGTGTACAAACTACGTTCGGCATACGCAACAATTCAAATTGCTTATCGTAATGGGTACTTCATTATACGGATCATTACCGGAAAGCTTCGCCTGCAAGGTAGGTGTCAAAAAATTCCTGAAACTTCCAAACCTTGTTGTTGCGCATGATTATTAAATGAACAAAATCTGATTCATATATTTTTTGTGTTCGTATGGCCTTGCACTTCATGTGACCGGTTACAGCAACGGAGTCTGCATCTGTAAGAAAACGCTGCAGATCTAATTCCAGAATTTCTTCGGCATTTTTCCCGATATGGATCCACTCCAAAAATCCGGTATGGCCTTTTCGTGTGCCCCCGGCAGGATTGTAAGGATTCTCCGGCTCACCCCATTCAACATCTTCATGCAACAATTGCAAAATAGAAGGGATATCCTTTTTCGAAAAGTAATGATACAATTGTTTTACCATCGCAATGTTCGTTTCAATGGCATGTATATTTTCCATCTTGCATTTTTTATTGTGTTACCAAAATTCTACGAAAAGCAATAGCCAATTTACAAAGTTTGAATTACTCATTTATCCAAAAAAGCACTTTACCATTGTTGGTTGATTTACTCTCTGCAAATGCCTTTTGATATTGTTCCAACGGATATTTTGCAGCAACTTCCATCTTATAATCAGGCGCTATCACTGCGCTGATAATTCCCTTCCATATTTGCTCCAGCTCGGCATCTGACCTGGTTTGTAACCAGGCGTCGATACCAAATCCTTTTATCACCAGGTTTTTAAAGATCACATCTGCGTTGTGATACGTCACGGGGTTATCGCTGAACAAACCGTAGTGAATTATCCTGCTGTTTGCCGACATTATCCTGATCATTTTCGAAGCAAGTCCGCCGCCAACGGCGTCTAAAAATCCGGCAATCCTTTCTTCTCCTGTGAGCGCCTTTATCTGCACTTCTATATCAACATCATCAGCCAGCACAACGGCTGTTGCACCTAAATCGAACAGTGTTTTTTGATGATCATTCCCCCTTACAATGGCTATGGTTTTCAGATCCCTGACTTTTGCAAACTGAATGATCAATTTACTCAAGGCCGAATTTGCTGCCGACAAAATGATCCATTCACCTGGTTTGGCATCCGCTTCTTCTAAAAGCGCCCAGGCGGTTATTGGGTTTAAGGCAAGTTGCGCCGCTTTTTCAACTGGCAAATTTTGCGGCAATAAGATGAGTTTCTGTTTGGGAATGTTTACATATTCGGCCCACACGTTCTTGTGCCGGAATGCAACCAATGAATTTTTGGGATACCGGTCATCCCCGCCGTTTTCAACAATAACACCGGCACCTTCAAAACCGGCTACCTGCGGATAAACAGGCGTTACCCTGTATGTCTTTTCAATGAACATCAGGTCTGCAGGATTGATGGGACTTGCCAATAGTTTCACCCTTACTTCGCAGGGTTGCAGATCAGCGATAGCTATTTCTCCCAAAGCCAACACCTGTTCCGCTACACCCTTTTTATTAAATAGTAATGCTTTCATAAAAAAATCTACCCTTTAAATATTTGTTTGCAAGTTTTCTGAATAAAACCGACTATCCCGCTTATCCATTTTCCACCACCTCCAGTTTCAATTTAAAGCGGTACCTGCTGTTGAAAAGATCCTCTTCTTTTAATACCAGCCTGCTTTTTTTATCTATCCAGAATTTCTGGTAACTGCCGGCAGGCTTCCCTTTACGCTCCATTACCCAGCAGTTGATTTTTTTACCTGCGGTGGTCAGCAGGGCATCACTTCCCGTAACGGAATAGATTTCCTCTGTGGGTTTACCAAAACCCGGATCGAAAAAATTAATGCGGAAAGATCGATTTGCCCTGTAGGGCAACCGGGTGAAAATAAACAGGTCGGAATGCCAGTTAAGATTATAACTGGCAAAAGCAGCATTAAAGTCTGCTATCATTTTTGTTTTGTTTGAATCGGCAATCACTCCTTCAAAAGAAACCTTGCGGTCATCAAAATCAAAACTGGAAGAATAGCCCAGCCCTTTCCATGATGTGTGGTGGAGGCGGGTAGAAAAATCACTCGTGTTTAAAACGGTATAAGCCCGGTGCAAAATAGTATCCCTGCCATCCCATTCCTGCGTAATTGCAATGGCAGGTTGATGTTTATATTGGATTGGCTCCACATCGATATTCACCAGGTAAAGTCCTTCTGCGGGGCTCTCCTTCGTTTTTTTGTTATACACCAGGTAACTGGCTTTGCCATACTTAATGTCACTTGTGCGGATCGTTGACGCATTAATGTTGATGGTATCTTGGTTTTGAGCATCTGCGTATTTGCATAAAAGCAAAAAAAAGATAGATAATAAAAGTGAGCTTTTCATAACTATTGAATCAGAAATTTAAGTTCCTCGCTTGCCATCGTTGGCAAAAATTCGGTAATATGATACTCAGCAACTCCCTGGCGGTTAAAGGGATCTTCGCCAATGATCTCCTGCAGCTTCTCCGGACTTTCAGCGCGGGCTAAAATAATGCCACCGGTCCGGGGCTGCTTTCTGCCGGAGACCAGGAAAATCCCTGCTGCATAGTATTTTTCAAGAAATTGCCTGTGGCCGTCGAGCAACTGATCTACTTCGGCCAATGGTCTGGTATACGTTAATTGAATAATAAACATATAAACTGTTTTTATTTTTTTATTAATCTGTAATCATCAGGGCGATACATTCCCATCCTTCGTTCTACCTAAGTGAAATTATCCTATCACAGCTACCCTCCATATCTTTTAAAATTTATGGCTGCAGTTGAGGCTCTTTCGTTTCAATAAAATACCTGTCATGAGTGGTATGGCTTAAAGGTGCCGTTCCAAGTATGCGAAGTGTAGTTTCTGAATTATTCTTAAACTCGTGAACATCGCCTGGGTAAATCGTAAAACAGTCTCCTGCATGCACTTCCACTTCAGTGTTCCAAATAACCATTCCATTGCAGAGTGTTCCTGTACGTACTATTCCTTGTCCTTTAAGAATAAAATAAGCTTCAATACCCTTGTTATGGTAATGTGCCGGAATACTTTGTCCCGCTGCCAACTCGATTGCAAATACCGACATCTTCTCGTCGCCGGTTAATTGAGCAAGCTTCACGCCTGCCTTATCATCTGTTGCTATCTGGCTCATACAATGATTGATATTTGAAATGTTCATTTGATAAAATGTTTTGGTTCCTGTATTTCGCCGTTTCCAAATGACCAGTTCTGCTTGCCTTCATTTTCAACCAACACAATAATTATGTTGTTTTTGGTGATGGTGGTTGAGTTGGCTATCCTTTCTGCTATTGCTTTATACAACCCCTTTTTTTGCTCCACCGTACGCCCCTGTCCTGCTATGATCTGTATGTATACAATGTCTGATGTATGAGCAACACCGAGGTAAGTTTCCGGAAACTTAATCTGGTGAAAAGCTAATTCCTCTATAATGTGGAAATAGTCCTCTTCCGGAATATTAAATTCCTGGATCAACGCCTGGTGTACCGCTAATGAAACATTGTCTTTCGTTTCCTGCGAAAATGTGTTGGGAAGGCTGATTCTAACAAATGGCATACCGTATATTTTTGCAGGATCGGCTTTCTTTTGGTTCGAAAATCTGATCCCATATGATGATATTGCTATTGAACTATTTTTACGTTTTCTTCGCTGTCTTCTTTCAAATAGAAAGCAACAAAAGTCATTGGCAGTTCATCAGAAGCATTATCGAAATGTAAAATATTCACATTTTTGGGCTCGTAAAACGAAGCCCCTTCTTTTAAAATAACCGGCTCCTTCCCTTCTATTTGAAAAAGAACAGAACCTGATTTAATATACCCCACAACAGGACAGGGATGCAGATGTTTTGGAGCTTTTTGACCTGCCGGAAAACTTATTTCCTGTATTTCAACTTTTGAAACATTTTGAACCAGGAAAGCAGTGTCAAGATTTTTCCTGCTGATTGATTGCTGCTGAGCCATTGCATTTGAATTTATAAATGAAAGAATGATTACCAGTACTGCGAACAATAATTTTTTCATATTTCCTGATTTTATTTTCACTGTTACTCATCTTCGTGATGTAAATCTTCAATCATTAAAAGACGGGTGACCTGTTTTAAAAAATTACTTGATTTGGTTCCTGATCATCTCCACTGCTTTCTCCAGCACTTCATCCCTGCCCTGCTGAATACCTTTGATGGTTGGATACACTTCCAAATCAGGCTTAATACCAATGCCAACAAACTCAGTACCATCACTCATGATATCTCTTTTGCTACACACAAATCCCAAACCACCACCTGGCAGATCATACCCTAGCGGCTGACCTGTACTACCTCCTGTTGGCGCTCCCACAATCTTTCCCCTGCCGCATGTTTTAAACGCACCGGTGAAATCTTCCGCAGCAGAATAGGTAGCCGGGCCTGTTACCACCACTACAGGTTTGTTATACAGTTTATTTTTATAAGGCTTCCAATCATCTCTGTTTAATTCAATAGTAACCGGCTCCGATCCCCATGCACGATAGCTTGGCCTGTATTGTCGCATAACACTAATATCGGTATAGAAAGGTTTGTTTAACAGGTAGCCGATGATTTCATAACCATTATTACTATTGCCGCCGCCATTGCCGCGGATATCAATGATCAAAGCCGAAGTCTTTGAAATTTGAGGAAACAAGCTATCAAAAAGCGCAACTGTTTTCTCAGTATTGAAACTATTGATAATCACATGCCCGATATTTCCAGGCAAAACTTTAAAGCTTACCGGGTCACCATCAAAATTCCATCGCATTCTTTTGAATTGCTGCTCAATCGCATTCCCTTCTTTTGTTTGAAACCCGATAGTTACCGGCTCGTTGATGTTACCCAGCAACATTTCAAAACGATAAATGCGTGATATACTATCTTGTGGCGTTGAATAATGGAGATAAGGGCTTATGTTTCTCTTGATGTAATCTTGTATGGGTGTACCATTGATGGTGGTAGCTATCCAGCCAACCTTTGCCTTGCTGTACTCGGGCACATCTTTCATAATCTGCGCTAAAACTACTTTGCCGTCAATATATTCAAATACAAAAGGAACCATGCCTTTCTGCATAAAATAATAAGAAGGTTCCATTATCCGGCTGTGGCCATCATGTAACAGTTGATTGAATTTCTTTAATTCGCCGTAATAAGAAAGGATATCGGTTGTAGCCAGCACCTTCGGGATAAAACTGCGGTAGGCACTGTCCCAGTTCAGTTGCGGCACCAGGTCGAAATTGGCAAAATTGAATTTGGCTTCGTACCAGACTTTGCTAAGTCCTTCAATTTTCTGTTCGTTGGTCAATACTTCACCCTGGCGGGTGGTATCTACAACAAAGCCTGGAAATATTTTTTTAAACTGGCCCACATAGGCGGCAGAATCAAATTGCTGTTGGCCCTGACTTGCTAAGGAAGCCAGTGCAAAAATTACGGAAAATATGATTGTCTTTTTCATGATACAAAGAGAATAAAAACGCTGTTTTTACGGAAATAATTCAGGATGAACAGCGGATATCAACTGATGAATTCGAGAAAGTGGCGCCCGACATACCGAAATAGCAAATCTTTTTACTCTTACAACTGTATGAAATTGGTGTTAATATCTAAGTGGACCTGCTGGTAATATTACTAAAGCAGTTTAGTAACCCGGTCGTAATAAATGAAGTTGGGCACCAGCACCAAAGCCATTATCAAAATGAAGTCAAGCCGCTTATTCATTTCATTGAGCATCTACAGGTTATGCCCCAAAAAGTTTTGTACAAGGCCTTGCCAAATTTAATACAAATCTTAACGCAGAATTTTATGGACAGGTATTCGTTTTTGAATACAGTACGATATAAACAAACAGGTTTAGGTCATACTTTTAGAATATTAAACGCCAAACTGCCGCAGGTGATGGTCCATATGCTTCCAGGCTGCAATACCCCATTCCCTGTTGGATAACGGGCCAAATACCGGATGCTCAAGGGTCATGGGTGTATTGTGGATCGGAAAGCGGTTAATGGTTGCTTTGCAAAGCATTAATTGCTCGTTAAATTCGATTGACAATACTTTGCCGGATGTATCATTCCTTGCCGCTCCCTTAAGGTTTTTGGGAAATGTTGGTTTCAGGTAAAGTCCTAATACCTTCATGAAAGTTTGCTTTGCCGTAGGCATTTTTGCAGCATATTTTTCTTCCAGCAATTGTGTATTACAAAGATTGCAGTGCAACAGCATTTCTGTAGAGGTCATTCTTCCCCAAAAACATTTATGGTCTGCTGTGAGTTTATTCAGCCTTTCGCAGATTGCCTGCGCACTGCGTGGATCTAATAGATTCTTTTTCATTTCTATTGATTTTAATATTTTATCTGTTTAAAGAAGTCAATAACTTTTTCGGCATACCATTGTGGTTCTTCCTGGAAGGGCGCATGGCCGCCGTGATAGATCACAATGCTTTTATAAGGGAATGCAAAACTTTTGTAATGGTCCGGACCAATCGCATAATCTTTATCGCCGGCCATGATAAACACCGGGCATTTGATGTCTTTTGTTAGCGGCGTAAAGTCTTTCATGTATTCGGGTATACCCCATACAGCATTTGCAAAATCACGATTGTGTTTTTCAATAGGATTATCGATCGTATCGTTCAGGTCTTTTTCATATTGATTGCGAAACATCAGCTTATACCAAAGTTTTTTTTCTGTTAGCTGATCATGGATCATACCTACACGCTGCATAATCGGTTTGGTAGTATCCAGGTAAGGCGCTTTATCAACAATGCCAAGTATTTTAATGCCGGAAAGTATATGGCTGGCCATTGAATAATTTACATCCAGTGTGCAATGGATCAACAAAAGAGCGGCAACTCTGGAAGGATAATGTTGGGCATAACTGGTAATGATAACACCGCCAAAAGAATGTCCCATAATGGCCCATTTTGCAAACCCGAGGTTTTGACGTATTTCTTCCAGGTCTTTTTCCATCCGGCTCAAAGAGTAATCTCCGTTAGCCGGTGAAGAAGAACGGCCGCAGCCCCGTTGATCATAATAGATCATCTGCACCTGGTTTTCAATCGGGCCACCTTGCTGAAATGCCTCATAATAATAGGCATTGGAACCCGGCCCGCCATGCACAAACACACAGGGCTTTCCTTTACCCGACACCTTCACATACAATGAAACGTTATCGGTGGTTTTTAAAATAAATGAACTGTCGGCAGCCTTGGCAATAGCCGACGTTAATACAAGTAAAAAGATAAATAACTTTTTCATATCTCAAAGAAAGCATGGTTATCAAAACTGTAAAAACAAGAAAAGATGGATGACCGAAACCGCCGGCTGAATGACGATATCAGGCAGGATCGCCTGCATGCTGAGAACGATTATCCAGGGCAGAAAGATACTTCCCAGTATAATAAGTGGCAGGTATCAGCAACAACAGGAAACCGATATACAACCATAGCTGCCCCGGCCCGTTGTTGACGGATTTGGTTTGAATGATATTGCTGGTAAGCTGGTAAATGATATTACCAGACCAATGCAAGCCCAGCGTAAGCCAGATATTTTTAGTGAGCATTAAAGCCAGCATGAGAAAGACACCTAAAATAAAAAGGTATAGCAATACCTGGATTCCATCTCCTAAACGGTAAATATGGTTTGCCACATATACAAGAGAAGACAACAATAATAAAATGCCCGGCGATATTTTTCCGGAAAAATGTTTGTAGAGATAAGAACGGGTTAGCACATCCTCCGACAAGGATGAAAAGAAGGTACCAAACGTAAATAATAAAAATGATTGGATAAATACTGCAGCAGGCGGCACAGCTACGATCTCTTCGAAATGCAGGCCGAGACTTGTTAAAAAATAAAGACCATAAACTAATAAGCCAAGCAATAAACCAGCCCCCAGGTTTCGCAAAGCTGTTTTTTTAAAAATAATGCCCCAGGCGGCAAAACCTGTAAAGCCCTGCCAGCGGGCTATCAGCCAGGCAGCCAGGAAAAAAGCGCCCTGCCCGGCCAGGAAACCAACTATGCTGTTCTGCTGCATGATCATATATTCTGCAGCATGGTAACAAAAAAACAGCAGCAGGAAACCTGCGATAAATCGTAGCATGGCTTTTATATTAAATGTTGATCAATCATTTTCCTAACCAGTCTTTAAATTCTGTAACCCGGTCGATGCTCACAAATACATCCTCCTTCATAGCAGGTTGCAAATCTATCTTCAGTTTGCTCTTGGGGTACACATGAATATTTTCAATAGCCGGCAGTTTAACGATCAACTGGCGGTTTACCCGGAAGAAATCTTTAGGATTTAACTGCCCGATCAGTTTATCCAGGCTGGTATCTATGGGGAAACGCTGGTTGTCTTTGGTCACCAGGAAGGTTACTTTCTCCGCACTATAGAAATAATGCACATCAGTGATCTCAACCGTTTTTAACCGGGAGCCAACGGAGATCAGGAAACGCTCTTTAAACTCCACTTCCTTTTTTTGGAAGTTCTGCAACAGCGCCCCGATGCTGTCCGGATCGTCTTCCTTTTTTTCGCCCTGCACCCTTTTGAATTTATCAATGGCCACAGCCAGTTCCTCAGCGTTAATTGGTTTCATGAGGTAATCAATGCTGTTCACCTTAAAAGCCTTGATCATATACTCATCATAAGCTGTAGTAAATATCACCGGTATATCCAGGTTAATGGATTCAAAAATGCTGAAGCTCTGCCCGTCTTCCAGGTGTATATCCATAAATACCAAATCGGGATCTTCATTTTCTTTAAACCACTTTACTGACTCTTCCACGGAAGGCAGGATGGCCATTATTTCCATAGTGGGGTCATATTTATTTAAGAGGCTGTCCAGTCGCTGGGCCGTTAAAAATTCATCTTCAATGATTACGACTTTCATATGTGTATTTTTAGTTTTAACCACCTGCGGTGGTATATTAATTTTGCCATATGGAATCTCCTGATACTCGTTCGGGCTGGGTGTGCCGTTGCTCATGGAGATTTCATACAATTTTATTTATTTTTTTTTATAAGTGGAATGGTAACGCTGAATGTATCAGCGGTTCTATTAATCCTTACCGGTTCATCGCTCACATACCCCAATCGCTTACGTATATTTTCCAAGCCAATGCCGGTAGATGATACAACCTGCTCCCTTGCACTGATATTATTGCTTACTTCCAGCAGATCGTTTTTTACTTTTACATTGATCTTTAGCGGATTTGAAACAGACATGCTGTTATGCTTTACCGCATTCTCAACCAACAACTGCAGGGTTAATGGTGGCACCAAAAGTGTTGAGGCATCGGCATCAATTTCCTTTTGCAGGATCACTTTTTTATTGAAACGTATCTGTATCAAAAAGAAATAAGCGTCAAGGAAATCAAGCTCCTGCTGTAATGAGATCAGCTCTGCATCCTTCTGATCCAGGATATAGCGATAAGCTTTTGAAAGCTGGATGATGAATTTCTCAGACAGATCCGGGCTGCTGTGCACCAATGAGCTCAGCACACTCAGGCTGTTGAACAGGAAATGTGGGTTCACCTGGCTTTTCAGCGCCTGCAAACGAACACCGGCATATTCTTGTTGCATTTGTTCAGCCCTGGCTGTCTTCTCAATTATCTCCTGGTAAAAACTGAACACGGTAATCAGGATATACAAAAATGTGATGCCCACCAGGTTGATGCAGATATACAGCCGGTAGGCACCATTCTGCAGCAACCCGTTCACTGGTAAAAAAGACCCGGCCCTTAGGCAGTAGGCCATATACAAAAAATAAAAACCTGCCGTTACCAGGATGCCCCACTCCAAAGGGTATCTCAATACTTTCAAATTGCCGGCATACCGGTTATTAAGCAAGATAAAATAATAAATACCGAATGTAAAAATGATGCCCTCGGTGATGGTGAGCAACATATCCACTATGAAACTGTTCACAGAGTCTTCAGTAAAAATATAGGTATTGATTGCCTGGTACAGTACACTGATGATCACACTCAACACCAGGCTGAACCGGAGAATGGGAAAATGTTTGCGTGATATGGGGACCGTTTCAGTCATGGTTTGTTAACAAGTCAATTTTATAGGTGGACATTTGCGTAAATGAATCCGTTTCCACAGTTATTGCTTTACTAAAGAGCTGATAATTTTTTTGCAACTCATACCATTGATTTTGCAGCTGTGTGCCGGTTGACGATTTTGGAGCCAGGTTATGCCTGATGAGCAGCAGGTCATTTTTCCGATCTATCTCAATATGGAGTGGTTTCGCTGCCGACATACTGTTAGTGGCAATAATATATTCCAGTATAATCAGGAAACTGTGCGGCAGCAGGTACAACCCTTGCGGGGTTGCATCAATATCAATATGAAAAACTAATTTTTTTTCATAGCGTTGCTGCAGCAGGAAACAAAAATTATTCAGAAAATCTAATTCCTCCTGCAATGGTACCGCTTCTTTTTCCCGTTGGTCGAGGAGGTACCGGTATGTCTTGGATAATTTATCAATGAACTTCTCTGCTCTGTCAGCATCAATATGTACCAGTGATGTAAGTGCACTCAGGCTGTTAAACAAAAAATGAGGGTTCAATTGATTTTTGAGAGCCTCAAACTGCGATTGCAGTAATTCCTTTTGTATGCGGGCTATCTCACTCTCTTTTTCCTTGATATTCCTGATGGTCTTATAAGCTGCAATAACGCCGTACAAAATCACCATCATCGTTTGGTTAACCATCAGCAGGTTCTTCAGCTTTGTATTCAACGCCTTAACGTCATCCCCGGGTACCACCACCAGTTTTACAAAGAGGTAATGAAAGGTATAGTTGATCAGGAATCCGCCGGCAACCACCATTAAAAGTTCGTATACGTAACGTTGAATAGCCAGCAGGTTATCCTGGTATATCCGGTCGAAATAGCGTGTAAGAAAATAGACATAGTATACAGCAACCATAATCCCCAGGAAAATGATCCTTCCTTCCCGGATAATACCCCGCAGATTCAGCATCATAACCAGTGAGCCGGTATTTATATAAGCAAGCAACAACAGCAACAAAAGAAAGATGAAAACGGCTGTCAGCAGCAACCTCAGATGAATGCGCCAGTATGCTATGCCTGGCAAAAGGGGGTATGTATTCCAACCTGACTGCATCTGGTTATTTTAAGAATACAATTTGCACAAAAAGTTCAACCGGGCAAAAAAACAATTACTGAATGACGGTTTATGGGTGATGAAAGTATTCATCATGATGTTTATCCAGGTTGATAGTACCTGTGCACCTGTTGAGGTATCAAGCAAGAAGGTGCTGAATTTATCCAATTTTTGCCTCACCTTATTTCGGACATTTATTTACTGCATTCTTCGCAAATTTTCCGTCGTTCATCCAGTTAGCTTTTTCGAAAAAGAAGTGCCATTATAGCTTTGCATGCAAATATTAAATCGGTCGAAACCCTGTTTGTATTTGTCTATACAGGCAGTAAATAAGAGTTCGTGAAATTACACAACCATAAAAATATACAGTTATGAAACAGCTATTATTAAAATCAATCTTTGCAGTATTCATTATCATTGCCGGGGCACAGGCAAATGCACAAAACCACATTGACCTAAGATGGGGATATTTTTTACCCGTTAATGATCATCTGCAGCAATCATTTTCAAATCCCCGTTCTTTCAGTATTGCTTTGATGCACACTATGCCTAAATCCAAATTTGAAGCAGGAATTAAGTTCAGTCATGAACGATATGTTTCAAAAGATGAACAGGACGCCGACATCAACAACATTACTATTCACAATTACCTGGTAAGCGGCCGGTATGATCTGGTTCAAAAAGAAGCATATAATATCTTCACGATGGCAGATGCAGGTATTAACCGAAGCAATAAAAATGAAATCAAGAATGGAATAACCAGTAAAGTAGACAGAACCGGGGCCTCTGTGGGTTTAGGTATAGGCATTGAATTTAAGATCAGTGGCAGGCTTCTGCTTAGTTCTAATGTTCAAACTCAATATGCGTATACAGATGATTTTAATTACACTGATAAAATCAATACCAATTATCTTTTCAATGTTGCAGCCAATATCGGAATGCGCATTCAGCTAAAAAGGAAAAGTTAGAGGTTTGCTTAGTATTTTATTTTCCGATGCAGAATTTCCCGAAGATGGTGCCTAGTATATCCCGGTCATGCAGTATTTCACCGGTAATTTCGCCTAATGCCTGTAATGCATGGCGTATATCCAATGCAAGCAAGTCTCCGCTCTTTCCGGTGTGCAATCCTTCCTGTACTTTTTGCAGCCAGTTTTTGCATTCGGTTAACGCTGCAAAATGACGGGAGTTTACTACAATAGTTTGATTAGTGTTTATTTTTTCATTCAGCACAATTGAAGGAAGATGATCAACAAGCTCTTCTACATTTTTCTTATTTAATGCAGATACCTGGAATAAAGAGTAGTTATTTTCTGTTGCTTCTTTAATTTGTGTAAGTAATGGTTTAAGCTTTTGCTCACCCGCCTTATCAGTTTTATTAGCAATAAGCAACACCTTCTGCCCCGGCTTTGAGAGTTTAGCAATATCCTCAATAACCTCTTCCTTCATAGTGGCTGCAGCATCAAAAACATACAACAGAATGCTGGCTGTTTCAATTTTTTGCATCGATTTTTCGATACCAATTTTTTCAACTTTATCTGTTGCCTCACGAATACCTGCCGTATCAATTAAACGAAATACAATACCCTGCACCACCAGCTTTTCTTCTATGGTGTCTCTTGTCGTTCCTGCTATTTCGGTTACAATAGCTCTATCTTCATTCAGCATAGCATTCAGCAAAGTGGATTTGCCGGCATTGGGCCGGCCAGCGATTACTGCGGTTACTCCATTTTTAATAATGTTACCCAGCTTAAATGAATGTATTAATTTTTTAACGGAGCGTAGTATCTCACCAATGAGTATCTCAAGTTTTTGCCTGTCAGCAAATTCAACATCTTCCTCTCCAAAATCCAGTTCCAGTTCTATTAATGCTGCAAAATTGATAAGTTGCTCCCTTAATTGTTTTATATCATTACTGAAACCACCTTTCATTTGCTGAAGTGCGGTTTGATGAACACCTTCTGTTTCGGAAGCAATAAGATCTGCAACTGCTTCCGCTTGTGTAAGATCGAGTCTGCCGTTTAAAAAAGCTCTTTGTGTGAATTCTCCTGGTAAGGCAAGCCTTGCACCTTTACTTATACAAGCCTGCAATACCTGCTGCTGAACATACGTACTTCCATGACAACTTATCTCCACCACGTCTTCACCGGTATAACTCTTAGGGTTTTTATACAATGAAACCACCACTTCATCAAGCGTTACTCCGTTTTCTTTAAGATAACCCACATGCAATGTGTGCGATGCCTGATTAAATAAATTCTTTGAAGGAAATAGTTCATTTATAATTGCAAAGGCCTTTTTGCCGCTTAAACGTATAACACCTATGGCACCCATTCCGGGAGCCGTGGCAATGGCTGCAATAGTATCACTCCAACTGGAAAATTGCTGCATCATGCTGCAAATATACCTATGTTACATGCAATTGCCTTATTGATAGCGGGACAGTAATTGTGTTTCCCCTGGTGTAATGTCGTCAATATAATAACGTTTTACCCCGGTAATATTTACTTCGTCCATCACATCCACAAAATTTTTATAAGTACTTGCATCTGATGGACGGATAATAACAGACATCTCATCACTATTACCTCTTGCTGCTTTTACTTTTTGCTGTTTGGCAAACAGTAATGCCCTTAGCCCGCTTTCATTAAAACTTGTGCTTTTTAAAACTGTATTACTCTGAAGCATCCCTTCATAATAATAAAGCTGGTTGTTGGCTGCCGGTATTATTGTTAAAGCACAGCTTTCACATACATCACTTATTTTAGTTGATTCTTTAGGAGATACAAGCCCCATTGCCCTGGGCTTTGCCATTGTAGTGGTAAAAACAAAAAAGGTAATAAGTAAAAAACCGAGGTCAACCATTGGAGTTAAATCAACCTTTGTACTTTTTTTATTGAGGCGTTTCCCGCCTTTATTTTTCTTTAAAGAAGCTGTTTCTAATTGTGCCATAGTGGTATGTTTTGGTGATATATACAAGATGGCAACTAAAAAATTTTCCATAAAGGATAAAAAAAATCCTTTCAGTTATTGCTGAAAGGATTTTTATAAAGAAAAAACAATTTATTACTGGCTCTGTACAGAGAATGTAATTGGTTGGCGGCGGTATGCATTTACATTACGGCCGTTTTGTATTGCAGGAGTCCAGTTTTTGGTTCTCTTGATTACCCTTTTGGCTTCCTCACAAATTCCATAACCGGGGTCGTTTTCGCAAGTTATATCACTTAAACTTCCGTCTTTACTTACAACAAAACGAACAATTACTGTGTAGTTACCTTCTGGTGCACCGTTTTCTCCGGGCACTTCTGTATTCAGGTTTTTTTGAAGATAGTTTCTCCAGGCTGCATCGCCTCCGGGAAAACCGGCTTCAACTTCTACCTTAGTAAATATTTTACCTTCATCATCGTCCTTCTTAGGAACTTCCACTACCTGAGTTCCTTTATCCTCCACAGGAGCCTGTACTATCTGTTCAGTATTTTCGCTTTTTACAGTTACATTACTAATCACCTGGTCTTCCTTAATTTCTTCAATTTTTTCCTCAGGCTGCACCTCTTCATCTTTTACCACTTTGGGAGGAGTAAATTTAATCTGGTTAATTTCCGGTGGTGGTGGTGCCTTTGGTGGCGGTGGTGGTGGTGGTGGTGGTGGTGGCGGAGCATCTTTTTCAGCTCTGCCAGCTGTGTTTCCAACGCATCTGGTGCGTTAGAAGCTTTTTTACTTATTGCGCTTAGAGTTACCGACCCCAGAAAAATCAGCAAACCTAAAGCAGCTGTTATAATAAGCGCTTTGGCAAGCCTTTTATTATAGGTTTTCCGTAAGTCATAAGCACCATATTGCTTATTCTTCCCTTCAAATATGATGTCGAGAATATCAGCGCTTAAAATTTTATTTATATCCATTGTAAATTACTTTATGTTAAGATTCAAATTTGATGAAATTCCATACGGTTATTTTATACCGTTTGCATCTTCTGTCTTTTTAATCAGGTCTGCCTCAGTGTCGCTTATGTCCACTTCAGCATAGTGACCTGCAGGAATTGCGTTTATAGACATTTCATCCAGGATATCAATAACATTTTTAAATTTAGCGTCCTTATCTGCTTTAATGATATACATCAGGTCACTCTTTGGTTTATCACCATCAGGAACGGAGTTCCTTTTATCCAAAATAATCTGCCGGATATCTTTAAAGTTTGATGTTTTAAACTGCTGCGAAGCACTGTCTGGCGACAAGGTTCCATAATAATAATATATCTGATCCTGCTTACCCAGCAACAATGTCATTACAGCCGATTCTTTTACCTTCATTTGCTGATCCGGTGGCGTATCGTCTTTAGGCTCGTTCATCTTCATTACAGTGGGTTTACTCATGGTTGTGGTAAACACAAAGAATGTAATCAACAAAAACCCAAGATCCACCATTGGCGTAAGGTCTACCCTTGTAGATAATTTTTTACTCTTTTTGACGCCGGGGCCTTTTTTATGACCACCACCCGACGAGGTATCCATTTCTGCCATGGAATAATATTTTTTTTGTTAATTAAGTTTGTTACTCTTCCTGTTTAATGCCCTTTCTGATGTTCTTATACAGCTCTGTGCCTGCCGGAGCCACTTCACTGTTAGTTACAATCCTGAATTTGTAAATATCATTTTTCTTAAGCGCTGCTTTGATATTTTTAAATTGAGGATAAAGGGCATCAATATCACCCTTCAGCAGAATTTTGTCTTGCAAATCCCGCTGATCGGTTCCTCTGTAAGCATTGGTTATACTGCGTACCCAGTCAATCAGCTCATTATTGGCGGAATCCTTAATAGGAATACCATCCATTTTGGCTGCAGGAACCGGCGTGCTTAGTGCAAGCATTCCTTTAATTTGATTAAGAGGCATGCCTAACACCTGCATTTTAGCCAGCTTCTTCATTTCTGCATCGGTTAACCCAAGCTGGCGTGTTGTATTCAGGTCCTCTATCACATCCAGCTTCCGGGTTTCTTCACCCAGCATCAGGTAGCATTTCCCATCCTTATTCAATGTAATTAATATTGACTTACTTGGATCGGAAGCTGCCTTTGTTTGCGTGGAAGTGGGTGACTGAACCGCAACCGCTTCAGGAGGTTTTTGTTTTGTTGCAAGGATAAAGAAAGATAACAGCAAAAATGCCACGTCGCACATCGCCGTCATATCAATACTGGTACTTTTCCTTGGTAATTTGGCTCTTCCCATTTTTACTTTTTTTAATTAAGATTCAAATTTTACTAAAATCCACACCTGCACAATTTCTTATTTGTACAGAGATGCAAAACTTTGAGTAAGAGTGAAACCACTTTCGTCAATACCGTAAGTGATGCCATCAATTTTGGTAGTAAAAATGTTATAGAAAATAATCGCAAATGCAGAGGTACCGATACCCAACGCTGTATTATATAACGCTTCAGAAATACCTACAGACAGTTTGTTTGCTGCATCGCCGCCGCCTTCACCTTCACCAAGCGCAGAGAATGAACGAATCATACCCAACACCGTACCTAACAGACCCAACAGAGTTGCCACTGAAGCAATGGTTGAAAGGAATACCAGGTTTTTTTCCAGCATTGGCAGCTCAAGCGCTGTGGCTTCTTCCACTTCTTTTTGAATTGCCAGAACTTTTTGTTCTGTATTTAATTCGGTATTGCTGATCATTTCTTTGTAACGGTGTAAACCAGCTTTCATTACATTACCAACACTTCCTTTTTGTTTATCGCACTCAGCTAAAGCTGCATCAACGTTTTTATTCGCCAGGTGATACTGCACTTTGCGGATAAAATCTGCAATGCTGCCAGAGCCGGCAGCTTTGGTAATTGTTAACAACCTTTCAATAACAAAAGTTATCATGGTTAAGAAAGTTCCGATAAGGATAGGTACAATGATACCGCCTAAATACATTTTGTTAAGAGCGTTCTTAGGTCCATCATAAGTTGGCCAGAAACCGCCACCAGAAACAACAGTTTTGAACCCGTTGGGGTTGCCTAAAATAAATCTCCAGATGAGGTAACCTGCCACAATACAAATTACGGGAGCAAGGAAAGAGATAGCATTACTTGATTTTTTTGCCTGCACGGTTGTAGCCGGTTTTACAGATGGTTTTGATTCTGCCATGACATTCAATTTTTAGTTAATGAAAAAGTTAATTTTTTAAATTTTTGCTTATGCTTTTTAGGTGCACAATGCTACTAAAAAATATAATCAAACAATCATTTTTTATTCACATTTTTACTGTGGTAGCCGCACAAGTTAGGAAATAAATCCAAAGCAGCAACTGCAGCCTGATTTTTTTTTAATTTTTTAATGCAGATGCCAAAAAATGAATTTTGCATAAGACCGGCACGTATTTCCTTTTGCCCTTTAAAAAAACCTTTTATCACTGATTGATGTTACATCAGTTGGTATTTTATACATTCGTTGATTCAACAGTTATGTTTAATTAAAACTAAAACCAGTATGACAAAGTGCTTAACAAATCCCTTGGTTGCAGTTGCTTTCTCTGTAGCATCACTTACAGTGCATGCACAAGACAAACCAGCTGTACCTGCTAACGGTGCCACGCCACCGGCAAGCTTATCATTGCCCAAGCCCGGGCCAAAACCCTATAAAGAAGTTATTACCGACAAAGCCAAAACTTCTAAAGGTTTTTTTATTGTACATAAGGTAGATGATAAATATTATTTTGAATTACCTGCCAGCGTTTTCGGCAGGGATATTCTTGCTTTAAACCGCATTAGTAAATCGTCTGTACAAAGCCCCAAGGCGTTTGGTGGTTATGCAGGCGATGAAATCAACAGCAGTGTTATCCGTTTTGAAAAAGGGCCCAACAACAAAGTATTTTTGAAGAATATCTCTTATGCTGTTAACCCCGACAGTACTAAACCCATGTACCGCTCTGTAATTAACAGCAACATGCAGCCCATTGCCATGGCTTTTGATGTAAAAGCCAATGTACCGGACAGCATAGGCAGTGGTGTTGTAATTGATGTTACAGATAACATTACAGCAGATAATGAAATTTTTGGTTTTGCCGGATATGCGAAATCACAATTCCAGGTTGGCGCTTTTCAAAATGACAAATCCTATATAGTTTCAGTAAGGCCTTACCCGATTAACGTAGAAATTACAACAGTAAAGACTTTTTCTAAAAGTGCCGGTATGCCGGGTATGGGTGCAGCACCTCCAAGCCAGGCTACTGTAACCCTGGAAATGAACAGCTCATTGGTTTTGCTTCCGGAAAAACCAATGAAACCAAGATATGAAGATCCAAGGGTTGGTTATTTTTCTGATGGTTATACCGACTACGACATGAATCCGCAGGGTGTTAAACAAATCAGCATGATAAGCCGCTGGAGGCTGGAACCAAAGCCTGAGGATATGGAAAAATATAAGCGTGGTGAACTGGTGGAACCAGTAAAACCAATCATTTTTTATATCGACCCCACCACCCCTAAAAAGTGGGTGCCTTATTTAATACAAGGAATCAATGACTGGCAGGTGGCATTTGAAAAAGCTGGTTTTAAAAATGCCATCTTGGGTAAGGAAGCTCCAACCAAAGCACAAGACAGCACCTGGAGCCTGGAAGATGCCCGTAACAGCGCCATTATTTATAAGCCATCCGAAGTTTTAAATGCGTATGGCCCCAGTACGGTTGACCCACGCAGTGGTGAAATTATGGAAAGCCATATCGGCTGGTTTCATAATGTTATGAAATTGCTGCGCAACTGGTATATGATACAGGCTGGAGCTATTGACCCACGTGCCCGAAAAATGGTTTTAGATGATGAACTGATGGGACAACTTATTCGTTTTGTTTCATCTCACGAAGTGGGGCATACCCTTGGCCTGCCGCACAATTTTGGTTCTTCTTCCGGTGTGCCTGTTGAAAACCTGCGCAACAAAGCATGGGTGGAGGCAAATGGTCACACACCTAGTATTATGGATTATGCCCGTTTCAATTATGTGGCACAGCCCGAAGATAATATTGGGCCTGCCGGCATTTATCCAAGAATTGGGGATTATGACAAATGGGCTATTGAATGGGGATATAAATTGATACCCGAAGCTGCCACTGCAGAAGATGAGACCCCCATTTTAGATAAATGGATTGAAGCAAAAGCAGGTGATAAACGTTTTTATTTTGGGCGCCAGGGGCAACCAGATGATCCAAGAGATCAAAGTGAATGTATTGGCGATAATGCCATGAAAGCATCCACTTACGGTATTAAGAACCTGCAGCGCATATTACCCAATTTACCTGCCTGGACAAAACAACCAAATGAAGATTACGCTGACCTTAGTGATATGTACAATGAGTTAACCGGCCAGTTCCGCAGGTATATTGGCCATGTTTGTTACAATTTTGGCGGCATTTATGAAACTTTAAAAAAGAACAACCAGGCTGGTAATGTTTATGAGTACGTTAGCAAGGAAACACAAAAAGAAGCGATGGACTTCATCAATAAACAGGTGTTTACCACGCCAACATGGCTGTTTAATAAAGAGGTGGCTGGTAAAACCGGAGTTAATTTTACAACTGTAACACTAGGCCTGCAGGAAGCTGCATTGGCTAGAATGCTCAACAACAATACCATGAGTAAAATGCTGAATGCTGAAGCTGCCAACGGCAACCAGGCTTATACAGTTAGTGATTTACTGGGCGATTTAAAGCAAAATGTATTTACCGAACTAAGCTCTAAAAAACCAATTGATATTTACAGGCGTAACCTGCAAAAAGCTTACGTGGAAAGATTAGGCAACCTGATCAATCCTCCGGCTGCACCAACAGGCGGCATTGTTATTACATTTGGAAATGCTGCACCAACAACAGTTGATGCAAAGAAAAGCGATATACTCTCTTATTTAAAAGGGCATGCACGTGAGCTGAAGGCAATGGCTGATGCCGCTGCTTTAGGCGCCATCGATAAAGCAAGTAAATATCATTTACAGGATTTAAGCGACAGGCTGAAGAAAATACTGGACCCGGTAAAGTAATAAATAAATTACCCGTATAAAAGAAGAGAGGCGCCTTTACAACGCCTCTCTTCTTTTATTGCTTCATTTGCTTATTCATATCGTAATGCCACAATAGGATCCAGTTTGCTTGCTTTAATAGCAGGGTATAATCCTGCAGCAAGGCCTACTAATGAGCAAACAATAATTCCTGCCCCCACCCAAAACCACGGTACAACAAACCCTGTTTTAAAAAGAATAGCAGCAATATTACCAACCAATACCCCACTTATGATTCCTGTAACAGCACCCATCAAACTTATCAAAACACTTTCCCATAAAAACTGTTCTCGGATATCCTTTTTGGTTGCCCCCAAAGATTTAATCAAACCAATTTCCTTCGTCCGCTCGTTTACAGCGACCAGCATAATATTCATTAATCCAATAGCCGCACCTATCAAGGTTATTAGCGCTATAGCTATCATTGCATACTGTAAAAAACCCGTTGCTGATAAAAATTTTTCAGAAATACTATCGCTTTTATCAATATAAAAATTGTCTTCTTCTTTTATATCCAGTTTACGTACCGGCCTGAACGTACCTGTAGCTTCACCAATTGCAGCATCCATCAGTTTCATATCATCAACCTTAACTGCAATTATAAAACTTGCGTTTTGACTGGAGTATTGTTTGCGGATATTATTATAAGTTGTAATTACCACTTTATTGGCATTAAAGAAAGCACTGGCGCCTTTGTCTTCCATTACTGCCAGTACACGGTAAGGAATGTGATCCACATTCACTACCTGGTCAACTGCCTTCATTGAATTGTCCGGAAATAATTTTTCTGCCACGCTGCTGCCCAATATGCATACGTTGCTGCCGCTTTCCACATCTGCAGGTGTAAAGTTTCTGCCGTAAGCTATTTTGTAGCCGTTTAATTCCAGGTAGTTTTCATCACCACCAAAAAGATTTACATCGGGGCTGGTTTTTTTCTGCGAAGTATTTACAATGATCCCCGAGGCTCCACGCAGCGCAATACTAACCAGCGAGGGGAAATTATAACGCTCTTTAAATTCCCTTGCCTCTTCATAGGTAATTTTTTTTCCTATGCTGGAGCGGCGTTCCTTTAAAGCAGTTTTGCTTGTTTTTGTTACCTGTTGTCTTCTTCCACCGCCAAACTGGATAAAACGGTCTTTATAACGAAGGCTGAATGAATTCGCCCCCATAGTTGCAAAACTCTCTGTGAGACTGTTGCTAGCAGCCTGAATAGCGGTAATAATAAGAATCAGTGCAAAGATTCCAAGTGCAATTATTATTACAGTTATTGCAGTGCGTAACCTGTTGCCTCTAATATTTTTCCAAGAAAGTTTTATGGAGTCTTTAAATGTCATTCCGCTGTTTTCACACTAAAGGTAACAACAGATAAATGCAGCAGGAAAAATTTTTTATGAATGGAAACATTATGACCTATGACCACAGCCAGTCAATCACAATATCAGGATAAATACCAAGCAGGATAATGAGCGCAGCTGTAACGCCCAGCAGGATTTTATATCCCGGTGTAATATCTGCTTCATCCACCACAGTTACATCACTGTCTTTAAAATACATGGCCTGTATTACCCTGAAATAATAATAAGCGCTTATGGCCGCACAAAGCACTGCAAATATTACAAGCCATATTTGATGGCCATCTTTTACAGCAGCCACCAGCATATAGAATTTTGCCTGGAAACCTGCGGTTAAAGGAATACCGGTAAGCGAAAGCAAAAATATGGTTGCAGTTAAAGCCAGTAAAGGTTGTTTTTTGGCAAGGCCATTAAAACCATCCACAGTATAATCTTTCATGCGAACCAAAATGGCAAAAATACCAATGGTAGCTATGCTGTAAGCAGCAGCATACAATACCAGCCCCTCTTGTGCCCTTTCGTTTAATGCAAACAAGGCAAAGAGCATAAACCCGGCCTGGGCTATACTGGAGTAAGCCAGCATTCGTTTAACGCTTTGCTGAAATACTGCAGTAAGGTTACCTATTAACAGTGTGGCTGCAGTAATAATTGCTATCAGTTTCTGCCACTGGTCGTGCACAGTACCAAATGCATTTTCGAACAAATGTAAAAAAGCGAAAAAACTGGCTGCCTTTACAATGGAAGCCATGAAGGATGTGAACACTGTGGGTGCCCCATCATATACGTCCGGTGTCCAAAAATGAAAAGGTGCTGCAGAAACTTTAAATGAAAAAGCCACCAGCAGCATAATTAAACCAGCTGCAGTAAATGCCGGCAATTTCCCCACACCCAAATTTAATTTACTTAAAAAGAAAGATGCAGAATCGCTGCCACCATATAACAATGCAATGCCCATAAGCATAATACCGGTTGATAAAGTGCCCATTAAAAAATATTTAAGGGCCGCTTCATTACTTTTAAGGTTACGCTTATCACTGCCGGTTAAAATGTACAGAGGGATAGAAATGATTTCAATACCAATAAACAATATGAGCAAAGTATCGAATGATGCTACCAGCCCTACACCACACAAAACAAAAAATATTAGTGCAAAATATTCAAAAGGATGATTGCCTGTTCTTTCAATATCACGGCCGCTAAGCAGGAAATACAAGAGTGTACACAGGAATACCACCATTAAAAACGTAAGGCTGTAATTGGTAAAATGAAGCATGTCCTTAACGTCGATGGCAAAATAAGATTCGTGGCGCAGCATTTCTGCCCCATTACAAATAATTACCAATACGATACCTGCGTATGCCAGGTATTTTGCTACAGCCTTTGATTTAATAAATGCGCCAGCCAGCATCATTACCACTCCCCAAACTGCTGTTAATATTATTGCGTTCATACTCCTGTTCCGCCTGGTGGCGGTTCTATTGATTTATTTAAATTATTTTGTTGCTGCTACTACTAATTTACCCGCCAGTTCCTTTGTTAATTCAAAAAACGGCTGCGGATAAAGGCCCACTAAAAATATAGCTACCAACACCACTGCAAGTATTGCCTTTTCATTCCATGCAATTTCTTTTATACCGGCTGTAAGTGAATTGGTTTCTCCATAAAAAACTTTTTGCACCATATTTAATGTATACACAGCTGCAAGAATAATACTGATGCCTGCTGCCGCAGCCACCCAGATATTAAATTTAAACAGACCGTTAAACATTAGAAACTCGCCCACAAAAGCATTGGTAAGCGGCAAGGCAATATTTGCCAGCGCTATTACCACCAGTGCTATCGTAAGTACCGGTGCCTTGTGCGCCACGCCTCCCAATTCAGAAATTTTGCGTACGCCTGTTTGGCGTTCGATTAATTCCACTACCATCCACAATCCAATGATATTAATACCGTGGCTGAACATTTGTATAATTACTCCCTGGAAACCCTCCTGGGTATTGGTAAACATGGCAGCACACATTAAACCAATATGTGCAATGGAGGAGTAAGCTACCAACCGTTTTAAATCGTCCTGCTTAATGGCGATTAAACTGGCATACAACATTCCGAATACGCTTAAAGCAATTACAATGTTATCATACTTTGCCACCGCCATTGGAAACACGGGTATCAGCCAGCGCATCACTGCAAATACACCCATTTTAACCATAATGCCGCTTAACACCATTGTTACTGCTGTTGGCGACTGCTCGTATGCATCCGGCTGCCAGGTATGAAAAGGAAATACCGGCATCTTAATGGCAAAGGCAACAAACAACAACCAAAACAACCAGGTTTGCTGAACTGCACTTAGTTTAATGCTGTAGAATGCGGCTAAAGAAAATGAATGATCTGCATTAGATGTGCCGGACGTTTGCAGATAAATATAAATGATACCTACCAGCATCAATAATGAGCCGGCAAATGTGTACACAAAAAATTTAAATGTTGCCTGTATTCGTTTTTCTCCTCCCCAAATACTTGCTAAAAAGTAAACCGGTATCAGCGCCAGTTCCCAAAAGAAATAAAACACCAGCGCATCCATTGCCATAAACACTCCCATTAAACCTGCCTGGCTCAGTAACATTAAACCATAAAAAGAGGAGGCGTTTTTATACTCTTTGTTGTAAGTGGATACAAAAATTAAAGGAAATGAAAAAGCTGTTAAGAAAGTTAATAAATGACCCATCCCATCCAGCTGGATATTGAAACTGGCCCCAAGATATTTCATCCACACATAGCTGTCCTGGAAGCCGCTTAAATATTTATCATTGACATATACAAGGCTTAATGATGAAATTACCAGTGTAATTATTGAGGACGCCAATGCCAGGGCCTTAGAATTTTTCTGGTTTTGAAAAATAAAGCAGAGCAACCCGGCAATAAGCGGAGACCAAATCAATAGTTCAGGAAAACGTAACCCAAGAGTTTGCATATCTGTTACTTCTTATTACAAAAACATTTGTACAATAAATAAAACTAAAATTCCTATTACCATCAGCAATACATACGTGCCTACGTGGCCGGTTTGCAATAAACGTATTTGCCTGCTGCCATAATTAACGGCACGGCCCACTCCATTTACCAAACCATCAATTCCTTTTTTCTCCATTATATTGCTGAAAAATGCGCCAATATTCTCAATGGGTTTTACAATTACTGCCTCGTATATCTCATCCACATACCATTTGTTTTCCAGCACTTTTCCCAACCCGGTATTGTCTTTTGCGGTGAAGTTTTTGTTTTGCATATAAGCAAATGCAATAACAGCAATTACTGCAAGTGTTACACCGCCCATTAAAGCATATTCAGTGGTGGCACTAACAGGTTGTGCAGCTTCATGCACAGGAATAACAGGCTGCAGGAAAGCAGCTATTTCATTGTGCCCGCCTAATGCATGCGGTACACCAACAAAGCCGCCAATTACTGCCAGTATTGCTAAAATAATTAAAGGCAATGTCATTGCCGAAGGGCTTTCATGCAGATGATGTTCCTGCTCGTGTGTGCCGCGGAATTTACCGCTGAAGGTTACAAACAACAAACGGAACATGTAATACGCCGTCATTAATGCAGCAAAAACAGCCAATGCCCAAATAACTTTATTTTGTTCAAATGCGCTAAGTAAAATAGCGTCTTTACTAAAGAAGCCGCTAAACGGTGGAATACCGGCAATTGCCAGACAGCCGATTAAAAAAGTGATGTAAGTAATACGCATGTGTTTGCTGAGGCCGCCCATCTTTGTAATATCCTGCTCGCCACCCATAGAATGTATTACACTACCACTGCCAAGGAATAATAATGCCTTGAAAAATGCATGCGTCATGACATGAAACACAGCAGCTACATAATTGCCCATGCCTAATGCTAAAAACATAAACCCTAACTGGCTTACGGTTGAATAGGCTAATACTTTTTTAATATCGTTCTGCTTTAAGGCGATACTTGCAGCCCATAATGCAGTTGCCAAACCAATAATGGCAACAACCATTTGCGTTGAATGTGCTAAAGAATACAATGCGTTGCTTCTTGCTATCATATACACACCGGCTGTAACCATTGTGGCAGCATGTATCAATGCAGATACCGGCGTTGGACCCGCCATCGCATCCGGCAACCAGGTGTACAAAGGGATTTGTGCGCTTTTACCGGTAGCTCCTACAAATAATAATAAAGTGATTCCAGTAATATCGGTTGCTGATAAATTTTTAAGATTTGCAAATACATCATGATAATTGGTGGTGCCCAGTTTAGAAATTATCCAGAACACTGCCAGTAAAAAACCCAAATCACCAATGCGGTTCATGATAAAAGCTTTCTTAGCAGCATTGGTATAATTTACATTTTTAAACCAGTATCCAATCAGCAGGTAAGAGCATAAACCCACTCCTTCCCAGCCAATAAACATGATTACAAAATTGGCGCCCATTACCAGCAGCAGCATAGAAAATACAAACAAGTTTAGATAGGAAAAGTATTTTGCAAAATCCTTGCTGTCTTCTTCATGCATGTAAGAGGTGGAGTACACATGAATCAAAAAACCAACACCTGTAATGATTAAAAGAAAGATTGAAGACAACTGGTCTATTTGAAAATCGAAACCAATTTTTAGTTTATCAACGCTGATAAAATTAAAGTAGTGCGCCACATGAGTGTTACCACCCTTTACAGAAAAAAATGCATACAGGCTGATGGCGAAGGCTCCCAGCACCACCCCGCTGCCAATAATACCACTGAGTGTTTTTGATAAAGATTTCCGGCCAAGTCCGTTGATTAAAAAACCCAGTAACGGTAAAAATGGTATTAGCCAGACTATTTGTAAAACGTTATTCATATTAAGACAAAATTCAAAAGTCAAAAGTCAAAATGCGGAGATCCGGTTATTTTGAATTTTGATTTTTTACTTTCTAATTTTTAAGCCTGTTCAAAAAATTTATATCCACTGAATGTATATTACGGTACATCATTACAATAATGGCCAGCCCCACACTTACTTCTGCTGCTGCCACCACCATAATAAAGAAAACAAAAATCTGTGCATCACTTATTGCTGCCGGGTTGGCCTGCCCAATATAAGAGGCGGCATGCATTTTAGAGAATGCCACCAGTAACAGGTTTACGGCATTCAGCATCAGCTCCACACACATAAAAATAATAATGGCGTTGCGGCGGGTTAGCACTCCTATTATTCCAATACAAAACAACACCACCGCCAATGCTATATACCAGGTAATATTCATAATTATTTTTTGTACGCTGCAACTGCAGCAATCATTTTATTTTTCTCTTTTACTAATAACAACCGCACCAATCATGGCACTTAAAAATAACACGCTGCTTATTTCAAAGGGCAGCACGTATTCATTAAATAACTGTCGGCCGAGTGTTTTAACCAATCCATAATCGCCTTCCCCCATTTGAACCGCTGCTTTTGATTTCATAAGAGCAGACAACATTACCAGCATAAGGCAGCCACCGGAAATAACACCTGCAAAACGCACCAATTTATTTTTTTGAGGTTCTGCATCTATATTCAGGTTCATCATCATTACCACAAATAAAAACAATACCATGATGGCGCCGGCATAAACAATCAGGTTTACAATAGCCAGGAACTGGGCATTCAGCAATATGTAATGCCCCGAAATAGCAAAGAATGTTACCACCAGGTATAAAACACTGTATACCGGGTTTTTTCTTGTTACCACCATCAGTGCGCTGCCTACAGCCAGCACCGATAAAAAAATGAATATTATTGTTGTGATGTCCATATTAAATCAATATTCTGAATACTAAACTGTTTCTCTTTTTACCCTGCTGCCCTGTGCTTTTTTATACGCTTCCGGTTCATTTACCGGGTGCGGAATAAGCAATTCGTCCTTACTGTATATAAACTGCTTGCGCTGGTAATCTGCCGGTGCAAAAGTTTCGCTTAAATAAATGGCATCTTTAGGGCAGGCTTCTTCGCACAGGCCACAAAAGATACAGCGCAGCATATTAATTTCATATTTGGCTGCATACTTTTCTTCACGGTACAAATTTTCTTCACCGGGTTTACGTTCTGCCGCTTCCATCGTAATGGCTTCTGCCGGGCAAGCTACTGCACATAAACCACAGGCGGTACAGTTTTCTCTTCCTTCTGCATCACGGTTTAAAATATGCAACCCACGAAATACCGGACTGAAGGGGCGCTTCTTTTCCGGGTAATTAATAGTGGGCCTTTTTTTGAACATGTGACCAAAAGTGATAAACATTCCTTTCAGCACAGCGGGCAGGTAAATACGTTCAGCAAAGCTCAGTGGCCTTCTGTCAACCTGTTTTACCCTGTTTGTTAATGCCTGCATAATTCTGTCTATTTATTAAAGTATAAAATAACACCGCCAGTTAAAAGCATATTGATCAATGCCAGCGGAATCAGCACCTTCCATCCAAGGTTCATCAACTGGTCGTAGCGGAAACGGGGAATCGTCCACCGCACCCACATAAACAGGAAGAGGAACCCTACAATTTTTGCCAGCAGGCAACCTACCTGCAATAAAGCTACCCAATCTCCCCATGCCGGATTTTGCTGCAGCTGTGCATCGTTTACAAATGGAATATCGTAACCGCCAAAATACAAAGTGGCCATTACCGCACTGCTAATTATCATGTTGATATATTCAGCAAAAAGATAGAATCCCATCTTCATACTTGAATACTCTGTATGGTAGCCGCCAATTAATTCGTTTTCCGCTTCCGGCAAATCAAAAGGTGTACGGTTACATTCTGCAAAGGCGCAAATCATGAATATTAAAAAGCCCAAAGGCTGGTACACTACATTCCACCATGCGTTTTCCTGTTGTTGCTGCACCATTTGTTTTAAACCAAGGTTGCCTGTGAACATGATCAATGCTATAATAGAGATACCCATCGCCAGCTCGTAGCTGATAATTTGAGAAGCTGCACGCATGCCCCCCATCAATGAATATTTATTATTGCTGGCCCAGCTGCCAATCATAATACCATACACACCTAAACTAACCACGGCAAAAATGTATAAAATACCCACATCCACATTGGCAATTTGCAAAGAGATATCCCTGCCATAAAAATGCACTTTATCTCCCCAGGGAATGGCAGCACTTGTCATTAATGCTGTAAGCATGGCCAACGAAGGACCCAAAATGAACAATGCTTTGGATGAAAGATTGGGAATGATCTCTTCTTTAAAAAACAATTTCAATCCATCTGCCAAAGGCTGTAATAAACCAAACGGGCCAACACGGTTTGGGCCTCTTCTGTCCTGCAGCAAAGCCGCCACTTTACGTTCGGCAAAGGTGGTGTACAATGCAATGCCCAGTGATGCAAGCACCACTACCAGTATGAGTGCCAGTTTTTCTATTATTAAAGCTGTATCTATTGTGAGTAACATAATCTTGCTATAAAATTATTTATCAGGGTTCACTTCGCTTACGTCATGAATGTTCATCAGTAATTTAGGGTCTCTGCCGCCCATTACTTTTTGTACTGTTTCATGTGGCTTAACCATACCAACATAATGCCCTTGCGATATTACTGAATGACGGCTGATTTTTGTCGGCCCTTCAATCACCCAGTCGCTTGTTTTCTTTTTATCAAAACGGCAGGTGTTGCAGATCCATCCTGTCTTGCCATCGTAGCTTTGCACTTCACCCCATTCATCTTTACGGGCAGTTACACGGTACACATCATCTCCACGCAGCCATAAAGTGGTTTTACCACAACAGCCCGGTGTAGTACACTCACGGTGAGCATCAACCGGTTTGGTAAACCATACCCGGTTTTTAAAGCGGAATGTTTTATCCGTTAACGCACCAACAGGGCAAACATCAATCATGTTACCGCTAAAGTCGTTATCAATTGCTTTTGAAATGTAAGTGGAAATTTCTGCATGGTCACCTCTTTCCAAAATACCATGAACACGCTTGTTTGTAATTTGATCGGCCACATAAGTACAACGGTAACATAAAATACAACGGGTCATGTGCAGTTGTATGTATGGGCCGATATCTTCACGTTCAAAAGTTCTTCTTTTAAATTCGTAACGGGTGCCTTCTTTTCCATGCTCATAACCTAAATCCTGTAAGTGGCATTCGCCGGCCTGGTCACAAATCGGGCAATCCAGCGGATGATTCAGTAATAAGAATTCCACCACACCTGCCCTTGCATCCTTCACTCTTTCACTGGTAATATTTTTTACTACCATGCCATCCATAACAGTTGTTCTGCAACTGGCCACTAATTTCGGCATAGGCCTTGGGTCTGCAGTGGAACCTGCAGCCACTTCCACCAAACAGGTGCGGCATTTACCGCCACTGCCCTGCAGTTTGCTGTAATAGCACATAGCAGGAGGTGTAACATCGCCACCGATTTGACGGGCAGCATTTAGTATTGTTGTGCCCGGTGCCACTTCAACAGTAATATTGTCGATAGTTACTTTAAAGTTTGCAGGCGGTGCTTTTATTTCGTCAGCCATATTATTAATTCGTTCTTACTTACTTGTTGTTATGCTGGTGTAGCCACATGTATCGGGTCTGCGTAATGCGCCAAACCATAATTCTTTTTCAAACACTCTTCAGGATTTAATACATGCCACTCAAATTCATCACGGAAATGACGGATGGCGGCTGCCACAGGCCATGCCGCTGCATCACCCAACGGACAAATAGTATTACCCTCAATCTTGCGCTGTATATCCCATAACAAATCAATATCCTTCATCTCCCCGTTGCCGCTGTCAATCTTCTTTAATATTTTTTCCATCCAGCCAGTTCCTTCACGGCAGGGTGAACATTGTCCGCAACTTTCATGGCGGTAGAATCTTGCCAATGTGTAAGTATGTTTTACCACACACTGATCTTCATCCAGTACAATAAAACCGCCACTACCCATCATGGTGCCGGTGGCAA
>JBGAHV010000027.1:0-49029 GCA_044225995.1 Ferruginibacter sp. | reverse complement strand
TTGGCTCTTTAACCAGGTATTTGTTTACATAGTCCAGAGCTATATTTTTATCCTTTTGAACATTGGCAGCGTATTGGATAAAATATTTATACGCATTAAGCAAATGAGCTTTTACTTTAACTGAGTCGGTTGCCCATTGTGCTTCGCCCAGTTCTATTACTTTTTGGTAGCTGGGGGCTGCAAGACCTAAAGTCATTGAAGTATCAATTTTGCCCTGGGTTACGCCAGTCATATAATACCCGTATGTTTCAGTGGGATATTTGTTGATGTAAACTGCCCAGTTGTCAATGGCAGCCTGGTAATTGCCTCCGCGGCTGTAGTTGTTGGCAGTATTAAAAATGTCAGTTTTTGTTGGGTTCTTTTTTACGGTCAGGATTTTTTTATACCAGTCTGCAGCATCAGCATATTTCTTTTGCGCTTCATAAGTTGTAGTCATTGTTCTGTACAAGCTGATTTTACCCGCTTCGGAAGTATCCATTGTGGCACCCTTATCCACCAACTGGCCCGCAATAGCTTCATTACCCGGGAACTTAAGTAAATTTTTCAGGTAAACATTTATATCTCCCGAACCTATTTTTTCAGGCTTGGCAAGTTTGAAATATTTTTCATAAGCGGACACTACTCCTGCAGAATCATTTAGCTTGTCTTTGGCAAGCCCTATTAAACCATATAACCTCGGGTCAGGGTTTGCTCCGCCAGAAGCGATACATGATTCAGCCTGTGTAATTGATTCAGCAAACAATCCCTGCGCATATTTAATAGTAGCCCTGTAATAACATGCCTGGGGCTCATCGCTGCCCATCAGTGTTAAATACTTTTCAAGGTATTCTGCAGATTTACCCACATTAGTGGTATAATATAACTGATATAAATTTTGATATACCGGTATGTAATTAGGATCCTCCGCAATAGCATCATTGTAATACTTCATGTAAATATCTTCCTGTGACGGGCCTTGTGTTTGATACACTTTACCAATACGGTAAGAAGCCCTTGCATAATTAGGATTAATAGCCAATGCATTTTGATAAGCTGTAATGGCACTGCCCCCATCAATAAACTTACGGTATGCGTCGCCTAACAGGCAATAAGTTTCAGGGTCTTTAAAGCCTTTTACAGTAGTAGCCTGTTTCAATTTTTCAATCGCATAAGCAGCATCACCGTTTTTTGAATCATAATCTGCATTTGCTAAACCTATAGCATTAAACACCTGTACGTTTTTACCCTGGCTCAATGATATGGCTGTTTCAAAACGGTTACGGGCATCGTCTTTTTTACCTTCATGTAATTCGATGTGACCCATACCTGCAATTAACAAAGCATTATTAGGATTTGCTTCCAGTGCTTTACGAAAAACTTCTTTTGCTGCAGAAAGGTCTTGAAACTCATCCCCGGTAATCATTGTAAGCCCCAGCCAGTATGCTGCATCAGCATTAGACGGATTAGCTGCCACTAATTTTTCGAAAGTTGCCCGTGCACTCCTGTATTTTTCATAGTAGAAAAATTTTTTCCCGTCTTCAAGACTCTGCGCTTTTGCAAAACCAGCAGTAAATATTATAACTGCGGCTAGCATTGCGGCTTTTACTCTGTTCATTTTTTTGCTGTTTAAATCGTTACAATAATATCACTTTTATAAACACCGGCTTGTTTCCGGGCTGTAAACTTATTTATAATTTTTCGTTTATCTCCACCTTTCTCACATCAAAATCCATAACCGGGCCAAGATAGGCTCTTCTAAAAATCAGCTGCCCTCTTTCATACTTTAAAAAAGCTGCAAACCCTGAGCCTAGGCCTGAATAGTTTTCTTTTACAATGTAATACAAACCACGTACCAAAGGGTATCGCTTTGTATTGATGCTTTGCTGTGTTGGTTTTACATAAGGAGTGCTGTCGCACAGCTTACATTCCACATAGGCAATTTTCATTTTCTTTAACAAGTTTACCTGCGCTGTATCCTCCGGATTGCCTATCCAGCTTATACCTACCAGGCCAATAGCATCCGTGTTATTTGCAATGTAATTAAGAACTTCCTTGCTGCTGCGTACAGCCTTAACAACTGATGTATCAAAGCTTCCGCCATGCAATATACTATCGATAGCAAAACGTACCGTACTGGTTGCATTCAATCCGTCAAAAACCACTTTTTTAGCATTTCCTTTTTTACCCTGGAGTAATTGCTGCAGATCCTCCAGCGTATAAAGACTGTCGGTATTTTTTTGGTTGGTTACAATGGTAATCGCATCCCAGGCCACCCTGTCGCTAAAGGGCGAGTAGTTTAATGAGTCGGAATAATAGCGGCTTTCCTTAAGAGTAAGGCCCCGGGTTACTATTATCATCCTGTTTGAAGTGTCTTTAAAGAAATCTTTAAAGCATTCAGCTTCGGGTTTGTAGTGGGCTATAATTTTTGTTCCTGGATGTGTGCCTTCATAAACTTTAATAGCTGCTTCAACAACAGGCTCAAAACTTTCATCCACACTTATATTAATGGTTCCACTGTTAGGAGTATCGTAAACAAAATCCGCATTTTTGTTTTTCCTGTTGCAGGAATAAGCAAATAACGCCGCTGCAAAACATGTAACAGCAATCTTTAGTAAATTGTTCTTCATTAATCCCGGAAATAATTTTTGGCATATCCCCTGTACAGCCTGAACAGCCCGTACACCCAGCAAACAACTGCAAACAGTTGCCGCATCAGGGGATCGTATTTGTCAAGAAAAGGAGCCGTGCGGCTAATGGGAAACATAAAGAAAAAACCCACCCCTATAAAAAACACTCCCATGGTATAGTTTACAATACTCTTAGTGCGAACAAGATTTTTTTCCCGTTCACTCATTTGCTCTTTTTCAAATTCTTCCAGGGCCATAGTAATATATTTAAAAATAACTGTAAGGCTGCAGCCTTACAGTTTACATTTGTAACGAACTGGCAAAATACAACATTTATCAGTTTTGGGCTACAAACTTTACAGGAATAGTGTAATACACTGATATGTTTTGCCCCTGTGTTTTACCCGGAACCCAGTCGGGCATTTTTTTAAGCACCCGCATTACTTCTTTGTTAAATTCTTCTCCCCCATCCTGTATTGTCTCAAAACTTTTCAGTTTACCATCAAAGCCAACTACAAAACGAACTTTCACACTCACGGTTTCGTTTTCTTCAAGGTCTCTTGGGTTATTTAAGTTACGCTCTAAAAACCTTCGCAACGCATTCATACCACCAGGAAATTCAGGCATCACTTCAGCTGTATAAACAGGAGTGTTTAAATCTGGTTTAGGTTCAACACTTGAACTCTGTCGTTTTTCCGTTATTCTCCGCCTTTATCAACAGGTTCTCCTACTACTGCAATAGCATTGGAGTCGCCCTTTTCGGTTTTGTCTGCAATGGCTACTGAGTCGGTAATTTTTTCAAAAGGTTTAATATCACGGTTGTCTTTTACAATTTGCGGTTTGTTAAAAACAATTGTTGGCACCTTCTTTTTTACCGGCTGCTGCTCTTTTGGTTTTTCGGGTTCCTCTTTTTTCTTTTGCAGTTCTTTCATTTCATACCCGGTTGAAATAATTATTTCGGCATTGCTGCTTTTTTTCTTTTTGGGCATGAAGGTAAAGGCAGATAGTATCATTACACCTGACAGCATCAGCCCTAAAGATTTAAACAACCGGTTACTGTAAAACTTACGCAGGTAATAAGCACCATAGGCTTTGTTACGGTTTTCAAAAATGATGTCCAATACATCACTTTTCATTATTTCATCTGTTTTCATTTGTTATGTTTTGAAAAGTTTAAAATCAGTTTTTCAAAACAGGCGCCTGTTGTTATTGAGATGCTTTGTGTAATTAAATCCATAAAAGGGAATTGAATAGTTTGTGGTTTGTAGTTTGCAGTTAATTCGTACTGGTGATGAATTATTCAACATGAACCATTCGCCACAAACAACAAACTCTGATTATCTTTGCCGCATGAAGATTTTGATGGTGTGCCTGGGCAATATTTGCCGCAGCCCGCTGGCCGAGGGAATATTACAACACAAGGCATGGCAGGCAGGATTGAACTGGAGTGTAGACAGTGCCGGCACCAATGGCTATCATACCGGGGAAGCGCCCCACCATTTAAGCCAGAAAGTAGCTAAACTAAATGGCATAGATATAAGCAACCAGCGCAGCAGGAAATTTACTGCAGCCGATTTTGAAATGTATGATAAAATTTATGCCATGGCAGAAGATGTGCTGGATGATATGAAACGTATTGCCAAAAATAAATTTGATGACCAAAAAGTGGATTTGCTGCTGAATGAAATTTACCCGGGGCAAAACAGGGATGTGCCCGACCCGTGGTATGGGCCGGAGCCTGGATACCATGAGGTATTTGCATTAATTGAAAAAGCCTGCGATAAAATTGTGAACAATCAAACTGTGAATAAAACTACATGAGTACGAAACCATCCATTCCGCAGGGAACAAGAGATTTTAATGCCGTTACGCTGCGCAAGCGCAATTATATTCTCAGCACTATAAAAACTGTTTTTGAGCTTTATGGCTTTCAGCCGCTGGAAACACCCGCTATGGAAAATTTAGAAACGCTGATGGGCAAATATGGTGAAGAAGGTGATAAACTGATTTTTAAAATCCTGAATAACGGGCTGAACAACGAAGAAAAGATGCAGACCACTAAAGCCGGTTTTGAAAAAATACTCGAAGGCAGAAACAGCAGTGATGTTACAGAACGTGCCTTAAAATACGACCTTACTATTCCCTTTGCAAGATATGTGGCAATGAACCACACCAAACTTACATTTCCTTTCCGCCGTTACCAGGTACAACCCGTTTGGCGTGCCGACAGGCCACAAAAAGGCCGCTACCGTGAGTTTACACAATGTGATGCTGATGTGGTTGGTAATCCCTCATTATTAAGTGATGGTGAGTTTGCCTTGATTTATGATGAAGTGTTTAACCGCCTTGGCTTAAAGGAATATGAACTGAGAATTAACAGCCGCAAAATTTTATCGGCACTGGCGCAGGTTTGTAATGCGCCGGAAAAATTAGTTGCCATTACCACTGCCATTGACAAACTGGATAAGATTGGTATTGAAAAAGTAAAAGCGGAGCTTGCTGAAAAAGAGTTAAGCGAAACACAAATTGCTGTTATTGAAAAATACATCAGCATTAGCGGCAGCAATGAAGAAAAAATTACTGCACTACAAAGTATTATTGGCGATAATGCAGAAGGCATCCGTGGTATTGAGGAGATAAACAATGTTGTAAAAATTGCCGCAGGTAAAAATATAATAGTTGACTTTACGTTGGCACGTGGCCTTAATTATTACACCGGTATTATTTACGAAGCCAAAGCACCCGGCACAGTAAAAATGGGCAGTATTGGCGGCGGTGGACGTTATGATGATTTAACCGGTTTGTTTGGTGTACCGGGCATACCTGGTGTGGGCATCAGCTTTGGTGTGGACCGGATTTATGATGTGCTGGAAGAACTGAACCTGTTTCCTCAAAACCTGGAAGAAGGCACCAAAGCCCTTTTCTTTAATATGGGCAGTGCCGAAAGTACTTTTGCATTTACCGTAATGCAGCAATTGCGTCAATCAGGCGTTTCCTGCATTTTGTACCATGAAGATGCAAAAATTGCCAAACAGTTTTCTTACGCAGAAAAAAACAATATACCTTTCGCCATTATAATTGGCAGCAAGGAAATTGAACAGCAGAACTGCCAGGTAAAAAATTTAAGCAATGGCCAGCAGCAGGTAGTACCGCTGGATGCATTGGCAGCTTTTTTTAACAACCTGTAAGGGTTACTAACAACTTGTATTTGTATCAATCTAAAATAAAACAACTTTATGCAAATCCGTTTTCTTACCCCGTTAGTATTTATTGTTGTTATTGCAGCAAGCTGCAGTAAAACAAATAAAGAAGGTAAATACATTCCCGAAGATGCCGCAATAGCCATTCACGTAAACGGCGCTTCTCTGTCAACCAAATTACCCTGGGATGAAATTAAAAACAATGAGCTGGTAAAAGAGCTGAGCACCGATACCAGCCTTACCACTTTTGTAAAACAGGCATTGGATAATCCTGACAACACCGGTATTGATGTAAAAACTGACATGGCATTCTTTCTTAAAAAAGATTCGCTGGGGGGCTATGCCGCTTTTACCGGCACTATTAAGGATGCCGACAAGTTCCATTTTTTTAACCTGGATATTGCCAAAGGCGGTATAGAAAGTGAAAGAGATGGTGTAAACTTTATAAGCAAATACCCGGTTTGCATTGCCTGGAACAAAGAGAAATTTGTGTATCTCACCAACATCCCTGAGCTCAGTGCAATGAACTATAAAAGGAATTTTTATGACAGTACCGTTGCAATAACCAGCAGCCGGGACATCAGCAAAACCTGCAAGGATGTTTTTGATCTAAAAGAAGACAAATCGCTGGCGAAAAATGAAAAATTTACAGAGCTGGTTAAAAAAACAGGCGACCTTCATTTTTGGATGAACAGTGAAGAACTTTATAAAAACGGTGCAAGCACTGCCGGTTTAAAAATGCTGAACCTTGACATTGACAAATTATACAAAGGAAATATTACCACTGCTGCGGTAAATTTTGAAAACGGTAAAATTCAAATCGAGTCAAAAAGTTATGCCAGCAAAGAAATAACTGAGTTATGGAAAAAGTATGGCAGCAAACTGGATGAAAGCATGATAAAACGCCTGCCTGCAAAAGATGTGGCACTGGTAGTTGCCATGAGCTTTAAACCAGAAGGCATAAAAGAACTGGTAAAACTGATGGGTGTGGAAGGGTATGCAAACATGGGCCTTGCCTTTATGGGTTTTACATTGGATGATTTTGTAAAAGCAAATAAGGGAGATATCGTTTTTGCTGTGAGCGATTTTAAAAAACCAGATACAACAGCCGGAGGTATGGAAGCAGTAAGTGCATTTTCATTACCCAATAAACCGACGTTTTTATTTGCAGCATCTGTTGGAGATAAAGATGCTTTTAATAAATTAATGAAGGCTGGCGAAAGGCTGGGTCAAACAATGGGTCATATAAGCGACAGCGGCAGCCAAACCAATATTGCTTACAATAATAATGGCAGTTATTTTGCCATTGGCAACTCAAAAGAAAACGTGGACAAATTTGTAACCGGGGGCAGCAACAACTTTGATTTCTTAAGTAAGATATCAGGACAGTCCTTTGGTGGCTATATCAACATACAATACATTTTAAAATCGTTTGCCAGCGAAGCAGAAAAAGACAGCAGCGCTAAAGCAGCATACGATGCTTCTGTTGCATTCTGGGATAATGCGTACATGAAAGGCGGAGACTATGACGATGGCGGAATGACAGCCAGCTACGAAATAAATTTAATGGACAAAAACACCAACAGTTTAAAACAACTGAATCAATACTTTGGTAAACTTATCACTATTGCAAAAAAGGAAAAAGAAAAAAGAAATAAGGAAATGGCAGGCATGAATGATGACATTAAATTCACGCCGCCGGTAATAGCTGAGGACACCCCGGTTAAAACCAAAAGCAAATAACCTGATTTATTTTAACAGCCTGCGCCTATAGCGCAGGCTTATTTTATATGCAGATAACACTTCAGCAAGTTGTTCCCTCTTTTATTGAGAAAGAAAAGGTTTCTGCCTCTCAGGTATGGGACAGCAATGTGGTGTTTGGCAAGGGAGAAAAAATTCAAATAGTAGCACCCAGCGGCAGCGGCAAAACATCCCTCATTCATTTTTTATACGGCATGCGTAAAGATTATGAAGGGGTCATTTCTTTTGAAGGCAAGTCAATTAATCATTTTACTGCAGAAGACTTTTCTGCATACCGCCGCCAGTTTATCAGCATTGTTTTCCAGGACCTGCGGCTTTTTCCTGAGCATACCGTTTTACAAAATTTAGAAGTAAAACGGCAACTGCAGCCTTTTGGTGAGGCGAATAAAATTGCAGCGATGGCCGAGCGACTGGGTATTGCCGGCAAGCTGAACAAACTTTGCAAAACCTGCAGTTATGGCGAACAGCAACGTATCGCCATTATCCGGGCATTGCAGCAGCCATTTGAGTTTTTGTTGCTGGACGAACCTTTCAGCCATTTAGATGAAGCCAACCGCCAAAAAGCAATGGAGCTGATGGAAGAAGAGGCAGCAGCAAGAAAGGCCGCTATTATTTTAGCCGACTTAAAAGCCATTGAATATTTTAACGCAAATAAAACCATTTACCTGTAACTGTGCAGCTATCGTATAAAAACATACAACCGTATTTAAGCACCGGGCAAAACAAAGCAAGCCGGTGGTTGAGTTATTTTGGGCTGTGCATTGGCGTTATATTATTACTCTGTTCTGTGCAAATGTACATTAACATTAACCAGTTACTAAAAGATAAAAATCCCAAACGCACCGGGTTTGATTTTATATCGGTTACCAAAACCATTACCAACGAAAACATGGCAAGCGATAACCGGTTTACCGATGCGGATGTAAAGGAGATACAGGCATTGCCTTTTATAGAGGGTGCTGCGCCGCTTATTGCCAACCAGTTCAGGGTTAAAGCCAGTGCCGGCAATATTATTCCTTTCAGCACCGATTTATTTGTAGAGTCACTTAACAATGCTTTCATTGATACCATCCCGCCCGGCTTTACCTGGCAGGAAGGACAGGCAGATGTGCCCATTATTTTTTCTGCTGATTTTTTAGAAATGTACAATGTATTTGCACCGGGGCAGGACTTGCCACAGCTTTCTGCAGAAACCATTTCATCTGTAAATATTATTTTAGAATGTTACGGCCCCGGCGGCATGCAAACTTACCGTGGGCATATTGTGGCATTAAGCGACCGTATTAATTCTGTATTGGTACCAGAAAGTTTTATGCTGATGGCCAATCAAAAATTTGGCGGCGTAAGTAATGTGCCAGCGTCCAGAATATTTTTAAAAACAAAAGATGCCAACAATCCCGATCTGCTGCAGTTTTTGGCAAAAAAGAATTACCACATTAATAAAGACAGAACAAGGTTTGGCCGGCTAAAACAAATACTGCAGGCCATCGTAAGCGGACTTGCCGGTTTTGGCTTACTGGTGATTTTACTGGCAATGGTATTGTTTGCTTTTTACCTGCAGTTAATGATTGAAAGAAGCAAAGAAAATCTTTTACTGCTGCTTACCATTGGCTACTCTCCCGGCTGGCTGGGTAAAACAGTTGCAAAAAAATGGGTGCCTGTGTATATTTTTATTGTTGTACTTGCTGTAGCGGTTACAGCATTGCTTCATGCTGCATTTAAATATGCCATGCCTGTTATTGGCGAAGCATTATCTCCTTTTGTGCACTGGATTGTTCTGGTAATTGCAGCCGCATTGATCGCATTGTCAGTTTTTATTAATCAACGGCTGATAAAAAGACTGCTGCAGAAAATGCAGTAAATCACACTTCCATTACATTGTTATTAACCACGGCAAAGGCTTTTTCATTTTTTGCAGGCTTTACCAAATATGTCCCGGTAAATTTTCCAAATGCCGGCAGTACGGCAAATTGTTTTGTAAAATAGAAGCAGGGAAAACGCAGCGATTGCCTGCCTGCGCCTTTTATACTTACAGCCGGATGAATATGCCCGCTGAAAAAATAAAAGTTTTCTTTCTCGTCGGTTGCAGCATCCTCAATATGATGTACAAAAGCAACATCGTTTTTTATAAATATCCTGTCAGTTATTTCCACGGATGCATTTGCATACCATTCTTCCGGTACAATATCATGGTTGCCTTTTACCAGCAGCATGTTTACATGCGCCAAATCATTTCTCCACTTTAAAAAAAGTTCGTGTTCTTTATTTTCAACACTGTGAAACATATCTCCCACAATTACCAGTTGCTGCGGCTTAAAAAACTGTATAGCATCCACCAGCCGCTGCATGTCTTCCTTCATAACTGCATGCGGTACTGCAATACCGCTTTTACGGAAATGACCGGTTTTACCTAAATGCAAATCAGAAAGAATGAGAATTTTTTCCTGCTCCCAAAACACGGTACGGTTACCATGAAGGATAAAGTGATTGTTACCGATTGTATGTTTAATAAATAATGCCATTATTCATTTTCTAATTGCTGCTGCATGCGTTTTACCCGGTCTTCCAGTCTTTCAGATGACATATTCTCTCTCATACTGTCCACTTTTAACGGAAAACAAAATGGTGTTAGCTGCTGCGGAAATGTAATTACAATATTGCTTTGCTGAATACGGCGCAGCATGTCCCTCAATCTTGCTTCCTCCATCTGCTGTTCAAATACTTCGTTGTATGATTGTTTCAATAAAATATTTCCAGGTTCATATTCACTGAACACCTTAAACAGCAATGAAGCGGAAGACTGCAAATGCCTTGCCTTTTGTTTTTCGCCGGGCATACCCTGAAAGATCAAACCGCCAATAACAGCAATATCCCTGAACTTGCGCTTGGCCATTTCGGTACTGTTCACACTTTTTTGAATGTCTTCAAATAAATTTTCTTCACTGAATAATTCGTACACATTGCTGTCGTCAACCGGTATGGGGCGGTCACTCAGTAATTCAAAACCATAATCATTCATGGCAAAAGAAAAAGTAATGGGCATAATCCGGCTGATGCGGTAAGCCAGTATAGCAGCCATTGCTTCATGCACCAGCCTGCCTTCAAAAGGATAAACAAATAAATGATGCCCATCCTTTGTTTCAATATGTTCAATCAGCAGTTCGTTTTCTTTTGGCACATGGCTGATGCTGTTTTGTAAATCGAACAACGGTTTTAAAACAACCAGTTCTTCCACGCTTGTTTTTTTATGGTAAGAGTCGTCTAAACTCTGCCGCAGTTTTTTCCCCATATTGGAGGTAAGCGACATTCTTCCACCCTGCCAGCTGGGTATAATGCTTTTTTTAGAGTGGGATAATTTTACCAGTGCCGTCATGTCTTTAATCATTACCAGTTCTAAATTTCTTCCGGCAATGGTAAACGAATCTCCGGGTTCCAGGCGGGAGATAAACCATTCTTCAATAACACCAATATAACCGCCGCTCATAAACTTTACTTTCAGCATCGCCTCGCTAACAATGGTGCCAATGTGCAGGCGGTGGCGCATGGCAATGCGGCGGTTGTTGATTTTATACAAACCGTCCGGCAGTATTTCCACTTTTTTGTATTCATCATATTGATTTAAAGCCGTACCACCTGCAGTTATATGCTGCAGTATTTCTAAAAACTCTTCTTTGGTTAATTCGCTAAAACAAAACGTGCTTTTTACTTCTTCAAAAACAGCTTCAGGATAAAATCCGTCTCCCACCGCAAGGGTGCATAAGTATTGAATCAGCACATCATAACATAACAATAAAGGAGGTTTGCTTTCTATAAAATTTTCTTCCACCGCTTTTTTTAATGCAGCCGCTTCCACCAGTTCCAGGCTGTGCGTGGGCAAAAAATAAATATTACTTACCGCATCAGGGTTGTGGCCGCTGCGTCCTGCCCGTTGTAAAAAACGTGCTACTCCTTTTGGCGAACCTACCTGTATCACCGTTTCCACGGGGCGGAAGTCAACACCTAAATCCAGGCTGGCAGTGCACACTACTGCTTTTAGTTTACCAGTGTGTAAATTTTCCTCCACCCAAAGGCGCAGCTCCTGTTCAATACTTCCGTGGTGCAATGCAATAGCGCCGGCCAGCCCGGGTGCGGCGCTTAATAAAGCCTGGTACCACATCTCCGTCATGCCTCGTGTATTAATAAACACCAGTGTTGTTTTACTTTGGTTGATGATGGGAATTATTTTATTTACCAGCTTTATTCCTAAATGCCCGGCCCAGGGATATTTTTCTATTTCATCAGGAAAAACAGATTCAATCGCAATTTTTTTGTGCATGCTGGCACGAACAATCACACCCTTTTGTTTAATGGGAGATAACAGAACATCTTTCGCTTCTTCTAAATTACCAATGGTGGCCGATATTCCCCAGACTGAAAAGGAGCCATCATCCATGGACAATTTATAATTAACAATACGGCTGATGGCCAGCTCCACCTGCACACCCCGTTTCCCTCCCATCAGTTCATGCCATTCATCTACTGCAAGTACTTTAAGTGTTTTAAAAATTGCTGTAGTATCTTTTTGTGCCAGCAGCAAATGCAGGCTTTCCGGAGTTATTATCAGCACTTCGGGCATTTGCCTTTTTTGTTTACCCCTTTCACTGGTAGTGGTATCACCATTGCGTATGCCCACCTTCCATGGCAATCCCAGTGCCTCAATGGCTTCTTCCATGGCACGCCCAATATCTTTTGCCAATGCACGTAAAGGTGTTATCCATAAAAGCTGCAGGCCATTATTCTTTTTTTGCTGGTAGTTACCCGGGTTATCATTGATAAAATCAATTACAACCCCCAAAAAAACCGAATAGGTTTTTCCGCAGCCCGTAGGGGCATTTACCAGGCCGCTCTGGTTATGGGCAATATGCTGCCATGCTTCTTCCTGGAAAGCAAAAGGCCTGCGGTTGTTTTGGCCCATCCATTCAAGTATTATTTTATAACCGGGACTGTGTTGCAGCTGCATGAGTATGGCAAATTAAATAAAAAGCACAGCCTGCACATATACAAATTAAAAATCCTGCAAAAGACACGTATTAATCAAAATGATAAATAAAATCCGCCTGAAAATGTAGTATAAACAAGATATTATTTTCACGGTGCAAGAAATCACGTGTTTTTACGTTACTCATAGCAAACCTTACAAGAGTTTCAATATCTCTGCATGATGACCGCTTTACAGGCTGCAGGCAGCCGGCAACATACTACTGAGAAAAAAGCCAGTAAAAGGCTTTTTACCCCGCTGCAGCTAATACCCGGCAAAGAGTATTATACAAAAAGGCTGGGTACCTATATTGTTATTTCTTTTTTACTGTTCTTTTTAACCTCTGTTTTAAACTTTGCCTGCGATATGTATTACAGCCTTGCCGTTACAATCGGCAGTTGTATTCTTACCCTGACCGCATGGTTTATTTTAAAATACAATACTAAATCGGCTGCAGCATATGTGTTACTGGTTATTTCTGTTAACCTCGCCATATCCCTGCTCACACTTTTTGAAGGGTACCGTTCCGGGTCAAGTCTTTACTTTTTTACCAGTACCCTCAGCTTTATATTTTTAATAAATGGTGTATCACAAAAACTAACTACCGCTACGCTGGTTATTTGTTTTTCATCATTTTTTATCACGTATATTTTTGCCAAAGAAAAACCCATTGTTGCAGGCATTACGGATACCGATTACCAGGTAAACTTTTTTATTAACCTGTTTTTATCGTTTGGCTCCACCGTCTGGATGGCGTATTACCTGGCAAAGGATAACTGGGATAAACAAAAATCGCTGAAAAATCAGCAGGTGTTTTTAGATACCATTTTCAACTCTTCTATTTCTGCTGAAATTATTATGGATATGGAGAGCGACATCATCATTAACAGCAATAAAACGGCACAAAAACTTTTTCGCAGTAATGACGAACATAAACTAAATGGTCACCATGCCTTCTCACTTTTTATTGAAACCGATGAGCCGGGCAAGTTTGATGAAATAAAGGAAAAATGCAAAAGAAGTAATATTTGGGAAGGTGAACTGACCTGCCTAAGAAAAGACGGAACTGCTTTTCCCGGCAGCGTAAGTATTGTACAGTTTTTATACAAGCACAAGCATTTTAAAAAAATTACGATCTCCGATATTTCTGAAAAGAAACAGATGCTGAAAGAGCTGCAGGAAGCCAAACAAAAAGCAGAAGAATCAGCAGAAGTAAAATCAAGGTTCCTTTCTCAAATGAGCCACGAGCTGCGGACTCCTTTAAATGGTATAATTGGCACCACCAACCTGCTGCTGCAGGAAGATGCTTTACCACAACAGCAGGAGCACCTGGATATACTCCGGTTTTCATCAGAACATATGCTGCGCCTGGTAAACGAAGTACTTGACCTGAGTAAACTGGATGCACAAAAAATCAAGCTGGAGAAAATGGCTGTTGATTTCAGGGAGTTCATTAACAACATTGCTTCCGGCTTTAAAAACCAGTGCCAGTCCAAAGGGCTCGACTTTAATATTATCATTGAAGAGCGGGTAAAGAACCGGATCATTACCGACCCTACAAGGTTAAACCAGGTTTTAACCAACCTGCTTTCCAACGCCATTAAGTTTACGCACAAAGGAAGCATCAGCATTTATGTAAAAGCCATTGCCATCAACAGCGACTGGCAGCAGCTGGAGTTTAATGTAATTGATACCGGTATTGGCATCAGTGCAGATAAGCAGCAGCACGTGTTTGAACCTTTTACGCAGGCAGATATTAAAACCACCCGTAAGTATGGCGGTACCGGCCTGGGGTTAAATATCAGCAAAGAAATTATTAAATTAATGAACGGAGATCTGCAACTGGAGAGTGCACCGGGTAAAGGAAGCCGTTTTCATTTTACCATTAAAGTACCCATACAGCATTACAGCAATAATGCGGCGGTGCTGGCAGAAAAAACAGAAAAGAAGAAAATTGACGACATAAAAGTGCTGATTGCAGAAGACAATATGATTAATATGAAGGTGGCCACAAAATTTTTAGACAAATGGGGCGTTCAATATGTTAAAGCATTTAATGGCAAGGAAGCGGTTGACCTGTTTAACAGCGAAGATTTTGATGCGGTACTGATGGATCTGGAAATGCCGGAAATGGACGGTTACGAGGCCATAAGAGAAATACGGAAAAAAGATGCACACATACCTGCCTTTGCTTTTACCGCAGCAGTGTTTGAGGATATGAAAGACAGGCTGAAGCAAAACGGCTTTACAGATTATGTACAAAAACCTTTTTCGCCGGATGAACTGTATAAAAAACTGCAGAAATTAACTGTAACAGAACAACCGGACAGCAAATAATATTAAAAACCAGTTTTTATGGATGTAGAAATAAAAAGAGAATCGTTATACAAAATGTATGACGGCAGCACCGAAAGCATCATTGAAGTATTTGATGCATTTCTTGATTCGGAAAAAGAAGTGGTGGAAGACATTGACACCGCATTTAGCAATGCAGATGAAACCACCATACGCAAACAGTTGCATTACCATGCCCCCATTTTTGGGTACATCGGTTTTCCGCAGGTAACACTTTTTATAAAAGACATGGAGAACAAGTACAAAAATGCCGTGGCCGCCAGGGAAAAAAAGATGGACCACAATGAACTCATCAGCACTTTAAAACAGGTAACCACCTTACTGGTAATTGAAAAAGAGTTAATGAAAACCACGGTACATGCTTAAATAATTTACACTCCGTTTTAAAAAAATAGTTCAGGCATCATTCAATTGCAGCACCACTGCGGATTAATAATCCGGCAGTGGTGTTTGTTTTTAAGCCCGCTTTTACTGTCTCAATTACGTTATTACACCCTGCCGATTTACCAGTTTGAATAACCAAAACAAAAGACTGTCAGGTTGAGCTTGTCGAAACCCGTTTACTACCATTAGCCCGCCTTCGACAAGCTCAGGCTGACAGTTTTTCAAACTGATACACTACAGGCACTTCTTTACATAGAATGTAACGCCTCAATACCTTATTTTTGCACTCCTAAAAACAGGTGTTATCATGTTTAATTCTTTAAGTGAAAAGCTGGAAAGTGCGTTTAAAAACCTGAAAGGCCAGGCCCGTATCAGTGAGCTGAATATTGCCAATACCGTTAAAGACATCCGCCGGGCACTGGTGGATGCCGATGTTAACTATAAAATTGCCAAAGAATTTACTGATAAGGTAAAGGAAGACGCCATGGGCCAAAAAGTGCTGCTGAGCGTAAACCCCGGCCAGCAAATGGTTAAAATTGTGCAGGATGAACTTACGGAGCTGATGGGTGGCGCTGCCAGTGAATTTAATATATCCGGGGCGCCGGCTATTATTTTAATTGCAGGTTTACAAGGTAGTGGTAAAACAACCTTTAGCGGTAAGCTGGCTAACTATTTAAAAACACAAAAAGGCAAAAGCCCCCTGCTGGTTGCCTGCGATATTTACCGCCCTGCGGCCATTGACCAGCTGGAAGTTTTAGGCGGGCAAATTGGTGTGGAAGTATACAGCGAGCGGGAAAATAAAGATGCTGTTAGCATTGCACAAAATGCCATTGCCGAAGCCAAAAGCAAAAACAAAAATGTAATTATTATTGATACTGCCGGCCGCCTGGCGGTGGATGAAGTGATGATGACCGAAGTGGCCAATGTAAAAAATGCCGTTAAGCCACAGGAAATTTTATTTGTGGTGGACAGTATGACCGGCCAGGACGCCGTAAACACCGCCAAAGCCTTTAACGACCGCCTTGATTTTAGCGGCGTGGTGCTTACAAAATTAGATGGCGATACCCGTGGTGGTGCTGCCCTTTCTATTAAATACACCGTAAACAAACCCATTAAGTTTGCCAGCAGCGGCGAAAAAATGGATACGCTGGATGTGTTTTACCCCGACCGTATGGCACAGCGTATTTTGGGCATGGGTGATATTGTGAGCCTGGTGGAAAAAGCCCAGGCCCAGTTTGACGAAGAGCAGGCACGCAAACTGGAAAAGAAGATCCGTAAAAACCAGTTTGACTTTGAAGACTTCCTTACCCAGATACAGCAGATAAAAAAGATGGGTAACCTGAAAGACCTGATGGGCATGATACCCGGCGTGGGCAACCAGTTAAAAAATGTGGATGTAAACGACGATGCCTTTAAAGGAATTGAAGCCCTCATCAGCAGTATGACGCTGCAGGAGCGCCGCAACCCCGACATTATTACCCCCAGCCGCAAAGCCCGTATTGCCAAAGGCGCCGGTAAGGATATTGCAGAACTAAACGCCTTTTTAAAACAGTTTGAGCAAATGAAGGGTATGATGAAAATGATGAACAAAATGCCCATGGGCCGCATGATGCCCGGCATGGGAAAACGCTAAAATTCTAAATCCTGTAAGGTTGCCTGCCCCGACCCCTTCGGGGAGCTTGTCGAAACCGGTTTACAATAATTAGTTCGCTTTCCGCTGGTTAAAGCCGGGCACAGCTATACTTCTAAGGTGGGCCGGCGATTAATAAAAATCCAGTTAAGTTAGCTGTTCGTTAAACAAAATCAATTGTTCATAACAGTTGCTTTAAAAATTTGGATGCTCCCCCGTTCCTGTCTATATTTGCAGCAATCCTTGTTTAAGGAGTTAACCCTATTTATTAACAACCTAAAATTTCTATTTTATGGCTGTAAAAATGAGACTGCAAAGGCATGGCTCAAAAAAAAGACCATTCTACTTTATTGTAGTGGCAGATGCAAGAAGCCCACGTGATGGGAAATTCATTCAAAAATTAGGTACGTACAATCCATTAACGGTTCCTGCAACTATTGCGGTGGATCGTCAAAAGGCGTTGGACTGGTTACAGAAAGGTGCTCAACCCACCGATACTGTACGCCGCATCCTTAGCTTTAAAGGCGTGTTGTACTTAAAGCATTTGCTCCGTGGAGTTGGTTTAGGTCTGTTTGACGAAGCGGCTGCTATGGAAAAATTTACTAAATGGAGTGTTGAACACGATGCTCACATTGCTAAACGTCAGTCGGCGCACCGTAAACAGCGCATGGACAGGCGTAACCAGCCCGTAGTAAAGAAAGTAGCGGAAGCGCCAGCGGCACCAGCATCAGAAGAAACTAAGACAGAAGAATAGTAACCCTCTGCTCCTAAATCTTTTAAAGTCCTGTTACGAAAGTAGCGGGACTTTTTTTATATGCCGTAGCTATAGCAAAGGCCGATTGCCGATTATAGAAACTGGTTACTGCCGGTAAAACTTTCGTTTTTTGTATTGTCGCTGTACCGACAATTGAAAATGCGAAAGTTTGCGAAGTTTCGTATTTAATATTGTTTTTTATGTATATCTTTAATAAGCAACTTAGTGCGGCGGTTGGCTGAAAATTCAAAATGCAAACTTTCGCATATTTACGAGTTGGTGGCAATTGGACGAACACCCTAAAATATCATAACTTTATAAATAATACAACCAGCAAAACTGACACTTATTAGATTATGACAAATGGAAGACTACATTATTGGGTTTGGTTTGGTTTAATCTTAACAACCCTACCATTAATTTTGACTTTTTGGAAATTGAGAGGTATTGCTCCTCCAAACACGAATTGGTATGAAACTTTTAAGTTAGTTATATCCAGAGGTGAATTGTTATTAGTTTGCCTCTCATTACTTGGCGTAAACTTAGGTGACCTCTTTAAAGATGAGTGTTCAAATAAAACAACCGGATTTACTTTAGTGGGTGCGACAATTTTCCTTTGTCTTTTTGCAGTTTACTCATTTGGAGAAATAAATACAAATAGCAGTATTGATAAAGATTTTGCAAGCAACACTTCGATAATCATGTTTGTGTGTAGTGTAGCAATCTGTTTGGTTTCAAATTTCACTCAACGCAATCAAAAATGAACAAAGAATTCTTAACATACATAATACCAATTATAACGACCACCATAACGGTAGTAATTGGTGTAATTAATATAATAAGTTATCGCAAACGCAATAAAGAAAAACGTAATGATGTAGACAATCTCCTTAGGACGAATAAAACATTTTATGCTTTGCATCAAAATTTGTTGAAGACAACACCACTAAATAATGAGGAAATATTCAAGGATATTAATAACATAAATAGTGAAATAAAGATTTTATTTGATAAACTAACCCTCTCTAACTGTCGGTCAACAATTCGTGTAATTGTTTATGACGATGCTGTCCCAATGGTTGTAACATTAATAACTCAATCATTAAAAGAAAAGTCGGAGCATCAAGTAGAATTTAAAAAAACAAAACTTTTTGAAGATACAGCATTCTCATTTCTAATTTCAAAACATAAGGAATTCTACCTGAACAACGACTTGACGGAAATAAACTCTTATTTACCCGTAGCACCGAAGTCAAACTATGAGATTAATTGGAAATTAAAATACCTTTCAACACTAGTTGTTCCAATTGCTAAAACAGAGAAAGACTCTAATAAAAATTTAATTTATGGTTTTCTCTGCCTTGACAGTGACAAGAAAAATGCGTTCAATAAAGAGATACATGTGAGTATAGCGAGACAGGTCTCATTTTATTTATTGCCTCTATTAGACAGTTGGACAAAAAGAATGATTGAAAACAACAACAACCTTATACCTGCGACTGAGACACCCAAAATAAATAATGAATAAAACTGCCACCAACAAAAGGTTTGCCGCAAGGCTGGCGGACGGAATAACAATCGGCTGTTGTACTACTATCAGCTAATATCGGGCTTGACCGAATTCTATTTGGCTTTTAGTTGTTAACTTAAACATCAGTAATTTTAATCGGCTTCAGTTGCCGGGCTGACACAGCAACAATTCCAGCCCTGCGGCAAGCCTCGAACGTTAGCGGCTATACTATGCGACCCTTCAGAATATTTTTAGTCATTTTATTCTTGTCGTGCAAATCGACAGGCAAGCAACCTGACCCTAAACAAGTTTTAAAGAAAGGTATACAACAAAGCGCAGTATCAAATTTTGATACATTACCAAATGGACAAAGGCTTTTAGACAATACAGATTCGGCAGTTTACTACTACTACAAAGAAGTGGTAGGATCAGACACACTTAAAGGCGGTTACATAACTTGTTACGGCGTTGACGACAGCACAAATTATTTCTATCTCCGGCATGGTGATACATTGCATCTATTAAACAAAAGAGAAAAAATAGTTGGTGCTTCATCATTGGGTATTTTGGAAAAGGATTTTGACTCATTCTTCATAACACGTATAGACAATGGCAATGGAAGTGCTGAAACATATCAAGCATTCGACAAAAAAACAGGAAATAATCTATTGGGCGATAAAGTTGAAGCATGGACTTATAAATACTTTCGCAACACCCTCTATTTCTTATATGACAATCATACTCTTACTCTTATCGACAAATTTTATATCGACAGAAAAGAAGCTGACAGCATCTTTCTTTACAACGTTAAGACCGGTGAACGACAAGGATTTAAACTGCCTCCCAAAAAGCCAACAGACATTATTTCTTATAGCATTAAGAAAATAACTAAAAACAGCTTAACAATTAGCAGTACTGAACACTACTCTGGAAACGAGGAGTTAGTCAAGTACAGCCGCTAACATAGGGTTTACATAAAGTTTGGCAGGACAATCAAATCTTCAGCAGTTGTACGCAATTCAACTTTGGTACCGGGCTGGACAAACAATTTTGGGCATTAATTCTTAACTTCATCTAAACAAAAATATCAGCAGCGGTACCGGGCAGACGGAATACTAATTCCAAACCTTCTGTAAGCCCTGCACGTGACCAGCAATCATCAGCTAATTGCAAATCCAAGCTGTGGTTCGGGCTGGACAAAGAACTTTCAACTTTAGTTCTTAAATTCAACATTATAATTTCAATCAGCAGTAGTTATGGGCAGACGGAATACTAATTCCCAACCTGCATAAAGCCCTGCTCGTTAGCGGCTACTTTAAACCGACATCTTCATTCAATGAAACTAATTTTTTATTCGCTTATTTTTTTTCTAATTTCTTGGCAGACACAAGACAAGATTGTTTTAAAAACACGTTCGGGTGACACAATAACTGTGACTAAAGACATTATTTATTACGACAAAAAAACTTTAAGTAATACGATTGACGGAATCGTTTACAACAGTAAATACAACAGGCTTATTGAACAAAATGCTACCATACTTCTGTTTTTAGAAATCAATGACGCACCAAACTACAATAAACTAAAAGCTTTCAGTTTGACAAATCAAAAAGCAACAGAGCTAGTGGAATGTGTATACAATGACAAGACACAAGGCATCGGACCTGAACCATTTACAGACATTGACGGTGACGGCAAACTTGAATTTGGCGGCTTTGACATAACGGAAGTTTACGACTCAAAAGATTCAATGTATTATAATCCATCGCAGTATTATGAAATCAGTAAAGGGAAAGTGACATTTGATTCTGCATTGACAAAGAAAATGGACATAAAATTTAATGGCGTTTATTTATCAAAGCCATTAGACAAAGAAGGAAATTGTTGCGTTGTTATTAAAAAGCCTACGAATAAAAGCAGCCGCTAACAAAAGTATTTTTGTCCCGCCGGGGTCTTCATAGCTGAGCCATGTGCGTTGCATGAGACCCCAGCGCAGAGAAGAGTTTTGTATTAACACCCTCGCCGTTATCATTGTTGCAGGTTTTCATATTCAGCTTTCCTTCATAACTTCAACAACATATTTTCAAATGGGCATTTGTACCGGGCTGCACAATCAATGAATTCCCTGCCTTTGCAAATACCCGGACGTTGGCTGCAATGCAATTAGCAGTTCTTTAATGTTTTTATTTTATGAAAAAAATTAAAACAAATCAACCTTACAAATGCCAAATTTTTACTAACGTGCCGAGTAAATGTGCAATACCAAAATAAATTGCGATACCAGTAATCAATGAAATAAAGATGCGTAACATAAGATATTTTATCTCATATCTTTTATAAAAAGAAAAGCCTGCAAAAATCAACCAAATACTATAAATAGAAACCGTTATAACATCGAAGCTAGCCGTATGAAAATTCGCTCGGGCAATTAAAGCAAGTATTAACTGTAATGCGAGTAACATAAATAAGAAGGAGCTAAAGTAAAAAAATGCAGCAAGTACTTCTACGTAATTAAGCTTTGGCCTTGCTATGATCAGCCAGGCATTTATTGCCGAAAGTGGCAGTATGCTAAGCTCCATTATACTCCTGTACTTATTAATTATATAATTGGCAGCATCTGAAAAAACAGACCCGTTTGTGGTTTCTTTAGTTGGGAACAATTTATCCGCAAAATGAAAAAGTAACGTGAAGATGGTAATCCAAATCAGAAGAAATCCAATTGGCTTATGATACTTCTTTCTTTTTCCATTAAGATATTCATGTATAACCTTTGCAGGTTTTATTGTTAAAAGCCATGCTGTTCGAAAGAAACCCTTTTCAATGTGAGTAAAGAAATGTAATATTTCCTCACTTAGACTTTTCCAGTTAAGCCTTTTAACGTCTGTTTTTTGACCACAGTAAGAACAAAACTTCTCTGAAACTGTATGTCCGCAATTTAAACAATTCAATTGTATTCGATTTAATATTCCTTGACAAAATACGAAATCCTCCGATTAACAAATTCAGCTTAATAAATGGACATATCGCCTCGGTTCGTGCCTTCACGAACCGTTCGCTAATATCTTCTCCATTGTCCTGTTTGTCTGGCTTCTATATTCAGCTTTCCTTCATAACTTCAACTACCTATTTTCAAATGGGCATTTGTACCGGGCTGCACAATCAATGAATTCCCTGCCTTTGCAAATACCCGAAAGTTGTGCGGTAAGCTAATTTACCCGTTTGATACACCCCCAACCCGAAAAAAGCCAACACACATCAGGTCTTCAGCCCTGCAAATGAATTTCAATTGGGCAGAGAAAGCAAACATCAGCAACCAGGGTCCACCCGCCATCCATAAAAACGATAAAACTAAAATGGAACAATGGTTTTTAAACAAATATTTCTACCCATACTATACATTCCTGAATGTCCATTCGGCGAACTTTCGAAATACTCAAAATATTTCAAGCGGCTAAGGTTAGACTGATAGGCTTTGTCAAATACATTATTTACTTGTACCTGGAATTGTATAGCATTCGTTTTTGAATAATTTATTTGTGAGTTTATTGAAAAATTAAAAAGTATAAAAGCCGGCGTTGCTGTTTCGGTATTGTTCAAAGCCAAATAACGATTTTGCGGGGCACTATATTCAGTCTCCGCTTTCAGTTTAACAGAAGAAAACATTTTAGATTTTGTTTTAAATTCTTCATTTACGCTGCTTAACAATTTTGCCGGCGGAATTAAAGGCAAATATTCGCCATCAACACCTTTACCTTTAAAATCACTGCTTTTGTTGCAAGCATAAATCAGCGAAAAAGAATTATCAAACGAGAACCCCTTAATGGATGTGGGATGCAAGCTAAAAGCAGCTTCCAACCCATACAGTTGAGCCTTTGCCTGCTGATACTGAAAAGTTTTATTTCCTTGTGCATCCAAAACAGCATTTCCATTGGCATCAGTTAATTGCGACAAATAAATATAATGTTCAATGTTGTTATTAAATACACTTGTTGTTGCTGAGAAATTTTTATACTGAATATCAAAACCAATATCTTGTTGAAAACTAAATTCGGGTACAAAATTTCTGTTGCCCAGATAAATAATGTGGGCCCCGGGGTCTAATCCATTTGATGCAAATTCGGTAATACTTGGTGCTCTGTAACCCCTCGAAATATTGGCTTTCAGGTTTAAGTGTTCGTTCAGTTGACAGGTGGCCCCAATGCTTAAAGATGTTCCATTGAATGCTTTATTAAAAGCAGAAAACTGTAAATAAGCCCCGGCAGTATCAGGCAAAAAAACTTGCCTGTCAAAACCAGTTACAGCATTAGTGGTTGTATAAAAATTACTGCCTTTCAAATAACGGTTATCGTATCTTAAACCGGCACTTATTGTCAATTTATTTTTTTTCCATTTCGCAAAAATATAACTGCCAATATCAAATAAGTTGTAATCAGGAATAGGGAAATCAGTAGCATCCTTGCTTTTATTATTTTGATACATTCCATTTACACCAACCGAAATTTCAGTATTCAAAATAGTTGGGGCGTCATATCTAAAGCCATAGTTAAAAGTGTTTAACCTGACAAAAAGCCCTGCTTGTTCTGCTGCTGTTGGGTGGCTGTATTCCCTGCGGATATTTTGCTGAAAAGCCAATAAAAAATCAACATCCCCATTACCAGCTTTATAATGATTTTTACTGTAAATTCTGTAATGCTGAATGTGCTGGTGCAAAGGGCTAAGTGTGTAGGAATTTAATTCAGCATCCGGAACAACAGGCCGGTTTTTTATGTCATCATTGCTGCCCTCATAAATCTGCCTGGTAAATTTTCTTGTAAGCGAATCACGGCTGCCGTCAGGTATTCCCTGCAAATTATCATACAGGGTTACGTTCAAATTAGAGTACCCATAGTTGCTGAAATGTTGTATGGTTGATGAAGCGTTGATTTCTCTAAAGCCAGTGTTATAAACCCTTCCATCAATATTATTGGTATAATTTTTTGCAATTCTGTACGAGCCTCTCAACGCATAAGCCCAATGACTTTTTGAATACGTAAATCTTATTCCGTTACCAACTAAACCATTATTACTTTGATACTCACTAAAATATTTTCCTTGTATTTTTTCATCCCTGTTTACCGGCATTTCAGGCATCAAACTTACAACGCCTGCCACAGCATCAGAACCATACATAATACTTGCAGGGCCTTTCACCACTTCGGCTTTGCTAATGTTGTAGGCATCTGCTTCTATACCGTGTTCATCGCCCCATTGTTGCCCCTCTTGCCTTATGCCATCGTACAAGGTAAGCACCCTGTTATAACCCAGGCCACGGATAAAAGGTTTGGATATATTGGGGCCCGTTTTCACGGCATTCAAACCAGCAACATTTTTTACCAATACATCTATAATATTACTTTCTGTTGTGGTTTCAATGGCTTTAGTTCCAACGCTAACAACAGCAACGGGGTTTTCTCTTAAAAGCATAGCTTTAGAAACGCCGGTAACCACCACTTCATTTAAAATGCCTTGTGTGGGCGTTAAAGCTATTTCATAAAAATCCGTTTCGCCAGAAATTTGAATAGTATCAGATACGTAGCCCAAAGATGAAAAAACAAGTTTTGCAACAGGTGTATTTTTAGGAAATCTAATTTTAAATTTCCCAAAGGCATCAGTTGTTGTGCCAACAGCCGCCCTTAAAATGAGCACATTGCAGGAAAATATGGGTTGTTGTGTAGCTGCATCTTTCACAACACCAGCAATACTTTGAGCCTTTGCCGACAGCTGAAAAAGTATAATCATTAGTATTAGTATATACACTAAACCTTGTTTGCAAAAATACCTTTGCCCCATCTTTTCCATATTTTGAGTTACAAAAGTATAATGTTAGAACTATCTAACAAAATTATTTTCTTTATAAAATATTTTGTTCCTGCTCAAGAAACAAATTTTAGTAGCTTCGCCCTATGAATTCCCTTACAGAAGAAAATTATTTAAAAGCCCTATTTAACATTGCCAACGAGGCAGGTGAAGTAAACGTTACCGAATTATCTAAACGGCTCGGTATAAAAATGCCTACTGTAACCAGTATGATGAAAAAGCTATCCGAAAAGAAGCTGGTTCATTACGAAAGCTACAAGCCGCTTCGCCTGACAGACAAAGGCAGAAAAGAAGCAGGGTTAATTATCCGCAAGCATCGTTTAACGGAAATGTTTTTAGTAGATAAAATGAAAATGGGTTGGGAAGATGTTCACGACATTGCAGAGCAAATCGAACATATACAATCTCCTGTTTTTTTTGATAAAATGGACGAACTTTTAGGTTACCCAAAAGTTGACCCACACGGCTCACCCATACCAGACAAAAACGGAAAAGTAGTTTGGATAGAATACAACAAACTAAGCGATTGCAAAGCAGGCGAAACAGTAAAATTAGCAGCCGTAATAAACACCTCATCCGACTTTTTAAAGTTCCTGAATGCCCGTGAAATGCGATTAGGCTTAAAGATAAAAATCAAATCAATAGAACAGTTCGACAAGTCAATAGTAGTAAGCTACGGAAAAAGACAAGCAGAAGTGTTAAGTAATGTTGTGTGTGAAAGGTTGCTGGTGGAAAAAGACTGTTAAAATATTTGATAACATCATTCTCCGCCTACGTTCTTGGCAAACGAAACGTTCGTCCGCTCCCCCACATTGCCCCGTGGTTCAGGTTCCATTCGTCCTGGTGTTCGTCTCAAGAACCATAAAAGTTGCATGTTACCCCGGCACAAAAATGAGTTTCCCTGTTAACTCTTCGGCTTCTTGGTTACAGGTGGTTTTTGTGTGGCAGGTTGCTGCTTTACGCCAGGGTCATCGCCCAGGCCAAGCAACTGTTGTGGTAAACTTTCCAGTTTAAGCTCTCTTGCCACCGCTATAAAAATATTATCAATGGGGAACCCGGCCTCGTAGGTTTGTGGTTTTAGTATCAGTGTATATTTTTTCTGGGCAAGCACTTTTTTGTAAGCATCAATTACCAGCTTGTATAAGTCCGCCGATAATTCAGAACGCTTTGCATTGGATTTACTTTGAGACAACTGCTGCCAGTACACCAGCTCCAGCCCAACTTGCTGGCGTTGCTGCCCCACTTTATCATAAGCCACTTTTGATTTTTTACCGCTGGCTACTAATGCAGAATCGTTTTTGTAAATACTGTCCAGCCGCTGGTACTCGGTTTTGTCATACTCAAACAAAGCGCCTAAAGTATCCTGTTCATAAACCTGCACAAGGCTGTCAACCACATGATATCCGGGCATTGCCTGCACCATCATGTCAATATCAAACACACCGGCTTTAAAACCCTGGGCATTTGCATGATTGTTTACAGCCAGAAAGCATATAACTATAAAGGCGGAAATGAATTTCTTTTTCATAAATGGTAATTATAAATTAAAGCGAATAACAGGTTTATTGAAATGAAGGTACTTAATTTTTCTTCTGCAAGTGCCGCCGCTCCTATTTGATCAAAACTTCCACATCTTTTTTCCGCTCTTCGGGCAATACCACGAGTTGCGTAATGATTCCGTTTTTCAACGTGGCTTCTACCGTAGTGTTATAAGGTGCATGCAGTTTAAAATGCACATCTTTATCTTTTGGCCATGCCGGAAAAAGTAAAATGCGTTTATCATCTGTTTGTAATAACATTTCCTGCATACCGATCATACCGCTGCCGCCCCAGTTATGGTCGGGCACCCAATCAAACCCGGGCCCCCAAAATGCCGGAAAGCGACGGCCGCTGTTCTGCATTTTTAATTCATTCAGTTTCCATGCTTCTTCTGTTAAGCCCAAACGGGCTGCCCAAATATTATCCTGCTTCCACCCAACATGGCTGCGGAATTTTAAGGCAAGTGTATCATACTTCCATGTGTTGATGGCAGTATCCAGCCCGGGCTTATGCACTCCATAAATACCCCATGGAAACACAGGGTACAATGCCATGGATTCTTCGTTATTCACCCGCTCCCAGTTTTTGGCAGGCGCAATGGCAGGGTGACCGTTATAACTGGTGTAACTGATATCGGGAATCCTTGATTCAAATGCGACCAGGTCACGTATCTGGTTCATTACTGCAGAATCTGCAGACTGATCATTTTTAAAAACCTTTGCCGAAAGCACATCTATCAGCCGTTGTGTAACCACTTTTAATGCTGCAATGGTGGAGGATGCATTCGTTGCCATCTTATAGGTTTCTGCAGCACTGCCGGGATACAATACCAGCTTGCCATTTCCATCCAGCGCTTTAATGCCCCGTTGTTTGGCTAAGTATTGATAATGCTCATCAAAAAACCGCAAACAGCTTTCAATAAAAGGAATCTTATCCGTAATATCTTTTCCGGTGTAACGGTTTTCTTCCAGCATCATTAAGCAAAATTCCAGTACCGTATCCCAGGTGTATTCCAGCCATGCATTGTGCTCCACTCCTTTGTCGAGGTAAGGCGGATGCTTTACACCGTACTCTGCATAATTAGGCAACCCGAAATTTTCCATCTGCTCCGTAAAGCAGGCACCGCCATGGTTCCAGTAAACTTTACTGCGCAGTTCGGCATTTTTTAAAATGCGTAAATAGAAATTGAACTGCGGCTGCATCATATCAAAGTCGCCGCTTTTTATCATAGGAAAATAAACCAGCCGCTGGTTTTGTGCCGTGTGTAAACCACCGCCCCAGTTACGGTAATCGGGTGTTAATCCTTTATTGCCTTTATCGGTGTACAATGGATCCACCGTTAATAACCCGCCATTAAATTTGGTGGGCCAAAAACCTTTTGCATTACAGCCCAGCATATAACGGAACAACTGGTAGTTATGGCCCAGTTCCCATGCTTTGCTGTTTACATGTGCATCATCAATATTGATAAAACTGCGTTGCCAGAATTCGTTCCACCATTGTTGTGTTTTGATGAAGGCGTTTTTTTCATTGGCTTTTAATAACAATGTTTTTAAAGATTGCTGCCAGTCTACAAAACTATTTGCAGCAGTTGTATGCAGCACTAATTGCAACTGGTGATTTTTAGCAGCACTTTTACTTTTTAACTTCCATGCTTTAAAATCTGTTTGCTCATACATTCCCTCCGTTGTGCCGGCATCAATAAAATTATTTCCCTGCAGCAACCCACCATAAGCAAGGTTTTTTAAAGGGTTGTACAACTGATCTTTCACCACGTTCATTCCCTGTTGCGATACTGTGGTATCAAAAACCGAACGTTCTCCATCGTTGTGATAAAACAATACACCACCAGTGCTGAAACTGATGTCATCCTTTGTATATTTTTTATCTGCCGGCGGTGCCCATTTCCATGAGTTGGAGAAATTTTCACGTTTGGTGATGAGCCTGTCCTGGTAACGCCAGCTTTCATAAGCGGCTTCCACATTTATTTTTTTACTGGCCGAAATTTCAATGTGTGCCACCGGGTTAAATACATCCACCCATATTTTCACGGTTGCTTTTACGCCATTGTTTTCACCCTCTGCTGTTACATAACCATCTTGTAAATGCAGTTCCTGCTTAAATGTTTTTCCATCGAAAGGATTGGGTAAACATTTTATCCGCAACCTTCCTGCCTTCATCAGGTTATTGTCTTCATTAAGGCTGCCGCTGCGGCAGGCATAAATTAAAATATCTCCACCCTGCACCCACACATTCATACCAATATCCCCGCCACCGCAGGGCATGGATTCGGAAGCATTATTGCTTTGTGAATTCCACACCACATTATAACTGGCAGGAATTTGTGCTTTTGTAAAAATTGCTGAGGCACAAAAAAACAGCAAAACGATTTTTTTTATTCTCCTCCCCATTGTGTAAATATTTCTACCGGCCCAATAATACCGGCGGGTAATAAAGGTTTGTTAGCTAATTTGTATGGCGAATTTAACCATGTTGTTCTTTTTTCCGGCATCAGTTCATCTCCAATTAACCGGTTGCGCCAGGTATTGGTCACAGCTATTTCAATTTTATTAATTCCTTGTTTAATGGCTTTTTTAATATCGACATAGTAAGGCTTTGTCCAGATGGTGCCGCAATCAATACCATTTATTTTTACAGTGGCGATGTTATACAACTCCCTTAACCGTAATTCCACAACATTCACCGTATCAGGATTTTTATCAAAATTAAAAGTGGTGGTGTACACTGCCGTACCGGAATAATATTTTATGAAATTACTGCTGTCTTCTGTCCAGCTTTTAAGCCTGAGGGTTTCGTAGGCTTCATCTATAAGGCCGTTGGAAAGTTTTGCACTGTCAAAAATTAACGCTCTTGTTATTTCATTTTCACCATCCTTAAATTTTATTTCCCAGTTACTTTGTACAGCTTGTACTCTTTTTACAATACGCCTTAACTTATCAGCATCCAATACATATGGCTGGGGAACACCCGGTTTGTTGAAGACAATAAATTTCGATTCATGCGGTTCAAACCATTCATAAAAATAGATATGCCCTTCGGATGTATCTGCTGAAAATGGTTTTTTTATTTTGCCTGTTATTGCATCATAAATCTCAGGGGTTAATCCTTTATAATTAAGCCAGTAATAAAAGGATTGTTGTTCGCTGCTTTGGTTATAAAAAAAGTATATCGTTTTATTTCCAACCTCCCGTTTATTAACAACCAGTGAAAGCGGGCCTGAAGCATTATTACCAGCACGCAGTTCCTTTGTGCTGGTAAATACTTCCTCCCGTTTTATTCCAATTTCCTCCAAAGAAGCTGCTGTGTAAGGTGCCGGAATAAAATTTTTATTATTATACAGTTTATATACAGTATCCACAATAATCTTCGCCCCGGCATCTGCCAATTCGTTCAATTTATTTTTCACTTGTTCACTCATCACCGCATTAGGGTTCATAGGATGAATGCCGGGTATAACCAGTACTGCATAACTGGCGCCGCCGGGTGTAACCACTCTCCCGTTCTCTACTTTCATCTGCATTAAAACATCCGGGTTAAAACAATCGTATTGGTAACCGTTTAATGCATTTGTATAATTTTCCGGGTCGGCCATATTAGCAGCATGCACTACGCCTGCCGGCATTTCGCTTAATGGTTGCCCTTCGTTACGCAACCGCTTTTGTTCGGCTTCCACTTTTTCTTTTCCAAACAAACCGGGTAATGTGCTTATTAATCTCTCTGGCAAAACAGAACGTCTTGGAATTTCTTCACCGGTAAATACGCCAATATCCACCACCGGTTTTCCTAATTGTAATAATGCCTGGCATCTTGTTAAGTATTCAATCCATGCCTTGCTTTGTTTAAACCATGTTTGGTCACGCTGATAAAATAAGCCGATGCCATCTAATGTCATTCCGGGTTTTTTATCTAACCAAGGGCTGTGCATAAAAACATGCAGTGATAGTTTATTGATGCCCGATGCAAAGGCACGGTCGCCCAATGCTTTTAAACTGCCCGGGTGTTCGCCCCAGTCGCTGCGCAATGTGGTAAATGCTTCTGCCTGCACAATATTTTTTCCGTAAATATGTGCGCCGCTGATGGCGTCCAGCATGTCGTTGGGTTTGTCGTGCGTTGGACTGTTCAGCCAAAATTCCCCCATGGGTATATCAGCATGTTTATAATGCAACAAACCATCACTCACAAATGTGGGTGCAATACTTTCTGCACTAAACTGCACCCCTTTTTTATGCGTCAGTTTTTCAAGCGTTGCATAAAATTTATCATTCACTAATTCAGCGATTGTCTCTCTTACATCATGCAATACTTTTTCGCTTGTAGCAGCATCTGTAACCGGCGTACCTGTCATTACAATTAAATAAGGCAGCAAATCATAGCCACGGCGTTTTTTAAATTCTGCTGCAAAATTGCTGCTCCAGTTCTGGCTGCCGCACTCCCAGCTGTCCACATGAAATACTTTAATTACGTCCTTTGCAACAGCGGCATCTGTTTCAGTATAAAATTTTCCAAACCAGTTATTGAATTGCAATTTTGCTGTTGAAGTACTGAACTTATCGCACTCCAGCCCCTTGCCGCCACCAGCGGTGCTGTTAACGGCGCCTGTTGATGTGTGGCCGATACGCACAATTACATATTGGCTATTTGAAGGTACTGTCCAGTTCAACAAGCCGTCTGCTTTTAAATATTTCGTAAGATTGATGATTGAATGCTGCGGCACCGCATCTGTATTGCTTACTTCCGCTGTTGTTGTGTTCGCAGCAACACGCCATACACTTCCGTTCTTACCTTCATAATTATTGATGACGGGTTCATCACTTACATAAATTCCCTGCACCCGTAACACCGGTTTCCATTTAGCTGCATCCAGATCTTCACTACCCGGTTCGGTGCCATCTTTACTCCACAAAAAACGAATGTATTTTGAAGTAAATGTTCTTACCGCATGTGTGTAACCTTCATCCCAATCCTGCCAGCCAGCACGGGGTGGCCGCAATGTATCTATGGAATAAAAAAATTTTCCGTCATCACTTTGCTGTATGATAAAACGCTGCGACTGGTAAGCATTGTTTTGCTTTTTTATTTTCACCTGCCGGATGGTTACGGGTTGTGTAAATGTATATTGTATCCAGCAGGCTGAATCGCATTTATAAGTTTGTTTGGAGGAAGGGTCTGCTAAAAAACTGGCGTCAGCATTATCGCTGGTGGTAACAACAGGCTTTAAATTGCCGGCTGCTATTTCATTTTTGTAGTTAATGGGGTAAGCATATACTGCTATGTCTTTATAAAAATTCTGATACCCCTCCGGCTGCTGTAATTGAATATTTTTTGCACCGGGCTGCACAATGGTTTTGGTCCACACTAATTTTTGCATGCTCATCTCCGGAGTAATCCAAGGGCCACCGGCCAATGCAAAGCCATCACTTACGTGCACACCAATTTGTAATTGCAAACGTTTCGCTTCCTGCAATGCAAATTTTACCAGTGCCCACCATTCCGGTGTTAACTGCCTTGCCTGCGGTTGAAAGGGGATTTTTGAGTCTGTATCTTTTATTGGCATTAAATAAGCACCGCCAATGCCCACTTCTTTCATGGCTTCTAAATCGGCTGTAATACCTTCTTTGCTGACAGCGCCATGCAGCCAGTACCAGAACACCCATGGTTTGGCTGATTGCGGTGGATTGAGAAATGCTTCTTCAATAATATCTTTTTGTTTTTGCTGCGCAGCCGCGGAATTGCTAATAAAAACTGCAACCGTTAACAGCAAACAATATGTAAACACGTTCTTCATTTTGTTTCAAATTATCTCACAAAGGCCAAAGCACACAAAGAAATTATACCACCTTCATCAACCTTATCAACTATTCAACTTTCCCCCTCATCTCCTTTGAAGTAGCTACCGCAATTCCTCTTGTATCTTTTTTATCAACCGCACAATAAAAATGATACACCACTCCTTTCCATTTTACAACAAAAGGCTTGTGTGCATATTTTGCATCGTAGGGCTCAGATGATTTAATTAAGTCTTCTCCATTCCAGTCCGTCCAGTGAACCAAATCATAACTGCAGGCAAAACGGTTAAAGGTTTCATTTTTTCTATCTTCCCAAAATGCGCCAAAGTAAAACAGCACCCATACATCACCCATCTTTTGTATCACACCATCTCCGGTAATTCCAATTTTATGGTGCACTACGGGATCAACATTATAGCGTTGCCAGTGGATCATGTCATCACTAATGGCCATTCCAATTCTTTCGAACCAGCGCCATTTAGGTGTATTATTGCTGGTATCTCCATTGGCATTATAATACATTACAAAGGGTTTGCCCAGCGTATTACTTTTATCCCAGATGATGGTGCTTTTAAATAATTTTTTATTCTCCCACCAGCGCACATCAATATCACTCATGGATAAAACCGGGTCGCCCACTCTTTGCCATTCGTGTGGCTTTGTAACATCGCCGCTGGTGTAAGCAATGCCAATACTGAGTTTGCCTGCTTCATAACCGGTTTCCTTTCCGCCAATATAACTGAGCCAGTATTTTTTATTGAATTTTTGCAGCTTATAAGAACCACTCCATTTTGTATCCTGCAAAGCAATGTAACCGGCACTTTGATTAGCATCCCAGTCAGCCAAATCTTTTCCAGCACTGGTATCTTTAAAACTAAGTATGCGGCCCAGTGTTTTCCATTCTAATAAATTTTTACTGGCAGCCAGCCAGGTTTCATATCCACGCCCGGTGAATTGAATGTACGTCATGTACCATTTTTTCCCCTTACGGAAAACAGAAGGGCAGTCGATCTTTTTTATACTGTCGGCAGGAGTAATGACCATGCCGTATTTGTAAGGGGTTTTTACTTCTTCGTAAATTTTTTGCATTACGGTTTGCGGCACTTGAGGTTGAGCCACTAAGCCACCAAGCGCACAAAGCAGCAAAAAGAAAGACTTTTTGAAATCTTGCCCCTTTTTGCCTTTGTACCTCTTTGCCCCGCTATCTAATTTCTTTTGCTCTTTCACTGGCTGCTTTTTCTTTTGTGTTATGTGGTAATATATAAAAACTGTAATGATAATCTTTTGCAGGTATCTGGTATTTCTCCAAAGGTGCTGCTACATCGCTCCAGCTATCATTACCTCCCACACCCATTTGCATCAAATCAATATTCAGTGTGATAAAACCTGCATCTTTTAATTTGTTGGTGTGCCTGGCATTCTGAATATTTTCTTCAGTGTATGGCCATGCACTCATGCTGAGTAAACTGTCGGCAACAATTAATAAACCATCTTTTGTTTTTGAATTATTTAAAAACATCCATCGCACATCAGTGCGGTTGCCATTTTCCTGTGGCACCACATAGTTTTCCATAAATTCCTTCAAAGGCATTTTGTACTGGCCTTCATCGGCGCCATAGTTTTTATCAATGTAATTTTCAAAAGGCCCTTTGCCATACCAAAGAATGTTATCATAACTTCTAAGCATTCCCATTTGCATACCCACTTTTGGAATATTGGGAAGGCCATTTGTAACGTTCAACCGGTAGTTAACATGTATTAACCCGCTGGGTAATATCTCATAGCTTACAATAACTTTTGCACTATCATGTATCAATGAATAATGGCACTCCACCAATATACCGCTGCCATTTCTTCCATCAAATTTTCCTGATTTAATATCCACCAGTTTCATTTCATTTTCATACCACTGTCTTAATTTCCGCTGCGGTTTCCAGCCACGTTTATCATTATCTGTTAATGGCCTTGTAAAGTGGGGCAGCAAAGTTTGCTTTACCAGTTCCGTTCCGTTGGATTTATAAGATGAAAGCCCTCCATTGCCAGTTTTATTGAAGCTGACAATAAAATTGCTTCCCGTGATACTAATGCTGCCGGTATCTTCTTTAAAGGCAAGCGGTTCATTACTTGCTTTAACGGCAGGTGCTGCCGATGGTGCTTTAATTAAAAACTGGTTGGTTGCAATTTCATAATCTTTATATGCCCATGGCTCATCTTTACGCAGGCCAAACCAGATGGCAACGTGATATTCTGCATCTGCTTTCATCTCCGGCAGGTAAGATGCAATACTGATAACACTGTCCTTACCCGGTTCAATACTTATTTCAGGAAGATCATTTGCAAGAATGGTGGCACCATCTTCTTTCACTAAAATAATTGCCTTGTATGCATTGGTATTTTTTACCTGGCTGAGGTTGCTGATTTTTACCAACCCTTTTGCCGCATCAGCCAGTTCACATTGTATGGGTTGAAAAATCCGTTTGCATTCCCACATCTCACCTTTGGGTTTACCATCGGCGTTTACAATTCCCTTAATGGTAAAATTGTCGAAATATTTTTCTCCAAAATCTCCTCCGTATGCATAATACTTTACACCTGCCGAATCTGTTTTTTCCAATGCCTGGTCTTTAAATTCCCAAATGCAGCCGCCAATTACTCTTGGTATACTTCTCCACTGATCCCAAAAATCTTTTAAGTTGCCGGCACTGTTACCCATGGCATGTGCATACTCACAAAAAAATATGGGGCGGTGATCACCATTCTTTTGATTTACCAATAACGGCGCTGTATAATCAGAAGGATACATGCGGCTCACTACATCCACATAATATTGGTCGAGCGGATTTTGTATACGGTGCGAATGATCGTTGCTTTTTAAATAACGTGGGTCACTTGGGTCAATATATCCTTCTTCTTTCGGGCTGCCCATGGCAGGTTCATAATGCAAGGGCCTTGTCATATCAAAATCTTTTATCCATCCGGCCATGGCTGCATGATTGGGGCCGCTGCCGGCTTCATTGCCCAAACTCCACATAATAATGGATGAATGATTCTTATCTCTTAATGCCATGCGGCTTACCCGTTCCAAATACGCAGCCGTCCATTGTGCATCGTGGTCTAATTTTCCGCCGAGGCCATGCGTTTCTAAGTTGGCTTCATCAATTACCATCATGCCGAATTCATCACACAGGTCCAACAAATAAGGATCGCTGGGATAATGCGATAAACGAACGCAGTTAAAATTAAACTGCTTCATCGTTTTAATGTCCTGCAAAATATCTTCCCGGCTTAATGCTTTTCCTTTGGTTGGATGATGATCGGGGCGGTTGACACCATATAAATAAGTAAGCTTGCCGTTGATGAGTAATTTGCTGTCGCTCTTCCGGAATTCAATAGAACGGAAACCAAGGTTACAGGTTTTTACTTCAACAACATTCCCGGTGCTGTCTTCCAAACTCAACACCAGTTTATACAAATTGGGTTCTTCGGTACTCCATTTTTTGGGATTGCTTACTGTAGTTTCCAGCAAACCAAATTTTACCCTGTCTAACCGTGGATGAATTTCATTAATGATATCATCCGCTTTTTTTACAAGCGGTGTTTGCAATACAGGGTGATTGTTTGCATCGAACAATTGCGCTTTTAAAACATAACCGGGCATTGGATTCCCGGTAAGATTTTCTATTCTTGGACGGATGCTGAGTACGGCATCTTTATAATCCTTATCTAATTTTGTTTGATAAAAGAAATCGGCGATACGCATTTTAGGTTCTGCCATTAAATACACTTCCCGGTGGATACCGCTCATTCGCCACTGGTCCTGGTCTTCTAAAAAACTGCCGTCGCTCCAGCGGATGACCCAAACAGAAATGATATTTTCCCCGGGTTTTAAATAAGGTGTGATGTTAAACTCACTTGGCAGAAAACTGTCTTCTGCATAGCCGGCAAATTTTCCGTTGATCCATAATTTGTATGCAGAACTAACGCCGCCAAAATGCAGCGTTACATTTTTATCTTTCCAATTTGCCGGAACGGTAAATGTTTTTTGATAACAGCCCACACCATTATAATCTTTGGGTACGTACGGCGGATTAACAGGGCGGAAAGGGTACACCGCACTTTTATAAATCGGTTTATCGTAACCCTGCATTTCCCAATTGGATGGCACCGGAATTTTCTTCCAGCCCGTTACTTTACTTTTATAAAAATCTTTCGGTTCATCGCCGGGTTTTAGTGCAAAGGCAAAATCCCATTCGCCGTTTAAAGAAATGTATCTGCCTGATTTTTCTCTGTTGTTTTGTAAAGCATCTGCAATGTTTGCATAAGAGTATGCAGTGGCTCTTGATGCATCCCTGTTGATACCGCTTACTAACGGGTCTTCGTAGGGTTCCCTGTTGTAAATGGATGGTGCGACGGGAACTGCGGCGGGGGTTTTGTCGACCAGCTGGGCATGGGAAAAGTAAAAAGTAAAAAGTAAAAAATAAAAAAGCCGTATTGTTTTGACTTTTGACTTTTGAATTTTGAATTTGCTCAATAGAATTCCCTGCCGCACAAGTGTGCGACGCAACGATGCTGATAGTAGTAAGGCAGCTTGTAACATAAATACACTATTCAATCGGTTGTAAAAATTCATCTTTAAATGTAAAGCCCCATCCCGGTTTATCATGCGGCAATGCAAATCCATCTTTAAACTGAACAGGGTTATCAATGAGTGGATCTATCCAATCAAAAGATTCAACACCTGCACCATTTGCAATGGTTGACAGCAGCGGCACATCATAATCTTTATAATAATGCGGCAGCACCGGTATGTTATATGCACCAGCAATGGCAGCACTATTACGCCAGGCTTCCACGCCTCCCAATCTTAAAATATCAGGTTGCCAAATATCCAGTGCATTTCGTTTTACCAATTCCCTTAATGGAACGGTGCTGTACTCTCTTTCGCCCATGGCCAGCGAAATACCCGCCTGGTTACGCAAAATATTATAGCCCTCATAATCTGTATGGTCTATGGGTTCTTCAAACCACTGAATACCTATTTCTCTTGCAGCTCTTGCCAAAGCCAGTGCATCCGGCACATTCATGCCCTGGTTGGCGTCCATCATGATGTTGATGTTTTTGCCTACCGCTTCTCTCACCATTTTTAATCGTTCCAGGTCTTCCCGCCAATCAGGTTTGCCTACTTTTATTTTTACCGCTTTAAATCCACGGGCAGTATATCCTTTCACTTCATCCAGCAGTTCTTCCACCGTGTAGCTGATCCAGCCGCCACTGCCATACGCAGGGATTTTTTTAGCGGATGCACCCAGTACTTTCCATATTGGTTGATTGAGCGTTTTACACCAGGCATCCCACATAGCGATGTTATAAGCGGCCTGTGCCCAGCGGTTTATGCCTTCGTTACCAAAATATTCGTTGGCATGATTGAGTGCGGTAAAAACTTTAACTGTATTAAATACTTCTTCGCCAATTACAAATTTTGCCTGGTCTTTTAAAGCACCTGCAATGGCTTGCGGGCTGTATTGAAAACTTAGCAAATAAGCTTCGCCTGTTACACCCATTTTTGTATAAATGCGCAACACTATAAATGATATTTCAGTGAGTGTATGTGTTGCATCTGCAATGGGCTTATTGAGTTTTGCTTTTGCAGTAAATATGTCAATGTTTTCTATTCGCATCCCTTTACTATTTCTTTTTGAGTAACTCCATTTCAATGCAAGACTGTATAAATGGCCCGATGGCTTTTAAGTCATCATCTCTTTTTGGTTCGTTTACATAATATTCATACGTACCATCACGGTAAGGGGTGCCGCCGAGACCGGCACCGGCCACCGCCTGCATATAATGATACTGGCCGTTAGCGTCTTCCTTTACAAATTCTTTTATCATTCCGTTGTATGCTTTTTGCAATGCAGCATTAAATGTTGCGGGCAAATATTTTAGGCGTATGCCTTTTGCCATGGAAAAAACAAACATGGCAGTGGCAGATGATTCCAGGTAATTTTTTTCTTTGTACGCTTTATCTGTTACCTGCCACCACACGCCGCTTTTTTCATCCTGGAATTTTACCAGTGCAGTGGTAAGGCGGTTGAATATCTTTATCAACTCATTACGGCGGGGATGATTTGCAGGAATAAAATCCAGCACATCTACCAGTGCCATCATGTACCAGCCCATGCTGCGGCTCCAGAATTCAGGCGACCAGCCGGTTTTTTTATTAGCCCATTTTTGGAGCTTGCTTTCGTCCCAGCCATGATAGAGCAAACCTGTCCTGGGGTCACGGCTGTATTTTTCCATCAGGATAAATTGTGTGATGATATCGTCAAAGTATTCCGGTTGTTTGTTGATGAGTGAATACTCCGCATAAAATGGTTCGATCATATACAAACCATCCAGCCACATTTGCGTGGGATATTTCAGTTTATGCCAGAAGCCGCCCACTTTGTTGCGGGGCTGCCAGCTGATTTGATTGCGTATTGTTTGTGCGGCTGTTTTATACTTTTCATCTTTATACATTTCATTCAGGTGCAGCAACTGGCGGCCGGGCGGCACCATATCACTGTTGTATTCTTCCATCACATAAGTTTTGATAGAGCCGTCTTCGTTTATAAAATGATCAATGATGTGTTTGGTGTAATCCATGTAGGTATTATCACCTGTGTGTTTTGCCAAACGTTCAAAACCCATGAGCACCACACCGATTTCATAATTCCAGTTGGCGGGGCGGTTGCCTTCGGGCAGTTTATCCTGCTCTAAATGACTGGCATATTTTTTTACCACCATCGAATCTTTGTATTGATTCATAATGGTGGCGGCCATTTGTTTGGCATAGTTGATTTGCGCATTTGTTTTGCCCACAAAGGCACAAAGCAAACAAAGTATACTTAAAAATTTTGTGAGCTCTTTGTAAGATTGAACATTACTTTTCATGATTGCAAGACTGTTTTAAAGTGCTTTCGTTATTATAAGTTTTATGAATTACTTAAAGGCCCCGAACCAAGTTTTCCCTTCAGGGGGACAGGGGGCTTTCGCCTCCAATAATTAGCTAAGATACTGCCGCTGATGTTCATCCAGGGACTAAAAACTGCGGCGGCCAAACCAACGGTGCCTAATTTACCCATGCTGCCAGCAATGCCGCTGGCCATGCCGCCGTTTTGCAAACCCACTTCAAAAGCAATGGTGCGGCTGCTGTTTATATCCATACCAAACAAACGGCTGAGCCAGTAGCCGAAAAAATATCCGGCGGCATTATGAATAACAGAAGCAATAAAAAGCAGCACACCCACTTTCATCAAATTTTCCCTGCCCGCAGCAGTAGTAACAGTGGTAAAATAAATAATACCAAACATGGAGATGAGTGGCATGATTTTATCCAGCATTAGAAATTTGCCGTGCAGCCAATTGTAAACTATACCTGCAATGATGGCGCCTGCAAAAAAACCGGAAAGGTTGAGTGATTGCAATAAAGAAGCATCGGAAATATTTTTATGCATTACAGTCAGCAGCATAATTATCCAGGCTGCAGCAATTGCGCCAATTATATAAACAATTCTTTTTTGTGATAGCGTTGCTCTTTTCAAATAATCATGCAGCAAAGCAGCACCAATGGGCACCAGCACAATTTTTACGATCTCCATCATCATGTCAACAAACTTCACCTGTATCAATGTACCGGCAAAAGTTTTCATCAGCAAGGGTGTTAACAACGGCGCCACCAATGTTGCCATTGCTGTTACAATTACACTCAATACTAAATTTGCTTTGGCCAGGTACACCATTACATTACTGGCCAGTCCGCTGCTGCAGCTGCCAATTAAAATAATGCCTGCAGCAATTTCCGGTTCAAAATGAAATATTTTTGTAAGCAGCAAACCCATCAGTGGCATCACCGAAAAATGGCAGAACAGCCCAACCAAAACTCCTTTGCCAGTTGTTGCAATGCCACTAAAATCTTTTAAACTCATGTGGGTTCCCATACCGAACATCACAAATTGAATGATAACAAGTATTAAGGTTTTATCTCTTAAATTAACAGCGCCCCAGTTTTTAAATGCTTCGGGATAAATCATACCAGCAACCACTGCACTTATTATCCATGCGGTGTATTGATACCCTTTTAAAGAAGGCACTGCACCTAAACCAATGGCTAAACTGATAGCGGTTGCCAATGCACAGGTTTTGTACAAAGTAGGTAGTTGCAACACTATACCAACTATCAAAGCGGCAGCAAACAAACCGGATGCGTATAGAAAATATTTTTTCATATTATTTCTCACTGATTACACAGATTTGCACAGAAAAAAACATCTGTGTTAATCCGTGCCATCTGTGAGCAAAGTTTTTAAATATTCCATGGCTATTGGCGGACTGGCCAGTATCGGCACTTTCTTCTCAGCATCCGTTAATGTATCCACCACCCTTGCCATGCTTGCCTGTGCCAAAACAATTACATCCACTTCGTTCACTAATTGTTTTAATGCGTCGCCTACTTTTTTATCGTGGGTTGCTGCATCGCCGCTCATGAGTGCATCAAAGGCGCCTTCGCATAAAACTGATTTCAGTTCAATTTCTTTATTCGCAGCAATAGCTCTTCTTTTTACTAAGTCGCTTGTTGGCTCTAAGGTTGTTGATAACGTTGCTATCACACCAATTTTTTTTCCTGTACTTACAGCTTTGTCGGCCATTGCCTGGTCAACCCGTAATACAGGCACACCGGTTAATGTGGCGGCGGTTTCCACTGCCGGGCCAATGGAAGAGCAGGTGAACAAAATATAATCGGCTCCTGCTTCCTGTGCCGATGCTGCATAGTTGACCACCCGTTTGCTGGTTGATGGGGTTAACTCACCGCAGGCGATCGTGTTTTTAATTAAGCTATCGTCAACAATGTTAAATGTTTTTACCCCCGGCAAATATTTACTGCACAGCTCAGCAAATACTGGTACAAGTGTTGCCGATGTATGAACGAGCCCTAATGTTTTTTGTGACATATCTTTATTAAGTGTTTTATTTTTTTCCAGCTGCAGTAATTCTGTTTAGCATCGTTGCGTCGCACTCTTGTACAGTGATAATTCTATTCACCAAACTCATCGTTCATAACTTATAACTGATCACTTCCAAGACTCATTAATTTAAAGTAATTCTCGCTGCCCACTTGCCCGCCTTTAAAATTTACTTCCAGTCCGTCCATTGCTTTATTTGCGGAATACGCTTTACATAAAGGGGCGCCAATTACAATGGGGGCAACCATCTCCACTGCATCAATCTGCATGGCTCTGGCTGCATAGCTGCTGGTATCGCCACCGGATACAACAACCCGTTTAATATTTGTCTGTTCCACTGCATTCCTTGCAATGGCACCCAGTACAGTCCCTAATTTTTCTGCTGATAAATTAGCTGCTTGCCTTGTTCCTGTGTGCACAACTACATTCTTTTGCTCCAGTAATAAATCAGTTACTGCATTTGCCTCAGCATTTTCATTATTGCAGATTGCTGCTGCATCCAGTATTACTTCTGCAAATCCGTTTGCCTTGGCATATTCAATTTGTGCGGTGGTTACCGGTGAGCAACTGCCGCTAATAACTAATAATGGAACTACTTTTTCAATTGTATCAAATTCGGTTTTTGGTGTAAGCAATCCTTCATTATTCCAGTGCATACCCAATGCCATTTCTACGGCCGATGAACCAACTGTAAACAGCGGTTGGTCATTTTGCAAATAATTCAGCCATTCACCAATTCTTTCTAAATGATTTATGGAAAGTGCATCCACTAAAACAATTGCATCATCACAATTCCAGCCGGTTACTTCTTTTTTTAATTGTGTAAAATCAATTAAACCAATTGTCCGGTTTGTCTGTTTGCCAATATGTAACCGCAAATCACTCTCGTTCATCGGTGTTGAAGGATGTGTGCTCATGCTGGGATGCCTGTCCAGCCGGTATATTTTTCCTTCGCTGCCAATACCCATTTTTGCAAACAGGTTACCAAATGCACAAAACCTGCCCAATGCCGGAGTACCACCTAAAACAGGAATTGTTTTGTTATTGAAAACTTCTGCACCACAATCAATGGCTTTGCCAATACTACCTACTGTGGGTGAAGAATCAAACGTGGAGCAGACTTTATAATGTACATGATCTGCTCCGTTTGCTTTCATTTGCTCAAACGCAGGCAACAAAATTTTCTCCATTTCATCCGGTGGCAAAGCCCTTGTCTTTCCAGCCACACCATACGCATCTAAATCAGGAAAGGATTTTAATTGTTCTGCTGTTGGTGTTTCAGTAAACAATACAGCTTTGGCACCGGCTCTTGTTATAAATTCCAGTGCATCGGTGCTGCCGGTAAAATCATCTCCGTAATATGCTAATAATATCTTCGACATAAAATATTATGGAACACTGATGACGCTGATTGAACGGATAATCACTGATTAATCTGTACAAATCAGTTTTATCTGTGTTCTATTTCTTCCCAAATTCTTTTACTGATTCACCAAATTCTTTATACGCTTTCGCCGCTTCTTCCAAACTCATTCCATCCACTGCCGCTTTCCATGCCTGTTGCAATGCGGTTACACCTGCTGCTGCTCCCATTGGATGCGCCATAATGCCACCCCCTGCCATGTACAATAGATCGACAGTTTCTGTTCTGCGCCATGTTTCAAAAGCCTGTCCGCCCCACTGGCCGGATGAAACCACAGGCAATACTTTTTTATGATTGAATAATTGTGTTAAACATGCTTCAATTGAACTCACCACGCTGTCATCACTTTCCCAAAATTTATTCTGAATACCGTTGACATGTAATTGGTCAACACCCGCCAACCGCCATATTTTTTGATAGGCTTTAAAATCTATTCCCAACAAAGGATGCCTTGTTAACATGCCCCAGCCGTTGCGGTGTGCATGAATGGCCAGTTGTTGCTGGTCGCATATTTTTTTTGCAGCTGACAAACCAACACTATTAATACTAACCATGGCGCAGGTGCCGCCGCTGTTGATGATTTTTTCATAACGTTGCAGCATCTCATCCATTTCTCCACTGATGTTGAAAGCGTACATTACTTTCTTACCTGTTTTATCTGCATGCGCATTGATCACTTTCATCACTGCATCGACTCGATCATTAAAGTTTGAATTACCAGAAGAAGAAAGCAGTTCATCATCTTTTACAAAATCAATTCCTGCTTCAGCTAATGTTTTAACCATTGCAGCCGTTTGCTCTGGCGATAAACCGATGGAAGGTTTGATGATGGTGCCGATTAACGGACGATCCTGCACACCTGTTAATGTTCTGCAACCTTCAATACCAAAAGCAGGGCCTTTAAACTGTTTGCCGAAAGATGCAGGCAATTCAATATCCATCAGCTTTAAACCGGTGAACTGTGTGATCTCGTATAAATTTCCCTGCAATGTTGAAACCATCACGGGAAGATTGTAACCAAAGTTTTCAATACTCCACGATACTTTCACAATGGCACGGTGATATTTTCCTTCTTTGCTTGCTGCACCGGGAATAGCTGGCTCATTCACTGTTTCCAATACTTCCACACTTTCCACTCTTGCAGCAAAGCGTTGTTTTAATTCTTCGGTTTCACCGGGTACGGCCACAAATGTGCCGGATGATTGTTCACCTGCCAGTACCGCCGCTGCTTTTTCAGGAGCGTAAGGGGTTTCTATAAAATACGTTGCTGTTATTCTTTCCATTTTATTTTTTTTGAACCACAAAGGCACCAAGTACACCAAGCGGCACAAAGTATTAGTGCATCTTTGTGCCTTCCTGTCTTTGTGCCTTATCTTGCCAAATTCATCCAAACCGTCATATCCGTTTTACCACGGTTGGCCCATGCATAATACGGAATGAGTTTTATGTTTACCGGTTTATAATTGGTGTTTACTTCTTTATACAAGTTGTTTTTCCAGTTTTCGCTTTGCAAAATTTTTGCCTGGCCGGTTAACGCAATAATATTTCCTTCCGCAATTTTCATTGGCAGGGGCTGCAGTTTTATGTTTGCAGGAACTACCACATTAAATACATTTTGATTGGGTAAGTCTGCACTCTCCATACAATATACAATCGGCCCACGCTTTATTGCTACCTGGTTTTTTGTCTCTTCTACCAGCGGATTGCTTTCTAATAAAGTGGCAGGCATTTCAAAGTTCAATTCAATTTTATCTCCTACATTCCATTTTCTTCCGGCAATTACAAAACCGCCATCTCTGTCTCTCACTTTCGGGTAAGAACCATTAATCCGCAACGAATATCCTTTACTCCAACCGGGTATCCTTAAAAAAATGTTTACAACATTAGATGTTGCTTCTTTAATAGTAATCACAATCTTTCCATCCCACGGATAGTTAGTGGTTTGTTCCAGTTTAATTTTTGTACCGTCATGCAGTTCTGTGTTCAGCACATTGCCGCCGTACATATTTATATACAAACCTTTTTCGCCAATGCAGTACATGTAATCGTTTACTTCAGCAATGGTGCGTACCAGGTTGGGCGGGCAGCAATTGCTTTTGCTGATATACGCTGAACGGCCACCGCTCCACCGTAAATCATAGGGATAATCTTTTGATGCTGCCAGCGGGTTGGTGTAAAAGAATTTAGTTCCGTCCATGCTTACACCGCTGAGCACACTGTTGTATAAAGCCAGTTCCACCACATCTGCATATTTTGACTCGCCTGTTAATAAAAACATGCGCCAGTTCCATAACACATTGCCGATGTTGGCGCAGGTTTCATTATGCGCTGTGATATTGGGTAACTGGTAATCTTTACCATAAGCCTGCTGTATTTTTTGTATCTCATCGGGCTTGTATGAAATGCCTTCCATTGCAAGGCCATCATACAAAGCACCGCAACCACCTGTGATATACATTTTATGATTCACCACATCATCCCACATCAAATCAAGTGTACGCAGTAAACTTGTATCACCTGTTTCGGCATATACATCTGCAACGCCTGCAAACAGATAATTGGCACGCACTGCATGACCATTCACTGCTGTCATTTTACGAAAAGGTAATTTATCACTATTGTCATCACTGCCTTCGCTGGTGCCGCGTATGTCAATGAGTTTATTAACGAGATCTAAATATTTTTTTTCTCCTGTTGTACGGTACAATTCCGCCAGTCCCATATAATGCGAGGGACAAATGGCATTGCGTGCCTGTTCGGGTGTAGCATTGTTATAAAACCCAATTAAAAAATCAGCTGCTTTTTTTGCAATATCCAGCAAACTGGTTTTGCCTGTTGCCCGGTAGTGTACACAGGCGGCCGTCATTAAATGTCCAAAGTTGTAAGCCTCAAAGCTCAGCTTGTCATCAAACATTTTTTGCTGACCGTTCTTTTTTTGCTCAATGATATTCTTTGTATAAATGTAGCCGTCGGGCTTTTGTGCTTTTGCAATCACTGCAATGGCATCATCCATCATTGCATCCAGCTTTTTGTCTTTCGTGCTGGCATACATGGCCGCCACCGCCTCCATTGTTTTATAAAAATCACCATCGTGGAATGAGGGGCCGCGGAATCGGCCGGTATCAATGCCTGCAGCGATTTTAAAATTTTTAAAGGAATAACAAATTGTATCGCTGGTATAAATTTTCCAGAGTTGTGGTACCATATTATCACGGCACACTTCAAAACGTTCTGCCCAAAAACCTTTTGTCCATTGCACATCACTCATACCCACACTTGTCAGCTTTGCATGCGGACTACCCTGTGTATTTACCAATCCATTTTGTGCCATCACTTTTTGTGAGATTAAAATGGTGGTGATGATTAAATATTTTTTCATATTATTTTCTCACTAATTTCTCAGATTAACACAGACAAGAATTAATCTGCGCAAATCCGTGCATTCTGTGAGCCAATTTTATTTATAATTTATTGTATAACTTTTTCCTTTTTCTATCGCCAATTCATAGTTTCCATTCCCTTTGCCGGTAATATCTCCATCTGCCGTAACAGGCTTGCTTTTACTTTTAAACTTCAATGTTCCTGTACCACAAGCACCGGTAATTTTTATTTCTGTTGTAGTCATCCGCAAAGTAATATCTCCATCAGGTGTGGGCACTTTGCCTTCCATCCTTTGTAATCCACCCAGGTTTGGTTCAGCTACATACGTTGCATAACCTGCGGATGTTGGTCTTACTCCCAAATAATATTTGCCCAGCAAATAAACAGGACTTGCTCCCCATGCATGGCACAAACTCTTCCCAAATTTACGGCCGTACATCGCTAAATGTTCTGTGCCGCTTTGTGAAGGATTATATTCTTCCCAAAAACTGGTGGCGCCCAAATTGAGCATGCCGCCCCAGTAATCTTTCATTTCTTTAAGTACATAATCCTGCTCACCCATTGCACACAATGCTTCCAGTTCATAAAAGCGCATGTATGGTGTGGTGATTTTTTGTATGTTGTCGTTCAGCAACACCGATTTTTTTACCTGCTGCTTTTGCGCTTCGGTAAAATAATCAAAGAAAATGGAGAACATGTTTGCATAGCGTGTCACATTTGCTGTTTGCTTTCCATCCACACGGCTGTGCACCAGTGCCTGCTGCTCATCGTTCCAGTAAATACCAAATAATTTTTTGCGCATATCCACTGCTAGTGCACTGTATTGTGTTGCAGCATCTTTATCATCAGCAATGTTTGCACAAAGTGCCATTGTTTCAAGACTGCGTGCAAACAGCAACTGTTCAAAACTCACTTCCCCTTTTTTACTTAAACCTGCAGCCCAATCGATAAAGATCCAGTCGCCGGGCATCCATTCCATTAGTCCATCGTTATTTCTTCTTGCCAAAACATAATCCATCAGCGTTTTCATCCGATCGTAGTTCTGTGCAATAAAACTTTTATCACCTGTATAGAGATAATAATCATAAATGCCGAGGAACCAGTAAAAAGTATAATCCATAATGGTGTTGATGTGGCCAGTTACCGGGTCTTTACCCCGCAATGCATACGTTGTACGTTTTACTGTTTCGTTATCGAAGCAGAGATAATAATTCATGAGGTAACTCTGGTATGCATCACCACTCCATATCCACCTGTCACGCTTGATGCCATCAATGAAAAACTCCCTGGTGTTTAATTCAAACGTATATTTTGCCACATCGTAAATGCGGTTAATCTCTTCATCGTTACAGGTAAAACTTCCACGTTGTTTTACATCAGCATATTCATATAACATTGAAACAGCATCCAGAGTTACGCCTGCATCGTACTGCACATTCACAAAACGGAATGCTTTTGAAAGCTGCAGGATTTCATCTTTCACCACTGGATTGTTTACCTCCATCCTGTCTAAAGTTTCGCAATCTTCAGTTGACAATGCCTCTTCTTTTGATTCGCCATAATAAACAGAAAGCCTGCCTTTGCCTTTTAACCCGTGCAGTTTAATAAAGCCAAATGTTTCTTTGCCAAAATCAACCAGCAGGGAATTTTCCCATTGCACGGTGGATGCCGCTGCTTGTTCTTTTACCGGCAATGCAAACTGTGAAGGCAATTGCGCAGGCAAATTAAAATTCCAGCAGCCGGCATTTACCCATTTAGTTGCAGACAGATCAGAACTTTTCCCAGTTTCATCAATCCATTCTTTATCTTCAAAAGTTACCAGCCAGGAAGCATCCGATACAATTGTTTTTCCCTTTACATAAATAGCGGGCACATTGGCCTGGTTAAATACTTTGATGTTGATCTTATGTTTGCCTGCAGGAACAGTAATCTGCTTCGGACTTCCTTCAAATGCTTTACCATCCAGCTTTACATTGTATGCTCCTTCTACGTAAATGTCAACCGTTTCAGGTGCAGGCACATCAAATACCTTATGAAAATCCATCAGCACATAATGGCTATCCATTTTCCAGAACACCGGGAAGAAAGTACCCCGTTCGGTACGGCGGTTTTGCATTTTATTGGCCAGTACAATTTCAAAATCGCCGGGATACCATATCCACGTTGGAGCAGCAAAAGTATCCGGTAAAAAAGAGTTATCCATTTGCTTCAGGTTAATTGCTTCGCTGTTATTTTGTTATTTGCCTTTATGGCGATATTTGTTTTTACTTTTTGATATTGGTATATTGAATAAAATCAATAACGGCCACGCTTAAATATCCTCTCCGTATCTTTCTTTTGTTATTTGCTGCAATGATTTGCCGCGGGTTTTTGGTATCCAGATTGCTCCTATAATCAATGCCACCATCATCAGCCCGATCATAATGTAGGCAGCGGTTTTAAATCCTTCTCCTTTTTCGCCATAAATATGAACAAAACCCAATCCCCATAATGCAGCAATGCTTCTAACGGCAAAGAACATAATGCCCTGCGCTGCTGCCCTGTATTTTTAAGGAAAAAGTTCTGAAGCCCAAAGTGCATAAAATGCCTGCACACCTATACCGGCATGTACTCCCCAAAGAATAGTGAAAGTCCAAAGTGCTGCATGACTTTTTATTCCTATAAAAATAAGAATAGCCCAGGCTACTATACCAATTGATGTACCGAAAATATAAAACCAACGTTGATTAACTTTATCAATAAGCATGGCAAAACCAAAATACGTTACCGCAATAATTACCAGCCATTGTATTGCTGTAATCATATTT
>JBGAHV010000001.1:0-374725 GCA_044225995.1 Ferruginibacter sp. | reverse complement strand
ATTTCAATCACAAAGAAGAAGTAAGTTGTGACTACGCTAATATTTACAATACATAAAATAAATAAACATCTAAAAGTGAACTGGAAGCGGTACAGCACATCTACAAGCAATTGCGTGGTGCTGATGCTCCTGATGATGAAACTGCACGTGGTATTATTGACAAATTATTCTTCAGCGATAAGCGTTACGATTTAGGCGAAGTAGGCCGTTACAAAATTAACCGCCGCCTTGGCTTAAACTTTCCTATTGAGAAGAAAGTATTAACCAAAGACGATATCATTGCCATCATCAAAACATTGGTGCAATTAACCAACGGTAAAAGTGAGGTGGATGATATTGACCACTTAAGTAACCGTCGTGTGCGTACAGTGGGCGAGCAGTTATATGCTCAGTTTGGTGTTGGTTTGGCACGTATGGCACGTACCATTCGTGAGCGTATGAACGTACGTGATAATGAGGTGTTCACCCCGGTTGATTTGATTAACGCAAGAACTTTATCTTCTGTTATCAATTCATTCTTTGGTACCTCTCAGTTGTCTCAGTTCTTAGACCAAACAAACCCATTATCAGAAATTACACATAAGCGCCGTATTTCGGCTTTAGGCCCCGGCGGTTTAAGCCGTGAGCGTGCAGGCTTTGAGGTACGTGACGTACACTACTCTCACTATGGCCGTTTGTGTACTATTGAAACTCCGGAAGGTCCAAACATTGGTTTGATATCTACGCTTTGCGTACATGCCAAAATAAATGATATGGGCTTTATTGAAACACCTTACCGTAAAGTAACAGAAGGTAAAGTGGACATGAAGAAAATCACTTTCCTGAGTGCAGAAGAAGAAGATACAGCAAAAATTGCCCAGGCAAATATTGATATTGACGATAAAGGAAACTTTGTTGATGATAAAATCAAGAGCCGTCAAACTGGTGACTTCCCGATTTTGGATAAAGGCGAAGTGGAATATATGGACGTGGCACCAAACCAAATTGTAGGTTTAAGTGCTTCATTAATTCCGTTCTTAGAGCATGATGATGCCAACCGTGCGCTGATGGGTTCAAACATGCAACGCCAGGCAGTACCGTTAATTAAACCCGAAGTGCCTATTGTTGGTACAGGTTTGGAAGCTAAAGCTGCCCGTGATGCAAGAATTCAGATTCATGCAGATGGAGAAGGTGTTGTAGAATTTGTGGATGCTAATGAAATTCATGTACGTTACAAACGTGATGAAGTGGCGCAATTGGTTTCTTTTGAAGAAGATTTAGTTATTTATAAACTCACCAAATTTGTTCGTACCAACCAGGAAACATGTATTAACCTGCGCCCTGCTGTTGCAAAAGGACAAAAAGTTTCTAAAGGCGATTTCTTAACTGAAGGTTATGCAACCAAAGGTGGTGAAATAGCTTTAGGCCGTAACATGAAAGTGGCATTCATGCCATGGAAGGGTTACAACTTTGAAGATGCGATTGTAATTAGTGAGAAAGTGGTGAAGGAAGATTTATTTACTTCAATCCACATCAGCGAATTTGAAATTGAAGTACGTGATACTAAACTGGGTGAAGAGGAACTGACTCCGGATATTCCAAACGTAAGTGAAGAAGCCACTAAGGATCTTGATCAGAATGGTATCATCCGCATTGGTGCACATATTAAAGAAGGCGATATCATCATTGGTAAAATCACTCCAAAAGGTGAAAGTGACCCAACTCCTGAAGAGAAGTTGTTACGTGCCATTTTTGGTGATAAAGCCGGTGATGCTAAAGATGCTTCATTAAAAGCGCCAAGCGGAACAGAAGGTGTGGTAATTGATAAAAAACTATTCCAGCGTGCTAAGAAAGATAAGAATGCAAAAGTGCGTGAGAAAGCACAACTGGAAAAAATTGAAAAAACACACGAAAAGAACGAAACTGATTTACTGGAACTGTTGATTAACAAACTGCAAACTTTATTAAAAGATAAAGCAAGTGCAGGTGTTAGCAACAACTTTGGTGAAGTGCTGATTGGTAAAGGCGCAAAATTCAATGCGAAGAATTTAGCAAATATCGACTACCAAAACGTTAACCCGTTAGGATGGAGCGGTGATGCTAAAGTGGATGATTTAATAAATGTTTTACTGCACAACTATAACATTAAGTACAACGAAGAATTAGGCCGTTATAAGAGAGAGAAGTTCAACATCAGTATTGGTGATGAATTGCCTGCAGGTGTGTTGAAACTGGCTAAGGTTTATTTAGCGGTTAAGCGTAAACTGAAAGTGGGCGATAAAATGGCGGGCCGTCACGGTAACAAAGGTATTGTTGCTAAAATTGTACGTGCAGAAGATATGCCTTTCCTTGAAGATGGAACACCGGTTGATATCGTATTGAATCCATTGGGTGTACCGTCAAGGATGAACCTGGGACAGATTTACGAAACCGTATTAGGATGGGCCGGTGAAAAATTAGGATGCCGTTTTGCAACACCAATTTTTGATGGTGCCAGTGTAGATGAAATTGCTTCATACATTGAAAAAGCAGAGCTTCCTAAATTTGGTCATACTTACTTATATGATGGAGAAACAGGCGAACGCTTTGACCAGCGTGCAACTGTAGGTATCATTTATGTAATTAAACTGCACCACATGGTGGATGATAAAATGCACGCCCGTTCTATTGGGCCATACTCTCTCATTACGCAACAGCCGCTGGGTGGTAAAGCACAATTTGGTGGTCAGCGTTTTGGTGAAATGGAAGTGTGGGCACTGGAAGCATACGGCGCAAGTAACATTTTGCAGGAATTGTTAACGCTTAAATCTGATGACATCATTGGAAGGGCTAAAACATACGAAGCAATTGTAAAAGGCGATAACGTACCACGTGCAGGTATTCCTGAATCATTCAATGTATTGGTACATGAATTACGTGGCCTTGGCTTAGACCTGAAATTTGATTGATAAGTCAAAAGGCAAAAGTCAAAAACTGAGCCTGCAAGTCAATCAGATTTTTAATTTTTAATTTTTTAATTTTTAATTATAACATGGCATTCAAAAAAGAAAACCGTCCAAAAGCAACCTTTTCTCAAATTACTATTGGTTTGGCAAGCCCAGACAGTATTTTGGAAAAAAGCTATGGTGAAATTTTAAAGCCTGAAACAATCAACTACCGTACGTACAAACCAGAAAGAGATGGTTTGTTCTGCGAAAGAATTTTTGGGCCGGTAAAGGATTATGAATGTGCCTGCGGCAAGTATAAGCGCATACGCTATAAAGGCATTGTGTGCGACCGCTGCGGTGTGGAAGTAACAGAAAAGAAAGTACGCCGTGAACGTATGGGCCACATTAAACTGGTGGTGCCTGTAGTTCACATCTGGTACTTTAAAAGTTTACCAAATAAAATTGGTTACCTGTTGGGTATGAGCTCTAAAAAATTAGAGAGCATTGTTTACTACGAACGTTTTGTGGTAATACAACCAGGTATTCGTGCTGATAAAGGCCAGAACTACGGTGATTTATTAACTGAAGAAGAATATTTAGATATACTGGATACTTTACCAAAAGATAACCAGTTTTTGCCTGATGAAGACCCCAACAAATTTGTTGCTAAAATGGGTGCACAGGCAGTGCATGACATGCTGCAGCGTATTGACCTTGACCAGTTGAGCTACGATTTACGTAATGCTGCTGCAAACGAAACATCACAACAACGTAAAGCAGATGCTTTAAAACGTTTGAGCGTTGTGGAAGGTTTCCGTGATGCTAATACAAGAATTTTAAACCGTCCTGAGTGGATGGTAATGCAATACATTCCTGTTATTCCACCAGAACTGCGTCCGTTAGTTCCTTTGGATGGCGGCCGTTTTGCATCATCTGACTTAAATGATTTATACCGTCGTGTTATTATTCGTAACAACCGTTTAAAGCGTTTGTTAGAAATTAAAGCGCCTGAAGTAATCTTACGTAACGAAAAACGTATGCTGCAGGAAGCGATTGACTCATTGTTTGATAACAGCCGTAAATCAAATGCTGTAAAAGCAGAAGGTGGCCGAGCATTAAAATCATTGAGTGATGTATTGAAAGGTAAGCAGGGACGTTTCCGTCAGAACTTATTGGGTAAACGTGTTGACTATTCTGGCCGTTCGGTTATTGTGGTAGGTCCTGAACTGAAAATGCATGAGTGCGGTTTACCAAAAGATATGGCTGCAGAATTGTTTAAGCCATTTATTATTCGTAAACTGATTGAAAGAGGTATTGTAAAAACAGTTAAGAGTGCCCGTAAACTGGTTGATAAAAAAGAAGCCATTGTTTGGGACATTCTTGAAAATATATTGAAAGGCCACCCGGTAATGCTGAACAGGGCTCCAACCCTTCACCGTTTATCAATCCAGGCCTTCCAGCCAAAATTAATTGAAGGTAAAGCAATACAATTGCACCCATTGGTAACTACTGCGTTTAACGCCGACTTTGATGGTGATCAGATGGCGGTACACGTACCATTAAGCAGTGCATCTATTTTAGAAGCACAATTGCTGATGCTTTCTTCTCACAATATTTTGAACCCACAAAATGGTACACCCATCACCCTTCCTTCACAGGACATGGTACTGGGCTTGTATTACATCACTAAGGGTAAAAAATCAACTGCTACAGAAAAAGTAAAAGGCGAAGGGAAAGCGTTTTACAATGCAGATGAAGTTATCATCGCTTTAAATGAAAAGCAAGTTGATTTACACGCAAACATTAAAGTAAAAGCCAACGTACGTAATGCAGATGGCACGTTTACTTACAAGTTAATTGATACAACGGTAGGCCGTGTTTTATTTAACCAGCATGTTCCAAAAGGAGCCGGTTATGTAAATGCATTGCTTACTAAAAAATCACTGAGAGAAATTATTGGTGATATTATTAAATGGACAGACGTTCCAACCACGGCTAAATTCCTGGATGATATTAAAACATTAGGATACCGTATGGCATTCCGTGGTGGTTTGTCGTTTAACATTAACGATTTGATTATTCCTGAAGTTAAACAGGATATGATTGAAAATGCCCAGGGTGAAGTTGATGAAGTGTGGGAAAACTACAACATGGGTTTAATTACCAACAACGAACGTTACAACCAGATTATTGACATCTGGAGCCGTGTGGATACCAAAGTAACTGAAACATTAATTCGTGAACTGGCAGCAGATAAGCAAGGTTTTAACTCTGTTTACATGATGCTGGATAGTGGAGCCCGTGGTAGCAAGCAGCAGATTAAGCAGCTTGCCGGTTTAAGAGGCTTGATGGCTAAACCACGTAAATCCGGTTCATCTGGAAGTGAGATTATTGAAAACCCAATTCTTGCAAACTTTAAAGATGGTTTGAGTGTATTGGAATACTTTATCTCTACCCACGGTGCCCGTAAAGGTTTGGCGGATACAGCGTTAAAAACTGCGGATGCCGGTTACTTAACCCGTCGTTTGGTGGACGTTAGTCAGGATGTTGTTATTAATGAAGAAGATTGCGGCACATTACGTGGTATTGCAACTTCTGCATTAAAAGATAATGAAGATATTATTGAAGGCTTAAGCGACCGTATTGAAGGCCGTATGAGTTTGCATGATGTATATCATCCGCTTACAGAAGAATTATTAATTTCTGCAGGTGAAGAGATAAGCACAGAAATGGCGAAGAAAATTGAAGACAGCGGAATTGAAACTGTTGAAATACGTTCGGTGCTTACCTGCGAAAGCAAACGTGGTGTGTGTGTGAAATGTTATGGTAAAAACCTTGCAAGCGGTATGCTGGCGCAAAGAGGTGATGCTGTGGGTATCATTGCTGCACAGTCAATTGGTGAGCCTGGTACACAGTTAACATTACGTACTTTCCACGTGGGTGGTGTGGCTGGCTCTGCATCAGTAGAGTCTTCACTGGGTGCTAAGTTTGACGGTACTATTCAGTTTGATGGTTTGCGTACTGTAACTACAGAAGATAATGAAGGTAAAAAATCGCATGTGGTAATAGGCCGTACTGGTGAGGTAAGGATTATGGATGTGAAAAACGACCGTCTGTTAATTACAAATAATATTCCTTATGGTGCAACGCTTAGTGTAAAAGACGGGCAAAAAGTTGCCAAAGGCGATACTATTTGTACATGGGATCCATTTAACAACGTAATTGTTGCAGAAGTAAGCGGTGTGGTTAAGTTTGAAGCGCTGCTGGATGGTATTACTTACCGTGATGAAAGTGACGAACAAACAGGGCACCGTGAAAAAGTGGTTATTGAAACAAAAGATAAAACCAAGCTGCCAACAATTTTTGTAGAAGGTAAAGAAAAGAAAACATACAACTTGCCGGTAGGTTCGCATATTGTAGTGGAAGAAGGTGATGATGTAAGAAGCGGACAGGTACTGGTAAAAATTCCACGTGTATTAAGCAAACTGAAAGATATTACGGGTGGTCTGCCACGTGTAACTGAATTGTTCGAAGCAAGAAACCCAAGTAACCCTGCAGTGGTTTGTGAAATTGATGGTGTGGTTGCGTTTGGTGCCATTAAGCGTGGTAACAGGGAAATTATTGTTGAAGCTAAAGACGGTGTGGTGAAAAAATACTTAGTGCCATTAAGCCGCCAGATACTGGTGCAGGATGGTGACTTTGTAAAAGCAGGTGCAGCGTTAAGTGACGGACAAATTTCTCCGGCAGACATTCTGGCAATTAAAGGGCCGTTTGCAGTACAGGAATATGTGGTAAATGAAATTCAGGAAGTTTACCGCTTACAGGGTGTAAAAATTAATGATAAGCACATTGAAGTTATTGTTAGGCAAATGATGCGTAAAGTAACTGTAGAAGATGCAGGAGACACTAAATTCCTTGAAGGCGATACAGAAGATCGTTACGACTTTAATACCGAGAATGATTACATTTTTGATAAAAAAGTAATTACTGAAGCAGGGGATAGCGGTAAATTAAGAGTGGGCCAGATTGTTACCTTACGTGATGTGCGTGAAGAAAACTCCATCTTAAGGCGTGCTGATAAAAAACTGGTAGAATACCGTGATGCTAAACCTGCAACATCATCTCCGTTGCTGCTAGGTATTACAAAAGCATCGCTGGGTACGCATAGCTGGATTTCTGCGGCATCGTTCCAGGAAACAACCAAAGTATTATCATCTGCAGCCATACAGGGTAAAACAGATGAAATGCTTGGCCTGAAAGAAAACGTTATTACAGGTCATCATATACCAGCCGGTACAGGTTTGCGTGAGTTTGAAAATATGATTGTAGGAAGCAAAGAAGAGTACGAACTGCTGATGACAACTAAAGAAGCGATGAGCTTTGATGACGAAGAGTAAGTAATAAATAATCGTTTTTATAAACCACCTGCTGCAAAGCGGGTGGTTTTTTTATGATGTTAAGTCAAATACTTTTTTTTAAAGTTTTACCGTTAATAGTTTTACAAAAAGTAATTTTTAACCTGTAATATTTTAGTGTAAATGGAGCAACAAACACATATAGTAAATGAACGCTTAAAACGTATAGAGCCTGTTTCAAAAAAATGCAGTTTTTGTTATACGGGCACATCGCAGCATATAAACGACAGTTATTTTGTACCGGTTTTTAAAGAAAATGACCGGACTAATATAATCGTATACCGTTCAGTAAAGTATCAAAAAATTGATATCGGCATACCCCGCTGCACAGACTGCAAAGCCATTCATCAATCTGCAAAAACAAAAGCACTGCTTATTTCGTTAGCGTGTGCGCTGGCAATTTTAGCATTCATGATTTATAATTTTTTAAACTTTCATGCTGTAGTAAGTGTGGCATTAATGTTTCTGAGCATTTTTGCAGGTATTGGCGGGTATGCTTATTTGCAAAATGTATTTGCACGTAAGGCGGGTATCAGTTCGCTAAAGGATGGTGCAGAAAATGATCCGCTGGTAAAAGATTTTTTAATGCAGGGCTGGAGTTTGAAACAACCGAGCGCTTAAGATATATAATGCGGTTACTTTTTTTTTAGCAAAAACTTATAAGTAATGGAGAAGAAGAGTCATGTGCTTAATGAACAGCTGCGGAGAATTGAACCTGCTGCAAAGAAATGCAGTTTTTGCAGCAACGGTATTGTAAATGATGTGGATGATTGTTACTATGTGCCGGTTTATAAAGTGAAAGATCGCTCAAGCGTTATTATTTACAGTTCTGTTACTTATTCTAAACTTGGCCTGGGCATACCAAGATGCTCCAGTTGTAAACACACACACATGTTAGTGCTCAAAAGAAAGCATTTATTATTTCCACCACAGCAGCCATAATAATTTTAGCATACGCTGTTTATTCGTTTCTTGAAATACCGGCGGCAGTAAGTATTTTCTTATTCCTGCTTAGCGGAGCCGTTGGCTTTGGCGGATATATTTATTTAGAAGATAAATTTGCTAAAGACGCCGGTTGTTTGCCAAAACACAGGGGGCCGGAATTTGATCCTTTAATTAAAGAATTTAGAACGAATGGATGGATACTGGCAAAGCCATCAGCCTGATTTTATATTAGAAGAATAGCGGGCTCTGCCGTTAACCCTTTCTTAAAACTTACCGCATAAATGCCTTTTAATAGAGTTTTTCAGGTATCTTGCCACAGTTAATATTTGTGTGTAATGAAGAATTTGTCCATTGGGTTAAACATTGTTTTGCTGGCGGCTGTAGGCTTCCTGTATTATCATAATTTTTCTGGTAAAGCAAATAAAAGCGCCGTTGCTAACGATACTGGTGCAGTTAAAACTACTGATACAACAAAACATATTTTCAATATTGCTTATGTTGACTTTGACTCCCTTAATACTAAAATTATTTACCTTAAGCAGCACCGGAAAGACATAGAGCAGGAGCAAAAAAATATAGAAACCGATGCAGTGAATGCTTACAAAAAAATGGATGATAAACAAAAGGACTTCATGCAGAAAAATCCAAACGCAACTCCTGAACAGATACAAAAAATCAGGACGGAGTTAATGGAAGATCAGCAGAACATAGAATCAACCAAACAGGAAAAACTGCAGCAGCTTAATCAAAGGAGCTTTACGTTGCTGGAAGATATAAAAAGCAAATTGAGGAATTTTATTGCGGATTATAACAAGGATAAAAAATACCAGTATATTTTAATGACAGGTACAGGGCTTGATTATCTTATTTATAAAGATACCGCACTGGATATAACGCAGGATGTAATTGCAGGCATGAATGAAAAGCTGAAAGCAAAATAGCAGTACTGCTGGCAATCCGCTAAAATTAATTATCTTGTTCCGGTATTAAAATCGGAATTTTTTATGCCAGAACAAACCACAGATTTAATACCAGGAAATTTAACGGAACCGGCTTTTAAACCAAGCCTTGGGTTATTTGATGCTACTATGATTGTTGCCGGAAGCATGATTGGCTCCGGTATTTTTATTGTAAGTGCAGACATAACCCGTAATGTAGGCAGTGCAGGCTGGCTGATTGCCGTTTGGCTTATTACAGGGTTTATGACGTTGACTGCCGCATTAAGTTATGGAGAGCTAAGCGCCATGTTTCCCAAAGCAGGTGGGCAGTATGTTTACTTAAAGGAAGCATTCAATCCATTAGCAGGATTTTTATACGGCTGGAGTTTTTTTGCAGTAATACAAACTGCTACCATTGCAGCTGTGGGTGTTGCCTTTAGCAAGTTTGCCGCATATATTTTTCCGCCTTTGAGCGAAAAAAATATTTTATTGGATTTAGGTTTTGTAACTATATCCGCAGCACAACTCGTATCAATTGTTTTAATTGTATTACTTACTTACATAAATACAAAAGGCATACAGGGCGGTAAACTAATTCAGCGGGTATTTACTTCTGCAAAATTGCTTGCGTTGTTTGGGCTGATAATTTTTGGTTTTATATTGGCTAAACAAAGTTTTTGGAGTGAGAACTGGCAAACGGGGATGCAGGCTGTAAAGCAAAATAAATACGATTTTGGAGAACTTTGGAAGCCTATTACTGGCGTGGCTTTAGTAGGTGCAGTCGCAGCTTCCATGTCCGGCTCCATCTTCAGCAGTGATGCATGGAATAATGTTACGTTCATTGCAGGCGAAATAAAAAATCCAAAGAAGAATATTGGCCTCAGCCTTTTTTTAGGAACGCTGATTGTTACAGTAATTTATGTTTGCGCCAATTTGATGTATTTAAATGTGCTGCCGTTAAAAGGTACTGCTGACATGCCTTTAAGAAGTATAGCATCAGCAGAAAACGACCGTGTAGCTGTTACAGCTGCAAAAGAGATTTTTGGCAATGCAGGTACTTATGTAATTGCAATATTAATTATGGTTTCAACCTTTGGCTGTAATAACGGATTAATACTGGCTGGTGCCAGGGTGTACAACACCATGGCAAAAGATGGTTTGTTTTTTAAAAAAGCAGCAACATTAAATAAAAACTCAGTACCGGAGTTTGCTTTATGGGCACAATGTATAATGGCTTGTTTACTTTGTTTAAGTGGCACGTATGGTAAATTGCTCGACATGATTTCTTTTGTGGTAGTATTATTTTACGCTCTAACAATACTCGGTATTTTTAAACTGCGTAAAGACAGGCCTGATGCAGAGCGCCCCTACAAAGCATTTGGTTACCCTGTATTGCCCATCATTTACACTATTCTTGCAATAATATTTTGTGTATTTCTGATTAAAATGAGCCCAATATATGCAGGCATTGGTTTGGGTATTGTATTGGCTGGTATTCCTGTTTATTATATTGCCATTGGCAATAAGAAAAATGTATAGTGCAAATGGATTTTAATAAACTCTTTTCCGGTTTTTCAAATATAAAAGTTGCTGTAATTGGCGATGCCATGCTGGATACGTATTGGTGGGGAAAAGTCGATCGCATTTCTCCCGAAGCACCGGTGCCGGTGGTGGCTGTAAGTAAAAAAGAACAGCGTATTGGTGGTGCAGGAAATGTGGCTTTAAACCTGCAGTCGCTGGGGGCACAGGTAAATGTAATAACTGTACTGGGTAAAGATGAGGAGGGAACACAGCTTGCAAAACTGTTTGAAGAAAATAATATCGGAACAAAATATTTAGTGCATAGTGAAAACAGGAGTACTACCAACAAAATCCGCATTATAAGCCGCAACCAGCATATGATGCGGCTGGATGCAGAAACAACAGCTGATATTAATTCCACTGATGAGGAAGGACTTTTGTATGCATTTGAAAATTACATTGCTGCAGAAAGCCCTCATGTGGTGGTGCTGGAAGATTATAACAAAGGGGTGCTTACAGAAAATGTTATTGCTAAAATAGTTGCGCTTTGCACACACCATCAAATTATTACAACTGTAGATCCCAAGCGCAAAAACTTCTTTGCTTATAAAGGCGTTAATGTATTCAAGCCAAATTTAAAAGAAGTAAAAGAAGCATTGAATATTATTACTGACGGAGCCGATGCTGTACTCTTAAAAAATATTCATCTGCAGTTAAAAGAAAAATTGCAGCACCAGGTGTCATTCATCACACTTTCAGAAAAGGGCGTATTTTACCAGCAGGATGATAATGCAGTGGTTATTCCCACACATATCCGTAATGTGGCAGATGTTAGCGGTGCCGGCGATACTGTAATTGCAGTGGCATCACTTGTATATGCTGCCACAAAAAATATTTCCTTAATGGCAGAAATGGCCAACATTGCAGGCGGGCTGGTTTGCGAAGAAGTGGGCACTGTTGCAATTGATAAGGAAAAACTGCTTGCTGAGTGTAAAACTCTTTTGCAATAATTTTTTGTATCCCCTCCATCTCTTCTGCCCATAATTTACATCTGTTAAAAGGAAGTCATTAATTGTTAGCCTGTGTTTAAACATTGCTTAAAAATCTTAGAAGCTTTGTGGCAGTAAATTAAATACTTTTGGTTTACCATAAATACCCACCCAACGTATGCAAAAACTATCGATTGCTGTACACGGCGGCGCCGGCACCATACTTAAAGAAGATATGACTTCCGATTTGGAAGCTGCTTATTACAAAGGATTAAACGATGCACTTACCGCAGGTTATGCCGTGCTGGAAGAAGGCGGCACAGCCATTAATGCGGTTAAAGCAGCAGTGGTAATGCTGGAAGATAATTTAATGTTTAATGCAGGACGTGGTTCTGTATTTACAAAAAAAGGAGTACAGGAAATGGATGCCGCTATAATGAGCGGCAAAGATTTATCTGCCGGTGCAGTAGCAGCAGTGCGAAACGTTCGTAACCCTATTGAGCTGGCGGCAGAAGTAATGCACAACAGCAACCATGTTTTTTTAAGTGGCAAAGGCGCTAATGATTTTGCAATAAAACAGGGTGTTAAGTTAGAGCCTGATGAATATTTCTTTTCTCAATTCCGGTACGATCAATGGAAGGCAATACGTGACAGTGATAATTATTCACTCGACCATACACATCAAAGCCTGGAAGAATTATTCCGTGATAAAAAATTTGGAACAGTTGGCGCAGTAGCATGTGATAAGGATGGTAACATTGCCGCAGCTACCAGTACCGGGGGAATGACAAATAAAAAATATGGCCGCATTGGCGACAGCCCTTTAATTGGCTGCGGTACTTATGCAAATAATAAAACCTGTGCTATTAGTTGCACCGGCCATGGCGAGCCATTTATTTGTGCCGTTGCCGCTTATGATGTAAGCTGCCTTATGGAGTACAAAGGCTTAAGCCTGCAGGAAGCCATGAATGAAGTGGTAAACAACAAACTGGTAACAATGGATGGTGAAGGCGGAATGATTGGCGTGGATGCAAAAGGTAATGTTGCAATGGTGCTTAACAGTGCCGGCATGTATCGTGGTATGCATACCAGCAGCGATGAACATGTGGTTGCGATATATAAATAATTTTTGTTACAGGCATTAATACCTTGATTGAGCTTTAGTGGCGACGCTCCATTCAACAGTATATCATTCTTCAACTTTTATCAAAGCGCAGTTGTTAATACATAAATTTCCAAACCTTGCTTTACATTTGCTGCAATGAAAAAATATGCAGTAATAGTTGCCGGTGGTGCAGGTACAAGAATGGGTGGCGCAATACCCAAACAATTTCTTCTGTTGAATGATAAGCCCGTTTTATATTATACCCTGCAAACTTTTTTGCAGGCTTATAATGATTTACAGGTAATACTCGTATTACCTGAAGAATACGTGGGTACCGGCCAGGAAATTATTGATGCATACTTTAATTACAGCCGTATACAAATAACCATTGGCGGCCGCACAAGATTTCATTCTGTACAAAATGGCCTGCAATTAGTAACAGAAGAAAGTATTGTATTTGTACACGATGCAGTACGCTGTTTAGTAAGCAAAAATTTAATTGAGCGGTGTTATAATGCAGCTATTGAATATAGCGCTGTAATTCCGGTTATTGATTGTAAAGACAGTGTGCGCTATATACGGGGTGAAGAAAATGAAGCGCTAGAACGGGCGCAGGTAAAACTGGTGCAAACACCACAAACTTTTCATAGTAAAATTTTACTGCCTGCCTTTGCAATTGACTATAAGGATAAATTTACAGATGAAGCCACTGTGGTGGAAGCCTTTGGTATAAAAGTACATTTAGTGGAAGGAGAGGAGCAAAATTTTAAAATAACAAAACCGCAGGATCTGCTGCTGGCAGCATCCATGCTGCAATAATTATTTTTTTACCAGGCGAAGCAATGGATGCAGGTGATTAAAACAGTAAAAATTATAGGGCTGGTTTATCGGGTTCATTTTAATATAGAAATCTGCCACGCCTTTTATTTCAGATCCTTCCAAATCTAAAATAATTCCTTTGTTGCAGTATTCTTTAATAAGGCTGTCGTATAAAAAATAATTAGCTTCCAGCCGCTTACCTTCATCTGTAATACACGAAATAATATTATAAAGCCTGTTGTTATCGTTAAACAATAAGGCAAGAGCAACTAGTTCATTTTTTTCATTAAACACTTTTCTTATTATAAGCAACTGTTTTTGCTGCAGGGCAACACATAGATTTTCAAAAGCAGCAAAATCTTTTTCTTTAAGATGATTTACCCTGTTGCCATACAATTTTTTATAGAGTTGTATGGCTTCATTTATATCATCAGCTTTTTTATAAACCAGGTTAAATTTAGTAATGCGGCGCAGGCTTTTTGTAAAGCCGGGTAAATAAGCAGCATACACATCTTCGTAAGGTTTATTAATATCCAGTATTAAATTTGTTTGCACAGTGCAATGCTGTGGGTCAAAAAAAATATTGTTGCCATAGTTTAAAAATACTTCGGCAAATTTATAATGCGCAAACAATGTATTTTCAATTTCTTTGTATTGCTCATTCGTTAACTGCAGCTTGTAAAAAACGCCCAGTTGTTGTGTAAATGGTGGCTGAAAGAGATAAGTAATAAAAAATTTTTTACGCCATACCAGTGGCATTACCGCTTCATAATCGTTTACAACAATCCCATCCCAATTATCTGCAATTGCATCTAAATAAAACGAATAACCATAGATAAGGCTGTTAGCGGCATTGGCAATGCAGTTATCCCACTTTGCTTTATCAATATCGCCATGCTTTAAATAGCTAATCATTTTAAAGTCCTGATAAGGGTAATAGCTTTTTTAAAATCTTGCTTGAAAAATCTATACTAAAACCCAGTTTTTTAATAAACTTCTTTTCATTTACATAGGACCGGTAATAGTCTCTGTAAACTTTACTGTACAGCAGGGGTATATAAATATTCATTACACCTTTAAAAAGCGGCACCTGTAACCCGGCGTCATATACAAATCTTCCTGTACCCGCTGTACTGCTCCATGTTGCAGCTGATGTACCTATATCAAAAAAAACTTTCACCGGAATTTTTACAGGCAATACACTTAAAGGGTTTATTTTTTCAGGAATATCAGTTGTGAGATTGACTGCTGCTAACCAATTATCAGTTTTGCCTACCTTATCAAACAATAAGTCGGTGCCAATTTTAAAGCCGCCATCACGTATCATTAATTGCTGCGATGCTATTTTATCAAATTCATTGCGCCCCATAAAATAATTGCTGTAGGTGTAATCTTCATATCCACGTGGGCCGGTCAAGTTGAGATGGTACCGTTCGTTTTCAAATTGTTTCAGCAATGTTTTATCGCCGGTATAAAAAAACTTGCCTGCAAAAAAGCGCATGTTTAAACCGCCTTTTTTAGGATAATTAAAAAAGTAATTACCGGTAAATGTAGCCCGTACAAAACCATCAGCCTGCTCTGCCATTAATATTCCTTTGTATGGATACAGCACTCTTTCATTTTCAATACCAACCTGCAATTCGTTTATATATCTTCTTATTGAAGGATAACTTACAATATCAATTTGTAAAGCAGTATCCCGTTCAAACTGCAACTGCTGTTCTCTTATAAAATATGTTTTTAACTGAATAAATTTTGTAAGCTGGCTGCGGCTGTTTTTATTAGCAAAAGTATATTTTACAGATGGGGTGATTTTTGAAAACCGCAGGTAATTTAATTTACTGGTAGAATCGGTATAGGTATCTTTATTAAAACTCATGCCGCCTACAGAAAACTCAAGCCTTGCGCCATTATTACCCGGGTATAAATTGTAACTGATTTTACCGGCGCCGTTAAAGCTTTTACTTTTTGAAGCATATAACGGAGCTAAAGCAAACTGCAGTTTTGTTGCTGGCAGAGTATAATTATGCAGCAATGCGCCAACCATTAACTTGTCGTAAACATTATACCCAAAAGCAGGCAAGGCAAAAACATAATGATGTTTATCGGTTTCCTTTAAACTAAAGAAAGAAACCAGGCGTATATCTTTTTTAGCAGTATTTTTTTCTATCGATCCTTTTTTATGTAAAAGGTTAAACAGGCTGTCTAAATTTCTTCCACTTGTTTGCTCAACAGATTTTTTAAAATCAGCCGGGTAAGGATGTTTAAAATGCCAGCCGGAATAATAATTTTTCATGCAGCTGTCAAACAGTTCTTTACCCAGTTGCTGTTCCATCAATGCCATCCAGTTACCCGTTTTTGTATATGCCACGGCATTGTAATTGGTGCTGTTAAATAATTCAGAAGCAGTTTCAATTGGCTGATCTTTTTTTACTGCAATTACAGATTGTAATATGGTTTGCTGTATATCAGCAGGCATCCTTTTTTTTATAAAAGATGATTTGTTGCCTACAAAATCAATACTGGTGTTGCCGTATTGCTGCATCATATAACGGTTGTCGTAAAAGGTATTCATTCCTTCATCCATCCAGGGGTGCTGGCGTTCGTTACTGGCTAATATGCCGTAAAACCAATTATGGCCTACTTCATGATTAATAACAAAATCAAGCATTTTTTCTGTACCGCCGCTTGATAAAAAAGTAATAGTGGGATATTCCATTCCCCCGTCGCCCCGTTCATCTTCCACCACGCTTACAACATCATACGGGTATTCTCCCAGCCATTTGCTTTTAGTAAGTATCGCCTGTTTAATTAACTGAATGCTGTTACTCCAAACTGCTTCATTGTTAGAATAATAATATGCATACACATCGATTACTTTGCCTGATGGTAATTGCAGCTTATCTGTTTTTACGGTAAACTCTTTATCAGCAAACCATGCAAAATCATGTACATTATTTTGTTTGTAATGCAGTGTTTTTGTTTTTGAAGATGATGTAACAGCCGGAGTTGTATTTTTTTTGTCAGTAGTTTTTTTTGTATCCCTTTCTTCTCTTGTAAAACGTTTTCTTTTTGCCAGCCATTCTTTTTCAGCAGTTTCCTGCAGGTTGCCGGTTGCAGCCACTGCATAGTTTTCAGGTATTGTTATTTGTACTTCATAATTACCAAACTCACTGTAAAATTCTACTTCATCTAAATACGGAATTGGATGCCATCCCTTATGATCATACACCGCCGGCTTAGGATACCATTGTGTAATTTGATATGACTGCCCCATATGCCCGCCTCTTGAAAAATTATATGGAAGCTTTACATGAAAAGGGGTTTCAATTTTACAAGCTGCTTTAGGAGCCAGGGGAACAGGTAAAATGAGTTTAATAATATCCTGGTGCTGCGGATGGTCTTGAGTAACTGCTGCTAAACTGTTAACCCTGAAATTAAGCCGGTTTATATAACCTCTTGCATCATTGTTTGAAAAATAAAAATCGGTGCGGCCATTTTCAAGCAGTTGATCGCTGAATGCGGTTCGGTCGTTTTTACAGGCATTTGGCCACACATGCATCCAGATATAATGCAGTGTATCGGGTGAATTATTGATGTACTCCATTTTTATAAAGCCATCCAGGGAATGGTCCACGTCATTTAACGATACATCAATAGAATAATTTACCTGTTGCTGCCAGTAAGTATTTTGGCTGTAAGCAGGTTTTAAATAAAAACAATAAATGGTTATGAAAAATGCAACTTTTCTCAAAACAAGGTGATTTCTTCAAAAATAACAAATAGCTGCTGAAAAATACCGTGTTACCTGCCCTTTCCGCTAAAGATGATTTTAATGGTGTGCATCATAATTTTAAAATCCAGCGTAAGCGAAATATTTTCTATGTACATTAAATCATAAGGCATCCGCTCAATCATTTCTTCCACCGAAGAAGCATAACCAAATTTAACCATGCCCCAGCTGCTTAACCCGGGTTTTACTTTAAAAAGATAATTGTACTCCGGGTGCTGCAAAACAATTTGGTCAATATAAAATTTACGCTCGGGCCGGGGGCCAACAAGGCTCATTTCGCCTTTAATAATATTCCATAGCTGCGGCAATTCATCCAGCCGCCATTTGCGCATTATTTTGCCCCAGTTGGTAATGCGTGGGTCGTTATAATAGCTTAATTGCGGGCCATCTTTTTCAGCATCTGTAATCATGCTTCTAAACTTGTACATAATAAATGGTTTGCCTTTGTAGCCAATTCTTTCCTGCCGGAAGATAAGCGGCCCTTTAGATGCAAACAACACACGTAATGCTGTAAATACAATAAGCGGAGATAGAATGGTGGATGCTGATATTGCAATTAGAACGTCTATTAACCTTTTAATGTTTTGTTGCCACGCTGCCAGTAAACCAAGCTGCACATCAATTAAAGGTGTGCCCAGTACATTGCTTGTTTGCAGTGCGCCGCTTAAAATATCAATAGTGTCGGGTGTAATTTTTATATTAACGTCTTTATCACTTAACTGCCGCAGTATTTGTTCTATTTGCGGCCGTTCATTCTTTTCAAGCGCAATAATTATTTCTTCAATATTGTTGTTATCGATAATGGAGGCTATACAAGATACGTTGCCTAAGTTTTGCAGGTTATTTATATTGCTGTTGTTGCCTTCTGTTACTGCAAAGCCGGTAATACGGTATCCTGTTTTTTCGCTGTTATTAAGTATGGATTGATACAGGTTTACCGCTGTGTTGCCTGAGCCTATAAGCAGTGTATTAAAAAAAACAGTCTCTTTAGTTAATTGCTTTTTAATAAGTGTTAAAAAAAACAGCCTGAATAAAAAAGTTGCAATCAGCTGTACAAGTAATACAGAAAAAAATTCTTTATAGTGTGTGTTATAACTGCCCCTGTCGTCATAAATCAGCAGAAAAAAAAGAATGAATACGCTGCCTATAAAAGTGTGATTAAAAGTTTTTACCAGCTCCAGTAATCTCGATTTTTGGTATAAGTTTTTATAGGTACCGGCTAAATGATACAGCACCAGCCAGCATACCGGGTAAACCAACAAGCCCCAGTAAAAATAATTTCCGGTAAGTGGCGCTTCGCCAATAATTTTTTTCCGGATAAAGTAAAACAGCATCCATGACAGTGATGCAGCAATAAAATCACCAGCAGCATACCATGCTATATGTAATCTTGGTTGTTTCAAAAAACACAAAAAAGGGTTATCATTAATGATTGGCCTTGCTTATTTTTTCCAGTATCTGGTGCGCCACATCCATGGCACGAAAACCATCTACAATAGTAACAGGCGTATCCGTATTATTTACAATCGCATCCCTGAATGTTTCCAGTTCCAGCTTAATTGCATTTACTTCCGGCACATTGGGGTTAGCAATGGCAATTGTTTTTTTGCCACTGTTGGTTTCTATATCAAACGTAAAAACATTTTTATCTCCCGGTGCATTCAGTTTTATTATTTCAGTTTTCTTTTCTAAAAAGTCAATGCCTATGTAAGCATCTTTTTGAAACAAACGCATTTTACGCATTTTTTTCATGGAGATACGGCTGCTGGTAAGGTTGGCCACACAGCCGTTATCAAATTCTATACGTACGTTGGCAATATCCGGTGTATCGCTCATTACTGCCACACCATTGGCGCTTATGTAATTCACATTACTTTTTACAAGACTTAAAATAATGTCAATATCATGAATCATTAAATCCAGTATCACACTTACATCAGTACCACGGGGATTAAATTGTGCCAGCCTGTGCACTTCAATAAACATGGGCTGCAGTTTATGTTCCTGTAACGATAAAAATGCAGGATTAAAACGCTCCACATGCCCCACCTGGAATTTTATATTGGCTTCTTTTGCCAGTTTTACCAGGTTGCGTGCCTGCTCCATTGTATGTGCAAGCGGCTTTTCAACAAAAACATGTTTGCCTTTTTTTATGGCAGCCTCACATATTTCGTAATGATGTATGGTGGGGGTAACAATGTCAACAGCATCACAATTATCAATTAATTGTTCAATGGCTGCATATCTTTCAATATTATATTTTTCGCTTACTGCTTTTGCGTTGGCGTCGTCGGTATCGCAAAAACCAACTAATTGCACGCCATCAATTTCCTTCCAGTTGTTTAAATGAAATTTTCCCAAATGGCCTGCACCTATAACTCCAACTTTTAGCATAGCGTTGTTTTATTCAAAGGTAATTTTTTGAAATTGTGTATTTACTTTTTGTTACCAACAGTTGTTCATTATTCAGCATTGTTGTGTCACTCACTTCAACTGCATCAAAATATTTATCCTTTTATGTAAAAAAAAAGTCTTCATTACGAAGACTCAAAGCCCTTTCACAAACATTTTTATTCTTCCCAAAAGCCCATTTTACCAAATTTTTCAATACGCTGGTTAATGCGCTCTTCAGCAGGTATTTTCTTTAGCTCTGCAATAACCGGCACCAGATAATTCTTTAAAATAGTGCCTGCTTCATCATAATTCCAATGAGCACCACCCAGCGGCTCTGGTATTACACCATCCACTAAACCAAACTGCAGCATATCTTCCCCGGTAAGGCGTAACTGTTCTGCCGCCACTTCTTTTTTATCCCAGCTGCGCCATAAAATACTGCTGCAGCTTTCAGGTGAAATAACAGTGTACCAGGTATTCTCCAGCATAAACACTTTATCTCCCACACCAATGCCTAATGCACCGCCACTGGCACCTTCGCCAATTATTACACAAATAACCGGAACTTTAAGGCGTATCATTTCAAATATGTTACGGGCAATGGCTTCACCCTGTCCTCTTTCTTCAGCTTCAAGCCCCGGGTAAGCGCCGGGTGTATCAATTAAAGTAATGATGGGCTTATTAAATTTTTCTGCCAGCTTCATCAGCCGTAATGCTTTGCGGTAGCCCTCAGGATTAGCCATACCAAAGTTGCGCAACTGGCGCATTTTGGTGTTAGTACCTTTTTGCTGCCCAATTATCATTACAGTTTCTCCTTCCAGTTGTGCAAAACCACCCACCATAGCTTTGTCATCTCTAACATTTCTGTCGCCATACAACTCAATAAAATTGGTGCACATTTTTTCAATGTATTTTAATGTGTATGGTCTGTCCGGGTGGCGGCTTAATTGTACACGTTGCCACGGGGTTAGCTTATTGGTAAGCTCTTTTTTTGTGTCAACAACAAGATTTTCCAGTTTTTGTATAGTATCACTCAGGTCAAGTTTCTTATTCTTTTCAGCACTTGCCTTTTGTTGTTCTATTTCATCATACAGGTCCTTAATTGGCTTTTCAAAATCAAGAAACTGGCGGTTTTTTAATTCAGGCATGTCATGTTATTGGTTTGGTTCACAATCGGTTTATTCCAAAAGGGTTAAAGATTGGGGGATGTAAAGGTAGCGATAACAATATTTTCATAAAAGTTTTGGAATGAGAAAATCAAAAACCTATCTTTGCCGTCCCCAAAACGGGAAAAGCTGGTTACTGGCTTTAAAGTCAGGGCCAGAGTAGGAGGATTGGTAGTTCAGTTGGTTAGAATGCCGCCCTGTCACGGCGGAGGTCGCGGGTTCGAGTCCCGTCCAGTCCGCAATAAAAGAAAAAACCGCTTTAATAGCGGTTTTTTCTTTTATATCAGGTTTAGTTACTGCTTTTTACAATTGCATATTCCAGCCCTCTTAATTCTGCCAATCCTTTTAACCGGCCAATAGCAGAGTAACCCGGGTAAGTTGTTTTTTGCAAATCATCCAGCATTTGGTGGCCGTGGTCCGGGCGCATGGGCAATGATATATTGCGGCGTTTTTGCAAGGCTACCACTTCTTTCATTACATCATACATTTCGGTATCACCGCCCAAATGTGCTGCTTCATAAAAATTTCCTTCGGCATCCCGTTTTGTATTGCGCAAATGCAAAAAGTGAATATTGTCGCCAAAGCGTTTCAGCATAGCTGGAATATTATTATCAGGCCTTGCGCCAAAACTTCCGGTGCAAAAACATAAACCATTTGCTTTGCTGGTTACAGCAGCAATTAAATCGGCAGCATCATTTTCTGTGCTCATAATGCGTGGCAAACCAAGTACAGGATATGGTGGATCATCAGGGTGAATAGCCATTACCATACCTGTTTCTTCTGCTACAGGAATAACCTGTTTTAAAAAATAAAAAAGGTGTTCTTTTAATTTGGCTGCATTAATGCCTTCGTATTTTTTTAGTTCTGTTAAAACCTGTTCGGGTGTAAATGCATCATCACTGCCTGGCAAACCCAATAAACAGCTGCGGAACACTTTTGCTTTTTCAGCATCGGACATATCCGCCATTTTTTGTTTTGCTTTTTCTATTTCAGCAGCAGTGTAATCGTTTTCTGCGCCGGGCCTTTTTAGCATAAATAAATCAAACGCTACAAAAGCACTGCGGTTAAAATATAAAGCGGTGGCGCCATCCGGTAATGGATAGTATACATCTGTACGCAACCAGTCCAGCACAGGCATAAAATTGTAGGTAATAACTTTTAAACCACATGCCGCTACATTGCGAATACTGATTTTATAGTTTTCAATATGCTGCAGCCAGTTACCCGACTGTCTTTTTATATCATCGCTTACAGGCAGGCTTTCAATCACTGTCCATGTCATGCCGGCATCTTCAATTAATTTTTTACGTTTGTTAATTTCTTCCACCGTCCATACATCGCCTACCGGTATTTGGTGCAGTGCGGTTACCACACCAGCGCAGCCCGACTGACGTATATCACTTAGCTTAACCACATCCTGTGGCCCGTACCATCGCATTGTTTGATGCATCATCATAGTAATAAAATTTTTCTGTTTACAAATGTATAACAAAACAGCCCCGGTATTAACCGGAGCTGTCATTTTCAGAACCATTATGTGAAAATTAAAACTAACTGCTTGTTTAAATGTAGCGGTTAATAAGATTTTCCAAATATTCCTGCCTGCCGCTTTTTACTGCAGGCTCCCCGTTTTCAACAGCGTAAGCTCTTAAATCTTCCAGTGATAATTTGCCTTCTTCAAATGCTTTGCCTTTACCATTATCGAAAGAAGCATAGCGCTCTGCACGTATTTTTTTGTAATCAGATTTTTGCAGAATATTATCCGCAGTAATTAATGCTCTTGCAAAAGCATCCATACCGCCAATATGTGCATAGAATAAATCTTCTGCATCGGTACTGTTGCGCCTGATTTTTGCATCGAAATTGATGCCTCCGCCTTTAAAACCACCGGCTTCTAAAATAATCAACATGGCTTCGGTCAACTCGTTGATGTCATTGGGAAATTGATCTGTATCCCATCCGTTTTGATAATCGCCGCGGTTGGCATCCATGCTGCCCAATAAGCCGGTATCAGCGGCTACCTGCAGCTCATGCGTAAATGTGTGTCCCGCTAAAGTGGCATGATTTACTTCTATATTTAAACTGAAGTCGTTTAATAAATCATGCTGGCGTAAAAAACCAATAACGGTTTCACTATCATAATCATATTGATGTTTGCTGGGTTCGCAAGGCTTTGGTTCAATAAAAAACTTTCCTTTAAAACCATTTTTTCTTGCATAGTCTTTTGCTGTATGAAGAAAACGTGCTAAATGTTCTTTTTCCCTTTTCATGTTGGTGTTCAGCAAACTCATGTAACCTTCCCGGCCACCCCAGAATACATAATTTTCGCCACCTAATGCAATGGTTGCATCAATAGCAGCTTTTACCTGTGCGCCGCCATGCGCCAACACATGAAAATCCGGATTGGTGCTGGCACCATTCATATACCTTCTGTTAGAAAATAAATTAGCAGTGCCCCATAATAATTTTACGCCGCTTGCTTTTTGCTTTTCTCCTAAATAAGCAGTAAGTGCCTGTAAACGTTTATCATTTTCATTTACATCGTTGGTATAATCCACCACATCCACATCATGAAAACAGTAATAAGGCAGCCCCAGTTTTGTTATAAATTCAAATGCAGCATCTGCTTTGTCTTTTGCTCTTTCCACTGCATCTGCCTTTTCATTCCATGGAAATAAATGTGTGGCTTCACCAAACGGATCGGCACCGCTGCCGCAGAAGCTGTGCCAGTATGCACATGCAAAACGCAACCATTCTTTTAATGGCTTACCTGCCACCACTTTGTTTTCATCGTACCAGCGGTATGCCAGCGGATTGTCTGATTGCAGCCCTTCATACTTTATTTGTCCAACACTTTTAAAATATTCTTTTTCACCCGTTATAACTGTCATATGTTTAAGTTTTAAAAATTAGTGATTAATGATTCTATAGTTATTCAAAAATTATTCGCTTTTAATTTGAATTGTTTTACTTGTTAATCCATCCGCTTTAGCTGTAATGGTAATAACACCTTTTTCTCCTTTTTTGCAGCGCACTATCACCAATGCAAGGCCAAAGTAAGCTTGTCTTTCTTTGGATGCAAAGGAAACAAGATTTGCCGGATCTCCATTGTCTGTGGCAATAATTTCTCCCGGCCCTTCAATACTGAATGAAATATTGTTGTTTGCATCAGGAACGGTTAAACCATCTTTATCTGTTACAGAAACTGTAATAAATGAAAGATCTTCCCCATCTGCATTTATAATTTTTCTATCAGCACTTAGTTGCAAACTGTTTGCTGCGCCGGTTGTTTTAATTATTTCTTCTGCCCATTGCGTACCATTTTTATATGCAACTGCTTTCAGCACTCCGGGTTCATATACCACACTATCCCAACGCAGCCTGTATTCATAAACCGCTTTTTTCTTTTTGCCCAACGATTTGCCATTTAAAAAAAGCTCTGCTTCATCGCCTGATGTAAAAATATGAACGGGAGTTATTTTACCAATTCTGCCGGGCCAGTTCCAATGCGGTAAAATATGCAGCATCCGTAAGTCAGGCCTCCAGCGGCTTTGGTAAAGATAAAACCTGTCTTTTTTAAAACCAGCCAAATCAATAAAACCGGAATAAGAACTGCGGGCAGTGTAGTAAGGAGTGGGCTCACCTAAATAATCAAAACCGCTCCAGACAAATTCTCCTGCAACAAAAGGATGTTTATCCTGTGATGCAAAAACTTTATCTGCTGAAGAGCCAAAAGCTGCTGTGTATAATTCGTAAGCGCTTACTTGTTTATTAAAAGGGTCGCCACCGGTGCTGTCGCTAACTGGTGCGCTGCTGTTATTGGTAACAGGAAAAATATAAGAACCTCTTGTGCTTAATGCTGATGCTGTTTCGCTGCTAACAATCAGTTTAGCCGGGAATTTTTCATGAAAAGCAGGATATAACGGTGTGGTACGTATGCCTTTTAAATGAGCGTAAGCCGGTGCATCACGTATGCCCTCACCCTGGTAATTAAGGCTGATGATATCCATTATTGCCGGAAAGGGCATGTTTGGTTTTGCATAATTCATAGATGCTGTGGCCGGCCTTGTATCATCTTCTTCCTTTACAATATCATACAAACGTTTTGAAATAATGGCGCCTGTATCTGCAGTGTATTGCTCTCCAACTTCATTGCCATAACTCCATGCAATTACAGAGGGATGGTTTCTGTCCCTGCGTATAAATGATCGGGTATCCGGCTCACTCCAGTCTTTAAAAATAAGGTGAAAGTCGTGCGGTGTTTTTTTACGCTCCCAACTGTCAAATATTTCATCAATAACTAAAAAGCCCATTTTGTCCGTAAGCTCTAGTAACTCCGGTGCAGGCGGGTTGTGTGCTAAACGAATGGCATTGCAACCTGTTTCTTTTAAAATTTCCAACTGGCGTTGTGCAGCCCTGTAATTAAATGCAGCACCTAATGCTCCTAAATCGTGGTGTTGATTTACTCCTTGTATTCGTACAGGCCGGTTGTTAACCAGCAAACCTTTTTCTGCATCAAACACTAAAGAGCGTATGCCAAAAGGTGTTTCATACTCATCCGTTAATTTACCATCAACATAAAGTGAGGTAACTGCTGCATACATATTTTGCTTTAGCAACGGTAATGGTTGCCATAACAATGGATTTTTTAAAATAATACTTGCGGTAAAGTTTTCTTTACTGCCTGCTTTTGCGGTAATAACTTTTTCAGGAAAACCGGTTACTTTATTTTTTCTTTTACCATTGTCATCTAAAACATAAATAGCAGTAATAGCTTTTACTTTTTTGTTACCGGCTGATTGATTTTCTATTTGAACTTTAAGGTTAACAGTTGCCGAAGCAGCAGAAATGTTTTTTGTTGTAATAAATGTTCCCCATTGTGCAATATGTACCGGGTTTACTTTTGTAAGCCATACATTTCTGTAAAGCCCCCCGCCCGGGTACCAGCGTGCAGAATAATTAGGATTATCCAGCTTTATTACTAATTGGTTATTGCCGCCAAAGTTTATGTACGGTGTTAAATTAATCCGGTAGGAGTTGTATCCGTAAGGCCAGCCGCCTGCTAATATTCCATTACACCAAACCATACTGTAACTCATGGCACCGTCAATATCTAAAAAAATAATTTTGTTTTTATCGCTTGCAGAAATGTTTATTTTTTTTCGATACCAGCCTATATCATTAACAGGCAAACGGCCCATGCCGCCGCCAACAACTGCGTTTTCTTCTTTATAAAAAGGGCCACTAATTGCCCAGTCGTGCGGCAGGTTTACCAGTTCCCAGCCATCATCATTAAAATTATTTTGAATAAACGATACGTTGCTTCCCGGATTGCCGGCCGGCCTTGTATAATGTTTGGAAACGTCTTTAATAAAATCGTTTGCTGCAGGTAAAATCCATTTTTTTAAAACCGTATCTGTAGTTGCGGTTGCAATGGCTTCGGTTGGTTTACTGTCTGCAACTTTATTATCGTTTTTATCAGTTATGGCAGGGCGTACATCATATTGTAAACCCAAGCCATCTGCCGGGTTGCCTTTTGTAAAACGCCATCCGTTGTTAATAGAAATTTTTTGCCTGCTGCTTTGTGCATTTATGCATGCCGGTAAAATTATTCCTGCTGTAACAATAATATATAAAAACCGCTTACAGAACAATTTCTTTAATTATAATGGAACGTTGATAAAATAACCCGGTATGGTTTTATTAACAACCATACCGGGCAGGGTTAAGTTTATAGATTTTTTTTTACTGCTGATTGCAGCAGGGTTTATTACTTTCCTTTCAGCGCATTTAATACACCGGAGTACGCCTGTTTTTTACCATAAGCTGCATTGTACATTAACGGAAAATCTTTACCGCCGTTGTATAACCAGCTGGTATTATCAGTTACACCCCATACCGTAATACCGTACTGTTGTGCTTTGGGTATGTATTTAAGGTATGATGCAATAATATAGTTGTACATTTTTGCCTGGTAGTTTTCTTCCAGCGGCGTAAGAATATAACCTTGCACAGCATTCGGGTTTATTCTTACATCCAGCTCCGAAATATGGATTTTTAAACCAGTAGCCGCCAGTTTTTGAAACATTTTATCTATACCATCTAAACTCGTGGTTCTTGTAACATGCAATTGTGTGCCAATACCATCCACTTTAGCACCACGCCCTTTTAATTCAGCCACCATTTTAATTAACGAATCTAATTTAGCAGGTTTGGCTTCAATATTATAATCATTAATAAACAACAGTGCTGTCGGGTCAGCGGCTTCAGCATATTTAAATGCTTTGTATGCATAATCCCTTCCTAAATAGTTAGACCATACTAACCAATCAGTTGCTCCTGTTGGAGCCGGGCTGTTGTTATTGTCACGCAGGTTACCATTGTCATCAAACAATTCATTAATTACATCCCATGCTTTTACTTTTGTTTTGTAACGGTTAACCATGGTGGTAATGTAAGTGCCTAATGCGGTATCTAACTTAGCAGCAATAGCAGCACCACCTGGTACAGGTATCACTTCTTTTACACTTACATCATCAATATAATAGGTATTGGCAACCTGTCCCATATCAAACAAAAAAGTAAATGGGTTTACAGTTGCAGTAATGGTCCATGTTATTTGCTGATAAGTAGTGCCAATTGTTTGATCACCCTGGTATTGTGCTGCACTTGGGCCGGTAGATAAACGGATAGAACCACCTGCTGATGCAGCTTTTACCCAATAAGAAATTACATATTGCTTACCCGGAGTTACTGTTAAGTTACTGCTTGAAACCTGTACTTTCCATTGGTTACCTGTTTGCGCAGTTGGGTTAACTACTTTCATGCAGCCGGTACCGGTTCTTGCATCACCTGCAGCAGTACTTGCCGCAATAGTAGCACCATTGGTATTAAATATATTCCAGCCAGTCATGCCCGATTCAAAACCAGAGTTGCTTGTTAACTCTGCAGCAGCTGGCACTACCAAGCCGGAATAACTTTTAAGATAAGTAGCGTTTTGTTGAGAGTGCCAGCCTAAAGTATGGCCAAACACATCCATTGTACCAACTGATGCCAGCAATGCATCTGTATTGGTAAAATCCATTGTACCATTGTCTTTAACAATGGAAGAGTGTTTCATCAGGTTACCAAAAGTTACCTGGTTAAAATCTCTTTTTACAATTCCTGAATAAGATGAGTTGGTAACCATTGCAGGATAATCAATAGCTACGCCAATGTAACCGCCGGCTCCGGCATCTTTTAATGCAGAGGTGGTATCTGTAAAACCGCCGGTGTCTAAAACACCCACATCTTTCATTTTAGTACATGAGCTGTAAGCCAGTACCATTAAAGCTGCAGGCAAAATTGATTTTATTGTTATTTTTTTCATTGTAATTATTTTAAAGTTTACAACTTAGGAATTTATTTTAATAGCCGGGATTTTGATATTGAGACGGGTTAGTGATGATGCTTGCATCCAGCTGGCTTTGCGGTATTGGCCTTAACACATGGTAAGGTTTTATATTAGCAGCAGCCACCAGGTTACGGTTCCTGTTTTTTACATATTCCACCAGTAAATTTCTGCAGGCTAAGTCGGGCCAGCGAAGGCTTTCGCCGCATAATTCACGTGATCTTTCTGTCATTATAAAATCCACCGTCATATCCGCTGCTGTTAAAGGTACCCAAACAGGAGCCTGAACAGTACCGGTATTTTTATTGGCCATAATACTTTGCCTTGCAGCTAAAAGTGCGGCGCTTAATCCCGGACGGTATGCTGCTCTTTGCCTTAAAGTTAAAATTAAAGGCAACGCATCACCCGGCCTGCCATCAAGTATTGCGGCTTCCGCAGCTTCAAGGTAAACTTCAGATAATTTGGCTACTACATAAGGCCTTCCGGAAGCATCATTAATAGCGCCTCTTTTATTATCATCAAACTTTTTTATAGAAGGATATAATTGAAATGCCGGACGTGATACTAAATAGAATTGTGTGGGGTCAAGAATTCTGTATTTTTTAGTTCCCAATGCTCTCATTGAATCTGCATAAATTTTATTGGGTGCTAAAAAGTAAGCAGTATCACCTGTGCTAACTCCTGAAGAAGCTGCATTGTTATTAGTGGCCAGCCATACAGTTCTGAATGTGTTGTCGTACCTGCTGTCATTAAATTTATCGGCAAATGCAGAATCATACAGCCATGGGTTAGGGCAAAGCTGACGTAATGGCCTCATGTATTGCAAAACCCTGTCGCAGGGGAAAGCTCCATTAATAGTAACATTGTTTTGATAATTGGCATTATACCAGTTACACGCCATGTTTGCTTTGCCTGAAAATTCTGTACCTACAGAGTTTACTTCATTATCAAATGGATCAGCCTGAATTCTTTCAACTGCGTATAAAATTTCAGCATTGTAATCATTGCCTTCTTTATGTATGTCGCCATAATCTGCCAGCAATGCTGTACCTAATGCCGCCTGGTTGTCTATTACATATTTAGCAGCATCCCATGCGCTTTTATAATCGGTTGATTGTTTAACACTGCTGTATCCTCTGAAAAGGTATGCTTTAGCCAGCATGTGGTAAGCAACAGATTTGTAAATATAAAATCCACCGTTAGCAGGCCTTTTTGTTGGCAGGTTTTGTGTAGCGTACGTAAAATCGTCAATGATTGTTTGGTAATTCTTTTTCAGTAGGTCAGGAACCAGCCTGTTAAAACCCTGAAAAGGTTCCTGGTTAAATGCAAGATCCCCACTTCCTAAATTTAATGGCACTGCACCAAACTGCTGCACCAATAAAAAGTAATACAACCCTCTGAAAAAATGTGCCTCTGCAAGAATGGTTGCTTTTGAAGTGGCGTCCATTGATACAGACGGAGCAAATTGTAATATACCATTGGCAAGATTGATGTTATTAAAACTCCTGTTCCATGGCGTTAAAATATCGCCATTGCTGGAGTTTAAATTATAAGCGCCGCAATCTAAACCGCTGCTGGCGCCCTGGTCTCCTAAAGACCATTCATCTGTACCTGAGTTGGTGGTGTTAAGCGCACCATTGGGGCCATATAAATAGCGCATACCGGAATACAATGCTACAGATCCGCTTTGCAAACCGGCAGGTGTTTTAAGGTATTCAATAGTAAACACCGTGTAGGGTTTTTCAATTAATCTTTTTTTACAACCGCCGGCAAAAAGCAGCAAGCTGCAAATTGTAATAGCCGCAGTTGTTTGAGAAAATATTTTTTTCATATCGATAATTTTTTTGAGTTAGAACGTTACATTAAAACCAATGTTTACAGAACGGGTTGGTGGTGTATTAAGCCCTATAGTTAATGCCCTGCCAGATAAATTACCGGGGTTTTGAATACCCTGGTTACCGGTACCGGTTGCTTCGGGATCAACACCGCCAGCGTCACGCATGTAAGGCGAATACAAAACAAATGGGTTTTGTACAGCTATATAAGCTCTGAATGATTGTATTTTCATTCTGCTTATAAGGTTTGATGAAAGCGTGTAACCCAAATTTATGCTGCGCATTTTAATGAAACTTGCATCATAATAACCCAATGTTGTCCAGTCGGTGGTTATGGGTCTTGCACGTTGTAAATAACCGGCTATAGGAAAATCATTAGAAGGATTGGTTGGTGTCCAGTAATTGGTTTTAATAGTATTTCTTAAACCATCCGGGTTGTTTACATACGCTGCATAAGGCTGGTGAATCTGGCTAACCACTAAACCGCCAAAACGTGCATACATTACAAATGAGAAATCGAAATTTTTGTAAGTAAAACGGTTGGTTAAGCCACCCTGAATTTTTGCCTGTCCGCTGCCAATAATTTTACGGTCGTTATTGGCATCAATTTTTCCATCGCCATTCACATCTTCCAGTTTAATATCTCCGGGCTGGTTACCGTATTTAGCTGCTTCAGCCGCTTCGCTTAATTGCCAAATGCCTAATTTATTATAGTCATAAATAGCACTTAATGGCTGGCCAATAAATAACTGGCTGGCTATATTTTTAGTAAAGCCATCATTTAATTTCAATAATTTATTCCTGTTTCCAAAAAGATTTAAATCGGTGCTCCATGTAAAACCATTACGAAGTTTCACATTAACAGTACTCAATGTAAACTCAAGGCCTTTGTTTTCCATTTCACCAATGTTGGTGGTAAACGATCCGCTTACACCTGAAGTAACAGGTAATGAAATACCGTATAAGATTTTATCGGTGGTGGATTTATACCATTCCAGCGTACCGGAAATGCGGTTATGAAGAAAACTGAAATCAAGGCCTGCGTTGATGGTTTTTGTATATTCCCAGTCTAAGTTTGGATTAGGTAATGTTACAAGGTTATAACCTGTTACAATAGTTGACGGGCCATAGTTATAACGGATAGTACCACCCGGAACTGATGGAGATGAATAACCATTGTAGTTATAAGGAGAAACCAAACCTAACGAAGTGTAAGGATTTACAGATTGGTTAGAAGTTTGACCAACACCAAATCTTAATTTTAAATTATTCAAAAACGTAAAGCGCTCCATAAACTTTTCATTGCTGATGTTCCAGCCAAATGAAGCAGCAGGGTATTCATGGTATTTGTTACCGGGTGCAAGACGTGATGAACCATCCACACGGTAAGTAAGTGTTGCCATGTATTTATCATTATAAACGTAGTTTAACCTGCCCATGTATGATTCCAGTGCATAAGAAACTTCTGAGCCGCTTACTACCGGTTTTACATTGTTAGAAGCATTTGCCTGGCCCAGGTTATAAAACTGTATAAAATCTTCGTCAATAGAATCTTTACTTACAAAAGTATTATGACTGTGATCTTCCTGGAAGCTGTAAAGGCCGGTTACAGTAAATTTATGTTTGCCAATGGTTTTATCATAGGTAAGAATATTTTCCAGTGTATAACCATACCCTTCGGCATTATTTACACTGGCAGTATTACCTTGCTTTGGCCTGAAGTAACTTGGTGATAATGCCTTGTCCGATTTTTGAAACTGATCGTTTTCCTGCTGGCGATAATCTAAACCTGCATTAAAACGGTATTTTAAACCGGTAATAATTTGATACTCGGCATAAAGGCTGTTAAAAGTACGCAGGCGGCGCACTTTATCAACCCAGCTGCCATTGTTATCTTTTAAATAAAGAGGATTGTATTGATTAACACGATCGGTAGTGTTACCTGTTGGAGATAAAACAATATTGCCCAATGAATCATAAGGCTGCATTAGCGGGCTTAAAGTAATAATGGGAAACATGGCGTTGTTAAACTGAGATCCATTGGTAATACTAAGCGTATTCATAGTATTTAATCCAAACTTGAATTTTTTACCCACTCGTGTATCTATAGTGGCACGTAAAGAGTAACGGCCAAAATCCTGCCCCGGTAAAACGGTGGTTTCTTTATAATAACCGCCACCAAGAGAGTAGGTGCTTCCACCGGCTGAACCACCGGAAACAGACAGGTTTTGATCGGTTACATAACCGTTTTTATACATCAGGTCCTGCCAGTCGGTAGATAAACCTTTAGCCCTGTTTGTCAATTCTTCGGCCATGTAAGGATTCGCATTGTAAGCATTTGCTAAATCTCTTTGTGCAATATATTCCTGTGCATTAAACACATTGTATTTTGTACGTACCGAAACAATACCTGCATACCCGTTGTAAGATAATTTGGCCTCACCCGGTTTGCCTTTTTTTGTTGTAATAAGAATTACACCATTAGAACCACGTGAACCATAAATAGCGGTTGCAGAAGCATCTTTCAAAATGTCAACCGATGCTACTTCATCAGGGTTAATATCATTTAAGTTACCACCTTCAAAAGGGATACCGTCTAAAATAATCAGCGGATCGTTTGAACCGTTAATTGTTCTTTCGCCACGTATACGTATTACCGCACCTGCTCCGGGCCTTGTACCAACTTTCTGTATTTCCAACCCTGCGGCACGTCCCTGCAATGCTGATTGAAGGTTGGCGACAGGTACTTCACGTAAAGCTTTTTCACCTACCGAAACGATAGAGCCTGTTACATCTTTTTTGCGTTGTGTACCATAACCTACTACTACAACATCAGTTAAAGTGGTGTTGGTGCTTGCAAGTATTATAGTAATGTCTGCAGCATCGTTAATCTTAACCTGTTTTGTAGTGTGGTTAACTGCAGAAACTATCAGTGTGGCGCCTTTGGCAACACTAATAGAAAAATTACCTGCAGCATCAGTTGATGTGCCGCTGGAAGATCCTTTTACAATTACGGAAGCACTGCTGATGGCGGTGCCATTTTCTTCAGTTACCCGGCCTTTAACGGTGATGTTTTGTGCAAAGGCCATGGTTGCAAAAACCAGCATAGCAATCGTAAGGCCAACGGTTTTTGCACTTACTCTTTTAAACATAATTAAATACTTTTTTGTGTGATGCATATTGTTGTTTGGTGTTTATCTTACCTGCGTATACGCAGAAGGATATTTATTTTAGCCTGCAGTGGTATATATTATGCAGATGAAAAGAAAGTTGTTTTGTGTTCTATTTTACTTCGTGGAAAAATGGTAGGGGGGTATATTATAATTGCATGAAAAAAAACAGGGCTGATTTTTGCAACCAGGCATTCATAATACAGCCGGTTAATTGCAAGCTTTGCAGAAAAGGTGTGCAAACCCGGCCAGAGAAATGTTTTTATCATACAGCAGTTATAATATAATTACCTGTTTCGGTTGTAAAGCAATGTAATCGGTTGCATAATATGTTTAAAAAAATAGCTTTAACAGCATATTTATATAAAAGCATTGCTGCTTTTAAAATTCCATATTTATAAACATTGAAACCGCAATATCCAATCGTCAGCTGCATTTTTTCATTGATAAAAATGCATTTTCAGCAATCCTTTTTTGTTTTAAAGCCCTGCCTTAGTAAACGCAAAGTAAAAAATTTTTCAGAAAATGCAACCGATTGCATGATTTTTTTCTAAAAAATATTATTTTAGCAGACAAACAAGTTTTACTTTTCGCTGCAATATGGCAAAAGAAATAACGATTTACGACATTGCTAAGGAGCTGAAGCTCTCGCCCGCTACAGTAAGCCGGGGGTTGAAAAGCAGTAAGGTTATAAGCAAAACCACTGTTAAGCGCATTTTAGACAAAGCAGAAGAGCTGGGTTACCGGCACAACAACTTTGCCAGTAACCTGCGCAAACAAAAGAGCCATACCATTGGTGTGCTGCTGCATGAATTGAACAGTAACTTTATTACCTCTGTACTTGCAGGCATTGAAAAAGTTACCACTGAGTCCGGTTACGATATTATTATTGCCCACTCCGGGGAAAGCTATGAAAAGGAAGTGGCTAATGCCATGAACCTGTTTCATAAAAGAGTGGATGGTGTTATAGCATCTCTTTCTTTTACCACTAAAAACTTAGATCACTTCAGGCCGTTTTTTGAAAAAAGCATACCGGTTATATTTTTCGACCGGGTAGATGAAAACAGTGAAAGGACTCATGTAATTATTGATAATTATAAATGTGGCTATATGGCCACACAGCATTTAATTGAACAGGGCTGCAAGCGTATTGCCATGCTTACCGCCAATTTAAAAAGAAACGTATATGCACAGCGCCACCGGGGTTATACCGATGCATTGTATGATGCCGGAATGGAGTACAATAAAAACTTAGTGCTGGTAAAAGACTTAAGTGAACAAAGTGCTTTGGAAGCGGCGCATGAAATTTTAAAAATGAAACCGCTGCCTGACGGCTTGTTTGTTACCAACGATTTTAAAGCGGCTGTGTGTATGCAGGAACTGAAACGCCATGGTATAAAAGTGCCGGATGATATTGCGATTGTTGGTTTTAATAATGATGCTATCAGTAAAATTATTGATCCGCAGTTAACCACTATTAATTATCCTGGTAAGGATATGGGAGAAATAAGTGCACATAACTTAATTAATCATTTAAAGGGTGTGGGCAATATTGCCACCACCAACCGCATCATTGTAAAATCCGAGCTGATAATAAGGGAATCATCATTACGGAAAAAATGAAGTGAACGTATGTAGATATGAAAAAAACAATTGCGCTGCTTATACTTTGTTTCTTTACTTTTTGTTTACAGGCAGAAGATGGGTATGATTTGTGGATGCGGTATAAAAAAATTGATAATGCAGTTTTATTAAGTCAATATAAAAAGCAAATTGCAGCGCCGGTAGTTTCAGGCACTTCACCCACAATAAATATAATAAAGAGCGAACTGCGTAATGCATTACAAGGCATCTTAGGCGTTTCGTACACCTTTATGTTGCCAGCACAAAGCAATACATCGTTTGTTGCAGGTACAGCAACGTCTTCATCAATTATTGCGCAAATTGTTTCTAAAAAAGAATTGGCGAATGCAGGTAATGAAGGTTTTATTATCAAAAGCAAACCGGGCAAAACCATCATCACCGCCAATACAGATATTGGTGTACTCTATGGTGTATTCCATTTTTTACGCCTGATGCAAACGCACCAGGATATTACCAATCTCAACATTGTTTCTTCACCTAAATTAAAACTGCGTTTACTTAACCATTGGGATAATTTAAACCGCACCGTAGAAAGAGGTTATGCAGGCTTTAGTATTTGGGACTGGCATAAACTGCCCGGCTACATAGACAAAAGATATATTGATTATGCAAGAGCCAACGCTTCTATTGGCATTAACGGTACTGTTTTAAATAATGTAAATGCCAATGCTGTAATTCTTACGGCACCTTATTTACAAAAAGTAAAAGCGCTGGCAGATGTATTTCGTCCGTATGGAATAAAAGTTTATTTAACCGCAAGGTTTAGTGCGCCCATAGAAATTGGTGGTTTAAAAACTGCTGACCCTTTGGATGCAGGTGTGCAGCAATGGTGGAAGGATAAAGCAAAAGAAATTTATTCAGTCATTCCCGACTTTGGCGGTTTTTTAGTGAAGGCTAACAGTGAGGGACAGCCCGGGCCGCAGGATTATAAACGTACGCATGCCGAAGGTGCTAACATGCTTGCGGATGCTGTAGCTCCTTATGGTGGCATTGTAATATGGCGGGCTTTTGTGTATGCTGCAGAAAATCCTGTGGACAGGCACAAACAGGCTTATGATGATTTTACGCCGCTGGATGGAAAATTCCGCAGTAATGTAATGTTACAGGTAAAAAATGGCGCTATTGATTTTATGCCACGGGAACCATTTCATCCGTTGTTTGGTGCTATGCCTAAAACGCCATTGATGATGGAGTTTCAGATTACACAGGAATATACCGGGCAGGGTACTAACCTTGTTTATTTAGCGCCGTTGTTTAAAGAAGTATTAAACAGTGATACTTACAGCAAAGGAAAAGGCAGTACTGTTGCCAAAGTAATTGATGGCAGCTTGGATAATCATACATTGAATGGAATGGCAGGGGTAAGCAATATTGGTAACGATATTAACTGGTGCGGCCATCCTTTTGCACAGGCAAACTGGTATGCTTACGGACGATTATGCTGGGATTATGATTTAAGCAGTGAACAAATTGCAGAAGAATGGCTGCGTATGACTTTCAGCAATGAAAAAAAATTTGTTACCGCAGCAAATGAAATGATGCTTTCTTCCAGGGAAACAATGGTGAATTATATGAACCCGTTGGGCTTGCATCATATAATGGGCACGGGTCATCATTATGGGCCTGCACCGTGGGTAAACGATTTAAAAAGGCCTGAGTGGAACCCGGTGTATTATCATAAAGCAGACAGTATTGGAATTGGGTTTGACAGAACAGCAACGGGCAGCAATGCCATTGCACAATATTTTCCGGAGGCACAAAAACAATGGGCTGATATAAAAACCTGCGATGAAAAATTTTTATTGTGGTTTCATCATGTGCCGTGGAATTATACCACCAAAAGCGGCCGCAGTTTATGGAATGAATTGTGTTACCGTTATTACAAAGGCGCTGCCGATGTAAAAAAAATGCAGCAAACATGGAACAGCCTGCAGCCGCTAACAGATGCAGAACAGTTTAACCATGTAAAGCAATTGTTGCAAATACAATATGATGAAGCCGTGTGGTGGCGCAATGCCTGCTTATTATATTTTCAAACTTTTAGCAAGCAGCCAATACCGGCAAGCTATGAGCAGCCTGATAAAACACTGGAGTATTATGAAAGTTTGAAGTTTCCGTTTGCGCCGGGGAATTAAAGGCCCCTGTCCCCTCCCGCTAAGGCGGGATAAATTACGGGGAACTTGATTTGAAACGTCAATATAAAATGATAAATTATAAGAATTGAAACAGATTAGGTTCTATAACGAAATAATAAAATTATGAATACAGTTAACACCCCTTTAGGGAATGGGCGTTCCCGCCGTTGTTGGTCGCCTGACCAACAACGTACGCTGAGATAAAAGTTGAATGAAGAATAAAAAGATGAAGTGAGTGACACAACGATGCTGATGAACAAACTAAAGTTGACAACATAAAAAATAAATAATGAGTACAAAAAAAGTAGCGGTTGTAACAGGTGGCGGCAGTGGTTTGGGTTTTGCCATTGCACAAAAATTTACTGAAAACGGTATTACTACAATTATTGCCGGCCGTGATGTTGAGAAATTAAATAAAGCGAAAACTGAGCTGGGTGAACTTTGCCATGCAATGACCTGCGATGTAAGTGATTTAAAAACGGTGCCTGCATTTGTGCAAAACATAGTACAGCAGTTTGGGCAAATTGATATACTGGTAAACAATGCCGGTATTAATATGAAAAAAGAATTTACAGAAGTAACCGACGAAGATTTTCAAAATATATTAAACACCAATGTTACTGCCGTATTTACATTAAGCCGTGAAGTGGTAAAAGATATGCTGAAACGCAACAGCGGCTGCATTATAAACATAAGCAGTATGGCGGCGCAATATGGTTTGCCAAAAGTTATTGCATACAGCGCCAGCAAAACAGCTATTGATGGTATGACGAGGGCAATGGCAGTGGAGTTGTCGCCAAAAGGCATTCGTGTAAATGCTATTGCGCCGGGTTTTATTTACAGCGCTATGACGGCAAAGGCATTGGACAGCGACCCCGAACGCAAAGCAAAAGTATTTGGCCGCACACCTATGGGCCATATGGGCCAGCCGGAAGATATTGGCAACGCCGCTTTGTATTTAGCAAGTGATGCGGCTAAATATGTTACGGGTGTTGTGCTGCCCATTGATGGTGGTAACAGTATAGGTTTTTAACCCCCATCCCCTAAAGGGGTGAAAAAAAATATTTTATGTAATAAACATCAGTAACATTTTTCAGCTTAAGTGGCAGAGTTTATCCAGAGGAACGAAGGACTCCTTTCAACAACAGTAATTCTTTCAACAACAAAAACGAAATGCTTGTGAAAAATAGAAACAGTTTTATTTTAATTGCATTCAGCAGTTTGCTAATTGCATCCGCCTGCACCTCTTCACAAAAACTAAATGCACAAAACAACAGTTTAAAAAGTGCTTACAAAAAAGATTTTTTAATTGGCACTGCTTTAAACGCAGCACAAATTGAAGAAAAAGATGCTGCTGCATATGCCTTGGTAAAGCAGCAGTTTAATGTTATTACCCCGGAGAATATAATGAAGTGTGAAGTCATTCATCCTGAATGGAACCGGTATGATTTTACTTTGGCCGATAAGATAATTGCTTACGGCAAAAAAAATAATATACCTGTTATTGGCCACACATTAATATGGCATAGCCAGTTGTCTCCATTTGTAAAAAATATTCAGAGTAAAGATTCACTGCAAACATTTTTTACCAACCATATTACCACTATTGCAAAAAGATATGATGGTAAAATAAAGGGATGGGATGTGGTGAATGAAGCGCTGGAAGAAGATGGCAGCCTGCGCAAATCCATTTTTTTAAACAAGCTGGGCGAAGATTATATAGTGGAAGCTTTCAGGCTTGCACAAAAAGCAGCGCCCAATACAGAACTATATTATAACGATTACAATATTGAACTGCCAAAGAAAAGAGCCGGCGCTATTGCACTCATCAAAAAAATACAAGCTGCCGGTGTGCGTATTGATGGTGTGGGCATACAAGGCCACTGGAGAAGTTATAAAGTGCCGATGAAAGATATTGAAGATGCTATTAATGAATTTGCAGCGCTCGGCATTAAAGTAATGTTTACCGAGCTTGATTTAGGTGTATTGCCCAACCCATGGGATGGTGATGCAGCAGATGTGAATCTTAAAGCGGAATACAATGCAAAGATGAACCCTTATGCGAACGGTTTGCCTGATTCTGTTGCAACAAAACAAGCAGAAAGTTATGCTGCATTGTTTAACCTGTTTGTAAAATACAAAGATAAAATTGGCCGTGTTACATTCTGGGGTGTTAACGACGGGCAAAGCTGGCTGAACGACTGGCCCATTCATGGAAGAACAAATTACCCATTACTGTTCGACAGAAATTTTAAACCTAAACCGGCTTTTACTGCTGTAATAAATGCAGCAAAAAAATAAACCATCACAAAAAAATAAACATGATTGCTAGCGAACAAAAATTATCCGTTTTAGAAAAAGTTGGGTACAGCCTTGGCGACCTTGCAGCCAATTTAGTTTTTCAAACATTGGTATCCTGGATATCTTATTACTATTTAAATATCTACGGTTTAAAACCGGAACATGCTTCCATGGTAACCCTTGTAGTTGGCCTTGTTGCTGCCTTTGCTTTTAATCCAATTATGGGAGCCATAGCAGACAGAACAAAAAGCAAATGGGGAAAGTTTCGCCCCTGGATTTTGTGGACGTCGGTACCGCTTGGCGTGGTTTCTTTGCTGGCATTTAGAACTCCGGATTTTGCATACCAGGGAAAAGTTATTTATGCAGTGGTTACTTATGCATTGCTGCTGCTGTTGTATGCCGCAAATAATTTACCCTACAGCGCATTGAGCGGTGTAATAACAGGTGACATGAAAGAACGCAACAGTCTGAGCTCTTACAGGTTTGTTGCAGTAATGTTTGCACAGTTTTTTGTACAGGTGTTTATGTACAATTTTATTATAAAAGCAGGTGGCGGAACAGATGCTGAGTCAATGAAAATTGGTATATCTAAAGTAATGACGGTATTGGCAATTATTGGCACAGTAATGCTCATCATTTGTTTTTTAACCACTAAAGAACGTATAGTACCAAAGCCCGAACAAAAATCAAGTTTAAAAGAAGATTTAACAGATTTGTTTAAGAACAGGCCATGGGTGATTATGCTTACAGTAACCACGTTGGTTTTTATTACACTGGCAATGAAAGGCGGCTCTTATGTTTACTATTTTGAAAACTATGTTGACAAACCAGCACTCACTGCTTTTTTAGAACCGTTTAAAAAATTTCTGCCCACTTTTGAAAATGATACTTCATTAGGGTTGGGTGTATTTAATGGCGGTGGTATTTTAGTGGGTTTAATCGGCATCATGATTTCGCCTTGGTTTACCAACAGGTATGGTAAACGCAATGTGTTTATGGCTTCTTTATTTATTTCTACACTCTTCATCATCTTTTTTTATTTCTTTCCGCCAAAATCAATAGGAGTAATTTTTGGTGCACAAATATTACACGGTTTCTTTTATGGTATAAGCACACCTGTTTTATGGACGATGATTGCAGACGTTGCAGATTACAGCGAGTGGAAAACAAACCGCAGAGCCACAGCCATTATTTTCTCTGCCATGATGGTGGGTTTAAAAGGAGGTTTAAGTATCGGCAGCTCTTTAGTATCGTGGATTTTAGGTAAATACAATTATGTAGCCAATAGTACTGCAGGGCAAACAGATACTGCCATTAATGGTACAAAAATGCTGGTAAGTATTTTTCCGGCAATACCATTTCTTATTGCTGTGGCATTATTATTCTTTTATGAAATAAACAAAGCAAAAGAAGTGCAAATAGAAAATGATTTAAAACAGCGCCGTTCCTTGTAAAATAATGACAGCATTACAAAACAATATTTTTCACTCGTAAAACAAATTCCTCCCCTCGGGGGAGGTTAGGAGGGGCTATGCCAGAAGATTCTATAGAACATATAAACTTTGACGAATTAAATAAGAGAGCTATTTCTCAGCCATTGGTAAAACATATTTACACTGCCGACCCATCGGCACATGTATTTAATGGAAAAATTTACATCTATCCATCGCATGATGTGGATGCAGGCGATGCCTTTGATGATTTGGGCAGTCACTTCGCTATGGATGATTATCATGTGCTTTCAATGGATTCGCCAACAGGCGAAGCAACAGACAATGGTTGTGCATTGCATGTAAATGATGTGCCCTGGGCTGCCAAACAAATGTGGGCACCTGATGCCAATGAAAAAGATGGCAAGTACTATTTATTTTTTCCTGCAAAAGGGCATGATGATATTTTTAGAATTGGTGTGGCAATAAGCGATTCGCCTGTGGGGCCATTTACACCGCAACCCGAAGCAATTAAAAATAGTTTTTCGATAGACCCGGCAGTTTATAAAAATGACGACGGAGCTTATTACATGTACTTTGGTGGTATTTGGGGCGGCCAATTGCAGCGCTGGAGAAACGGTGTGTTTGAAGCTTCGCAACCAGAAAGCCCCCTTGCACATTTACCAGAAGCAAATGAACCTGCGCTTTGTGCAAAGGTTGCAAAGCTTACAGATGATTTATTAGAATTTGCAGAAGACCCAAGAGATGTTGTAATCGTAGACGAAAATGGAAAACCATTATTGCAAGGTGATAACGACAGGCGTTTTTTTGAAGCAAGCTGGATGCACAAATACAATGGCAAATATTATTTCTCTTATTCAACCGGCGATACACATTTTTTATGTTATGCCATAGGCGATAATCCTTACGGGCCGTTTACTTATGGTGGAAGAATTTTAGAACCGGTTGTTGGGTGGACAAGCCATCATTCTATTTGTGAATTTGAAGGCAAATGGTATTTATTTTATCATGACAGCAGTTTAAGCAAAGGCGTAACGCATTTGCGCTGTGTAAAAGTTACAGAGATGGTGCATGATGAAAATGGGAAGATAAAAACAATTAAGCCATATAATAAATAATCTCACAAAGACACTAAGCTCACTAAGTTTTCTTTGTGGGTTTTATGCCTTTGTGGGAAAAGGGATACACAATGAAAAAAATATTTCTCCTAATTATTGTAGGCGGATTTTTTAGCGCTGCCTTTGCACAATCATTTACCAATCCAATATTGGCTGGTTATTATCCCGACCCTTCCATTTGCAAAGCAGGCAATGATTATTACATTGTAAATTCTTCCTTTGCTTATTATCCCGGTTTACCGCTTTTTCACAGCACTAATTTAATTGACTGGAAACAGGTTGGCTATGCAATGGACCGTCCATCTCAATTGGATTTAACCGGTGCGCCTGTTGCTTATGGTGGTTTGTATGCACCCACCATCCGCTTTCATAAAGGAGTGTTTTACATTGTTTGCACACAGGTTGGGCCAAAGGGAAATTTTGTAATTACTGCTAAAGACCCAAAAGGCCCCTGGAGTGAACCCACTTATTTACCCGAAGTAAGTGGTATTGACCCCAGTTTATTTTTTGATGATAACGACAGTTGCTGGCTGGTGCACAATGCGCCTGCGCCGGATAATAAACCAACTTACGATGGCCACTGCACTATACGGCTGGTGGCTTTTGATTATAAAAATTTAAAAACAACCGGCACTGAAAGAATTATTGTAAACGGCGGTGTGGACATTACTAAAAAACCAAAGTGGATTGAAGGTCCGCACCTATATAAAAAAGATGGCTGGTATTATTTAATGTGCGGCGAAGGTGGTACAGAAGAAGGACACAGCGAAGTGGTGTTCCGTGCAAAAAACATAACAGACAGTTTTATACCGTACCAAAAAAATCCTGTGTTAACGCAACGGCATTTATTAAATGCACCAAGAAAAAACCCCATTACAAGCACCGGCCATGCAGATATTGTGCAGGACAATGATGGTAACTGGTGGGGCGTATTTTTAGGTTGCCGCCCTTACGAAGGTGATTATTACAACACCGGCAGGGAAACATTTATGACGCCGGTGGAATGGAAAGACGGCTGGCCGCATTTTATGCTGGGTGGCGAAGAAGTAAAATACAGTTACCCCATTAATGCAAAAGCAACTGGTAAAGGCGATAAGCTAAACGGCAATTATTTTTTTAAAGATGAATTTGATGCTGCCAAACTAAATGTGCGTTACCAGTTTTTACGCACCGTAAAACAAAACTGGTACAGCCTTTCAGAAAATAAAGGCAGCCTTACCATGCAATTGCTGCCGCAAACCTGCAGGGAAAAAGACAATGCTGCTTTTATTGGGTTTCACCAGCCGCACATGAAAGGCTATGCTGCCACGGCTTTAAATTTTACTGCAAATGCAGAAAATGAAAAAGCAGGATTATTGGTGTATCAAAATGAAAATGCGTATTACTTTTTTTGTAAGTCGGTAAAAGATGGTAAACCTGTGCTGGAATTATATAAAGATGCAACACTTTTATTTTCAGTTCCGCTTATAACACAAAATAAAAAACCATTATTGTTGAAAATAGAAGCTAAAGGAAACAGGTATAGTTTTTATTATGCGCTTGAAAAAAATAAATGGACGCTGTTTAAGGACAATGTGGATGCTGTGTACGTAAGCACCCGCAAGGCCGGTGGTTTTGTTGGTTGCATGTACACCATGTATGCAACATCAAACGGCTTGTCTTCAACAAACAAAGCGGTGTATAACTGGTTTGAATGTAAAAATGATGATGATGTTTATAAAAAGTAATTCGCTAATTTTTCTGCCGCCGTTGTTGGTCGCCTGACCAACAACATACGCTGAGATAAAAGTTGAATAAAGATTAAAAAGATGAAGTGAGTGACACAACGATGTTGAACAGCATTACTAAAGCTTGTAACAAAATGAAAAAAATATTTTTATCAATTATTGTTTTAGCAACCATCTCCTGCAACCAAAACAAATTTGTAAATGCAGATGATGCCATAATTGCAAAAGCAGCGGAGCACCCGGAGCAATGGTTAACGCATGGCTTAAATTATAACGAAGACCGTTACAGTTTACTCTCACAAATAAATAAAGACAATGTAAAAACCCTGGGCCTTGCATGGGTAACAGATTTAGGCAGCAAGCGGGGCATTGAAGCAACCCCATTAGTTGCCGATGGTGTAATGTATTTATCCGGCGCATGGAGCACCATATTTGCTGTGGATGCAAAAACAGGAAAACAATTATGGAAGTACGACCCACAAGTGCCTGGCGGCAAAGCAGAACAATTATGCTGCGATGTGGTAAACCGTGGCGTGGCTTTATACAAAGGAAAAATTTTTGCAGGTACATTAGATGGCAGGCTGATTGCATTAAATGCTGCTGATGGAAAATTAGTATGGAGTGTGCAAACAACGGATGTTACAAAACCTTATTCAATTACCGGTGCACCAAGAGTGGTGGATGGAAAAATAATTATTGGTAATGGCGGCGCAGAGTTTGGTGTGAGGGGTTATGTTACAGCTTACAATCCACAAGATGGAAAAGAAGTATGGCGTTTTTATACAGTGCCCGGCGACCCGTCAAAACCTTTTGAAAACAAAGCAATGGAAACAGCCGCCAAAACATGGAGTGGTGAATGGTATAAATATGGCGGTGGTGGCACAGCATGGGATGCAATGGCGTACGACCCTGCATTAAAATTATTGTATGTGGGCACAGGCAATGGCAGCCCGTGGGATAGAAAATACCGCAGCAACGGTGTGGGTGATAATTTATACCTATCATCAATTGTTGCGCTTAATCCTGCAACGGGTGAAATGGTTTGGTATTATCAAACAACACCGGGAGACAGTTGGGATTTTACCGCCACACAACATATCATTCTTGCCGACTTAGATATTAAAGGACAAAAAAGAAAAGTATTAATGCAGGCGCCGAAGAATGGTTTCTTTTATGTGATTGACAGAACGAATGGAAAATTTATAAGCGGTGACCCGTTTGTTTATACCAACTGGGCAAAAGGTATTGACAGCACCGGCCGCCCTATAGAAAATGAAGGAGTGCATTACGAAACAGTCAACACAGATGTATCGCCTAATTACAACGGCGGGCATAACTGGCAGCCCATGGCATTTAATCCGAAGTTGAATTTGGTGTACATACCTGCAAGAGAAAATGCCAGCAACTATGGTCATGATACTTCATGGAAATATAATAAAGTTGGTTTTGGCACGGGCAATGGGTGGAATCTTGCAACAGGCACCGACCCAACAAAGCCCATGCGTTATGATACGGCTACAAAAAAATTTCCGAGAGGTATGTTGATTGCATGGAACCCAACATTACGTAAAGAAGTTTGGCGTGTGCCGCAATCTGCCGACTGGAATGGCGGTGTATTGGCAACAGCAACTGATTTATTATTTCAGGGCACAGCGCAGGGAGATTTTATTTGTTACGATGCAAGCAATGGAAAAATTTTATGGCAACAAAATTTAGGCGGTGGCATTTTAGCGCCGCCGGTTACATACAGCATTGATGGCACACAATACATTACTGTTGCTGTTGGCTGGGGCGGCGGTTTTGGTATGAAGAATAAGCTGGCGCCATTGCAAAGCGGTAAAATTTTCACCTTTGTTTTAAATGGCAACGCTGCAATGCCTGCATTTAATAAAGGCACTGAATTAAAAATTCCCGAAGCAACATTTACTGCTACTAAAGATGAACTGGCACACGGCGAAACATTGTTTTGGCAATATTGCGGCACCTGCCATGTGGTAAAAGCCGGCGGTGGTGGCCTGGCGCCTGACTTAGCGTACTCACCTATTGCAGCAAATAGCGAAAGCTTTTTAAGTGTGGTACATAAAGGTGGTTATGAAAAACTGGGCATGCCTAAATTTGGAAACAGGTTAAGTGAAAAAGATGTGCTGGATATAAGGAAGTATGTGCTGACGAAAGCGAGGGAGTAAGTTGCCACGGATTGCACAGATTATTACGAATAGAAAAAATATTTTGTTGACGGGCTGCAGTTCTCTGATTGAGCGACAGTGGCAGAGTTTATCCTGACGAAGGAAGGGCTCCGTTCAACTTACATTATCTATTCGGTTTTTTGTTAAACCCTTTCAGGGTTGTGTGCAGCAGTTTGTTATTCCCCCCCCCGATATCTCGGGGAGTTATTCAAATTAAACTGCTTCGCAGTTGGAAGAAGTATTGAACTGAATGCGTATTGCCCCGAAGGGGCTAAATGTAAGTAGCCCCCGATTACATCGGGGAAAACAAAACAAAGAAGTGGCACGAACCCCAACGGGGTTCTATGTGAAAAGCTACGAATTGAGAAAAGTGGCAGAAAAAAGCAAAGACGTTGCAAATGTTGACTAATGAACAGAATGATGAAAGGATTGCGACGCAACGATGATGCCATGAAAAACTGAAGCTGGTATTAAAAATATATTTCGATGAAAAAAATAATTTCTATTGCAACCTTGTTGTTTTCATTACAAGCAACAGCACAAGATTACAAATCATTCCCCATGTGGAATTACAACTTACCCATTGAGCAGCGGGTGAATGATGTGGTAAGCCGTTTAACGCTGGAAGAAAAAGTAAACCAGATGCTGAATGCCACGCCGGCAATTCCACGTTTGGGCATACCTGCATACGACTGGTGGAATGAAACGTTGCATGGTGTGGCAAGAACGCCGTATAAAGTAACATCGTATCCGCAAGCTATTGCAATGGCGGCAACATGGGATACCAATTCATTAAAATTAATGGCGCAATATTCTACAGAAGAAGGAAGGGCCATACATAATAAATCAATTGAGCTGAACAAAACCGGCGACCGTTATGTGGGTTTAACATACTGGACGCCGAACATAAATATTTTTAGAGACCCACGCTGGGGCCGTGGCCAGGAAACCTATGGCGAAGACCCTTTTTTAACAGGTAAGCTGGGCGCTGCATTTGTAAGAGGGTTACAAGGTGATGATAAAAAATATTTGCAGGCGGCGGCATGTGCCAAACATTTTGCAGTGCACAGCGGCCCGGAGCCTTCAAGGCATTCTGATAATTTTAATCCCACACCGTATGATTTATGGGATACTTATTTACCTGCTTTTAAAGAGTTAATTACTAAAGCAGATGTGGCCGGTGTTATGTGTGCTTACAATGCCATCAACACACAACCCTGTTGTGCTAATGATTTATTGATGACAGATATTTTGCGCAAGCAATGGAAGTTTACCGGTTATGTTACCAGCGACTGCTGGGCTATTGATGATTTTTTCCGCTATCATAAAACACATAAAGATTCTACCAGTTCTGCTATTGATGCTGTAATACATGGTACTGATGTGGAATGTGGCCGCACTGTTTATTTAGCATTGATTGATGCGGTTAAAAGAGGTTTGATAAAAGAATCACAATTGGATATTTCTTTGAGAAGATTATTTACCATCCGTTACCGCTTAGGAATGTTTGACCCTGCAAGCATGGTAAAGTATGCACAAACACCTTTTAGTGTGTTGGAAAGCGATGCACACAAAGCACATGCACTAAAAATGGCGCAGCAAAGTATTGTGTTATTAAAAAATGAAAACAATACACTGCCATTAAGTAAAAAAATAAAAAAGATTGCAGTGGTTGGGCCTAATGCAGATAACACCATTGCTGTATTGGGTAATTATAATGGCACACCTTCTAAAACAGTTTCTATACTGGAAGGATTAAAAAACAAACTCGGTAATGATGTGGAGATTGTTTATGAAAAAGCCATCAACTTTACCAATGATACATTGCTGGCGCATAAAAACATCAGCACATTATACAGCTACGATGGAAAGCCCGGTGTAAAAGCAGAATATTTTGATAATGAAAAAATGGAAGGACAGCCGGTGCTTACAAAAATTGAAAGCGAAATAAATCATTTTTGGCAGGAAGGTGTAAGCCCTTACCCGGGTTTAAAATCGGTGAATTATGCTGCCAAATACACTACTTACATTACGGCTGAAAAAGATGAAGTAATGAATTTTGAAAGCGAAGCCAACGATGGTTATTATGTAAAAATTAATGACAGCACCATTGTAAATGTATGGGAACGCAACCGCTGGGGCAGCAAGCAGTTTAGCTACAAAGTAAAAGCCGGAGAGAAATATAAACTAGAAATGGCTTTTCGCCAGGGCGGCGGCGAAGCAATGGTAAAATTATTTGCAGGCAATTACCGTAAAACAGATTTTGCGGCATTGGCAGAAAGATTAAAAGATGCGGATGCCATCATTTTTGCAGGCGGTATTTCACCACAACTGGAAGGTGAAGAAATGCCGGTGAAAGTGCCGGGCTTTAATGGCGGCGACAGAACAACCATTATGCTGCCCACTGTGCAAACAGAATTATTGAAAGCTTTAAAAGCAACCGGTAAGCCTGTAGTGTTTGTAATGCTTACGGGCAGCGCCATTGCCATTCCGTGGGAAGATGAAAATATTCCTGCAATAGTAAACTGCTGGTATGGCGGCCAAAGCGCCGGCACTGCATTGGCTGATGTATTGTTTGGTGATTACAACCCTGCCGGAAGGTTGCCTGTAACATTTTATAAAAGCGATGCAGACCTTGCCGGCTTTAGCGATTACAGCATGAGCAACCGCACTTATCGTTATTTTAAAGGCGATGCATTATATCCCTTTGGTTATGGCTTAAGCTACACTAACTTTACGTACAGCGCTATAACGGCCCCGGCAACTATTGCTAAGGGCAAAAATGTTACGGTAACTGTTACTGTAAAAAACAGTGGTAAAAGAGATGGTGAAGAAGTGGTGCAGTTGTACACCAATTATAATAGTTTAACCGGCTTGCACCCATTAAAAGCATTAAAAGGTTTTAAACGCATTGCATTAAAAGCAGGTGAAAGTAAAAAGATAAGTTTTGTTTTAACACCGGAACAACTTCAGTTAATTGATGAAGCAGGCAATGCGTATCAACCAAAGGAAAAATTAACCATTAGTATTGGTGGCGGGCAACCGGGAATAAAAAATAAAACAACCAGTAATGTAGTAAGCAAACAAATTATTATTCAATAAAAAAATAACGATTGCTATGAACTCAAATAAAGCAGGCAGAAGAAAATTTTTGCAAAACATAACAAAAGCTTCCGGCTTAATGATGCTGGCACCATTAGCCAGCGCCGCTAATTTTAAACATATTGAGTCTACAAAAAAACAACAACCGGTTGTTATTCCACCGGGTAAAATAAAATTTGCAGTCATCAACATTAACCATCCGCATATTTATGGTATGGTGGATGCTATTAAAAGAGGTGGTGGCGAATTAGTTTCTGTGTATGCTAAAGAAGCTGATTTGCTGGCGGCTTTTGTAAAAGCATATCCTGATGTGAAGCAGGCAGCAAGCGAAAATGAAATTTTAGAAGACCCTTCTATTCAGTTGGTGTTAAGCTCCGGCATTCCTGATGAAAGGGCGCCGCTGGGCATTCGTGTAATGCAGCACGGCAAAGATTACTTAACGGATAAGCCCGGCATCATTACATTAAAACAACTGGCCGAAGTAAAAAAAGTGCAGGCGGCAACCAAACGCATTTACTCCATCATGTACAGTGAGCGTTTTGAAAATAAAGGAACAGAAAAAGCCAGCCAGTTGGTAAAATCCGGAGCCATTGGCCAGGTAATTCAAACCGTAAATTTAGCGCCGCACAGAATCAGTAATAAATTTGGTACTTCGGGTTTGGCAGTAAGGCCGGATTGGTTTTGGGATAAAAAACGTTTTGGCGGCATACTAACCGATATCGGCTCTCACCAGTTTGACCAGTTCCTTCATTTTACCGGCTCAACAGAAGCAAAAGTTTTAGCATCGCAGGTGGGCAATGTACACTTTCCGCAGGCGCCCAACTTTGAAGATTTTGGTGATGTGATGCTGAGTGGCAATGGCGGCTCTGGCTATATAAGAGTGGACTGGTTTACACCCAATGCTCTTGATACATGGGGCGATGGAAGGTTAACCATACTGGGTACAGACGGTTATATTGAAGTGAGAAAAAACACAGATATTTTATCAGGAAATAAAGGGGGCAATCATTTATATATTGTAAACCAAAATGAAATGCTTCATATAGATTGTAATAATGAAACACTACCATTTGGACCACGGTTGGTTGATGATGTATTGAACAGAACAGAAACTGCTATGAGCCAGGCGCATTGTTTTTTAGCAACGGAGCTGGCGTTAAAAGCGCAGAAGAATGCGAAGGTGATGAGTTTGAAGAAGTGATAGAACACAGATGACACAGATTGAACTGAGTTTCACTGATGAATTATTTGCTGTTCGCCGTTGTTGGTCGCCTGACCAACAACATACGCTAAAATAAAAGTTGAATAAAGAACAGAAAGTAAAAGTGAGTGACACAACGATGATGCCATAAAAAACTGAAGTTGATAACAAAATAATTACTTCAAAAAACAAGCTGTATGAAAAAGCAAAACATTGGCCGCCGTAAATTTTTAACCAACTCTGCCAAAGCCGCCATTGGCACCGGCATTGCATTTAGTTTTCCTTCTATTGTTCCGGCAAGTGTGTTGGGCAGGTTTGCACCCAGCAACAGAATTAATGTGGCCGCTATTGGTACCGGAAGAATTAGCCGTGGGCATGATATACCCGGCGTATGGCAATATGATTTTGCACAAATAATGGCCGTGTGTGATGTAGATGCATTAAGGGCAGAAGATGGTAAAAAATTAGTGAATGAATATTACAGCAATAAAAACGGCAAGCCTTACGATGGTGTAAAAGTGTACAGCGATTACAGAGAGTTATTGCTGAATAAAGATATTGATGCGGTTATCATAAGCACACCCGACCACAGCCACGCCATGATTGGTGTGGCGGCTGCAAAAGCTAAGAAACATATTTACATGCAAAAGCCTGCATCACTAACAATTGCCGAAGGAAGAATCATAAGCGATGTGGTAAATAAAAGCGGTGTAAAATTTCAAATAGGCAGTCAGCAGCGAAGTACTGAACAATTTCGTTATGCTGCCGAGCTGGTGCGTAACGGAAGAATCGGCGATTTAAAAACCGTGTATGTGGGTTTGCCCGGCGACCCTCCCGGTGGTAACAAAACAGAAATGCCTGTTCCGAAAAATTTGAATTATGATATGTGGCTGGCATCAACGCCGGAAGTGTATTATACAGAAGACAGGGTGCACCCGCAAATTGGTTATGGAAGGCCCGGCTGGTTGCGTTGCGAACAGTTTGGCGCCGGTATGATTACGGGCTGGGGCAGTCACCACGTTGACAGTGCACATTGGGGCATGGGTATGGAACGCAGCGGCCCCGTTGAAATATGGAGTGAGAAAGCAGAGTTTGCCACCGGTGGTTTGTGGGATGTGCATGGCATTTTTAAAACGCATGCTATGTATGCAAACGGTGTGCATATGATTGTGAGCAACGAGTTTGATAACGGAATAAAATTTGAAGGCACCAACGGCTGGATATTTGTGAGCCGTGGCGATTACCAGGTTACTGCAAGCGACGGAAATAAAGGAAGTACACAGGCAAAAAAATTAGATGCCAGCGACCCTAAACTGCTCACTTCTGTAATTGGCGAAAAAGAATTTCATTTTACGGTGAGTAAAGAACATCATGGCAACTGGCTGGAAGCGATACGGGATAACAAAGCCACTATTGCACCGGCAGAAGAAGCACACCGCAGTTGCAGCGCCTGCCTGCTGCATCATATTGCTATGAAACTAAACCGTAAAATTTACTGGGACCCTAAGACTGAAAAAATTAAGAATGATGCGGAGGCAACAAAAATGCTGAGCAGGCCGCAGCGGAAGGGGTATGAAGTGAAGAGGTAAAACCCCCTGTCCCCCTGAAGGGGGAACTTAGGTTTGAAGTGTACTTGTTTATTTTAAGTTTAGTTTAGATGTTAGTTGTAACGATGTAACCACGGCATTATACAATTAGCTTTAATGGTACCGTTTAAAATGAGAATGGAGATGCATTGTTGCACAAACAATATTATTCAAAAAATCTGCGTCATCTGCGAAATCTGCGGGGAAAAATTTTCAGTCAACCTGGGAAAAATTTAAATGAAAAAACAATTTCTATTTTTAGTATCGGCGTTTACATTCTTTACAGTATCGGCACAAATACGGCTGCCAAAACTCATCAGCAATGGCATGATACTGCAACGGGATGTATCATTGAAAATTTGGGGCTGGGCACATGCGGGTGAAGAAATTACGCTTTCATTTCTAAATAAAAAATACAACACTAAGGCAACTGATAATGGCAACTGGACAATTATATTACCCAAACAAAAAGCCGGCGGCCCTTATACCATGCAGTTAAAAGCCAGTAATGAAATTACAGTAACTGATATTTTAATTGGCGATGTGTGGTTGTGCAGCGGCCAAAGCAATATGGAGCAGGCCATGAGCGGCCGTTTAAAATATAAATATGCAGATGAAATTGCAACGGTTAACAATCCCTTCATCCGTCATTTTTTAATACCCGATAAATATGATTTTAACGCACCTCAAACTGATGTGGAAAGCGGCACATGGAAAGCAGCCAATCCGCAAAACATTGGGGAGTTTACTGCTGTGGGTTATTTTTTTGCAAAAGAAATTTATGCAAAATACAAAGTGCCGGTTGGTATTATCAATGCGGCATTGGGTGGTTCCCCTGCCGAAGCATGGATAAGTGAAGCAGCATTAAAAAAATTTCCTGGATATTATAACGAACTGCAAAAATTTAAAAGCAGCGAATTAATTAAACAAACCGAACAAAAAGATAATGCCGCCACCACAGCATGGTATAAACAATTACAGGATGCAGATTTGGGCGAACAGCAAAATTGGAAAAACCCTTTGCTGAATGATGAAGGCTGGCGCACCATCAATGTTCCGGGTTATTGGGCAGATACAGATGCTGGTTTGTACAATGGCATTGTTTGGTATCGTAAAGAAATTACTGTTCCAAAATCAATGGCGGGCAAAGCAGCAAAGCTGGAGTTGGGAAGAATTATTGATGCAGATTCTGTTTTTGTAAATGGTGTGTTTGTGGGCAACACAACTTACCAATATCCGGCAAGGCGTTATGAATTAAACAGCACCGTTTTAAAAGAAGGAAAAAATATTATCACCATCCGCATTACAAACAATAATGGTAAAGGCGGTTTTGTGTTGGGCAAGCGGTATGAATTAACAAGTGGTAGAGATACTGTTAATTTATCCGGCAGTTGGAAATATAAAACAGGCGCTGTTGCTTTAACGCCTGCACCCGCCACCACTTTTATAAGATGGAAACCCGGCGGTTTGTATAACGCCATGATTGCACCACTCATCAATTATAATATTAAAGGCGCTGTGTGGTACCAGGGCGAAAGCAATACCGGCTACCCGGAAAATTACAAAGCTATTATGCAAACATTAATTGAAGACTGGCGCAGCCAATGGCAAAATAATTTTCCTTTTATTTATGTACAACTGCCCAATTATATGGAAGCAAAACCAACACCGCAAACAAACAGTGGCTGGGCAATATTAAGGCAGCAGCAATTAGAATTGTTATCTGTTCCTAACACTGCAATGGTTACTGCTATTGATTTAGGCGAATGGAATGATATACATCCTGAGAATAAAAAAGATATTGGTTACCGCATTGCATTGCAGGCAAGAAAGATTGCATACGGTGAAAAAAATCTTACAGCATCCGGGCCTTTGTATCAATCAATGAAAATAGAAGGCAACAAAGTGTTGATTAGTTTTTCAAATGTGGGAACAGGGTTGACTGCAAGCGCTGTGCACGCAAATTTTTTAACTGGATGGATTGGAATAAACCATTTTGCGGTTGCAGATTCAAACGGCACATACCATACTGCCAAAGCAACCATCATAAATAAAAATACAGTCGAAGTATTTGCAGACGATGTAAAAAATCCTGTTGCTGTAAAATATGCCTGGGCCGATAACCCGGAAAATGTAAACCTGTATAATAGTGAGGGATTACCTGCATCACCATTTAGCACAGAAACGCCTAATCAGTTTGGTATTTGGAAAAATAAAAAAGCCGCCGTTGTTATTACTTATGATGATGCACTGAATGTGCATTTAGATAATGCGCTGCCTTTATTAGACTCACTTGGCTTAAAAGCTACTTTTTATTTAACTGCTTTTGCTGATGCTTCTAAAAACCGCATCAGCGAATGGAGGGCTGCGGCTGCAAAAGGGCATGAGTTGGGCAATCATACTTTATACCATCCATGTTTAGGAAATTTAGCAGGCAGAGATTGGGTAAAGGGCGAACAGGACATGAGTAAATACACATTGCAGCGTATGGAAAATGAAATACGCATGACGAATGTTTTTTTAGAAGCCGTGGATGGAAAAAAGAAAAGAACATTTGCCTACACCTGCGGCGATATGAAAATTGGCGACAGCCTTTTTATGAAAGGTATGAAAAATGATTTTGTGGCAGCAAGAGGCGTACGCAACGAAATGCACACTATTGATAAAGTGGATTTGTATAATACCGATTGCTATGTGGTAAATGGCGAAACTGGTGAACAGATGATTGAATGGGTGAAGAAAGCAGAACAAACAGGTTCGCTGTTAATTATTTTATTTCATGGTGTGGGTGGCGAACACGGCATCAACGTATCATTAGATGCACACCGCAAACTATTGCAGTATATAAAACAGCAGGAAAATAAAATTTGGGTGGCACCAATGATTGATGTGGCAGAGTATATAAAAACATGGCAGCAGGCTAATGGTAATTAAGTTGAGAGAAAATAACTTGTAATGAACGTGGCTAAAAAATCAGGTATTGCAATTGTTGGACTGGGCGGTTATGGTGCAGGCCAGTTAATACCTGCATTGCAGCAAACAGCGCATTGTTATTTGGCAGCAATAGTCAGCGGTTCTGCTGGTAAAATTTTGTTGCATAAAGAAAAGTACCTGTTAGCAGACGCTGCTTGTTACATTTATGAAAACTTTGACGCAGTAAAAAATAACTCTGCCATTGATATTGTATATATAGCATTGCCTAATCATTTACATGCTGAATATACCATCCGTGCACTGCAAGCCGGTAAACATGTTATTTGCGAAAAGCCAATGGCTTTATCTGTGGAAGAATGTAATGCGATGATTGCAGCCGCAGAAAATGCAAATAAGTTTTTATCAATTGGTTACCGCCTGCATTACGACCCGTATAATTTAGAAATGATACGGTTGGCAAAAGAAAAAGTATATGGGGATATTGTAAGTATAGAAACTGCTTTTGGTATTTTGCCGCAAAAAGGCGAATGGCGACTGAACAAAAAAATTGCAGGCGGCGGCCCGTTAATGGATGTGGGCATTTATTGTTTACAGGCGGTTTGTTATATCACCGGCAAAACACCGGTGGCTGTAACTGCACAAACATTTCCGGTGAGTGATACTGAAAAATTTTCAGGCATTGAAGAAACATTGCAATGGCAAATGGAAATGCCCGGTGGTATTACAGCCAATTGCCGCACCAGTTATTCAGAAGATATGGGTTATTTAAAAGTAAATTGTACAAACGGATGGTTTCAGTTAAAGCCTGCTTTTAATTATAATGGTTTGCAATTTTCTGCATCCGATGGAAGACAGTTTTCATTGCCGCCATTTTCACAGCAGGCAAAACAAATGGATGGCATTGCATTGTCGATAAAAAATAATGAAGCAAGTAAAGTGCCGGGACAAATGGGTTTGAGGGATATGAAAATTATTGCCGCAATTTATGAAGCAATAAATACAGGCAAACGGGTTGCTGTAAATTATTAACTGCTTCGCCGTTGTTTCCCGATAGCTATCGGGATGACCAACAACTTACGCTAAGATAAAAGCAGAATAGAGAACAGGAAGTACAAGTGAGTGACACAACGATGCTGAACATTGCTGAATAGTTCGTTACAAAAAATAAAAAACTACATGAGCCAAAAATTAAGAAGCCACGATTGGTTTGGCCGCAAAGACAAAGACGGAATTATTTACCGCAGCTGGATGAAAAACCAGGGCATGCCTACCGATATGTTTGATGGCAGGCCGGTGATTGGCATTTGTAATACGTTTAGCGAACTCACTCCATGTAATGCACATTTTCGTGAGCATGCTGAAGCTGTTAAGAGAGGAGTGTTGGAAGCCGGTGGATTCCCTGTGGAATTTCCGATTATGAGTTTGGGAGAAACATTGTTGAAGCCAACTGCGATGTTGTTCAGGAATCTGGCGAGTATGGATGCAGAAGAAAGTATTCGTGGCAATCCTATTGATGGTGTGGTGCTGTTAACTGGCTGCGATAAAACAACACCAAGCACAGTAATGGGTGCAGCCAGTGTGGGTTTGCCAACAATCGTTGTGCCCGGCGGGCCAATGCTGAATGGAAGATATAAAGGGCAAACAATTGGCAGCGGCACACATGTGTGGAAGTTTGATGAAGACATGAAGACAGGCAAGATGACGCAGGAAGATTGTGAGTTTGCAGAAAGTTGTATGAGCCGCAGCATTGGCCATTGCATGACGATGGGCACTGCAAGTACAATGGCAGTAATGGTAGAAAGTTTAGGATTAACATTAAGCGGTGCATCCGCAATACCTGCGGCAGATTCAAGAAAAAAAGTAATGGCACAGCTCAGCGGCAGAAGAATTGTGCAAATGGTAAAAGAAAATTTAACCATTGATAAAGTATTAACAAGAGAAGCATTTGAAAATGCTATCATGACTAACTCTGCCGTGGGTGGCTCATCTAACTTTGTTATTCACTTAACAGCTATTGCAGGGCGCATTGGAGTTGATTTAACCATTGATGATTTTGATAACATTGGCAGTAAAATTCCTTTGCTGTTAAACTTAATGCCCAGCGGAAAATATTTAATGGAAGATTTTTATTACGCCGGTGGCCTTCCTGTTATTTTAAATGAATTGAAAGACAGGTTGCATAAAAATGTAATTACGGTTACCGGAAAAAATCATCATGATAATATTAGTGGTAATACCGATTGTTACAATGATGATGTGATTGCGAAATACAATACACCTTTTAAACCGGAAGCAGGCATTGTGGTGGTGAAAGGGAATCTTGCCAGCAATGGTGCCGTTATAAAACCCAGCGCTGCCACCCCTGAGCTTATGAAGCATAAAGGCCGTGCCGTTGTATTTGAAAGTATAGAAGATTATCATAAACGCATTGATGACCCTGCGCTGGATATTGATGAAAATTGTGTGATGGTATTAAAGTATGTGGGCCCGGTTGGTTACCCCGGCATGCCCGAAGTAGGCAATATGGCGCTGCCAAAAAAAATATTAGAGAAGGGAATTAAAGATATGGTACGCATCAGCGATGGCCGCATGAGCGGTACAGCTTATGGTACTGCGGTGCTGCATGTTTCTCCTGAAAGTGCTATTGGCGGCAATTTAGCATTGGTGCAAAACGGCGACATTATTGAACTGGATGTTGAAAAACGTTTGCTGCATTTGCATGTAAGTGATGATGAACTGGCCAAACGCAAAGCTGCATGGATTGCTCCGCCGCCTGCTGCCACAAGAGGTTATGTGAGTATGTATATTAAGCATGTAATGGGCAGTGATAAAGGCGCTGATTTGGATTTTTTACAGGGCAGCAGCGGCAGTGAGGTGACAAGGGATTCGCATTAGATTAGAACACCGATGACGCTGATTAAGCAGATGAACACAGATTTTATTTTGAACCAAGCTTTAATGCTACTATCAGCTTCAGTGGCGTCGCACTCTTGTGCCACACAATAAAATTGAACATTTTTGTGGCACCCCGTTGCAAGCAGTGGTACATAATAATTTTATTCAACAATAAAATCTGTGTTCATCTGTATAATCTGTGAGCCAAAAAATAAAACATGAAACAAACGCTTGCTGCATTTTTAATCATCGCATTATTATCTTGCAATAACAACAGCAATACTAAAACAAGTATGTATAAAACTACCGGCACCATTATTCAATACGATGAAGCATTAAGTAATATTATTGACACCAGCACCAAGCCAGAAATTATTGCAGAAGGCTACAAATGGAGCGAAGGCCCTTTGTGGATTGAAAAACACAATATGCTGTTGTTTAGCGATGTGCCTATGAACACGGTGTATAAATGGACGGAAGCAAAAGGTGCCGAAGTATATTTAAAACCCAGCGGCTACACTGGCACTACTCCCAGCAAATGCAAAGAGCCGGGCAGCAATGGATTAACATTAGACAACGAAAGCAATTTAGTATTGTGCCAGCACGGCGACCGCCAAATGGGGAGGATGGATGCGCCATTGGATAAACCACAAGCAAAGTATATAACCATTGCCAATAAATTTGAAGGCAAACGATTCAGCAGCCCTAACGATTGTGTGTACAACAGCAGCGGCGAATTATTTTTTACTGACCCTCCTTATGGTTTACAAACACAGGATGATACAGATTCATTAAAAGAAATAAACCACAACGGTGTTTATAAAGTAAAAAAAGATGGAACAGTTATTTTATTGGTTGATTCCATTACAAGGCCCAATGGTTTAGCATTTTTACCCGGCGAAAAACAATTAATTGTTGCCTGCAGCGACCCTGATAAACCCAATTGGTACATTTTTGATGTAAGCGGCGATATGTTGAGTAATGGCAAATTATTTTACAGCGCAGCAGAAGAAAGAAAAACCATGCAACACGGCTTGCCCGATGGTTTTAAAGTAAATAAACAAGGCATTGTGTTTGCCACAGGGCCCGGCGGTGTTTATATATTTAACAGCATTGGTAAAAAGCTGGGCTTTATAAAACTGGATGAAGCCACCAGCAACTGTGCACTAAGCACCGATGAAAAAACCTTGTATGTTACGAATGATATGTATGTGCTTAGAATAAAACTTAAATAATGGCTGCGGAACAATTATATACAGAGCGGCTCACACTTTCTTTAGTAAAAAAAGAAGATGCTGCTTTTATTGAAGAACTGGTAAATACGGCCGGTTGGCTTAAATTTATTGGTGACAGAAATATACATTCTGTTGCCGATGCAGAAGCTTATATTGAAAAAATTGCAGCCAACCCTAATATTAATTATTGGGTAGCACATACAAAGGAATTGAATCAGCCGGTTGGAGTTATTAGTTTTATTAAAAGAGATTACCTGGAGCATTGGGATATTGGTTTTGCACTATTGCCTGCAGCGCATGGAAAAGGGTATGCTTATGAAGGCGCCCTGTGTATATTAAAACACAATGCAGGCACAGGTAAGCACAAACAGTTTTTAGCAACAGTTATGAGCAGCAATACAACATCAATAAAACTGCTTGAAAAACTGGGGCTTAATTTTGAAAAGGAAATTATAGCTGATAAAGGACCGTTAATGCTCTTTTCAGTAAAGGCAAAAAATTATCATAGCAATCAAGTACAATCATAAATCAACAAAATATATTTAATGAAACTATACAACACCACTAACGGAATTGTAATTGAGCAAAACGAGCAATTTTATTTAGTAAAAGAAGACTGGAATAATTTTATTAATGATGATGCTGTGCTGCAAAAAGCAAATGCAGCAATTGCAACTGCCACCACAGTCGATAAATCAGCAATTGCAAATTTATTACCCACTATTGGCAACAACCAGGAGTTATGGGCTTGCGGCGTAACTTATTATCGCAGCATGGTGGGCCGGCAGGAAGAAAGCAAAGCAGCAGGTGGTGCTGATTTTTATGGTAAAGTATATGAAGCTGAAAGGCCGGAATGTTTTTTTAAAAGCACACCGCACCGTGTTGTTGGCAATAATGGTTTAGTAAGAATAAGAAAAGACAGCACCTGGGATGTACCCGAGCCGGAACTGACTTTAGTTGTTACATCATCGGGCAAAATAATTGGTTACACCATTGGCAATGATATGAGCAGCCGCAGCATTGAAGGTGAAAATCCTTTGTATTTGCCACAGGCAAAAACTTATGATGGCTGTGCTGCATTGGGGCCTTGTGTGTATTTAGCGAATGAACCTTTATCTCCCGGTACCAATATTCATTTGGATATAAAAAGAAATAATGCAGTTGTGTTTAACGGTGATATTGCATTAAGCCAAATGAAACGTACACCACAAGAGTTGGTGGGTTTTATTTACAGGGAAAGCAGTTTTCCGCACGGCTGTTTAATTATGACGGGTACCGGCATTGTGCCCGGCAGCGATTTTACTTTGCAAAGCGGCGATGAAGTCACAATTTCAATAGATAATATCGGTACATTAGTAAATACTGTTGCGTAAACAATTTTAACGAAGCTTGACTATACTTATCATTATACTTGCCATTGGCTTACAGATTTTTTTATCCATAAAAAAAGTAAGTCCTTTTTTATCGCTGCTTATTGTGGCAATAATGGCAGGTTTATGTTTAGGTATGAAGCCTGAAGCATTATTAAAATCAATTGAAGCAGGTGTTGGCAGCACATTAGGCGGTTTAGCTTTAATCATTTGCCTGGGTGCCGTACTCGGTAAAATTTTAGAAGAAAGCGGCGCTGCAGAAAAAATTGCTGTAACGCTTATTAAAAGTTTTGGCGAAAAAAATATTCAGTGGGCTGTGCTGCTAACAGGTTTTTTAATTGGTATACCGTTATACTATAATGCCGGCTTTATAATTTTAGTGCCGCTTGTTTTTATGCTGGCAAAAAAAACAGGTTTGCCATTATTATACATTGCCATACCCATGGCAGCATCGCTCAGCACCACTCATTGTTTTTTGCCACCGCACCCCGGGCCGGTTGTTTTAATAAATGCTTTTAAGGCAGATACCGGCAAAACATTATTGTATGGCATTTGCATTGCTATACCAGCAGTAATAATTGCCGGGCCGCTGCTGGGCAGGCAATTAAAAAAAGTCAGTTCATCAGATGTAAATCTTTTTAACACAACCGCCATAAGCAGTAAAGCTTTGCCTGGTGCTTTGCCCAGTTTTTTAATTGCGTTGTTACCGGTTATACTCATTACCATTGCAGTATTGGCAGAAAATTTTTTAGCAAAAGGTTTGCTGCAATCCATATTTCTTTTTTTAGGCAACTCCACTATTGCATTGCTGCTCTCTGTATTGGCAGCCTTTTTTTATTTTGGCATATTGCAAAAAGTAAAAATGGAAACGCAAATGCAATGGCTTAGCACCGCCATTAGTGGTATTGCCATGATATTGCTGATTATTACGGCAGGCGGTGTTTTTAAACAAGTATTAACTGACAGCGGTACCGGCGATTATATTGCATCCTTCAGCAACAAATGGAATATGCCGCCGTTGCTTTTTGCATGGGTGGTTACAGCTTTATTAAGAGTGATGATTGGCTCTGCTACGGTTGCTGGTATTACCGCAGCAGGAGTGGTAGCTCCTTTACTGGCACAGCACAATGTATCACCAGAGTTAATGGTACTGGCTGTTGGCAGCGGCAGTGTATTTGGCTCACACATTAACGACAGTGGCTTTTGGATGTATAAAGAGTTTTTTAAACTCAGCCTTAAACAAACTTTTTTATCATGGACGGTTATGGAAACCATTATATCTGTTGTGGGGCTGGCAGGAGTACTTCTTTTAAACCTGGTTATTGCCTGACTGCTTAAAAAGAAAGGCGCATTTTCATGCACCTTTTCTTTAGCTGTGTTTAGTTTTAGTGCAGCAATTTCATACAGGCTCGTCAACCAATGCATTTAGTTTATCGCTGTCAATTATTGCAATCTTCTTTTCAAAAAACATTAATATGCCTTCTTCCGCCATCTCATTCATCATTTTAAACAAGGTTTCATAAGTGGTACCGGTGTACGAGGCAATATCCTGCCGGGTTAATACAATGTTTAAAAATCCATCATCATTTTTTCCAAATTTTTTCTGCAACGATAAAAGCGCATATGCAATTCTTCCCTTAGTATTCATATGTGCCAGGTTGCGCATTCTTTTTTCAGACTCTTTTAGTTCTGCTGCAAAAAACATCATCAGCTCATACAGGTAATCAGTATTTACTTTTAATGTAGCTGTAAAAAAAACCATGTCTAAAAAACAAACCGTTGTGGGTGCCAGCGCTGTTGCAGAAACAGGATATATGGTATCGCCTCCAAGCCCACGATGACCCACAATAGCGCCATTATTGGCAAAGCGTAGTATCATTTCTTTTTCATCATCCCATTTCTTGTGCACTTTTACCAATCCATCGGTAATAAAGTACATGCCTTTTACTTCCTCACCTTCTTTAAAAAGCACATCTCCTTTTTTTAATTGATAAACTTTGCGGTTAGCATCAATTGCCGGCAGCCATTCTCTTTTGCAGGATTTGCACAAGGAGCAACTATTTAAATCACATTTTATTTTTTTTAATATCATATAAAAAGCAAATTAAGAAGCCTAAAAATAGGGTTAGTTTGTTTATTGTCAATTCTTTAAAAGAAAATTATCTCTTTAAATCAAATAAATTATGTTTTAAAATATATAATTTAAATTTCAAAAAATATTTGTTTTTATTCTTTTTATGTATATTTTTATTGTGAAAACAATAATTTAATTCTTTTTTCTATCTATTTACTGCTATTTTCATTAAATATATTGCTTTTTAATATGATTGCTTGCTGTAGTTTTTAAAATTACAGCAATGAATATACTCATCATCGGTAATGGCATGGTAGGCTACAAGTTTTGTGAAAAACTGGTAGCTAAAGCCAATTCTTCTCAATTCAACATGACTGTTTTTGGCGAAGAGGTTCGTCCGGCTTACGACCGGGTGCATCTTAGTGAGTTTTTTGCAGGTAAAACTGCAGAAGACCTTATCATGGCTCCTGCCAGTTGGTATGCCGAAAATAATATAACCCTTCATTTAGGCGACCCCATTGCACAAATTAACAGGGATGCTAAAACGGTGGACTCTCACAGCGGCCTTACTGTTCCATACGATATATTAATTATGGCTACCGGCTCTGGTGCCTTTGTTCCGCCAATTCCCGGTGTTGAAAAAAACGGTGTATTTATTTACCGCACAATTGAAGATTTGGAGATGATGACTGCATGGGCTAAAAAAGCAAAGAAAGGCGCTGTTATCGGTGGCGGACTGCTTGGTTTGGAAGCCGCTAAAGCCATGATTGATTTGGGTGTTACCGATACTTCGGTTATTGAATTTGCTCCCCGTTTAATGCCCAGGCAAATTGATGATGCCGGCAGTAATATGCTGAAAGGAAAACTGGAAAACCTGGGGCTTAAAATTCTCACCAACAAAAATACTTCTGAAATACTGGGTGCTGATGCTATCAGCGGTATGCAGTTTACAGATGATGCAAAAATTGATGTGGACATGCTGGTAATTTCTGCCGGCATTAAACCAAGAGATGAACTGGCTAAATTAAGCGGACTGGAAGTGGGGCAAAGAGGTGGTATTGTAGTAAATGAAAAACTGCAAACCAGCGACGAAAGCATTTATGCCATTGGAGAATGTGCTTTGTATAATGGAATGATTTACGGGCTTGTTGCGCCCGGTTACGAAATGGCACAAGTGGTGGTGGACAATTTACTGGGCGGTGATAAAGCCTTTACCGGTTTTGATATGAGTACCAAACTAAAACTGATAGGTGTGGATGTAGCCAGTTTTGGCGATCCGTTTGTGAGTGGTAACGGAATAAAATCTGTTTCGGTTACAGACAATAATAAAGGCATTTACAAACGCATTAATATTAGCGAAGATGGCAAAACATTATTAGGTGGTGTATTGGTGGGAGATGCAGAGCAATACAATATGTTATTGCAAACCTGCAAAAACAAAGTGGTATTACCTCCAAATCCTGAAGATGTGATACTGGGTGCAAGAGGTGCTGAAGGCGATGCAGGCGCTGGCGTTACATCATTACCTGATGATGCCTTGATATGCAGTTGCGAAGCTGTTACAAAAGGAATGATTTGCAGCAGTGTAAATGAAGATGGTTGCGAAACAGTGGATGCAATAAAAAAATGTACCAAAGCAGGAACGGGTTGCGGTGGTTGTGTGCCCATGCTTAAAGATTTAATGGTGCACACACTGAAAAGCAGCGGTAAAGTAGTACGCAATGTTTTATGCGAACATTTTGACCACAGCCGCCAGGAATTATTTGATTTGGTAAAACTGAAAGAATTAAAAACCTACGATGCTGTTTTATCAGCATTGGGTAAAGGGCATGGTTGTGAAGTTTGCAAACCTGCAGTATCATCCATTCTTGCTTCTTTATGGAATGAAGTGATATTGAAAAAAGGAAATGATACGGCGCAGGACAGCAATGACCGTTTCCTTGCCAACATACAAAAAGGCGGTACTTATTCTGTAGTGCCACGTATTCCCGGAGGAGAAATTACGCCGGATAAATTAATTGTAATTGGGCAGGTTGCAAAAAAATACAACCTCTACACAAAAATTACAGGTGGCCAGCGTATTGATATGTTTGGCGCACACCTTAGTGACTTACCTAATATTTGGGAAGAGTTGATTGAAGCCGGTTTTGAAAGCGGCCATGCCTACGGTAAAAGTGTACGCACAGTAAAAAGTTGCGTGGGCAGCACCTGGTGCCGTTTTGGGCTGCACGACTCCGTTAGTTTCGCTATTGAAGTGGAAGAAAGATACAGGGGTTTAAGAGCGCCGCATAAATTAAAAGGCGGTGTCAGCGGCTGCATTCGTGAATGTGCCGAAGCACAAAGCAAAGATTTTGGAATTATTGCTACGGAAAAAGGATGGAACCTTTATGTATGCGGTAATGGCGGCAGCAAACCACAACATGCTTTATTGCTGGTTGCGGATATTGATAAAGAAACCTGCATTAAATACCTCGACCGTTTTTTAATGTTTTACGTAAAAACAGCCGACCCATTAACACGTACTGCTACCTGGTTAAATAAAATGGAAGGCGGCATTGCTTATTTAAAATCTGTTGTAATTGATGATGCACTGGGCATGAATGCACAATGGGAAGCAGATATGGAACGCCATGTTGCCACATACGAATGCGAATGGAAAGCCGCCATTGAAACGCCTGAATTACGTAAGCGCTTTAACCATTTTGTGAATGCACCAGAAAAAAAAGACCCCAATGCGCAAATGGTGCGTTTAAGGGAAATGGTAAAAGCAAAAGACTGGAAATAAACACTTATCCCAAAAACTATAATAATGATAGCAGAGCCAACACCCATTACATGGTTTTTAGCATGCCATGTAACCGATGTGCCGCAAAACGGCGGCGTATGTGTTAAATATAAAGATGAACAAATTGCATTGTTTCATTTTACAAGATTAGATGAATGGTATGCCACGCAAAATGAATGTCCGCACCGCAGGCAAATGGCATTAAGCCGTGGCATGATTGGCAGCGCTGGCGAAGAGCCTAAAGTGGCCTGCCCTTTTCATAAAAAAACATTTTCATTAAAAACAGGGGAGTGCTTAAGCGGCGATGAGTGTGCTATAAAAACCTACCCCGTTAAAGTAGAAGGGGGAAAAGTTTATATAGGAATAGATAACAAGTAAAAACCAAATAAAAAACCCCGGCTCGAAATGGAAGCTCGGCACCGGGGCAGTTCGATTTCAAATTGTCAAACAATCTAAAACCAAAACAAAAGTATGAAGAAACAAACAAAACAAATGCGAAGGTGTTTGCTGGTTTTGTTTGCCCTGTTTTCATTGGGCAAAGCAAGTGCACAGTTATCGGTAGCAGGGCAGGTGAGAACCCGTACTGAATACCGCAACGGATTAGGCACATTAAAACCATCAACTAACGATGCTGCTTTCTTCACTTCACAACGAAGCCGTGTTACGTTTAATTACAAAACAGGGCGTGTTATTTTACAAACATCATTGCAGGATGTGAGAGTGTGGGGACAAGATGCCTCTACCATCAGCAATGCAGATGGCAGCCGCTTGGGTTTGCATGAAGCATGGGCGGAAATTGCATTGGCAAATAAAAAAGACACTTCTTTTAAAAAATCTGCTGTTGATTATTTTGTCGTAAAAATAGGGCGGCAAGAATTTGTGTATGATGATGTAAGATTGTTAGGCAATCTTGACTGGTTGCAACAGGCCCGCCGCCATGATGCGGTGTTGTTTAAACTGCTTAATAAAGGCTGGCAGGTAGATGCTGCTTTTGCTTTCAATCAAAATACAGATGCGTTTAATTACAATGGCACTTATTATACGCCGGCTAATATTCCTGCAAGCGTAAAAGACAGCAAAGGATATTTGGTGGCCACACCTTCCGGAATAATTCCTATAATGAATGCTGCGGGTGTAAGTGCAAAAACAGGTAGCCTTTCTTTTGTAAATGCACCATCAACAAATGGTTTAAACCAAAATTACAAAGCACTGCAATTTTTATACGCTGCCAAAACGTTTAAGCTAACAAAAATTACAGGCTTATTTGTAGCAGACCATTTTGCAAAATCAATTTTAGATTCTGTACAAACATCTAATGTAACAGCACCGGGTTATGTATATGGCAAACGTTACAATCAAAAAGGTGTTAACAGCCGTTTTACAACAGGTTTGTATGTTACCAGCCCGTTGAACAAAACAAAATCATTGTCGGTTACTGCAGGCGCTTATTATCAATTTGGAAAAGATAAAGATGCTGCATCATTAAGTGCTTATACATCTACACTGGCATTCGCATTCACCAAAAAGAAATTTACTTACACCGCAGGATGGGATTATGTAAGCGGTAACGATGCCTTTTCAACATCCACCACCAATCATCGTTTTGACCCCTTGTATGGTACACCACACCGCCATTGGGGATACATGGATTATTTCTATGTAGGTACCGGCTCACCAGCAGGTGGTTTAAACAATCCGTTTGCTAAAATTAAATACAGCAGCAAAAACAAACGCTTTACCGCAGGACTGGATTATCACAATTTCAGCCTGGCAAAAGATATGAAAGATGTTAGCGGCAACGCCATTAAAAAATATTTAGGCAGTGAGTTTGATTTTGTAACAACTTATTCGTTAAACAAAATTACCACCATTGAATGGGGCTTTAGTGTAATGGCTGCAAGTAAAAGTATGGAGTATGCAAAAGGCATCACCCCGGGTACAGCAAACCTTACAGGTACCTGGAGCTATTTAATGATTAACATAAAGCCGGAGTTTCTTTTTAAGTAACCAGCCTGCTTTATAAAAACTATTCACCAATAAAAATATTAATTATGTCAACCATTATAAATAATCAACCACTTTCAAAGCTTAACATATTTTCTGGTAAAGGAATACAGATGCGTACATTCCATATTACCTGGTTTACTTTTTTTTGTTGCTTTTTTGCATGGTTTGGTATGGCGCCGCTAATGAAAATTGCCAAAGAGCAATTGCATTTAACCAAAGACCAGATTGGTAATATTCAAATTGCATCTGTGTCTGCCACCATTGTTGCCCGTTTATTAATTGGCCGTTTGGTAGACAGGTTTGGGCCACGGATTGTGTACGCCTGGTTATTGGTTTTGTGTGCTATTCCGGTGTTGTTAATTGGAACCAGCCACTCGTATGCATCATTTATATTGTTCCGTTTATCAATTGGAGTTATTGGGGCATCGTTTGTAATTACGCAGTTTCATACTTCGGTAATGTTTGCGCCCAACATTAAAGGAACAGCCAATGCCACGGCTGGCGGATTTGGAAATGCCGGTGGTGGTGCGGCAAACTTTTTTATGCCATTGATAGCAGGTGGCTTAACCGCAGCAGGTTTTTGCAGTAAAGAAGACAGCTGGCGTTTTGCCATGATTGTACCCGGTGTGTTGCTGCTGTTGTGTGCATGGTTGTACTACCGTTATACAAAAGATACTCCGGCTGGTGACTATAAAGAAATTGGTTACACCGTTGATAATAAGAAAAACACTTTTTTAATTGCTATTAAAGATTACCGCACCTGGATTTTAACTATTGCCTACGCAGCCTGTTTTGGCGTGGAAATTACTGTTGACAATTTTGCGCCGATATTTTTTACCGATTCGTTTGGTGCTTCATTGGCAATTGCTGGTATGTGCGCCGGTATTTTTGGCTGGATAAACATTTTTGCACGCCCAATGGGTGGCATAGTTGCAGACAGAGTAGGTAAAGTGTGGGGCTTTGATGGCAAGAGTTTTTTACTGGCAGTTTTATTATTACTTGAAGGAATTGGACTAATCTGGTTTGCAAAATCAGGCAATATAGGCATGGCCATTTTTATGATGTTCTTTTTTGGGTTGAGTTTGAAAATGGCGAATGGTGCTACTTACAGCTTGGTGCCTTTTATTAGCCCGATTGCTGTGGGCAGTGTGGCAGGTATTGTTGGCGCCGGTGGTAATATTGGCGCCATGCTGATTGCTTTTATGTTTAAAGCAAAAGCCACACATGCTACTAAAGTGGTTATTGAAAACGGTGTTGAAAAAACAAAAGACCTGATTGATTACACAGCGGCATTTACATTGCTGGGCTATATTATTTTAGGAATTGGTGTGGCGGTATTTATTTTCAGAACTATTACTGCTAAGAAGAATGCAACTGCAAAAGATTTAGCGATAGCACCGGTTCTTGCGAAGTAATGCTGAACAAAGAAATTTTGTTGAAGAGTGCGACGCCACTGAAGATGATTAAAGAACGAATGCTGGTAACAAAAGAAAAATAAAATTGAGCGAAGCGAAATTAAATAACGGTTACAAAACAACCTGCTGCTATTGCGGTGTGGGTTGCGGCATTGTGGTGCAGAAAGATGCATTGGGGCGTATTACTGTTGAAGGCGATAAAAATCACCCTGTAAATAAAGGCATGCTGTGCAGCAAAGGCATGAACCTGCATTACACAGTGAACGATAAAAGCGACCGCTTGCTGTATCCTGAAATGCGTTATGGCCGTAATCAGCCGAGGCAAAGAGTAAGCTGGGATGCGGCATTGGAACGTACTGCTGCAGTGTTTAAAACTTTTATTGATAAATACGGGCCGGACAGTGTGGCGTTTTATGCAAGCGGACAATGTTTAACAGAAGAGTATTACGTCGTCAATAAACTCATCAAGGGATTTATTGGAAGCAATAATATTGATACCAACAGCCGCCTGTGCATGAGCAGTGCGGTGGTGGGTTATAAAATGAGTTTGGGTGAAGACAGTGTGCCTGTTAGTTATGATGATTTGGAATTGTGTGATGTGATTTTTGTGGCCGGTGCAAACCCTGCATGGTGCCATCCAATTTTATGGAGAAGAGTGGAGGCGGCCAGAGAAAAAAATCCGGATTTAAAAATAATTGTAAGCGACCCACGCAAAACACAAACCTGCAGCATGGCCAATGTGCATTTGCAGTTAAACCCCGGAACGGATGTTACGCTGCACCATGCCATAGGAAGATGTTTGATAGAAGAAGGGCAAATTGATTTTGATTTTATTAACGATAACACCAATGGCTTTGAAGACTACCGCAAAAAAGTTTTTGAAAGAAGCATTGAAGAAGCGGCTGCTGTTTGTGGAGTAAGTGAAAATGATATTCGCTTAGCGGCATTGTATATTGGTAATGCAAAAGGCTTCATCACCATGTGGACGATGGGGTTGAACCAAAGTGTGATTGGTGTAAATAAAAATTTATCACTCATTAATTTGAATTTAATTACCGGGCAAATTGGTAAACCCGGAGCTGGTCCGTTTTCATTAACCGGCCAGCCCAATGCAATGGGTGGAAGAGAAGTGGGAGGTTTAAGCAATTTATTACCTGCTCACCGTGATTTATTGAATGAAGCACACCGCAACGAAGTGGAAACATTCTGGCAGGTGCCACTGGGAAAAATTCCTGCAAAGCCCGGCCTTACTGCAACAGAAATGTTTGATGCATTAAATGATGGTAAATTAAAAGCCATCTGGATTTTATGCACCAACCCTTTAATCAGCATTCCTGATGTGCGTAAAGCAGAAGAAGGACTGAAGAAAGCAAAATTTGTGGTGGTGCAGGATGTAACGAATAAGTTAGAAACACTGCAATATGCCGATGTGGTATTGCCTGCTGCAGCATGGACTGAGAAAGAAGGCACCATGACCAATGCCGGAAGATATATTGCTCATTTAGAAAAAATTACCGATGCACCCGGCGAAGCTTTACCCGATGCAGAAATTATTTGCCGCTTTGCAACAAAGATGGGCTATCATGGTTTTGAGTTTAACAGCTTTGCAGATATTTATGCAGAACATGTGGCGCTTACAAAAGGAACCAATATTGACATCAGCGCATTGAGTTATGAAGTGCTGAAGGAGAAGAGAGCGGTGCAATGGCCGTATAAAGCAGAAAGCTTAAAGCATGAAGCGGAAAGCGGAAAGCAATATTATGGCACTCCAAGATTATTTACTGACAAGAAGTTTTTTACGCCTTCGCAAAAAGCAAGCATCCATTCCTTTGGCGATTTAAATGAAAGCGAAGCAGTGAATGAAACGCACCCGTTAATTCTTACAACTGGCCGTATAAGAGACCAGTGGCATACAAGAAGTAAAACGGGTAAAGTAAATAAACTCAACCAGCACATCAGTGAATCGTATTTAGAAATTCATCCTGCAGATGCAGCAAAACGCCACATTAAAGAAAACGATGTGGTGGAAGTGTTTAATAAACGAGGTAACGTAAGAGTAAAAGCAAAATTCAGCAATGATATAAAACCCGGCGTGGTGTTTATGCCCATGCACTGGGGCAAAGTACTCAACAGCGATTTAAACCGGGTAAATAATCTCACCAATAATTTAGTTGACCCAAAGAGTAAAGAACCTGATTTTAAATTCAGCGCTGTTGAAGTACAGTTATATAAAAAACCCAAACAAAAAATTATTGTGGTGGGGGCAGGCGCCGGTGCTTGTGGTTTTGTAAAAAGTTACCGGGCATTAAATACCGAAGATGAAATTGAAATTTTCAGCAAAGAAAATTTTCCTTTTTACAACCGGGTGTTGCTGCCCGATTATATCAGCGGTGTATTGCCCTGGCATAATTTAGTGAAGATGACAGATGATGAAGAACATGATTACCGCATTAAGCTGCACCGTGGCGTAAGTATTGAAAAAGTGGACAAGGAAAATAAAACCGTTACCGATAGTAATGGTGAAACTCATAGCTACGATGTATTGCTGATGGCAACGGGCAGCCGTGCTTTTATGCTGAAAGATATTCCTTCATTGAATGGAATTTTTACCATGCGCAGCAGAACAGATGCCGATAGTTTTAAAGCACATGTTAAACCGGAAAACGGTAGAGTGATAATTGTGGGCGGCGGTTTGTTAGGCATTGAATTGGCTGCATCGCTCCGTGAAGTGGGCGTGGAGGTAACCATCATTCAGCGTATCTCCCGTTTAATGGACAGGCAATTAGACCCACTGGGCAGCCAGCTGTTGCATGAAGAATTAACAAACAAAGGCATTGAAATTTTTTATAACGACGAGATAGACCGTTTCCTGGGAGAAAAAAATATTGATGGCGTACGTTTAAAAAGTGGTTTATTAATTAACTGCCAGGCATTGGTAATTGCCATTGGCACGGTGCCCAATATTGAAGTGGTGAAGAGTACAGGTATTGAATGCAAACGTGGCGTGGTGGTGGATGAATACTTACGTACAAGCCAAGAAAATATTTTTGCCATTGGTGAAATTGCAGAATTTAAAGGTTTTCTGTACGGTATTACAGCCGCTGCCGAGCAGCAGGCAGAAATTGTAGCCCGTTATTTATGCGGCGATATAGCCAAATATTACCAGGGCAGTTTGCTTATGAATATTTTAAAAATGCATGGTACCGATTTATGTTCGCTTGGTTTAGCAGAAGCACCGGCGAACGACCCGGCATATGAAGAAATAATTTTTATTGACAGGGCAAAGCGCTATTACAAAAAATGTATTGTGCACAACGATAAACTGGTTGGTGCCATTTTAATTGGCGATAAAAGTGAATTTTTAGAATTCCGCAACCTGATTGAAAATAAAATGGAGCTGAGTGAAAAACGTTTGCAATTGTTGCGCAGTGGCAAAACTGCCGAGCCTGTAATTGGCAAACTGGTGTGCAGTTGCAACAATGTAGGCGAAGGCAATTTGATTAATAAAATAAAAGATGGTTGTAAAGACCATTTGCAACTGTGCCAGCTAACCGGCGCTGGTATGGGCTGCGGCAGTTGCCGCCCAGAGGTAAAAGCAATTCTGGATACACATGTAAATGTGCTAAAAAAAGAAGTAACTGTTGAAGCGGTATAAATTAATTTTGTAACCAGCGTTGTGCATAAATCAACAACTGTTGCGTCGCACTCTTCAACAAAACAACTCTATTGAACAATGAACAAAGCGTTTGCTATAAAAAGAACCACCACTGCCAATACAGATTTTCAACTGCTGGTAACTCATTTGGATAATGAGTTGTGGAATGAATTAAAGGAAGACCAGGCGCAGTACGACCAATACAATAAAGTACCCGACATTAAAACAGCTGTTATTTTATATGATGCTAATACGCCCATTGCTATTGGCTGCTTTAAAGCCTTTGATGAAAGCACCGTTGAAATAAAAAGAATGTTTGTAGAAAAAGCGTACCGTGGTAAAGGCTGCTCCAAAAAAATATTAACGGAGCTGGAAAAATGGGCAACAGAAGAAGGCTTCAGCCATGCAGTATTGGAAACAAGTATTCACTTTAAACCAGCCCGTGCTTTATATACAAAAGCAGGCTATAAAATTATTCCTAATTACGGCCAGTATGCAGGTTTGGAAGAAAGTGTGTGCATGAAAAAAGATTTGCGCAAAGCATCTGAATTTAAAAACCTTAGCGGTATAGAATATTTTGATTTTGAAGAAGACTTTGTAGAGGAGAATGTTCGTTGCATACCGATGATTGTACGCTTTAAAATGGACGCAGCAGGCATAAAATTAAAACTGGCAGAGTGGAGCAAGTTTAAAGTAGATGAAAGAATTGCCTTAGCGGTAAATCCTGCAGCAACAAACAATGAAGCTGCCGCATATAATCAATACCTGGCAGGATTGATTAAAAAATACACAAACGCAGAAGCAACCGCTTTAGCATTAGAGCCACAACCTGCATGGAGTGTATTAAATTTTATTCCTGAAATGCTGCAGGAAAAAGCCCATGAATGTGGCTGGAATATTACAACTGAACAATGGCAACAGTTAACCAACCTGCAGCGCTTTGCTTTATTAAAACTCTGCCGCCCCGGCCATGAAAACAAAAATTTTCCAAAGGCAATGAAGGAGTTTGGCCTGCTCAGTTAAAAATCAATTTTTATTATGAATGAGCTTATAAATTTTAGTTCTACGGGAATTTAAAAAGATGCCAGCCTGAGCTTGTCGAAGGCGGGTAGTTTATGTAATAGCCCGGTTTCGACAAGCTCAACCTGGCACACTAAAAATTGGTAATTTCATCCAGTTTCATAAATGCAATAAAAATGGCGAATACAGTATTCATCAATTTCAAGGGCGGCATCATTTCTCCCGGTAACCTTCATAATATTATGACGGCCGCACAAACCATTAAAGTGCTGAATGTACGCTTTGGTTTGCGCCAGCAATTGCTGGTGGATATGGAACCTTACAGTGTTCCCGTTTTTACAAAGGAAATGGATAAACTCAATATTCAGTATGAAGTGGATACAGCCCATTATCCAAATATCATCAGCTCTTACCCGGCAGAAGATGTTTTTATCCGCAACACCTGGTTAAGCGAGGGTGTGCATAAAGATATTTTAGAGTCGATTGATTATAATCCCACAGTTAAAGTAAACATCTGCGACAGCAATCAAAGCTTTACTCCACTGCTTACAGGTAATATTAACTGGGTGGCATCGCCATCTTCATCACACTACTGGCATTTAATCATCCGCTTTCCTAAAACCAATGTTATTTATGAGTGGAACCAGCTTTGTTACACCAATGACATTAGTAAAGTAACCAAAGCAGTGGAACAGGTAATAATAAACAACACAGAAAAATTTATAGATAATAAAGAAGCAGATGGCGAACTATTGTTCAGCCTGTTACAGGCAGGCGATATCATTATAAAGCCTGCAGAACAAAAAGCAGTGCTGCCGCAATTTAATTTGCCTTATTACGAAGGCTTAAACCGGTACGATAATAAATACTGGCTGGGCATTTACCGCCGGGATGAATTGTTTAGCGTAGCCTTTCTTAAAAAATTAAGCAGGCTTTGTTTAGATACACGTATTGGCCAAATATGCTGCACTTCGTGGAAAAGTATTATGATAAAAGGCATTGAAGAAAAAGATAAAGCTGCCTGGAATTTATTGCTGGAAGAATTTCAGATTAACATGCGCCATGCTGCTAATGAATTAAACTTCCAGGTGGAAGACCATTCAGCTGAAGGCCTGGCGCTGAAAACATTTTTAGTAAAACATTTAAGTATTGATGATACCCGGACATTTGGTATTTGCATTGGTATTAAAACAAGAAAGAAAAGTGAAGTGTTCAGCAGTATTTTAGTGCGCCGCAGGTATATAATAGATTTTCTCGGAATAAAATTATTCAGGGTGTATGATATTTTATGTGCTAAAGATTTTAATCCTAACGAACGTACCGGCGAAGTGTTCAGCAGCGGCAATCCTAAATTTTTATTACCGGAACAATTACGCCGCAGTGTTTTAAAATATTACCGTTACCGTGCGGAGTTAAACAAAAAACAAAACAGTAAAACAACTGTCACAAAATTACAGAGCGAAAAAATTACAGAGGAATTTGTTTACCAGTGCAGCTCCTGCCTGTCTGTTTATGACCCTGTAATTGGAGATGTTGATAATGGTGTGGCGCCGGGTACAGCTTTTGAAAAATTAACAACAGCTTATACATGCTCACTTTGTGAAAATGGAAAGGAAGGGTTTAAAAAAGTAAATAAAGCAACGCTGACTTTATAAACCATTCAGCTCCGCATGTGCATTAAAATTGCGGAAGTATTTTTTTTGTTCTTCAGTTAAAGTGATGGGAAGCACATTTAAAAGGCTCAGTGCAAATTTCATACTGTGTTTTTGCAATTGGCCATTTTTTAGTGTTGCAATTATTTTTTGTAAACCACCGGCTGTATATAATGCACACAAGGGCTCTGGTTGTGCATCGTTGGTAAAAACATACGCATCATAATTTTTATGTTGCCCGTAAATTCTACTAAGTTCTTTGAGCAATAATGGTTCCATCAGCAGCATATCGCAGGCAAGCAGTAATAAGTCATCGTTTGGGTTTTGCAGGTGTGCAGATAAAACACCTATTAACGGGCCTTTAATATTGAGAGAAGTATCATCAGTAATTAAATCAGCAGCCATAAAAACTTTAGCGTAATCACTGTACTGTTTTTCATTAACAGAAATTTTTACAGGCAGGTTTAACGTAGTTAGTTTGTCAACGGCAGTTTGTGCCCATGTACGGGCTTCATTTTTAATAAGCCCTTTATCGGTACCCATGCGGGTGCTTTGTCCGCCACAAAGTACAATGCCCAGCATACAGTTTAGTTGTGATGAGCAGGAGTGTCAGTATGCCCCAGGTTTTTTCCGGGAGCTACCACATCCCTTAAAAATTGTTTTATTTCTTTTATTTCTGCAAAACCGCCAAACTCTTTCCGGTCAAATACTTTTTTATCATCTGCATAAATAGTATAACGGCCGCTTACTTCGCTGGGCTTTAAAGTAACGGCACTTACCTCATCAGCAAAAGTGGTAAGTATTTCCTGCGCCATGTAAGCGGCACGTAACAGCCAGTGGCATTTTGGGCAGTATTCAATAATTACGGTTGGCTTCATAATTCAGTTTAATTTGCAGTTCAAATGTAAATTTTATTTAGTTATGCTCACAGTAAGCCAGCTTTTTATTTACCCCGTAAAATCATTGGGCGGCATACAAGTGCAATCGGCACAGCTTACCGACCGTGGATTTATTTACGACCGCCGCTGGATGCTGGTGGATGCAAATAACCGCTTTCTCAGTCAGCGTGAGTTTGCTGTGATGGCTTTGTTGCAAACAGCTATTACAGAAAATGGAATTACTGTTACTGATAAAAGAAATGTTTTGAACAGTTGCATTATTCCTTTTGCAGCACAAACCAATGAAACCATAAAAGTGCAGGTGTGGGACGATGAGTGTGATGCACAAATAGTAAGTGATGAATTGAATAACTGGTTTACAAATGCACTGGGCATAAACTGTAAACTGGTTTTTATGCCAGATGATACATTGCGGAAAGTAGATGCCCGGTATGCAGCAAATAATGAAATCACTTCTTTTTCTGATGCTTACCCATTGTTATTAATCGGGCAATCATCGCTGGATGATTTAAATAACAGGCTGCAAGAAAAGCTTCCTGTAGACAGGTTTCGTCCTAATGTTGTGTTTACCGGTGGTACACCTTATGAAGAAGATACAATGGCGGAATTTGAAATAAACGGAGTAATTTTTTACGGAGTAAAACAGTGTGCAAGGTGTGTGGTTACTACTATAGAACAAACCACTGCTGCAAAAGGAAAAGAACCTTTAAAAACATTAGCGGCCTACAGGCAGCTGAATAATAAAATTTATTTTGGGCAGAATGTACTGTACAATACAAATGGCATAATCAATATTGGAGATATTATAACTATTAAAAAAACAAAGCAGGGTTTATTGTGAGTAATTTAAACAATACAGTTTTAAAAGCAGGCGTGATAACAAGGGTTACTGCATTGTGGGCTTTTTCCGAAGCCTTTTTAGGAGGCATACTGCATGGATTTAAAATTCCTTTTGCAGGGCTTGCATTAGCATTAATGGCCGCTATTTGCATGGCATTAATTGCGGCAAACGATAATGCCAAAGGAGTAATATTAAAAGCAACACTGGTGGTACTGGCGGTAAAATTTGTATTAAGCCCTCATACTCCGCCAATGGCTTATGTGGCAGTATTAATAGAGGGCCTTGCCGGTGAATTATTTTTAATGCGCCGCAAATCTTTGCGAACAGGGGCTTTTTTGTTAACACTGTTTTGCCAGTTGTATTCCGCCTTTCAGCATTTATTAATATTAACCATTGTATTTGGTAAAGGCTTTTGGGCTGCGCTGGATATTTTCTTAAACGGCATTACCAAAACATTCATCAAACAATCGCAGCAGTATTCTTTGTACCTGGTGTTATTTTACATTGGTTGTTATTTTATTACCGGTGTGGCTGGGGGGATATTTTGCAGCAGGCTTATTAAAAAAATACAATCTGGCAAAATACCTGATATTGTAAATGAATTTGCCAAAGCAGATACAATACCGGTAGCCGAAACAACTGTTGCAAAAAAGAAAGGCATTTCATTTAAATATATTGTTGCAGGCATATTATTGTTACTGCTGGTAGCTTCTTACACTCCATTATTTAACGGTACCGTTTTAAAAACCAAAGTGGGCGAAATTATTTTGAGAGGTTTATTGATAATGCTGGTATGGAATTTCCTGCTGTCGCCGCTGCTTATAAAACTTATTGGCAAATGGGTAGATAAATACAAAGCCGCAAAGGGAACAGCATTGCAACAGGTGTTGGCACTGCTGCCGGGTATAAAAAATATGGTGCAGTTTAGTTGGCAAAAAGCAAACGAAACCAACCGCTTTAAAAAAGTGCAGCACTTTCTTTCCAATACCGCCATGCTGATTATTTATGGCTGATAAAAAAATAATACTGCTTACCGGTGCTGTAAAAACAGGTAAAACCACTTTGTTGTTTAACTGGAGTAATAGCAAACAAAATATTGCAGGCGTGTTGACGCCTGTAAAAGAAGGTAAACGGTATTTTTTTACGCCACACAACGCTGCATGGCTTGCAATGGAAGCCAACGATACGGAAGAAAAATTATTAGTCGGCCGCTTTGCATTTTCAAAACAAAACTTTGAAAATGTAAGTAACCAGGTTTTGCAATGTTTGCAGCAACCGCAATGGCAGTATATTATTATTGATGAAATTGGCCCGCTGGAATTAAAACAACAGTTGGGTTTTTACAAAGTGCTGCAACAGGTTGCCGCAGTAAATTTTACAGCTACGCTAATAATTGTGGTAAGAGAAAGCCTGTTAGCTGCTGTACAGGAATTTTTTACCGCACTACATTTTTCAGTGCAGGTTTGTACTATTCAAAATTTCGCTGTTTAATTAACTAAAGCGGTATTTCCTTTAGTAATATAATCCATCATTGCAGTAAAACCTGACATTGGATACAATTTAACAACAATGTAATTTTCTGTTTTAAAAAAAGTGATTTTTACCGGTAAATCACCAGCCGGAACGATTGTTAAACCTTTAAAGAAGGAAGTTACCATAATTAACCGAAGCTTGCGTAATTCTCTTCCACGGATGTGTTTTCTGTACGGTTCCCCTGCACATTTACTTTGTAAATTTTATCCGTAATTAGTATGACAGTTAAACGTTTTTTTGAGGATATAACAATTGGAGAGGGCCGTAAAACGAAGGAACGCATCATAACGGCAGCAGATATTGATTTACATGCACAGGAATCAGGCGATTTTTTTCCGCACCATATGGATGAAGAGTGGTGTAAAACACAGCCCTTTAAAAAGCGTATGGCGCATGGCACTTTAATTGTAACAGTTGCAGTGGGTTTAACTGCTGATGTTATAAACGAAGCAGCCATGACTTATGGTTACGACCGCATCCGTTTTATAAAACCAGTATTTATTGATGATACTATTTACGTTGTTACCAGCATAAAAGAAAAGAAGGACCATAAAAAGCCGGGTTATGGATTAATAACTGAAGCGGTGGAAACCTATAACCAGCATAACGAACTGGTGATGGTGTGTGAACATATTTACCTGGCAGAAAAAAAGAACAAACAATAATGGCAGCTGTTCGTTTAAAAGGTATTAGCTGGAATCACAGCAGGGGCATTACGCCGTTGCTGGCTGCTGCACAGCGGTATACCGAACTGCATCCGCAGGTGGAAATTGAATGGCATAAACGTTCCCTGCAGGAGTTTGCAGATTTTCCCATTGAAAAATTAACCACGCAATTTGATTTGCTGATTATTGACCACCCGTGGGTAGGCTGTGCTGCTGCCACCAATTGTGTGTTGCCGCTGAATGAATATATTTCTGAAAGCTATTTAAACAACCAGTTGCAAAACTCTGTGGGCGGCTCACACGAAAGTTATAATTACAATAACAAACAATGGGCATTGGCAATTGATGCGGCCACACCAGCAGCCAGTTACCGTAAAGATTTGTTTGAAAAAAATAATCAACCATTACCCCAAAGATGGAATGATGTGTTGCAATTGGCAAAAGCAGGTAAAGTGGCAGTGCCTGCCATTCCTATTGATTTGCTGATGAATTTTTACAGTTTTTGTTTGGCGCTTGGTGTAACACCTTTTGAAAATGAAGAAGAAATTATTAATGAGGAAACCGGTGTGCAAGCCATTGAAACAATGAAGGAATTGTATGCTGCGGTAAATAAAAAAATGTTTAGCTGCAACCCAATAGCCGTTGCAGAGTTAATGAGCAATACTGATGATTACTGGTATTGCCCGTTTGCATATTGTTATACCAATTATTCAAGAAAAGGCTATGCAAAAAATTTACTGCATTATACTGATGTGGTAACTTTCAGCAATAAAAAAATAAGCACCACCATTGGCGGTACCGGCCTTGCTGTATCAGCATTCAGCCAGCATAAAAATGTGGCAGTTGATTTTACAGCGTGGATTGTTTCAGAAGATATACAACGTACATTATATACGCAAAACGGCGGGCAGCCGGGGCATTTAAGTGCATGGATGGATGATGATAACAACGCCATCACAAACAATTTCTTTAAAAATGTGTTGCCTGTTATGCAGAACGGTTACATACGCCCCAGGTATAATGGTTACCTGCATTTCCAGGACCATGCAGGCACGCCGCTGCAAAAATGTTTAATGGAAAATGGCAATGCCGTTGCTGCATTAAATGAAATGAATAAATTGTACAGGGAAAGTATTATTAAAAACCAGTTAGTAACAGCATGATGGATTTACCACTTAATGGTTTAGTGGTGCTGGAATTCAGCCAGTATCTTTCCGGGCCATCGGCCGGGTTACGGCTGGCTGATTTAGGTGCCCGTGTTATTAAAATTGAAAAACCGGGTAATGGTGATGCAGGCAGAAAACTGGCAATAAAAAATTTATGGGTTGATGAAAGCTCATTGCTCTTTCATACCATTAACCGCAATAAAGAAAGTTTTACAGCCGATTTAAAGAGTGCAGAAGATATTGCGATACTAAAAAAACTAATTGCAAAAGCAGATGTGCTCATACATAACTTTCGCCCCGGCGTAATGGAGAAAAATGGTTTGGGGTATGATGTGATAAAAAGTATAAATCCTAAAATGGTGTATGCCGAAATTTCTGGCTACGGTAAAAAAGGCCCGTGGAAAAATAAACCCGGCCAGGATTTACTATTGCAATCAGTAACCGGCCTTGCATTTACAACCGGTAATGGCACCAATGGCCCGGTACCTTTCGGTATTTCCATTGCAGATATTTTGTGTGGTGCACAATTGGTGCAGGGAATTTTAGGCGCATTAATCCGCAGGCAAAAAACAGGCAGCGGCGCTTTAATTGAAATAAGCCTCATGGAATCGTTACTCGATTTTCAGTTTGAATTATTCACTACTTATTTTGCATCGGGCAAACAGCCTGAACGCAGCAAAATAAATAACGGCCATACTTTATTGGGTGCACCTTATGGTTTGTTTCAAACAAAAGATGGTTACATAGCATTAGCCATGATGGATATTTATACTTTGGCAGATGCAACCGGATGCCATGCTATAAAAGAATATTCAAAAGAAGAATTTTTTTCATGCAGGGATGCAATTAAGCAATTGCTGAAAACCCATTTAATCACACAAACATCTGCTTACTGGATTGAGCGCCTGCATGATTATAATTTATGGGCAATGGAAGTGTTTGACTGGGAACATATGACAGCGCATGAAGCTTACAAGGAGTTGCATATGGAACAGGAGTTATATACTAATAACGACGAAACAATCATTACAACAAGATACCCGGCACGTATTAATGGTAAAAGAGTTTATTCCACAAAAGCAGCGCCACAGCTGGGAGAGCATAACCGTAAAATTTTAAAAGAACTAAACGCTGAAAAATAACATGCAGTTGTTGCAGGATATATTGATACTTGATTTCAGCCAGTTTTTATCCGGCCCTTCTGCCTCATTGCGGCTGGCCGATATGGGTGCAAGGGTTATAAAAATTGAAAAGCCCGGCACTGGTGATATTTGCCGCCAGTTGTATGTGTCTGATGTAATGATAGAGGGCGAGTCTACTATTTTTCATGCCATTAACCGCAATAAAGAAAGTTATGCTGCTGATTTAAAAGATGCAGATGATTTAGAAAAAATAAAAGCATTAATTGCAAAGGCAGATGTAATGATGCACAATTTCCGCCCCGGTGTAATGGAACGTATTGGCCTGGATTATGAAACGGTAAAGCAAATAAACCCCGGTATTGTTTATGGTGAAATAAGTGGTTATGGCACAGAAGGGCCGTGGAAAGATTTGCCCGGGCAGGATTTATTATTGCAGGCTGCAAGCGGTTTAACCTGGTTAAGCAACAGCAGCAGCGAAGGCCCCACACCTGTTGGCGTGGCGGTAGTGGATATTTTAGCCGGAACACATTTGGCGCAAGGCATACTGGCTGCATTGTTTAAAAAAGGAAATACGGGTGAAGGGTCGTTAATACAGGTGAGCATGTTTGAAAGTGTGCTTGATTTTCAGTTTGAATTATTAACCTGCTATTACAATGATGGTAACGAACTGCCGGTACGGAGCAATGTAAATGGAGCCAATGCCTACATCGCAGCACCTTATGGCATTTACAAAACAAAAGACGATTATATGGCGCTTGCCATGACGGATATTGTGTTGCTGGGAGAATTGCTGGGTTGTGATGTATTAAAACAGTTTAACAATCCGCAGGACTGGTTTACAAAACGAGATGACATAAAAAAAATACTGGCCACACATTTATTAAACAATAATGTGGATTACTGGCTGGGCATTTTAGAAAAAGCCGGTGTGTGGTGTGCCGATGTGATGAATTATGATAAGCTGGTGAATGAAGAAGGCTACCGGGTTTTAGAAATGGAGATGAATGTAAAAACTGCCAATGGCCTTACTGTTAAAACCACCCGTTGTCCGCTTCGGGTAGATGGTAAGTTATTAATATCTCCGGTTGGTGCACCATTGCTGGGAGAAAACAATGATGCAATTGAAGCAGAATTTTTACTGCAGCAGGCGTTACAGCCAATAACCAAACGTTAGCAGTTGCAGCAGTATAATTTCAATTATTCAGGCGTAAATTTAGATGAACATAAAAACAAGCTTGCAGAAAAATGACAGCGGCAACATGGAATAGTTTACCCATTTATATTATTGGCGCCGGCGGTATTGTTAACGATGCACATTTACCTGCTTATAAAATTGCCGGGTTTAATGTACAGGGCATTTTTGATATTAATGCTGATAAAGCAACTGCTACTGCCGCAAAATTTTCTATACCAAAAGTATTTACAGAGTTAAGCGAAATGATAAATACAGCAGGCAATATTGCTGTGTTTGATGTGGCAGTGCCCGGTTCTCAAACTATTTCAATATTGCAGCAACTGCCTGATGGTGCCAATGTACTGCTGCAAAAACCAATGGGTGAAAATTTAGCAGAGGCACAAACTATTTTGCAATTATGCAAACAAAAAAAATTACAGGCCGCTATTAATTTTCAACTGCGGTATGCACCTTACATTTTAGCAGCAAAAGATTTTATAAATAATGATAAGCTGGGTAAACTAAACGACATTGAGGTAAATGTAAATGTATTTACACCCTGGCATATCTGGGATTTTTTAACACCATCGCCACGGGTGGAAATTTTATACCACAGCATTCATTATATCGATTTAATACGCAACCTGCTGGGCAATCCAAAATCGGTGTATGCTAAAACAACAAAGCATCCATCAATGCCGCAACTGGCATCTGTAAGAAGTAATATTATTATGGATTATGGCGAAATGATAGCAGCAAATATTCTAACCAATCATTGCCATAATTACGGCACACCCAAACAACAATCGTATATAAAAATAGAAGGCAGCAAAGGTGCTATTAAAATAAATTTTGGTGCACTCATTGACTATCCCCGTGGTGCGGCAGACAGTTTTGAATATGTATTGCTGGAAGATGGTAAAGAGCCGCAATGGAAACAATTAAATGTGGAAGGCAGCTGGTTTCCTCATGCGTTTATTGGTAGTATGGAGCAGGTGCTGCTTGCAGCAAACAAACAAATTGAACAACCCGATAACAGTGCAGCAGATTGCATACATACTATGGCTTGCGTGGAAGCAGCATATAAAAGCAGTGAAGCAGGTGGTGTGGTACCGGTGATTGCTCAATAGAAATTCAATTGTTGAACGGAATCCTTCCTTCGTCAGGATAAACGCTGCCACAAATGTTCTATCAGGGAACAGATGTTGGTATCAAAAAAATAAAATGAAAAAAATAATAATTATACTTTTTGTTATTGCATGTTATGCAGCCAATGCACAGCAAATTGCTTTTGCCGGTGCAGAAGGTTTTGGTAAATACGCCACGGGTGGCCGCGGCGGTAAAGTAATTGCAGTAACCAATTTAAATGATGATGGCGAAGGAAGTTTTCGCTGGGCGCTGGAGCAATATCCCGGGGAGCCGCTTACTGTTATTTTTAAAGTAAGCGGATTGATTGAACTGAAAACTAAAATTCAAATTAAACGCAGCAACTTAACTATTGCAGGGCAAACTGCTCCCGGCGATGGCATCTGTTTAAAAAATCAGTCGCTTATTTTAAATGGCGCTTCTTCAAAAGGCAATCATGGCAATATCATTATTCGTTTTATACGCAGCCGCCCCGGCGGCACATTAAAAACCGGTTTATATGGTTTTGATATGGAAAACTGCCACGATGTAATTATTGACCATTGCAGTTTTAGCTGGGCAAATGAAGAGTGTGCAGCTATGTACGATACTAAAAATGTTACCGTGCAATGGTGTATTGTAAGTGAAGGCTTGTATGAAGCAGGCCATCAAAAAGGCCACCGCAGTTATGGCGGTGTTTGGGGCGGACAGTATGCCACGTATCATCATAATTTAATTGCACACCAAAACAGCCGTGCTGTTAGGTTCAATGGCGCAAGGGCGCATGATACAATGGCCATTATTGATTACCGTAATAATGTTATTTACAACTGGGGCAATGCCAATGCATGTTATGGTGGCGAAGTAAATATTGCAGGCGGTGTATCGCAGGTGAATATGGTGAATAATTATTACAAGCCCGGCCCTGCAACCGCCGGCGAATTAAAATTTGTACACGCCAACTATAATGCAAAAGAAGCAAAGGGAACAGGCCAATGGTTTTTAAGCGGCAACATAATGGAAGGTGATAAAGCCTTAACAAAAAAGAATTTTAAAGGACTGGATGCTGCAGAGCAAAACTATCCAAAAGAAGCAGAAGCGAACGCGGCTTTTAAAATTGATGCACCGTTGCCGGATGAAAATGCAAAAGATGCGTATGATGCGGTATTAAAATTTGCCGGCGCCATATTTCCCAAAAGAGATGCAACAGATGCAAGAGTGGTTGAAGAAACAAGAACAGGCAAAGCAACCGGCATGGGAATTTTTGGCAAAGCAGGAATTATTGATGCCGCTGCTGCTGTTGGTGGCTGGGCTGTATATAACACCGTTGCAGCGCCGGTTGATACAGACGGAGACGGTATGCCTGATGCATGGGAAAATAAAAATGGATTAAATGCAAATGATGCCGGCGATGGAAATAAAATAGGTACAGATGGATTTACTATGCTGGAAAAATATTTGAATGAGTTGGTAAAATGATTTTGTTATCAGCATCAGTTTTTCATGGCAGCATCGTTGTGTCACTCACTTCAACTTTAGATTATAAATGAACAAAGTAATTTTCATAGTATCTCTTTTTTTTGTGCAGTTTTCTAATGCACAAGTTGGTTGGGGCGACAGAATTAAAACACCCCGTGAAATTTTTGCCATGCAAAAAATATGGGATGCAGAAAAAGCATTGAAACTTAAAAGAGGCAATCATTCTTTTTTGTTTGGTTATAAGCAGGGCCCCAAAGAAGGTTTCACCATTACCACAGCAAATAACAAAACCACCATTGAAGGCAGCGATGAAACCGGTTTGCTGTATGGATGTTTGGAATATGCAGCACAACTGAAAAAATTAAAAGCCTATCCAAAAGCATTAAACATCAGCGATGCACCCGAAATGGTTTTGCGTGGCCAATGCATCGGCTTACAAAAATCAACTTACCTGCCCGGGAGAAATGTGTATGAATATCCTTACACTCCCGAAACCTTTCCCTGGTTTTACGATAAAAAATTATGGCTGCAGGTGTTGGATTCAATGGTGGACAACCGCATGAATTCTTTGTATCTCTGGAACGGCCATCCTTTTGCATCATTGGTAAAACTGAAAGATTATCCTTATGCTGTGGAAGTGGATGATGCTACGTTTAAAAAGAATGAAGAAATTTACCGCTTTATTACAAGCGAAGCAGATAAAAGAGGCATTTGGGTGATACAAATGTTTTACAATATCATCGTATCAAAACCATTTGCTGAATATCATCACATAAAAACACAGGAAAGGGAACGGCATATTGTGCCGGTAATTGCAGACTACACCAAAAAAAGTATTGCAGCATTTGTAGAAAAATATCCCAACGTGGGTTTAATGGTTTGTTTGGGTGAAGCAATGGAAGGTGTGGGTAATGATGATATTGAATGGTTTACTAAAACAATTATTCCCGGTGTGCAGGATGGCTTAAGTGCATTGGGCAAAACAGAAGAACCGCCGATTGTATTGCGTGCACATGATTGTGATGCACCTGCGGTGATGAAAGCAGCATTGCCTCTGTATAAAAATTTATATACTGAAGCAAAGTTTAACGGCGAAGCGCTCACTTATGCAAGGCCAAGAGGCAGTTGGGCAGAGCTGCATCAAACACTCAGTAAACTCGGTAGTGTGCAAATTGAGAATGTGCACATACTTGCGAATTTGGAACCTTTCCGTTATGGCTCTCCTGATTTTATTCAGCAATCTGTTATTGGCATGCATGAAGTAATGGGTGGCAATGGTTTGCATTTATATCCGCAGGCATCTTACTGGGACTGGCCTTACAGCGCCGACAGTGTGAGAGGTGCTAAACGTTTATTGCAAATTGAACGGGACTGGATTTGGTATAAAGCATGGAGCCGTTATGCATGGAAAGCAAAACGCAACAGGGATGATGAGATAAAATACTGGAGCAAATTGCTGGCCAATAAATTTGGTTGCAGCATGGATGATGGCAGAAAAATTTTAGCAGCATACGAGGAGACGGGGGAAATTGCCCCCAAATTATTACGCCGCTTTGGTATAACTGATGGCAACCGCCAAACACTTACATTGGGAATGCTGATGACACAACTCATCAACCCGTATCGTTATGGTTTATTTACGTTGTTGTATGATAGTGAAGCACCGGAAGGAGAGATGTTGTTAGATTACGCAGATAAAGAAGCGAAAGGGATTAAGCATGTTGGTGAAACACCTGTAATAGTTGATAATGATGTAAAGCAGCATGCCGTTAAAGCAATGGATGCTGTTAAAAATATTTCTGTAAAAAAGAATAAAGATGAATTTGCACGCATTAAAAATGATGTGAGAAGTTATGATGCACTGGCATTTTATTATGCGTATAAAACGGAGGCAGCATTGTCTGTACTTCATTACAAGTATAGCAATAATATAAAAGACCTGGAAGATGCGGCACACCTGGTGGATTTAAGTGTTACTGCTTTTAAAGAGTTAACTAAAATTACTGACTCCACTTATCTCTACGCCAACAGCATGCAAACCTCTCAACGCAAAATACCCATGCGTGGCGTTGATGGCACTTACAAACACTGGAAAGAAATGCTGCCTGTGTATGAAAAAGAATTAAATACTTTTAAACATAAAATTGATTCGTTAAAAAATAGCAGCGGCAAAATTGCTGCTGTTGTAAAACCGTTTACCAATGCAGCAGTGCAGGTTACAACACCACTTACTGTTATTGACGGTGGTAATGCTGTATTTACTGATACCGCACTCATTGTAAAAAAATATGCAGCAGAGTTAAAAAATTTGAAAGCGCTGCAGCTTCCGTTTAAACAAATGCAGCAAAACGGTACGGTAATAAATTTTACAAATGATAAACCTGTAAAAGTATTGGTTGGTTATTTTAAAAAACAACGGGCAGCTTTTACAACGGATACTATTTATTTAAAAGAACCTGAATTGGAAACCAATGCCAGTGCGGATGATTACGGGCAGGCTGAAATAAAAATCAGTAATGCCATTGCTATTGAAGGCATGCCGCCGGTAAATATTCATACCTATAGTTTTAAAGCAGGTAGCAATACATTAAAACTGGAAAAAGGTGTTTGTTTGATTTTAGGTTTTGTGGATGGAGATACTATTATTCCCGTGTATGATGCAGGTTTAACAGGCGATTTAAGAAATAAAAATATTGACTGGTTATTTGAATAAGTTTCTCACAGATTACCCGGATTTACACAGATAATCTGTGAAAATCTGTGCCATCTGTGAGCAAAAAATAAAACATGAAAAAAATAATTTTCGCTCTTGCTATTTTAAATTTTAGTTTAACAGCTGTTGCACAGCAGTTTTACGATGTAACAAAATACGGCGCTAAAAAAGACAGCAGCGCCATAGCAACAGCATCTATTAAAAAAGCAATTGATGCAGCATCAAAAGCAGGTGGCGGTACCGTGTATTTTCCGGCAGGCAAATATTTAACAGGTCCCATTTACTTAAAAAGCAACATCACCGTATTTATTGATGCAGGGGCAGAGCTGCATTTCTCCGACAGCTTTGATGATTATTTGCCGATGGTGCAAAGCCGCTATGAAGGAGTGGATGTAATGAGCTTTTCTCCCTTGTTTTATGCGTATAACGAAACCAATATTACCATTACCGGCCGTGGTAAAATAAACGGGCATGGTAAAAAATGGTGGGACTATGCACTTACATTTTATAAAAATCAAACTGCAAGAAACAAATACCAGGTTTTGTTTGACAGTTTAAATAAAAATATTTTGTTGCCCGAAGACCCGGGGCAAATGAAACGTGGATTTTTACGTCCGCCGTTTATACAACCGATGTACTGTAAAAATATTTTGATTGAAGGTATTACAATTACTAACTCTCCCTTTTGGACAGTAACGCCTGAGTTTTGTGAAAATGTTACGGTAAAAGGCGTAACAATTGATAATCCCAAATCTCCTAATACAGACGGTATCAATCCATCTTCCTGCAGGTATGTGCATATATCCGATTGTCATATAAGTGTGGGAGATGATTGCATCACTATTAAATCGGGCAAAGATTTACCGGGCAGGACAAAGGCAACACCTGCGGAAGATTATACCATTACTAACTGTACGATGTTAAGCGGTCATGGTGGTGTGGTAATTGGCAGTGAAATGAGCGGAGATGTTAAAAAAATTGTTATCAGTAATTGTGTGTTTGATGGCACTGACCGTGGCATACGCATTAAAACAGCAAGAGGCCGTGGTGGTGTGGTGGAAGATATACGGGTTGATAATATTGTAATGAAAAATATAAAAGACCAGGCCATAGTGCTGGATATGGAATACTCCAAAGCCAAGCCTGAAGCAGTGAGTGAACGTACTCCGCAGTTCCGCAACATACGCATGAGTAATATTACAGCTTACACAAAAAAAGCGATGTACATAAACGGGCTGGAAGAAATGCCGGTGAGTGAAATAAGTTTAAATGATGTGGTGTTTGAAGCAGAAACAGGTATTGTAATTAAAAACGCCAATGATATTGAATTGCATAATGTACGGGTGAATACAAAGACCGGTTCAGCTTTATCTGCAGAAAAAACAACACGATTGGATATTGACGGGTTGACAACAGCAAAACCCATTGATGCGGTACCGGTGGTTAAACTAATTAATGTGCAGGATGTATTGCTGCGCAACTGCTGGTTGTTTGCGGGCACAAAAATATTTGCAACTGTTAACGGCGCTGAAACAAAAAATGTAAAATTATCTAACAATGAAGCGGGGGAAGCCACAGTTGTTTATGGTGATGAAGTAAAAAAGTGAGCAGCCAGTGGTGAGTTGTGAGTGAATGAAAGATGTTTAATATCCTGTATAAATAAAGGGTTCATAGAATTACTATTGTTGAACGGATGCTCTCACTTTTTCTTTCAGTGAAAGAAAAAGTGAGAACTAACCTTCGGTAGCCACTGAAGCTCCATCAAGGCACAAATGATGACAAACAAAAAAAAATATTCTTTATTAATAGCAATGCTGTTTGCAGCAACGCTTTTTGCGCAAGACACCAAACTTTGGTACAAACAGCCTGCCGATAAATGGACGGAGGCGTTGCCTATTGGCAACGGCCGTATTGGCGCTATGTTATTTGGTGGTGTGCAGAACGACCGCATACAGTTTAACGAAGAAACTTTGTGGAGTGGCGAACCAAGAAGCTACAGCCGCCCCGGTGCTTATAAATATTTAGACAGCATACGCAATTTATTATTTGCCGGAAAACAAAAGGAAGCAGAAGCGTTGGCAGAAAAAGAATTTATGGGGTTGAAAAGTTTTGAAGCAGATAAAACCAACTGGATACAAACCGTAACTGGTGATAAAAAATTTGCTGCTGAAAATTTTGACGACAGCCAATGGAAAACAATGACAGTGCCGCATTGGGATGGCTGGGAAACCATTGGCTTTGAAACATTGGACGGCGCTGTGTGGTTACGCACCACATTTGTATTGCCCGATGATTGGGAAGCTACGGATATGGTGGCAGATTTAAACCGCATAAGAGATAATGATTACACTTTTGTAAATGGAACACTTATAGGCAGCCAGCAAAATGCAGACGCAAGAAAATATACCATTGCAAAAAATCTTTTACATAAAGGAAAAAATACCATTGCTGTTTTGGTATTGAATTTCTCTAACAAAGGCGGCATGTATGGTTATAAAGACACTGCTAACCATATTGGAATTTACCCGGTGAATAAGGAAGCCGCAAAAATTTCTTTAAACGGCCAATGGAAATATTTTGTGGTAAATGATAACCCGCCGCCGGTAGGTACTTACCAGGCCGATTACCAGCCCTTTGGTGATTTGAATTTACAGTTTTCCAATGCAAATAATTTTACCAATTATCGCAGGGAGCTGAATATTGCAAATGCAGTAGCAGCTACATCATATTCACTAAATGGTATTGACTATAAAAGAGAATATTTTGTATCGGCAGTTAACCAGGCATTGGTAATAAACTTAACAGCCAGTAAAAAAGCAAGCATTAGTTTTAATGCCATACTCAGCAGTGTGCACAGAAATTACTCCTTAACAAGATTCAATAACAATACTATTATACTCTCTGTAAAAGTGCGGAACGGTGTTTTACAGGGTAAAAGCTATTTACAGGTTTTATTAAAAGGTGGTGCAGTTACAATTGATGATGGACAATTAATGATTAAAAATGCTGACGAAGCAACCTTGTATTTAACTGCTGGCACTACTTATAAAAATTATAACGATGTTAGTGCAGATGCATCGATACCCTGCACCAATGCATTAAAATCTGTTGCCGGAAAAACCTATGCTCAAATAAAATCAGCACACATAAAAGAATACCAAAAGTATTTCAATACATTTTCAATTGACCTCTATAATTCCTTCGACGAAAATTCTAAATTGGCACCGCAGAATTTTTCTGATTTGCCAACAAATGAACGGTTAGAAAATTTTTCAAAAAATTCAGACCCTTCCTTCGCTGCTCTCTACACACAATACGGCCGTTATTTACTTATCTCTTCATCAACGCCGGGCACAAGGCCTGCAAACCTGCAGGGCATCTGGAATGATTTAACCAACCCGCCTTGGGGCAGTAAATACACCACCAATATAAATGCAGAAATGAATTACTGGCCGGCAGAGTTATTGAATTTGTCGCCCATGCATGAGCCGTTGTTTAAAATGATTGAAGAGTTATCTGTAACCGGTAAACAAACTGCCAAAGACCATTACAATGCACCGGGCTGGGTGCTGCATCACAATACAGATTTGTGGCGTGGCACTGCACCTATTAATGCAGCCAATCATGGTATATGGGTTACAGGCGGCGCATGGTTGTGCCAGCATTTGTGGGAGCATTATTTGTTTACACAGGATAAAACTTTTCTTAAAGACAAAGCATATCCCATAATGAAAGAAGCAGCTTTGTTCTTCAATAATTTTTTAATTAAAGACCCTGTTACAGGTTATTTAATCAGCACACCATCTAATTCACCAGAACATGGCGGCTTGGTTGCAGGGCCAACAATGGACCATCAAATCATCCGTAATTTATTTAGCAATGTTATTAGCGCAAGTGAAGTGTTGAATGCAGATGTTACATTAAGAAATACATTGGCAGAAAAAATAAAACAAATAGCGCCAAATAAAATTGGTAAATACGGGCAGTTGCAGGAATGGATGAATGATGTTGATGACCGCAATGATAAACACCGCCACATTTCGCATTTGTGGGGCATGTATCCGGGCAATGAAATTAATTACGATGCAGCACCCAATATGATGCAAGCAGCAAAACAATCATTGCTGTTTCGTGGTGATGAAGCCACCGGCTGGAGCCTTGCATGGAAAATAAATTGCTGGGCAAGGTTTAAAGATGGCGAACACACATTTACCATGATTAAAATGTTGTTGAGCCCTGCAAAAGGCGGCGCCGGCAGTTACCCCAACCTGTTTGATGCACACCCGCCGTTTCAGATTGACGGCAACTTTGGCGGCGCAGCCGGCATTGGCGAAATGTTATTGCAAAGCCACACACCATACATTGATATTTTACCGGCATTGCCCAATGCATTTGCCAATGGAGAAGTAAAAGGCATTTGCGCAAGAGGTGGTTTTGTAATGAATATAAAATGGAAAGATGGTAAACTGCAGCAACTCTCTGTAACATCAAAAGCGGGGCTGCCATTGCAGTTGCGTTACAACGGCATTGTTAAAAAAATAAACACAACTAAAAACGGGGTGTATAAATTTAATGCGGCGCTTGAAAAATTATAAAAATATTTTGTTGACCAGCTTCGGTTTTTCATGGCGGCATCGTTGTGTCACTCACTTTTACGGCATACCATTATTCAACTTTTTTTTGAGCTACAAAGGCACTAAGGCACTAAGTTTCACCAAGACTTTGTGTTGCTTTGTGTTCTTCGTGTCTTTGTGGCAAAATTCAATCGCACAAAGACAAGACATAAGCTTGAATAATAACTGGCTCACTTCTCTTGACAATAAACAATGGAAAACGGTAAACATTCCCCACAACTGGGATGATTACTACGGTTACAGAAGATTGTTACATGGTAATTTACATGGCGATGCAGTTTATAAGAAAACAATAAGCACCAAACAATCGAATAATGGTAAACGTTTTTTCTTATACTTTGAAGGTGTAGGTTCTTATGCAACAGTATTTCTCAATAATAAAAAGGCAGGAGAGCACAACGGCGGAAGAACAACTTTTACAATAGACGTTACGGATATATTAAAAACTGACGGCAGCAAAAATGAATTGCTTGTAAAAGTCTCTCATCCCGCCAACATACAAAACCTTCCCTGGGTTTGCGGCGGCTGCAGCGATGAAAGAGGTTTTAGTGAAGGTTCGCAACCAATGGGAATTTTCCGCCCGGTACATTTAATTGTTACCAACGATGTACGTATAGAACCGTTTGGTGTGCATGCATGGGCAGATATACAAGATAAGGAGACATCACTATGGGTTAATACAACATTTAAGAATTACTCTTCAAAGAAAAGAAATGTGATTGTGAGTAATCAATTAGTTGATGCAACAGGTAAATTAATTGCTCAGTTTACAACGACTCATGTTGTTCAAGTAAGGGGAAATGATTCTGCTGCTGTCTGGTCAATAGGCATACGGGTAAATAATCCTGTACTGTGGTCAGTTGAAAATCCTTATCTCTACAAAATTGTAACCCTCATCAAGGAAAATAATATTGTTATTGATAAACTGGAAACGGAGTTTGGTTTCCGCACTATTAAATGGAATAACACTTCACATCAATTTACGTTGAATGGCAAACCTGTATTTATAAACGGCATTGCAGAGTATGAACATTTGCTTGGCCAAAGCCATGCTTTCAGCAATGAACAAATTCAGTCGAGAGTAAAATGGATACAGGCCGCAGGCTTCAATGCTTTTCGTGATGGTCATCAGCCGCATAATTTATTGTATGGAAAACTCTTTAATGAAAAAGGTATTTTATGGTGGACACAGTTAAGTGCCCATGTTTGGTACAACACCAAAGAGTTTAGAGATAATTTTAAACAACTACTAAAAGAGTGGGTGATTGAACGCCGCAACGACCCTTCTGTAATTTTATGGGGCCTGCAAAACGAAAGCAAACTGCCCAAAGATTTTGCAGAAGAGTGCACGGCACTTATTCGTTCATTAGACCCAACAGCATCCACACAACGTTTAGTCACCACCTGCAACGGGGGTGAAGGCACCGATTGGGACGTACCACAAAACTGGACGGGCACTTACGGTGGTAACCCTGCCACTTATGGCGATGATTTAAAAAAACAAATTTTAGTAGGAGAATACGGCGCATGGCGCACCATAGATTTACACAGCGAAGGCGGCTTTAAACAAAACGGTGTGTTAAGCGAAGACCGCATGACGTTGTTGATGGAACAAAAAGTCCGCCTCGCAGAAAAAGTAAAAGACAGTGTGGCCGGGCATTTTATGTGGCTGCTCACTTCACATGATAATCCCGGCCGTGTGCAGGGCGGCGAAGGCTTAAGAGAGTTAGACCGCATTGGCCCTGTTAATTACAAAGGTTTGCTTACACCGTGGGAAGAACCCACCGATGCATTTTACATGTACCGCAGCAATTATGCAGATAAGTTTAAAGAGCCGATGGTTTACATAGTTTCTCACACCTGGCCCAACCGCTGGATGACACCGGGAATAAAAGACAGCATTATTGTTTACAGCAATTGTGATGAAGTGGAATTGTTTAATGATTTAAATGGTTCGTCATTGGGGAGAAAAAAGAAGAATGGTATCGGAACACATTTTCAATGGGATGGTGTTAACATACGCTATAATGTTTTAAGCGCTGTTGGTTATGTAAACGGCAAAGTTGCTTCTACAGACGTAATAGTGCTGAATCATTTACCACAGTCACCCAACTTTAAAGATTTTAGAGACAGGTATTCAACGGTATTAAATCCTCAAAAAGGTTATAACTATGTTTACCGGGTTAATTGCGGCGGGCCAGAGCACATTGATGAAAATGGAAATAGCTGGCAGGCAGATGAAGGCTTCGCCACATCATGGACAAAAGATTTTCCGGAAGTGCTGGAAAATTTTGCCAGTCAGCGAAGAACATTTTCTCCAATACGGGGAACAAACGATTGGAAATTATTTCAAACATTTCGTTATGGAAAAGATAAACTGCAATATCAATTTGATGTGTCCGATGGAGAATATTTAGTGGAATTGTATTTTATTGAACCCTGGCTTGGCATTGGCGGCGGCATGAAAGCAAGCGGTATGCGTTTGTTTGATGTAGCTGTTAATGGTAAAACAGTGTTGAATGATTTAGATATTTGGACGGAAGCAGGAACGAATACTGCATTGAAAAAAACAGTTAAAGCTAAATCAGTAAATGGAAAGATTATTATTTCTTTTCCTGAGAGTAAAGCGGGGGAGGCGTTGATAAGTGGGATAGCAATCGCATCATTGAAGAACGGGATTGCGAAAAAAACAACTATCGGTAAAGCGATATATAATGTGTCTTATAAAAATTGCGTGGTAAATCAATGGCTGGATATTGGTGACAAGCAGTATGCAGATGCAACTGTAACAATAACTTCATTGCCGTCAAATTTATTTGGTGCAAGCTGGTTTCAGTTTTACAAAAAAAGTAAGCAAGAATTTGTAGCCTTTAATACACTTACTGATATTGAGCTGTTTGTAGCACTTGAAAGAAACAGCATTTTGCCTGACTGGTTAGAGACATTTGAAAACACTGCTTCCAGTATAATAACTGATGAAAATAATGGCACTATTTACAAAGTGATACGTAAACGTATTTTAAAAGGCGAAAGAATAACTTTTCCTTTTGATAAAACTATGTTAGTTGCATATCAACCCGCCAACAACATGCAGCCCGCCTACGACCTTAAACCAACCACCCAATACAGAACCAACGCAGTAAAGCTGAATGAAAATGTGGTAAAGGATTCTGTAAACGGACGTTTATGCGCTGTGGTAAAAACAAATAATAAAACGGCTGTTGATTATGCTATTCAAACCGGCGTAGGCGACCGATATTCTTTTACCGTAAAATATTTTTATGGTAAGGAGCAGGAACTAAAAGGCAAACTGCAATTGCTGGATGCAGGTGGCACCATGATGCAGGAAGAACCGGTTAGCTTTACATTTACCCGTGCAGGAAAATGGAACCAGTTTACCATAAATACAAACTCCCAAATAAATGCCGGTAATTATACTGTGCGGCTTGTTGTGGAGAATGGAGAAGGGTTGACGTTAAGCAGTATTGATGTTCAATAATGATGTATAAAATGCGATTGCTGATTATTACCATACTATTTTTTACAACTATAACTGGCTTTGCACAGTTATCCGTTATCAATTTGCAAGTTGAAAACACGGCAAATCCATTGGGAGTTGATAATGCAATACCCACGCTAAGCTGGCAATTGCAAAGCAATCAAAAAAATGTACAACAAACAGCCTATCAAATTTTAGTAAGCGACCAGGAGTTTTTTTTATACAAAAACACTGGTAATATTTGGGATTCAAAAAAAATAGCATCATCCGCATCATTACAAATTGTTTATAAAGGCCCGCCATTAATTGCGGCAAAAAAATATTACTGGCAGGTAAAAGTGTGGGATAATAAAGGCAATATGGCCGAAAGCAATATTTCATACTGGCAAATGGGTTTGCTAAAAAAAGATGATTGGAGCAATGCAAAATGGATTGGTTATGATGAGCCTGTTGACTCACTGAAAATTTTTCCGCACATACACCAAGGTGGTAAAAAAAGCTGGGGCCCACGGTTAAATGTGTTGCCCATGATGCGGAAAGAATTTGCTGTTGCAAAAAAAATAAAATCGGCCACTGCATTTATTTGCGGCCTTGGCCAGTTTGAATTATTTGTAAACGGCAATAAAATTGGCGACCATTTTTTAGACCCGGGCTGGACAAATTATGATAAGCAGGCACAGTATGTAAGTTTTGATATCACCAATAATTTACAACAGGGCGCTAATGCATTCGGAATAATGCTGGGCAATGGTTTTTATTATATTCCCGGCCAGCGCTATAGAAAAATGACGGGTGCTTATGGCCATCCCAAAATGATTTTGAAAACAGTAATTGAATACACAGATGGTACTGTTGAAAATATCATCAGCGATGAAACCTGGAAAACAGCGCCATCACCCATTATTTACAGCAGCATTTTTGGCGGAGAAGATTATGATGCCAATAAAGAACAGCCCGGCTGGAACAAACCCGGCTTTGATGCAACGCAATGGAAAAATGTAATCATCACCACTGGCCCGCCGCAACTGCAATCACAAATGCAGCAACCCATAAAAATTAAACAACGCTTTGCTGTTAAAACAAAAACTGAGTTAAGAAAAAATGTGTGGGTGTACGATTTAGGGCAAAACTTTTCAGGTATACCTTCTATAAAAGTTTCTGGCAATAAATATGATACAATAAAAATTTATTGTGGTGAATTATTAAACGCTGATGGAAGCATCAACCAAAAAGCAACTGGCTCTCCTTCTTATTTTACTTATATCCTGAATGGAGAAGAATCCAAATCAAGTTCCCCTTTAGGGGACAGGGGCTGGCAACCTCAATTCACTTACACCGGTTTCCGTTACATGCAAGTGCAGTGCATTGCAAAAGACAGTTTGCAACCGCCACCTGTTGTAAAAAATATTGAAGGGCTGCACATCAGCAATAATATGTCACCTGTTGGTTCGTTCACCTGTTCCAACGAATTATTTAATAAAACAAACACTTTAATTGACTGGGCGGTAAAAAGCAATTCGGTTAGTTTGTTTACCGATTGTCCGCACAGGGAAAAGTTAGGATGGCTGGAGCAAACACATTTAATGGGCACTTCCATTCAGTACAATTATGATATTGCATCACTCAACCGTAAAGTGATTAACGACATGATGCAATCGCAATACGCCAATGGAAAAATTCCGGAAATAACGCCGGAGTTTACCGTGTTTACGCCACCGTTTGATGAAAGCCCTGAGTGGGGCAGCGCCGCCATTATTTTACCCTGGTACAATTATAAATGGTATGGCGATAAACAAACACTGGCAGATGCTTACCCAATGATGCAGCGCTATGTTGATTATTTGCTTACAAAAGATTCTGCGTTTATTTTAAAACATGGTTTGGGAGATTGGTTTGATATTGGCCCCAAAAAATCCGGCTTTGCACAAATGACAAAAATGGGTGTTACAGCCACCGCAACATTGTATTATGATGCAACCATTCTTACTGAAATTGCAAAGCTGCTGAACAAAACTGCTGATGTAAAAAAATATACACAGCTTGCAGCAAATGTAAAAGCTGCATTTAACGCTGCGTTCTTTAATAAACAAACATTGCAGTACGACAGTGCCAGTCAAACTGCTAACGCAATGGCGCTATACATGGGCTTGGTGCAACCACAAAATAAAACCGCTGTTGTAAATGCTTTGGTAAACGATATTAAAAAACGCAACAACGCTTTAACCGCAGGCGACATTGGTTATCGTTATGTGTTGCAGGCATTGCAAAATGCCAACCGCAGCGATATGATATTTGATATGAACAGCCGTGATGATGTGCCCGGTTATGGCTTCCAGTTAAAACATGGTGCCACTGCATTAACAGAAAGCTGGCAGGCTTATGAAAGTGTAAGCAACAATCATTTAATGCTGGGGCATTTGCAGGAATGGTTTTATGCAGGGCTTGCAGGCATCAACCAAACAAATAATTCCGTAGCGTATAAAAATATTGAAATAAGGCCGCAGCCGGTGGGTGATGTAACGGCTGCAAAAGCAACATTCAATTCACCATACGGGCAAATTGTGAGTGATTGGAAAATTGTAAATGGAAAGTTTGAACTAAGTGTTACTATTCCGGCAAATACAACTGCAATTATTTATTTACCGGGTAACAACAAGCCTGTTCAAACTGGTTCAGGAAATTATAGTTTTGTAGTTAAGATGAAATAATTTTTTACGGGCATTATAAATTCTAATCAGCATCGTTGTGTCACTCACTTGTACTTTTTAAACTTTATTCAGCTTTAATTGCGTTATGCACATAAAAATTATGTCAAAAAAATATTTTCTTTTAGCGTTCACAATATTGTTGCTGCAAAATTTATTCGCACAATCACTTCGCAGCACCATCAACTTTAACGGCGATTGGAAATTTTATTTGGGCAATGACAGTGCTGCCATCAATCCATCATACAACGATGCCAACTGGCGCAAGCTTGATTTACCGCATGACTGGAGCATTGAAAGCAATTTTATAAAAGATGCACCCGCCACCAACCAGGGCGGCTCCTTACCCGGAGGCATTGGCTGGTATCGTAAAACATTTTCTTTACCGTCATCAGCAAAACAAAAGAATATAAGCATTGAGTTTGACGGCGTTTATAAAAACAGCGAAGTATGGATTAATGGTCATTACATGGGCAAGCGCCCTTATGGCTACATTAATTTTTCTTACGACTTAACACCTTATTTATTTTTTGGCAAACAAAATGTAATTGCAGTAAAAGTTGATAACAGTTTGCAGCCCGACAGCCGTTGGTATTCTGGCAGCGGTATTTACAGGGATGTGAAGTTGCAAATTCGGCCAGAAAATCATTTTATAGATTCCTCTGTGTTTGTAAGTGCAGCACCCCTTTCAAAAGATTCAACAAGCCTCAAAATAAATGCTCTGTTTGTAACAAACTTTGAGGTATTTGAAAAACTAAAAATACGGGTAACAGTTTATGACGAAGGCCGTAAAATTTTTACAAACCTTGCAAGGGCTGGCTCCTATGCTCGTGGGGGAATTCAATATGCATTAAAAATACCCAAATTAAAATTGTGGAGTATTGAAGCACCCCATTTAAGCACCGTAAAAATTGAGTTATTAACGTGGCATGAAAAAAGAATTGACGAGGTGAATATAAACTTTGGTTGCCGCTCTTTCCACTTCGATGCACAAAATGGTTTCTTCCTTAACAATAAGCCTTTAAAAATTCATGGCGTTTGTATGCATCATGATTTAGGTGCATTAGGCGCCGCCTTCAATAAATCAGCAGCAAAAAGGCAATTGCAAATTTTAAAAGAAATGGGTTGTAATGCTATCCGCTTTGCACATAATCCGCCTGCAAGTGCTCTGCTGGATTTGTGTGATGAAATGGGTTTCCTGGTAATTGATGAAGCCTACGACATTTGGAAAAAGAAAAAAAATAAATACGATTACCATCAATACTTTGACGAATGGGGCATAAAAGATTTAAAAGCAATGGTACAGAGAGACAGGAACCATCCATCCGTAATTATGTGGAGCATTGGTAATGAACAAAGGGAACAGTTTGACAGCTCCGGAACAAGCATAGTGCAAAAATTAGTAAACGCTGTTAAAGGAGTAGATACCACCCGGCCCGTAACAACTGCCTTAACAGAAACATTTCCGGAGAAAAATTTTATAACAAAGGCAGGTGCATTAGATGTATTGGGATTTAATTATAAACTGTACGATTACGAAGCATTGCCGCAGCGTTTCCCCAATCAAAAATTTATTGCAACAGAAACAGCCTCTGCTTTGGAAACAAGAGGCGTTTATAATTTTCCTTCAGACAGTATCCGCATTTGGCCACCAGATTATAAAGCGCAGGATACATTTAATAACGGTAATAAGGATTTTACGGCAAGCGCCTACGATAATACCCATGCTTACTGGGGTGCCACACATGAAAAAAGCTGGCTGGCTGTGAAACGTAATAAACATATTGCAGGCCTGTTTGTATGGAGCGGCTTTGATTATTTAGGAGAGCCGTTGCCTTATCCAAAATTTCCTGCACGCAGCAGTTATTATGGCATTGTTGATTTAGCAGGTTTTCCTAAAGATGTGTATTATATGTACCAAAGTGAATGGACAAATAAAAATGTGCTGCATCTTTTCCCTCACTGGAATTGGAACAAAGGAGATACGGTGGATGTATGGGCATATTACAATAATGCAGATGAAATGGAATTATATCTTAACGGAAAATCGATAGGCAAAAAAAGTAAAACTGATACAACACTGCATGTAATGTGGCGGGTGCCTTTTGAAGCTGGAAGTATAAAAGCTGTTTCAAGAAAAAATGGGAGAACTGTTTTAATAAAGGAAATTAAAACTGCAGGAGCACCTTATAAAATTGAATTGATTACCGGTAATAAAATAATAAACGCTTCAAAAAACGAACGGGCATTTATTACTGCACGCATTACAGATAATGCAGGCACGCTTGTAACAAATGCAGACAGGCAAATAACTTTTACTGTATCAGCCGGCGCCAGCATTGCCGGAACTGACAATGGATACGAGGCCGATACTGTATGCCTTCAAAGCAATAAACGCACCACCTGGAAAGGGCTGGCATTGGCAATTATTAAGCCGCTTCAAAAAAAGGGAAATATTACAGTAATGGCCACAGCGGCTGGTTTAAAACCGGCGGCCATAATCCTTAAAACAACGGAATAAGTTGTAAAAAAGGGCCGTTGCAGCTTTTTTACAATTTCTTTCAGTAATAGTAAAATGTTACATCTTTATAGCAAAACCTTACATTTCCTTCCGTTTTGCATACATGTACCTTTATAGCAGATTGAGAACCCTGTTTTCAATTATACGAAAAGCTTGACTGTATGCTGAAAAAATCTGCAAACGATACATTTAATATTTCTTTTTTTAAAACTGTTGCACTTGTAACAAAAAAAGTTGCAGCGTGCAGTGTTTTATTTCTTTTGGCTTTTAATCTGCAGGCACAACAGGACAGTGACTTTAAAGCAAAACTTACCGACCGTTCTAAAAAAATTGTAAACACGCTGGCACTTGCTGACTCTGCAGTATATAATAACGTGGTGGATATTGTTGCCGGCCAGTATTATAATTTAAATACGGTACATGATAAATATAAAGCTGCGGTTGCAGATGTGAAAGCAAAAAACCTTGCAAAGGAAGAAGCAGATAAACTGGTTGCTGAAGAAACTGTAAAAAAAATAACCGCATTACAAAGCCTGCATACTCAATTTATAAAATCATTATCGGCCAAATTAACTGAAGATAAAATTGATAAAATAAAAGATGGTATGACGTATAATGTTTTTCCTATTACGTACGCAGCATACCAAAAAATGATATTGTCACTTACAGACAGCCAAAAGCTTAAAATTTACGATTGGTTAAAAGAAGCACGGGAACTTGCTATGGACGAAGGCTCATCTGACGACAAACACAAAATATTTGGCAAATACAAAGGCAAAATCAATAATTATTTATCGGCACAGGGGTATGATGTAAAGAAAGAAGGAGAGGAGTGGGCTAAACGGGAAGAAGCCGCTAAAAAAGCACAACAAACGCAAAACTGATTTTACACGTACAATAATTTTTTTAAACCAAAGCTATATGACAAAGCAAATCTTAAAGAAGGCGCTGCTCCTTCAACTTTCAGTGTTATTTAGTTGCCTGCTGTTTGCGCAGCAAAAAACTATAACCGGTAAGGTAACAGATGCAGATGGTAAGGGCCTCCCCGGCGTTACCGTAAGCATTAAAGGTACAACCACTGCTGTACCTACAGACATGAATGGTATGTATACCATCACGGTTCCTTCCAATCAGTCTGTTTTAAAATTTTCGGGTGTTGGGTATTTGTATTCCGAAATTACTATTGGCCCCAGGGTTTCTTTAAATGTTTCCCTTTTAAAGGACAACAAGCAGCTGGATGATGTGGTGGTGGTAGGTTACGGCACCAAAAAAAGAGTAAATGTGCAAGGGGCTGTTTCCACTTTAAAGGCTGCGGATATTGAAGATTTGCCTGTGGCAAATTTAGGTTCTGCAATAGTAAACAGGGTACCGGGTGTATCGGTAAGTTTTAATTCAGGCAAACCTGGCTCTACAACGGAGATTACAATTCGTAATCCAGTTTCGTTTAGTAGTGGTGTAGCTCAAATAGGCGGAACGACACAACCTTTATATGTAATTGATGGAATTATTGTTAATCCAACTGTGTGGTCACAGTCTGCTAATCCTGATTTCTTTGAAAATTTAGATGCCAGCCAGATAGAAGACATTACGTTCCTAAAAGATGCTTCTGCCGCTATTTATGGTGCAGCAGGCGCTAAAGGTGTAATATTAATCACTACTAAAAAAGGAAAACTGGGCAAACCTAAATTTTCATATAATGGCTATTTTGGTACTACTACTGAAGCAGTAAAAACAAATACAATGACCGCATACCAGCATGCAAAAATGCTGAATGATGGTTATGAATTAAATAACACAGCATTGACTTCACGTTTTTCTCAGGCAGAACTGGATTATATGCAAACCTTGCCAGACAGAAGCTGGCATGATGATTTTTGGCAAAATGGAAAACTACGGAGACATACTGTAAATGTTTCAGGTGGTAGTGACAGGGTTACATTTTTTGCGGGAGGTAGTTATTATAAAGAAGAAGGTAATGTAGGTAAAATTGTGGTTGATAAATACAGCATACGCACAGGTATGGATGCAAAAATTGCAGACGGCCTAACTGCCAACTTTAGTTTTTCATCAGACTTTAACCATGAAGAAAGAGGAACGTTAAAAGCATCTAACTCAGAAACAGATGACTTAACTACAAGAGCATTATACCTTACTCCAAAATGGGTGCCTGCATATATAAACGGGCAGCCAACACAATGGAGTGGCCCTAACCCTCCGGGTAACTGGAGCATGGGTGGTTTATTAACTTCAGGCACTTACACACGTAATAAATCTCAAGGCTTAAGTGTAAATGCTTCGTTAGAATATAAACCTAATTGGTTAAAAGGTTTAGTAGCCAAAGTACAATTTGCAAAATTAAACAGGAACAGTGCAGATAAACAATACTATCCTTCTTATAAAGTAGCAAACTTTGCAAGGTGGGGTTTAAATAACCTGTTGTATAAAGATTCAATAAGCACTGCAACCCCAACTACCACCATCACTAATAATAACCAAATGAGTGAGGGAACCACCATCTCAAGCAGTTACCAGTTAATAGGCACTTTATCTTATGCTAAAAAGATTAAGAATCATGATTTTTCTGTAATGGTGGGCATGGATCAAATGGAAGCAGATGGCAGAAATATTTTCCTTACCAAATTTCAGCAATTAGTGGCAGGTGTGGATGAATTCTGGGCATTCAGTAATGATGTGACAAGTATTGCATCCATTACAGATGCTATCAGGAACCCTCAGGGTATTCAGTTTGCAAAACGTTCTTATATCAGCCGTGCGGACTATTCTTTTAAAAACAGGTATTTCCTGGAATTTGTTGGCCGAGGCGATGCTTCATCAAACTTTGCACCCGACCACAGGTGGGGCTTTTTTCCAACCATTGGTTTAGGCTGGAAGATTAGTGATGAAAGTTTTTTCCGTTCTGTTACATTTGTTAACAGCCTTAAATTAAGAGCTACTTATGGTTTAGTAGGTGAAGATAGAGTATCAAATAAAACCTATGTTAACAGGCTTTCACAAACTACCGGTTATTTATTCGGTACAGTTTATACAAACGGGTTAGACCCCAACATTTATCCTAATCCTGATGCGGTTTGGGAAAAATCAAGAACATTTAATGTAGGTTTTGATGCTACCATTTTGCGCAAAATTGATATAACTGCAGAAATATACCAACGCTATTCTTACGATATGTTTAATGCAATAGACGCTTCGCTGGTACCTGCAACAACAGGCTTAATTAACTCGGTAAAAAACTATGGTAAACAGTTAAGCTGGGGTACAGAATTTTCAGTTGGTTACCGCACACGTTTTGGTAAAGACTGGGGCTTTAACCTGAATGCCAACTTTGGATGGAGCAACAGCCAGGTATTGCAGCAATACTACAGCCCTGCAAACTTTGGTTTGTTTGGCAGCAACGGTTTGTCTAATGTTATTGGTAAAGACCCACGCACTTACAATGGTAATAACTATGGCTATATAGCAACAGGAATTTTACGCTCACAAGCTGACGTGGATGCAGTACTTGCTAAAAACCCTAACTACACTATTGGCGGGCAAAAACCCCAGGTAGGATTTTTAGATTATAAAGATGTGAATGGGGATGGTAAAATTGATGATAACGATATAACACTGATGTTTGACAAAACAACAGCATTGGTTGGTTTTGGTATTACGTTTGGTGTAACCTATAAAGATTTTAAGTTACAAACTAACATGAACCTTTCAATAGGTGGTAAAAGATTCTTTGATACAGAAGCCAGAAAAGTTCCAACAACTACCCAAAATGCACCAGCATTCTGGAACGACCACTGGACTCCGGATAACCCCAATGCCAAATACCCAAGAGCAGATGCTCCACTGGCAAAAGAGTTATCTACTTTCTGGGCTGTTAACGGTACACAAAGCAGAATTAACAACATGGTATTGTCTTATACATTCCCAAGAGCGCTTTCTGCAAAATATAAAATACCGGAATTCAGGGCAATGCTTACAGGTACCAACTTGTGGAGCATTATTAACCCTTTGAGTTATAAAGATCCTTATACCAGCAATTTTGCCAACTACCCAACGCTGCGTAATATATCGCTGGGCCTAAATGTTACTTTGTAAAATTTAAAAATCACAATCATGAAATATTTGAAGCATATAAAAATCACATTAATAACGGTAAGCCTGTTATCAGTGATTATATTTTCTTCCTGCAAAAAAGATTTTTTTGAAATCGCTGATCCTAACGGTTTTGAAGTAATCGATTCCTGGAATGATGAAGGAGCTGTGAGTTTATTTTTAAACAGAACGTACGCATTGGTTATACCTCAATGGCCAACATTAGCCGGTATACACAATACATCTGATGAAATGAATAATGCCAGTACTGCATTTTTATATGGCCAGTTAACTGAAAATTCTGTTACAGATATTGGTAGCAGCACAGGGATTACAACAAACCGTTATTCCGATATACGCCGTTGCAATATGGCAATTGATGGAATGAATGCAAGCAGTGCATTATCAGTAACAACAAAAAATGTTTTAAAAGGTCAGTTTTTCTTTTTAAGAGCTTATACCTATTTTAAACTGGTGCGTTTGTATGGTGGTGTGCCACTAGTGTTAAGAGCACAGGGTGTTAGTGATGAAGACCTGCAGGTGCCACGTTCTAAAACTAGTGTATGTATTGCACAAATTGCTGCAGATTTAGACTCTGCTGCTGCATACCTGCCAAAAACATGGACAGGAAATGATATTGGAAGAATAACAAGAAGTGCTGCAATGGCTGTAAAAGGCAAAGCATTATTGTATTGGGCAAGCCCGCAATTTAATTATCCTACTACCGATCCAGCAAGATGGACTGCTGCCTATAATGCTTGTAAAGCAGCTTATGATACCGGTGTGGCAGATGGTTATGGTTTGCTGGCTAACTATGCAAACATTTTTACAACAGAAGATCATAAAGAAATTTTAATTGTAAGAAAATATAACGCTTCAAAAGATTTAGGAAACAATGTTGAAAATATTGCACGTCCTTTTTCTGAAACCACAGCAGGCAGTGGCAGCTATCAGCCTACATGGAATTTGGTGCAGGCATACACTGGCGCAAACGGATTGCCTATTACAGATGTAAACTCGGGTTACAGCGCTGTGCAGTTTTGGTTAAACAGGGATCCTCGTTTTGCAGCTTCTATTGCAGTTAATGGAGATGTGTGGGCATTAAGTGGCAAAACCACCCGCAGGCAATGGCAGTACACCGGTAATTTAGATGAAACTGCAGGTACCATTGTTACAGGATTTTATTGCAGAAGATTATGCAATCCTGCTACTTCGGCTGCACAGGCAGTATATAATTCCAATACAGGCGGCGGCAGTGGAATGGACTGGATTGAAATGCGTTTTGCAGAAGTAATATTAAACCTGGCAGATTGTGCAAACGAAACAGGTAACCTTACTGAAGCAAAAAACATGGTTCGTTTAATAAGGCAACGGGCCGGTATTGTTGCAGGTGCTTATGATTATGGTTTATCTGTTGCAACCACTGCGGCTCAAATGCGTGCATTAATTTTAAACGAAAGGCAGGTTGAGTTTGCAATGGAAGGTGCCAGGAATTTTGATTTACGCAGAACACGTAATTTAAGTTTAATTACTCCACGTCTTTCTTATAAAGTAGCAGTAAAATCACCATACGCTGCTGGCACAGGAACTACAGCAGGCATTACTTACCTGGATAAATTAAATGCACAGGGATTTAAGCCAAGAGATACAGCTAACTTAAATAACCTTTCTGTTTATACATCTATGTTTGTAACACCCGGCACAACAGCATCATTGGAAGGTACAAACACTATTAGCTTGCCGGATAAGTATTATGTATATCCTTTGCCAACATTGTTTACACAAACACCAATTATACAGCAAACAAACGGCTGGGCAGGAGGAACATTTGATCCTTATCAATAATTTTTGTTTAAGAAATTTAAATACTTAAAGAATGAAAAAGATAATATCGGGACTTATACTAACAGCAGTAGTGTTTAGCGCCTGCCAAAAAAAGACAGATCCGGTTGATGGCAGTAATGCAAACATATCATTATCAAATGCCGGAACAAATTATGTAACAGGTAATGTAACTGTAAATGCAAAAGACAGTATATTTTTCAGCTTCACTGTTACGTCAGACAGGGATATGAAATATGTAAGCATTCAAAAAAACCCTGTAAACCAAACTGCTTTTTTGGTAAGGGATACTTTAACTGCAGCTAATAAAAACTCTTACACCGCAGTTAAAAAATTTATGGCCGATAGCGCAAACGGAGATTGGGTTTACCGCATAGTGGCACACGACCAGGTGGGTAATTACATTGGGCACAAGGATATTATTGTATCTGTAAAACCTGATTTTAATTACTTTACTTATCGCTTTTTAAGAGTGCCGGATACAACGGATAAAGTAAATACCTGTTACATGTCAGCAACAACAGGCAGCTTATTTAATTATACAAATGGTGCAGCAAACAGTACATTAATAGATTTTGGAATTTACTATGACACAACAGGTAAAGCCTCAGCTGCAACAACAGATGATTCCACTTTTGTGATGTATGCATTAAACTCTCCACAAACACAACTTTCTTATTACGACATCAGCTCTTGGACAAAGAATGCCACAATAATGAAAAAGGCAACCAGTCCAACTTTTGCTTCCATTACTTCAGCAGGCGCATTGCGTTCTGCAGCAGTTACCAACCTGAGCAGTGGTGCAAGAAATAAAGCAGTTGCTTTAACAACAGGCACATTGGTTTTCTTTAAAACCGTTGGTGGTAAAGCAGGTTGTTTAAATGTGAATTTTGTTAATGGATCCGATCCTTCCAAAACAACCTATATTAACGTAGATGTAAAAATCGAAAAATAGTTTTTCATATAGCAGCACGTTTAAAAGAGAAAGTGCTTTTTGCTTTCTCTTTTTTTTTATGATTTTATAAATGAAAAAAAACAGTTTTTCCGGTGTACATCGTCTAATAGTTTTAAACTTATAATGATAATGAAAAGTGTTTTTACAAAAGTGATTATGGCTGCAGTTATTTGCAGTGTTGCAAACAACGCCATGGCACAATACCCCGACATTCCTGCCGATGTGCAGAAGAAATCTGATTCTTTGCTGGAAGCAGCACGTAAACATTCAGACAGTGCATGGGATATTGCATTGCCCATTATTGAAAAAGAAGCAAAAGAGGGCAAACCATACATTCCGTGGGCATCAAGAGTGGATGAATTGCCGCAGGCAGAAATCCCTGCTTTTCCCGGTGCAGAAGGTGGTGGCAAATTTAGCTTTGGCGGCCGCGGTGGTAAGGTATATGTTGTTACTAATTTAAATGATGATGGGCCCGGCAGTTTGCGTTGGGCATGTGAACAGGGTGGAGCAAGGATCATTGTATTTAATGTAGCCGGTATCATCCGTATAAAAACTCCATTAATAATAAGAGCGCCATATATAACAATTGAAGGACAAACAGCACCTGGCGACGGTGTATGTGTTGCTGGTGAAACCGTATGGATTAATACACACGATGTGATCATCCGCTTCATGCGTTTTCGCCGTGGCGAAACATGGGTGGGCCGCAGGGATGATGCTATTGGAGGTAATCCCATCGGTAATATCATGATCGACCATGTAAGTGCTTCATGGGGGCTGGATGAAAATATGAGTATGTACCGTCACATGTACAACGACAGCACCGGTAAAATAGAAGATAAATTTCCAACGGTTAATATCACCATTCAAAACTCAATTTTTGGCGAGGCATTGGATACATGGAACCATGCATTTGGCAGTACACTTGGTGGGGAAAATTGCACCTTCATGCGTAACCTGTGGGCTAATAATGCAGGCCGTAACCCATCTGTAGGCTGGAATGGCGTTTTCAATTTTGTAAACAACATGGTATATAACTGGGTACACCGCAGTATTGATGGTGGAGATTACAGGGCGCAGTACAACATAATTAATAATTATTTTAAACCCGGACCTGCCACGCCTAAAACTTCCATAGCATACCGCATTTTAAAGCCCGAAAGTGGCCGTAGTAAATTAAAATACAAAGTATATGGCCGTGCCTATGTTAATGGCAATATAGTGGAAGGTTATGCTAATGTTACTAAAGACAACTGGAACGGTGGTGTGCAGGTGGAAGAAGAAAATAATGCAGGACAATATACTGCAAACATTAAATGGCCTAAGCCATTACCTATGCCTGCAATCACAATTTTAAAAGCAGAAGATGCTAAAAATTATGTACTCGCAAATGCCGGTGCAACATTGCCTATACGTGATGCAGTTGATACAAGGATTGTAAAACAGGCCGCTACCGGCAAAGTGGAAGTACCTGCAGGTGTGGTACCTCCAACAACACAATTTAAACATCGCCGTGAGCCGCTTGATTCTTACAAGCAGGGTATTCTTACTGATATCAGCCAGATGGGTGGTTATCCGGAGTACAAAGGCACACCTTATAAAGACAGCGATAACGATGGTATGCCGGATGATTACGAAATAAAAAATAAACTGAACCCGAACGATGCGTCGGATGCAGCAAAAATTAGTAAAAGCGGTTACAGTAATATTGAAGTATACCTGAACAGTGTGGTAAATATTGCAAATGTAAAACCAGTAGTGGCTGCTGCTAAAAAATAGGTTCTTTAAAAGGGAGGTATGCATCAATATCATGTTGTGCCGCTCATGCCAACAGCGTAACTTTAAAGAACATAAAATAAACAACTAAAGTGAGCAGATTTACAATATATCGTTTTGTTTTTTCTATAATAGCAGTTGTTTTTACAGGACAGGCTTTACCGGCACAAAAACCGGTAAAGCCTGTTCCTCCTTTAAGCTATGACAAGGGAAAATTAATTTATACTGCTGACGAACTCGGTAACCGCATTCCCGATTTTTCTTATTGCGGGTATAAGGCTTCGGAGCAATCCATTCCCACCGTGCCGGTTAAAGTAACAGTGCCTGTAGTAAAAGGAGATGCCACATTACGTATTCAATCAGCATTGGATTATGTGGCTTCATTGCCCGCTGATGCAAATGGTTTCCGTGGTGCTGTGTTGTTACAAAAAGGTAACTATGAAGTGTTTGGCCAATTACGGATTACAGCCAGCGGCGTGGTGCTGCGGGGCAGTGGTATAAATGCAACAACAGTTACGGGTGCCGGTACAGGAAGGTTGGCGTTAATAAAAATTACTGGAAAGAAAAATGAAGTAAGCAAAACAGAGTTTAAAATTATTGATCCATATGTTCCTGTTAATGCAACAAGCTTCAGGATAAGTGAAACTTTTAATAAGCAAGATGATTATAATAACAGGATAATCATACACCGCCCCAGTACAGCTAACTGGATAAAAACATTGGGTACAGAACATTTTGGTGGCGGCCTTACCAGTTTAGGATGGAAATCCGGTGACAGGGATTTATTTTTTGACAGGACTATTACAAAGATAGAAGGCAATACTGTTTACATTGATGCGCCTTTAACAACAGCGCTTGATACAACTTACGGCGGCGGCACTGTATACTTTTATAATAATAATGGAAGAATCAATAATTGCGGTATAGAAAACCTGCGCTGCATTTCTGTTTTCAATAAAGAGAATATAAAGGATGAAGACCACCGCTGGAATGCCATTAATGTAGAAAATGCAGAAGATTCCTGGGTGCGCCAGGTGAACTTTGAAAATTTTGCCGGCAGTGCAGTAAGCGTTTTAGAAACATCTAAAAGAATAACTGTAGAAGATTGTATTTCTAAAAACCCTGTTTCTGAAATTGGCGGGCAGCGCCGTTATACTTTTTTAACTACGGGCCAGCAAACATTATTTCAGCGCTGCTATGCTGAAAATGGCTACCACGATTTTGCGGTGGGTTATTGTGCACCGGGCCCTAATGCATTTGTACAATGTGAATCTATACAACCATATAGTTTCAGCGGCGCTATTGACAGCTGGGCCAGCGGTGTATTGTTTGATGTGGTGAATGTGGATGGTAATGCATTGCGTTATGGTAACCGTGGGCAGGATGCTAACGGTGCCGGATGGGCTGCTGCAAACAGTTTGTTCTGGAACTGCAATGCATCACGTATAGATTGTTATAAACCACCAACAGCACAAAACTGGTCATTCGGCAGTTGGGCCGAATTTTCTGGTGATGGCTATTGGACAGAATCGAATAATGCTATTACGCCACGCAGTTTGTATTATGCCCAACTGCGGGAAAGGTTAAATAAAAATGTAGATGCACAGGCTCAAATTTTAAATGTGCCTACCGAAGCATCAAGCAGCCCGCCGGTGGAAGTAGCAATGGAACTTACAAAACAGTCTGTTAAGCCACGCATGCAGTTAAATGAGTGGATTGAAACTGCAGTATTGAGAAATGCGATTGCTGTTAAAGCCACAGCCGTAAAAACAATAGATGAAATTGGTATTAAAAAAATTACCGCACCGGTATTAGCTCCCAAATTACAAATTAAAAATGGCTGGTTGGTACGTGGCGATGAAGTGCAGGCAGGCAGCCGCAACATTGTTCCGTGGTGGAATGGCGGCGTGCAGGGAAAAGATATTGAAAATGCAAAACCGCATATCACCCGTTTTGTTCCGGGCCGTAGCGGCAAAGGCTTAACCGATAACCTGGATGAAGTGGCGGATGAAATGAAGAACAAACATATCATTGCCATTGAACACAATTATGGTTTGTGGTATGATTTAAGACGTGATGATCATGAACGGGTGAGGAGAATGGACGGTGAAGTGTGGCCGCCTTTTTATGAACTGCCCTTTGCACGTACCGGTATTGGTACTGCATGGGATGGCCTGAGTAAATATGATTTGACCAAATACAATTTATTTTACTGGAGCCGTTTAAAACAATTTGCTGATTTGGCGGACCAGAAAGGTTTGGTACTGGTGCATCAAAATTATTTTCAGCATAATATTATTGAAGCAGGCGCACACTACGTGGATTTTCCATGGCGCACTGCTAATAATATTAACAATACAGGTTTTCCCGAGCCGCCGCCATTTGCAGGCGATAAAAGAATATTTTTAGCAGAACAGTTTTATGATATCAGCAACCCTGTAAGAAGGGAGCTGCATAAAAAATTCATCCGCCAGTGCCTGAATAATTTCAAAGATAATAATGGCGTGATACAATTTATTGGTGAGGAGTTTACCGGTCCGCTGCACTTTGTAAAATTCTGGCTGGATGTGGTGAAGGATTGGGAGAAAGAAACCGGCAAGCATCCCATCATTGCCTTATGTGTAACAAAGGATGTGCAGGATTCTATTTTATCTATGCCGGCTTATGCCGCAGTGGTGGATTTAATTGACATCCGTTACTGGCATTACCAGGCTGATGGAACTGCGTATGAACCAAAAGGCGGGCAAAATTTAGCGCCACGCCAGCATGCCAGGCTATTAAAACCTAAGAAAACAAGTTTTGAACAGGTATACCGTGCAGTAAAAGAATACAAAGAAAAATTTCCTAACAAAGCAGTTGTTTACAGTGGGGACAGTTACCCTGAATTTGCCATGGCAGCATTTATGGCGGGCGGCAGTTTGCCTGTATTGCCCGATATAGATGTGTCCATTTTAAAAGCTGCTGCAGGTATGAAACCTGTTGCATCTTCCAATGCACATGAATACATGTTGAGCGATGGAACAAAAAAAATTGTGTATAATACAGAAACAAAAAAGATTGAAATGCGGTAAAGCAAATTGTTTCAATTAAAGCTGGTAATAAAAAAATGAAAAAATATTTCACCATTGTATTATTGTTGACCACATTGGTTACAACTGCACAATTGCAGCAGCTAAAAATTTCTGCCAATAAAAGATTTTTTGAAACTAAAAACGGTAAACCATTTTTCTGGCTGGGTGATACCGGCTGGCTGTTGTTTGTAAAATGCAACAGGCAAGATGCTGTACATTATTTGGAAACAAGAAAACAGCAGGGGTTTAATGTGGTGCAGGTAATGGTGCTGCATGATATGAACAACACAAAAAATGTGTATGGCGATTATGCATTGATTAATGAAGATGTATCGAAGCCGAACGTAACACCGGGTAATAATTTTAATGATACCACCGCTTACGATTATTGGGACCATGTTGATTTTATTGTTGACGAAGCTGCTAAACGTGGCATTTATATGGCAATGGTTCCGGTATGGGGCAGCAATGTAAAAGGCGGCAAAGTAAACCTGCAGCAGGCAGCAGTATATGCAAAATTTTTAGCAGAGCGTTATAAAAATAAAAGCAATATTATCTGGCTGAATGGTGGTGATGTGAAAGGTACCGAAGGCGGGCTGGATGTTTGGAATATGATTGGCAGCACCATCCGCAAATACGATGCAAATCATTTAATCACTTATCATCCCCGTGGAAGAACATCTTCCAGCGATTGGTTTCATAATGAAGCATGGCTGGATTTTAATATTTTCCAGAGCGGGCATAAAGATTATGCGCAGGACACCAACCGTAATGAAACTAATCATTATGGAGAAGATAACTGGAAGTTTGTAAATGTAGATTACAACTTAAAACCTGTGAAGCCCACATTAGATGCAGAGCCATCTTACGAAAATATACCGCATGGCCTGCACGATAGTTTGCAGCCAAGATGGACGGCTGCTGATTTAAGGCGTTATGCTTACTGGAGTGTGTTTGCAGGTGGCGCCGGTTTTACTTATGGTGAAAATTCTGTAATGCAGTTTAATCATAAAGGAGACTGGACAGCAAACTATGGTGTGCGCAATAACTGGAAGGAAGCATTGTTTGCTCCCGGCGCCACACAAATGCAGTACCTGAAAAAATTAATGCTAAGTAAATCTTACTTTGACCGTGTGCCTGCACAGGAACTGGTAGTTGATTCTGATGAACGTTATAACCGTGTGGCTGCAACAAAAGGAAAGAACTACGCAATGTTTTATGTGTACAACGGAAGAAGCTTTACTGTGGCAGCAGACAAATTATCTTTTAAACCATCTAAGGTAAAATGGTTTAGCCCTTCAACAGGAAAACAAGAACAGGTTAAAAATTATAAAACCGGTTTAACAACATTTACACCACCCGGTGAAAAAGTAAATGGCAACGACTGGGTATTGATTTTAGAGAAATAAAACTATGCGCCGAATATTATTCATTATTAGTTGTTCATTGTTTATTGCATTAACATCATGCAATAAGAAAGCGTATTTGTTTACTTCTTTTCATGAACCTGCCGATGCAGGCTTGCGCATGCTGTACAGTTACGATGGAAAAAATTGGAATGATTTAGATACGGTGTTATTGAAACCGCAAATCGGCAATCAAAAAGTAATGAGAGACCCAAGTATGGTGCAGGGGCCGGATGGTACTTTTCATTTGGTGTGGACAAGCAGTTGGCGGGGCGATAATGGCTTTGGTTATGCCAGCAGCAAAGATTTAATACACTGGAGTGAAGAACGTTTTTTACCGGTGATGCAGTCTGAACCCACAACAGTAAATGTGTGGGCGCCGGAAATATTTTATGATGATGTGTATAAACAGTATATCATCATCTGGGCCAGTTGCATACCCGGAAGATTTGACAGGGGAATAGAAGACGACAGCAACAACCACCGCATGTATTACACCATTACAAAAGATTTTGAACTCTTTGATAAAACAAAATTATTCTGCGACCCCGGCTTTAGTGTGATTGATGCAGTGATTGTAAAAAGGGGAAATAAAGATTATGTGCTGGTGTTGAAAGATAACACAAGAAAAGAACGGGATATTAAAGTGGCTTTTAGCGAAACTCCCATTGGGCCATGGAAAAATGTATCAAAAGCATTTACAGATACTTTTACTGAAGGCCCCTCTGTTGTAAAACTAAAAAATGAATGGCTGATTTATTATGATAGTTACCGAAAGAAAATTTATGAAGCATCGGCCACAAAAGATTTTGTGCATTTTGAAAATGTAACAACAAAAGTAACTGTGCCCGTTGGGCACAAACATGGAACGATAGTGCCGGTGAAAAAGAAAACTCTCAAGCAACTGATAAAAAATTTACACAAAAAATAAAATGAAGTTCTTCTTTTCAATATTGTTCATTGTTAATTGTACATTGTTAATTGCGCAGGATACTGTCCGCTATATTGGCAAAACGCTTTCTAATGTAGATTATCACCACGGCCAGTTGTTGCCTGCAATGGGTGTGCATAATATACAAACCATGAGGGCCAACAGGGCAGATAATAATAACACCACTTCATGGACGTACAATCACCAGCCCATGCTGGCTTATTGGAACAATACTTTTTACCTGGAATATTTAAGCGACCCTGTTGGTGAACATATTCCGCCGGGGCAAACATTGCTCCAAACATCAAAGGATGGTTATAACTGGAATATGCCTGTTGTAATTTTTCCGCCTTATAAAATACCTGATGGCACCACTAAAGAAGGAAGGACAGAAACTGCAAAAAATACAATGGCAGTGATGCACCAGCGAATGGGTTTCTATACATCTAAAAACAAAAAATTATTTGCATTAGGATATTATGGAATTGTGCTGGGAGAAAAAGATGACCCTAACGATGGCAACGGTATTGGCCGTGTAATAAGGGAAATAAAAACTGATGGAAGCTTCGGCCCCATTTATTTTTTACGTTACAACCATGAGTTTAACGAAAAGAATACTTCCTATCCTTTTTATAAATCATCAGGCGATGCAGCATTGATTGCAGCTAGCGAAGAAATTTTGCATACACCTTTATTAATGATGCAAACAGTGGAAGAAGGCGACCGCAATGACCCATTGATTCCTTTGCAAAAAGATTTTAAAGCCTTTAACTATTATCATTTAAAAGATGGAAGAGCAGTAGGCTTGTGGAAATATGCGTTAACAAGTATTAGCAAAGACGAAGGCAAAACATGGCAATACAACCCAACGAGGGCACCGGGTTTTGTAAATGCCAATGCAAAAATCTGGGGACAAAAAACAAGCGATGGTAAATATGCCACTGTGTACAATCCTTCTGAATTCCGCTGGCCATTAGCACTAAGTGTAAGCGATGATGGCTTGAAATATAAAAACCTGTTACTGGTAAATGGAGAAATTACTTCATTACGATATGGTGGTGCATATAAAAGTTATGGGCCGCAGTATGTACGTGGCATACAGGAAATGGATGGTAAACCTGCGGATGGAAATATGTGGGTTACTTACAGTATGAACAAAGAAGATATTTGGGTAGCAAAAATTCCGGTGCCGGTAAAAGATAGAGAAACAAAAAATGTGGATGATGATTTTGCAAATGCAGTTACAATCAATAACTGGAATTTATACAGTCCGCTTTGGTGCCGCACCGAAGTACTGGATAAAAAATTAGTATTGAAAGATAGCGACCCATTCGATTATGCAAAAGCAGAACGCTTATTTCCAGCATCAAAAAATATAGCTGTTGATTTTACTGTTACGCCACAGCAAAACAATTATGGCGACTTGCAAATTGAACTGGTGGATGCAAAAGGCATTCCCACTTTACGCATTATGCTGGATTCAACAGGAAGTATTTTAACCAAACAAGGTTACCGCAATAAATCATTGGGAAAATACAATGCAGGTGAAGCGCTCAATTTTAAAATTGAACTGAATACTGCCACAAGATTTTATACGGTAAGTATTAATGGCGGCAAGCCGAATAACAATTTATGTTTTGCACTGGTTGAAGCCGTGGAACGGATTGTTTTCAGAACCGGAAGTATACGCCGTTTCCCCAATGCGGATACGCCTACCGACCAGGATTATGATTTGCCTAATGCAAATGCAAAAGAGAAAGAAGCAGTATATCAAATTCATTATTTAAAAACGAAAGACTTAAAATAATATGGCAACAATTAAAAACAGCACACTGGGTGTTATCATCGGCAACCGTGATTTTTTCCCTGATAAATTAGTGGCTGAAGCAAGAACAGAAATTTTGGATTTGTTTAAGCAATTAAACATTACACCAATCATGTTAAGTGATGCGGATAGTAAATTGGGTGGTGTGGAAACATTTGCCGAAGCACAAAAATGTGCAGCGTTGTTTAAAAAGCATGCAGATGAAATTGATGGCATACTGGTGGTGTTGCCAAATTTTGGTGATGAAAAAGGTGTGGCAGAAACAATAAAATTATCGGGCTTAACGGTGCCTGTTTTAATACAAGGTTACCCGGATGATTTGGGTAAGATGGATGTGGTGAACCGGAGAGATGCCTGGTGCGGAAAAATTTCTGTGTGCAATAACCTGTATCAATACGGCATAAAATATTCACTCACCACCAAGCATGTGGTAAGTCCGAAAGACGAATCATTTATTACAGATTTAAAAAACTTTACCGCTACCTGCCGTGTGGTAAATGGTTTGCGTAAAGTGCGTATTGGTGCAGTGGGCGCAAGGCCAACGGCTTTCAATACCGTTCGCTACAGCGAAAAATTATTGCAGCGCAATGGTATTTCTGTTACTACTGTTGACCTCTCTGAAATTTTAGGCAATGCCAATAAACTAACAGCCGATGATAAAGCAGTAAAAGAAAAACTGGAAAAAATTCATGCATACACCAACACAGGTTTAACGCCGCCTGATAAATTAGTACAGATTGCAAAGCTTGATGTGGTGCTGGCAAATTTTATGGAAGAAAATAGTTTGGATGCCACGGCCATTCAATGCTGGACATCCATTCAAAAAAATTATGGCTGTAATGTATGCACCAGCATGAGCATGATGAGTGAGAACATGCTGCCATCCGCCTGCGAAGTGGACGTTACAGGTACATTAAGTATGTATGCCATGCAATTAGCCAGCGGCTCACCTTCTGCGTTGGTTGACTGGAATAATAACTATGCAGATGATGATACAAAATGTGTGTTGTTTCATTGTGGTAACTGGGCAAAATCATTTTTGCCGGATATAAGTATTAGCACCGCACCCATTTTAGGTACAAGTGTGGGTACAGAAAATACTTATGGTGCATTGGATGGCCGTACGCCTGCCATGCCTTTGACATATGGCCGCATCAGCACCGATGATTGCAAAGGAATTATTAAAGCGTATGTTGGCGAAGGCGAACTGACGAATGATGCGCTGAATACATTTGGTAACCGTGCCGTGGCGCAAATAAATAATTTGCAGGGTTTAATGAACCATGTATGCCGCAACGGATTTGAACATCATGTAGTGATGAACGCAAGCAAAACTGCTGGTGTATTAAAAGAAGCATTTGAAAATTATTTAGGTTGGGAAACTTATGAACATGCGTAGAATTATTTTGAACCAAACTGCAGTGCTACTATCAGCATCGTTGCGTCGCACTCTTGTACTGAAGGAATTCTATTCAACAAATCAAACTTAGTGGCTTTGTGCCTTTGTGAGAAATAATTATGACAACAAAAGAATTACAACAAAAATCAATCAACTACAGGAAAAACATCCTGAAGTACATTGTTGGCGCCAATGCAGGCCATACCGGCGGCAGTTTATCCTGCACTGACATTTTAAATGTATTGTACAATGATGTGCTGAATGTATCACCGGAAAATTTTTCATCGCCGGACAGGGACAGGTATGTGCAAAGCAAAGGCCATTGCGTGGAAGCATTGTTTGTGGTGCTTGCTGATAAAGGCTTTTTCCCCGAGAGTGATTTGGAAACATTGTGCAAATACAAATCGCATTATATTGGCCATCCCACAAAAAAAGTAAAAGGTGTGGAGCAGAATACAGGCGCATTAGGTCATGGTTTGCCCATTTGTGTGGGCATGGCTATTGCTGCTAAAATGGATAAGAAGGATTACAAAGTATTTACACTGATGGGTGATGGCGAATTGCCCGAAGGCAGCAATTGGGAAGCAGCATTGAGTGCAGCGCATTACAAACTGGATAATTTATGTGCTGTTGTAGACAAAAATACTTTACAGATAACTGCACACACCGCTGATGTAATGAACACCGACCCGTTGGATGAAAAATGGAAAGCTTTTGGCTGGGCAGTAAAAGAAGTGAATGGTAATGATATTGATGAATTGAAAGCAGCATTTGCATCGCTGCCTTTTGAAAAAGGAAAACCCTCTGTAATAATTGCACATACCACAAAAGGCAAAGGTGTAAGCTTTATGGAGAACGAATTGAAGTGGCATCACGGCGTGCCAAATAAAGAGCAGTATGAGCAAGCAATAAAAGAATTGGATGAATTATTATTAACACTTTAAAATATTGGAGACTAAAGCCCCTCCTCGGGAGGGATTTAGGGAGGCTTATGGCACAACAAATAACAATACCACCCGGCGGTGATAAACCCAACCAGGATGTTTTTTCAGAAACATTACAACGGTTGGCTGAAACTGATAAAAATATTATTGCAGTAACCAGCGACAGCAGGGGCTCTGGTAAATTAGTACCCTTTGGTAAAAAATTTCCAGAACAGATTGTGGAAGTAGGCATTGCAGAACAAAATTTAGTAGGCGTTGCTGCAGGCCTGGCAAGTTGTGATAAAAAAGTATTTGCAGTATCACCGGCTTGTTTTTTAACAGCCCGTTCGCTGGAACAAATTAAAAACGATATCTGTTACAGTAATAATCCGGCAACTATTGTCGGTATCAGTGCTGGTGTAAGCTACGGTGCATTGGGCAGCACACACCACAGCCTGCATGATTTTGCTGTGCTGCGTGCCATTAATAACATCATCATTGTTGCACCGGCAGATAATTTTGAAACAGAACAAGCAACAAAACTGGCAGCGGAAAGTGATGTGCCGGTGTACTTGCGCTTTGGAAAAAAAGTAATGCCATCTTTGAAGAAAGATAACAGCGATGGTTTTGCATTTGGCAAAGGCCGTGTGATAACTGAAGGTAATGATGTTGCCATTATTGCCAATGGCGAAACGGTTTACCCTGCAGTGAAAGCTGCAGAAAAATTAAAAGCAAACGGTATTGCAGCTACTGTTGTAAGCATGCATACCATTAAACCACTGGATACAGAACTGATATCTTCACTGACAAAAAAATGCAAAGCGATAATAACGGTGGAAGAGCACAGTGTGTATGGTGGTTTAGGAGAAGCCGTAGCATCTTTCTTATTGCAATCGGGAATTGCGTTGCCATTTAAAATTATAGGTATACCGGATCAGTATACAGTGACCGGTCCGCAGGGAGATATTTTTAAACATTATGGAATTAGCGAAGAAGGAATTGCGGATGAAGTGGTGAAGTTGTTGAACAAGTAAACCCTTACGCTTCTTTGCGAAATCCTTGGCGCTATTTGCGGTTAATTGAAATAAAAAAATGTCAAACAATAAATACATATTGGCAATTGACCAGGGTACCAGTTCCACCAAATCATTAATATTTGATGATAAAGGTCAAGTCATTGCCAAAGGTTCAGAAGATTTACATACACATTATTTGCCTGGTGGTTTTGTAGAGCAGGAACCTGAAGTGATTTATCAGAATGCAATCGCTTCTGTAAAAAAATGCTTACAGCAGTTTGAAGAAAAGGGATTCAGCAAAAATGATATTGCTGCTATTGGCATTTCCAACCAACGGGAAACATTTGTGGTGTGGGATAAAAACGGCAAGCCATTGCACAATGCCGTGGTTTGGCAATGCAAACGCAGTGTGCAAATTTGTGAGGAGTTAAAGCAAAATGGTTTATCACAAACCGTAACTGAAAAAACAGGATTGGTAATCGACCCATATTTTTCTGCCACCAAACTTATTTGGTTGTTTAAAAATAATGAAACTGTAAGAACTGCTATTCAAAACGGCGAAGCATATTTCGGCACTATTGACACATGGCTATTGTATAAATTCACCAATGGAAATACCTACACAACAGATTATACCAATGCATCCCGTACATTATTATTCAACCTGCATACATTACAATGGGATGATGAATTGCTAAACGCATTTGGTTTAAGTGGTATCAATCTTCCAGCAATAAAATCATCTTCTGCTTTGTTTGGAGAAACAACACTCGATGGTTTATTCGAAAAAAATATTTCCATTACTGCACTCATCGGCGATTCGCATGCCGCTGCTTTTGGCGAAGGCTGCTTTGATGCAGGCACGGCAAAAGCCACACTCGGTACAGGCTGCAGCATTTTAATGAATATCGGTAATAAGCCCGTTGCATCAAAAAATGGTATGGTAACAACCGTGTGCTGGAGTATTGATGGCAGAATAGATTATGCTTTAGAAGGTGTAATTGTAAGCTGCGGTGCTACAATTGAATGGCTGAAAAATGAACTGCAATTATTCAGCAACAGTAAAGAGACTGAAGCAATGGCAACGGCTGTTGCAGATAATGGCGGTGTGTATTTAATTCCTGCATTCAGTGGTTTGGGTTCTCCGCACTGGCAAATGGACAGAAGAGCATCATTAACAGGAATAAGTTTCGGCACAACAAAAAATCATATTGTAAGGGCTGCATTAGAAACTATTCCTTACCAGATTAAAGATGTAATTGTGGCTATGGAGAAAGATGCAGGTATTTCTTTAAACGAATTAAATGCAGATGGTGGTATTACGGCTAATCAGTTTGTGGTGCAATTCCTTACCGACTTGCTGAATAAAAATGTCGCCACTATCGGCATGCCCGATGTGTCGGCATTGGGTGCTGCTTACCTTGCCGGTTTAAAAGCCGGGGTGTATGAGAGTATTGATGCATTGCGTAACTTAAATGCAGATAAGAAAAAATTTACACCTGCTGTAGATATTAGTAAAGTAAACGAAGCTTATAATGGTTGGTGTAAGACTATCAAACTATGAAAAGTAAAATAAGCTCTAAAATATTTCAGACTCTAAAGCCCCCTTCAGGGGGTTTGGGGGTTTTTCTTTGTGTGCTTTGTGCCTTTGTAGGAAATACCTCTCATGCACAAAAGCCTTTTGTTTTAAAATCATCTTCCTTTAAACATTATGTTGACTATTTCAACACAATGGAAACACCCAATATTGAACAGGCTATCCCCAATGCACAAAGCTGGGACTGGATGCAAAAAAATATTCCACTGTTTGAATGCCCGCAGCAAAACTTTGAAGAAATATTTTATTTCCGCTGGTGGACGTTACGCAAGCACATTAAAAAAACAGAAAAAGGTTTTGTGTTTACAGAGTTTTTAATTCAGCGTAATTACGCAGATAAATACAATTTAATCAGCAGTGCATTGGGCCACCATATTTATGAAAGTCGCTGGCTGCATGATAAAAAATATATGGATGATAACCTGCTGGTTTGGCTGCGGGGCAATAACGGCAAGCCAATGAATAAGCTTCGGTTTTACAGCGGCTGGTATACGGATGCTATTTATAACCGTTACCTCGTAAATGGCGATAAAAAATTTATTGTTGATTTATTGCCTGATTTGGAAAACGATTATGCTGCATGGGAAACTGATAAAAAAAGAGCAGACGGATTATTCTGGCAATACGATGTAAGGGATGCAATGGAAGAGACTATCAGCGGTGGAAGAAAAGAAAAAAACCCGAGGCCGAGTATTAACGGATATATGTATGGTAATGCGATAGCGCTGGATAAAATAAATTTGTTGGAAGGCAACGGAAGAAAAGGCTTTACATATCGTTCCAAAGCTGATTCGATAAAATATTTAGTGCAATCAAAACTATGGAACAGTAGCCAGGATTTTTTTGAAGTAAGAAAAGAACAAGGAGATACGCTGGCCAATGTAAAAGAAGAAATTGGGTTTATTCCCTGGTATTTTAATATGCCCGATAGCAGTTACAGTATTGCATGGAAGAGTTTAACGGATACAAAAACTTTCTGTGCACCTTTTGGTATTACAACTGCTGACAGAAGCCATCCGCTTTTCCGCACACATGGTTGTTGCAAATGTGAATGGGATGGTGCGGTGTGGCCTTTCGCTACATCACAAACATTAACGGCTATGGCCAACCTGCTTAATAATTACAAACAGGATTATGTGGCAGACAGTAATTATTTTTCTTTACTTAATACTTATGTGGAATCACAATACTACCGTGGCCGTCCGTATGTGGGAGAGTACTTAGATGAAAAAACCGGTTACTGGTTAAAAGGAGATGAAGAGCGCAGCCGCTATTACAATCACTCTACATTTAATGATTTAATTATTACCGGCTTGGTTGGTTTGCGACCAAGAGCAGATGATACCATTGAAGTGCATCCATTATTGCCTGCCAACAAGTGGGATTGGTTTTGTTTGGATAATGTATTGTATCACGGAAAAATCATCACCATCATTTGGGATAAAGAAGGAACAAAATATAAAAAAGGAAAAGGGTTGAGTGTGTGGGTGAATGGAAAGAAAGTGGCGGCAAGTGCAGTGTTGGAAAAAGTATCAGGTAAAATGTGATTAATAGCTCACAGATTTCTCAGATGAGCGCAGATGTTTTTATCTGTGTTAATTGGTGTAATCAGCGAGAGAAAAAGATGAATACTGATATACAGTTGAAGAGTGCGACGCAATCCCGAATGCTTTCGGGACTGCCATGAAAAACTGAAGCTGGTAACAAAATAAAAATAATTGTATAAAAGAATGTTTAAGGCAATACTGAGTTTTTACTTTTTACTTTTCACTTTTGACTTATTCAGTCAGCAGACAGAAAAAGTATACCTCTCCGGCACCGGCAGCGATAACACCAAACAATGGGAGTTTATGTGTACCGGCGGCATGAATGCCAACAGATGGACAACCATTGCAGTGCCCAGTTGCTGGGAGTTGCAGGGATTTGGTAAATACGATTATGGTTTTGCAAAAGACAGTGTGAGGGGAAAAGAAAAAGGTTTGTACAAGCATACATTCAATGTGCCCGCTGCATGGAAAAACAAAGTGGTGAATATTGTTTTTGAAGGTGTGATGACAGATGCGGAAGTAAAAGTGAATGGTAAGCTGGCAGGCGAAGTGCACCAGGGTGCTTTTTATGCATTTAAGTATGACATAACAAAGTTGCTCAAATACGGCAAAGAAAATTTACTGGAAGTAACCGTTGCAAAGCATTCTGCCAATCAATCTGTGAATGAAGCAGAACGCAAAGCGGACTTCTGGATTTTTGGCGGCATCTTCAGGCCGGTGTGGTTGGAGGTGTTACCTGTTGCTCACATTGAACAAGTTTCAATAGATGCGAAAGCTGATGGGGAGTTTAATTGTTTAATCACAACAAACAAAATAACAGATGCATTCGCTGATATCAGAATTTTTGATTCCGAAAACAGGTTAGTTGATTCTATCCGTGCAGTTAATGTTGGTTCTAGTAATGGGAAATATGTTTTAAAAAGAAAGATTAAAGAAATACAGCAGTGGAGCCCGGAATTTCCCTATTTGTATCAAGCGGAATTCTTAATTTATGATAATGGGAAACTGCTTCACACCGTCTCCAAAAAATTCGGCTTTCGCACTGTTGAATTAAAACAACGGGACGGCATTTATGTAAACGGTGTAAAGATGAAATTTAAAGGAGTGAACCGTCATTCCTTTCGTCCGGAAACCGGAAGAACCATGAGCAAAGCAAACAGTATTGAAGATGTGTTGCTGATGAAGAGCATGAACATGAATGCGGTGCGTATGAGCCACTATCCGCCTGATGACCATTTTTTAGATGTTTGCGATTCGCTTGGTTTGTTTGTAATGGATGAGCTGGCGGGCTGGCATGGCAATTATGATACAAAAACAGGAACGAAGTTGCTGAAAGAAATGATTGACCATGATGCCAATCATCCGTCTATTGTAATGTGGAGCAATGGTAACGAAGGCGGGCATAATTTAGAACTGGATAAATATTTTACTGAGTTTGATTTGCAGAAACGCCCTGTTGTGCATCCCTGGCAATTATTTAATGGTGTGGAAACACAACATTACCGGGAATACAATTATGGCATTGGCAATTATGAATACGGAAGGGAAATTGTAATGCCCACCGAATTTTTGCATGGCTGGTTCGATGGTGGTCATGGTGCCGGACTGGAAGATTATTGGGAAAAAATGTGGCACAACCCTTTAAGTGCCGGAGGTTTTTTGTGGGACTTTGCAGACAATGCAGTGGTGCGTCATGATTTAAATGATTCGCTTGATACTGATAAGCACCGGGCGGCTGATGGTATTATGGGGCCTCATCATGAAAAAGAAGGAAGCTATTTTGCCATTAAAGAAATATGGAGCCCGGTACATTTTGAGCGGAAAGAAATTACAGATGCATTTGATGGAAAGTTTAATATTGAGAACCGTTATCATTTCACTAATATAAATGAATGCAGTTTTAATTGGAAGCTTATACGTTTTGGTATTCGGGAATCAAATGGAAATTCAGGTACAGCAATAGCCCCCAATATTTTACCAGGCGTTAAAGGAGTGTTACAAATAAATTTACCTGCAAACTGGAAAGAGCATGATGTATTGTATGTAACTGCAAAAGATAAATTTCAACAAGAACTGTTTACATGGAGTTTTCCTATCAGTAACCCAAAATTGATAACTGAGCGAATGATTATGACTGAAGGAAAAAACAAAGAAGCCGGCAAAATTGAAACACCTGTTGCCGATACCAACATGATTTTGGTAAATGTAAAAGATGTCTCTTTAATGTTCAATGAATCCAGCGGCATACTGGCTTATGTAAAAAATAGAAATGGTGTAATTCCTTTTAACAACGGCCCAATTGTACAGGAGGGTGTAAATAATTTTAAAGGCATAAAAAAATACAACGATGGTGATAAATTTATCATCGAATCCTCTTACGATAAAAAAGAAAGTTACAACACACTCAAGTGGACGGTTTATCCATCGGGCTGGCTGCAACTGGAAGTAAATTATTTCCCCGGTGCATACAACACCAATTTTGCAGGCATCAATTTTTCTTTTCCTGAAAGTGAAATTAAATCGGTTACTTATTTGGGCAACGGCCCTTACCGTGTTTGGAAAAACCGCATGAAGGGCGGGCAGTTTGGTGTGTGGGATAAAAAATACAACAACACAGAAACTGGGGAGTCGCCATGGATTTATCCTGAGTTTAAAGGTTATTATTCTAATTTTTACGGCGGTTATTTCTTTACAAAAAACAACCGCTTTACGGTGGCAACAGAAACGGAAAATTTATTCCTGCGCCTGTTTACACCTGCATGGAAAACCGACCAGTGGCATAATTACGAGCCGCTGTTTCCTTCCGGTGATATTTCATTTATGCAGGGCATCAGCAGCATTGGTACTAAAACACAACGAAACGAAACAACAGGCCCGATGGGTTTAAAAAATATTTTTTATGATTATGAGAAAGATAAAAGCAGGGCTTTGAAAATAGTGCTATGGTTTAATTTCTCAGCAGAATAAACTGATTTAAATTTTTATGATACCAGCAGTTGTACTACTATCAGCATCGTTGTGTCACTCACTTCAGGGTTCTGTTCACTATTCAGCAAATAGAACCACAAAGGCGCAAAGGCGCAAAGTGCCACTAAGTAAAACCTTTGTGCTGCTTTGTGTACTTAGTGCCTTTGTGGCTAAAGTACAGTCACAGGTAATTGTTTCCAACCTGCGTTGCGAAATGCTGAATAATCCTTTAGGCATTGATGTGCAACAGCCACGCCTTAGCTGGCAACTGGAAAGCAAACAACGCAATGTAGTACAGCAATCATATCAAATAATTATTAGCAGCAGTTTACAAAAACTGCAGGCAAATAATGGAGATGTATGGAACTCAGGCGTTGTTACTTCATCGCAATCAGCACAAGTGCAGTATGCAGGCAAAGCATTGCAATCTGCCACCAATTACTACTGGAAAGTAAAATCAGTTACCAATAAAGGAACTGCAAATAGTTCTTCAGCTTTTTTCTCCACCGGCTTATTAAACGAAAGTGATTGGAAAGCAAAATGGATTGGCTACGACAAAGCATCTGCATGGGACAGCATTACACAATGGTCAAGATTATCAGCAAGGTATTTAAGAAAAGAGTTTCAGAATACAGCAGCGGTAAAAAGAGCAACCGTTTATATTGCTGGTTTGGGGTTTTATGAATTGTACATTAACGGTAAAAAAATTGGCGACCAGGTATTGGCGCCTAATCCAACTGATTACCGTAAATCTTTTTTCTATAACACACATGATGTAACGGCGCAAATTAAAAATGGAAAGAATGCTATTGCAACAGTATTGGGCAATGGCCGCTTTTTCACCATGCGGCAGAATTACAAAACACAAAAACACAACACATTTGGTTATCCAAAACTTTTATTGCAGTTAGAAATTGAATACGCAAACGGAACAAAGCAAACAATAGTAAGCGATGAAAGCTGGAAATTAAATGTGGATGGCCCAATAAGAACTAACAACGAATACGACGGAGAAGAATATGATGCCAATAAGGAATTCAATGGCTGGGCAACTGCAGGCTTTAACGACAGCCAATGGCTGCAGCCTGAATTGGTGGAAGCACCCAAGGGAAAGATAACCGCACAAATGAGTGAGCCGATGAAAGTGATGCAAACAATTGCGCCAGTTTCAATCAAACCTATTAGTAGCGGACGTTACATTATTGATATGGGGCAAAACTTTGCAGGCTGGCTGCAATTAAAAAATATAAAAGGCAAAAAAGGAGAAACTATTAAACTGCGTTTTGCAGAAAGTTTGAAAACAGATGGCGAATTGTTTGTTGCAAACTTAAGAGATGCAAAAGTTACTGATATTTATACATTCGGTAATTCTCCTTTAAGCGATAGAGGCTGGGAGCCTTCATTTGTCTACCACGGTTTTCGTTATGTGGAAGTAAATGGTTTCCCAGGTGTGCCATCTGTAAATAATTTTAGTGGCAAACTGGTGTATGATGCTTTGGAAACTACTGGTACTTTTCAATCGTCCAACACAACGTTAAATGCAGTTTACAAAAATGCCTGGTGGGGTATTGCTTCCAATTATAAAGGAATGCCCATTGATTGTCCGCAACGCAACGAACGGCAGCCCTGGCTGGGAGACAGGGTGATTGGCGCAATGGGAGAAAGTTATTTATTTGGCAATGCAACACTTTATGCAAAATGGATGGATGATATTCAGCAATCACAAACTGCTGAAGGTGCGATACCGGATGTAGCACCAGCCTTTTGGAATTATTACAGCGATGATGTTACATGGCCTGCGGCGTTTATCACCATCAGCAATCATTTATACAACCAGTATGGTGATATTAAACCAATAGAAAAAAATTATGCATCCATGAAAAAATGGATGTGGTACATGAGAGATAAATATCTGGTGAATGATATAATGACCAAAGATAAATATGGCGATTGGTGTGTGCCACCGGAAGATTTACATTTAATTCATGCAAAAGACAGTAGCCGTTTAACCGATGGCAAACTGATTGCTTCGGCTTATTATTTTAAACTGCTGTCGTACATGCAGCGCTTTGCAAAACTTACGGGCAATAATGCAGATAGTAAAGAGTATGGTGATTTGGCTGATAAAATGCGTATTGCTTTTCAGGATAAATTTTATAATGCTTCAAAGCAATATTATTCCAACAATACCATCACTGCTAACCTCTTGCCTTTGTATTTTGGTATTTGTCCTGATTCATTGAGAGAAAAAGTGTTTACCAATATTTATAACAAAATAAAAATTGAAAGTAAAGGGCATATCAGCACCGGTTTAATTGGTACGCAATATTTGTTCAGGGGTTTAACTGAATACAACCAGAATGAACTGGCTTATACCATTGCATCTAACAATAGCTATCCAAGTTATGGTTATATGGCTGCCAACGGTGCCACCACCATTTGGGAATTATGGAATGGCAACACGGCAGACCCTAACATGAACAGCCAGAACCATGTAATGATGCTGGGTGATTTACTCATTTGGTACTACGAAAATTTAGCAGGAATCCGCAGCGATAAAACAGATGTTGGGTTTAAGAAAATAATTATGAAGCCTTCCATTCCTGCCGGACTGGATTTTGTAAAAGCATCTTACAAAAGTTTGCATGGGCTTATTAAAAGCGAATGGAAAAATAGTATCTCCACATTTCAATGGAGTATTACTATTCCTGCCAATACAAAAGCAACTGTATACATACCAGCAGCAAGTGCAGAAGAAATTACAGAAAGCGGTAAAGCCATTACCGGCAATGCTGATGTGAAATTTATTAAAATGGATAAAGGTGCTGCGGTGTTTGAAATTGCATCGGGCTCTTATTCATTTATGCGTAATAAAAAATGGAAACAGGGTATTGTAAAAGATGAATTCATTTTTGAAAGGGCATCTTTCCCTGAAAGCCATGCTGCTACCATTGCAGAAACACCAGCAGGTTTAATTGCTGCATGGTTTGGCGGAACGAAGGAAGGGAATAAAGATGTGTGCATCTGGACAAGCCATTACAAAAACAATCAATGGACAGAGCCTGTTAAAGTTGCTGACGGGGTAATGAATGACACAACAAGATATGCCTGTTACAATCCTGTTTTGTTTTATGCACCCAATGGAGAATTGTTATTGTTTTATAAAATTGGCCCCAACGTAGCAGGGTGGACGGGCTGGATGATGCGTAGCAACGACAATGGAAAAACATGGAGTGCAAGGGAAGCATTACCCGAAAGTTTTTTAGGCCCGATAAAAAACAAACCAGAGTTAATTAACGGTGTATTGCTTTGCCCCAGCAGTACAGAAAAAGGTGGCTGGAAAGCACATATTGAATTTACAACCGATAATGGCCGCACATGGACGAAGAGTGCCGACATCAACGACGGTACTATTATGCAGGCTATTCAGCCAAGTATTTTAAAACATAAAGATGGCCGCTTGCAGATTTTGTGCCGCAGCCGTAACACCACCATTAACGAAAGTTGGAGCAGTGATAATGGAAAAACATGGAGTGCAATGAAAGCGTCTGCACTGCCCAATAATAATTCTGGCACTGATGCGGTAACATTAAAAGACGGCAGGCAATTGCTGGTTTATAATCATACATTGCCCAATGATAGCTGGGTAAAAGGTAAAGGACCCAGAACGCCATTGAATGTAGCAGTGAGTAACGATGGTGTTAAATGGTATGCTGCTGTTGTGCTGGAAGATTCACCTATCAGCCAGTATTCTTATCCATCAGTTATACAAACAAAAGATGGCTTAGTGCATATTGTGTATACATGGAGAAGAGAAAGAATAAAACATGTGGTGATTGACCCATCAAAATTAGAATTGAAAGAAATTATAAACCAGCAATGGCCGGGTGTGGTGAGTGTGGCAGGGAAGACGGGTGATGATTAGGATAGAAACGCTTATGAAACAGATGGTACAGATGAAAACTGATTTTCTCAGTGTTAATCACTTTTATCAGCGTCATTTGTGTTCTATCAATTACAAATTACGATTGCACAAATGAATAACCTTCCCATAATTGATATTGTAATTATAATTGTTTACCTGCTGGCAATGGTGGGTATTGGTTTTTATTTTTCTAAAAGAAATAAAAACACAGAGCAGTTTACCAAGGCATCCGGCAAAATTCCGGGCTGGGCAATCGGGCTATCTATTTACGCCACATTTTTAAGCAGCAATACTTTTTTAGGCAATCCCGGTAAAGCATTTGGCAGCAATTGGAGTGTGTTTGTATTTAGCTTGTCTATGCCATTGGCAGCATGGGTGGCAACAAAATATTTTGTTCCTTTCTATCGCCGCACAGGCGAAATTTCCGCTTATACTCATTTAGAAAAACGCTTTGGCCCCTGGGCAAGAACCTATACTGTAGTTTGCTTTTTGTTTACTCAGTTTGCAAGAATGGGAACTATTTTTTTTGGCATGGCTTTAAGCTTACAGGCGCTTACTGGTTTCAGTATGCAAAGCATTATGATTGTAATGGGGCTTTGCATTATTATTTACACAGTACTTGGCGGCATGGAAGCTGTGATATGGACTGAAGTGGCACAAGGCATTTTAAAAACCCTGGGGGCATTGCTTATTTTGTATTTAGTAATAAAACAAATACCCGGCGGTTTTAATAAAGTAATTGAAGTGGCCAGGGCCGATAATAAATTCAGTTTAGGCAGCACTTCATTTAATTTTACACAGCCCACTTTTTGGGTAGTGCTGCTGTATGGTTTTTTTATTAACCTTAATAATTTTGGTATGGACCAGAACTATATTCAGCGCTACCATACCGCTGCATCAGAAAAACAGGCAGCCAAATCTGTTTGGCTTTGTGTGTGGATGTATGTGCCGGTATCATTGCTGTTTGTAATCATCGGCACATCACTGTATTCTTTTTATCAAACACAGCCCGGTTTAATTGACCCGGTAAAAATAAAACTGGCAACAGAAAAATTAGGCGCTGCAGCATCTTCACAACAAATACAGGAACTGGCCGCAACATTTAAGCCTGCTGATTATGCCGATAAAGTGTTGCCCTATTTTATGGTAACAAAAGTGCCAACGGGTTTATTAGGTTTAATTGTAGCAGCAATTTTATCCGCCGCCATGAGCACTATCAGCAGCAATATGAATGCAAGTGCAACAGTATTTACAATGGATATTTATAAAAAATATTTCGGTAAAAAAATTAACGATAAACAGCAATTAAGAATGCTGCATATTGCCACTGTGGTGGTTGGGTTTATTGGCCTGGGTTGCGGCCTTGCAATGATTGGCGTAAAAAGTTTATTGGATACTTGGTGGAAACTATCGGGTATTTTTGCCGGCGGCATGCTGGGCCTGTTTTTGTTGGGCTTAATCAGCAAACAAACCAAAAACGCCGCAGCAATTGCAGCCACAATCATTGGTGTGCTGGTTATTTTATGGATGACTTTTAGCGAAAATATTCCTGAAGGATATGTAAGAAGCAGTTTGCACAGTAATATGATAATTGTGGTGGGAACGCTGACAATATTCTTAACTGGTATTATCATTACGAAATTTAAGGAAGTCAAAAATAATAAAGACTCCAAAGCCCCCCTTTAGGGGATGGGGGCAGGAAGATTGTACAGGCGGATAGTGGTATTTTCCATCTTTAAGACGGACTAAAAAAATTAAATTTATGCTTTCTAAACAGCTTGAAATATGAGTGAAAATAAGTTTGTGCCGGTAATGATTACGCCTTTCAACTTAAAAGCAAAAGTTGATTTGGATGCCGTAAGCACATTAATAGATTTTTATTTGGCTGCAGGTGTAAAAGGTTTCTTCGCCAACTGCCTCAGCAGCGAAATGTACAGCATTACCGAAGATGAAAGATTAGAACTTACACAGCATGTGGTGAAGTATGTAAACGGTCGTGTGCCTGTTGTGGCAACTTCATCATTCGGATTAACCATTGACGACAAAGTAGAGTTTACCAAAAAGATTTATGACACCGGTATTGATGCTGCCATTTTAATAACCGGCCATTACGCCAATATTGAAGACAGTGATGAAGTGCTGCTGAAAAATTTTGAGCGCATGTTCAAACTCACCGGTAATATTCCATTGGGCATGTACGAGTGCCCTGCGCCTTACAAAAGAATTTTAGGAACGGATGTTTTTAAAACATTGCTGGCTTCCAACCGCTTTGTGTACCATAAAGACACTTCCATTAGTTTAGAAAGTGTAAAAGCAAAACTGGATGTGGTAAAAACTGCCAACAGCAATTTTGAATTTTACGATGCACATTCGCCCAATGCCATGTACAGTTTGCAAATGGGTGCAAAGGGCATGAGCAGCATCAGCGGAAATTTTTACCCTGAGATTTTAGTGTGGATGGTGAACAATGCCAACAACCCTGAAAAATTAGAAGAAGTGAAATGGTTGCAGGGAGAAATAAGCCGTGTTGACCCGCTGATACATATTGCGTACCCCATGAGCGCAAAATATTTTTTGCGCAAAAGAGGTTTGCCGGTGCGTACCATCAGCCGTGCCACTGCATTGGAGCTAACGCCAGAGCAAAAGAAAACACTGGATGAAATACACGACAGTTTTAAAATGTGGTGTGAGAAATTAGATATTAAGCCTGTTGATGTGGAGCAATTGATGATGCCGAAGTATCCGCTGGATGCAGCGATATAATTTTTTGTTCACAGGCAGCAAAGCCTTGATGTGACTTCAGTGGCGACGCTCCGTTCAACTTTTGTACTACTATTAAGCTTTACAGAATTATTTATTATTAAACGATGCTTGATAACCCACTAAAAATATTCTTCCCCGGCAAATTAGTTTTTGGCAACGGCACTTTGCCACAACTGGCAGATGATGTAATTGCATTACAACCATCCAAAGTTCTTATTGCAACTATTGAACCTTTAACGAATACACTCACTTCTTTTATAAAGAAACTGAAGGATAACAAAATTGAAAGTTTAACAGATACATCTATTGTTGCTGAACCATCTTTTGCAGATTTTGAAAAACTGATGCAAACAGTAACACCATTCAATCCGGATGTGGTAATTGGTATTGGTGGTGGAAGTGTTTTGGATATTGCCAAACTCGTAGCCGCCCAGTTAGAGAATGAACAGCAATTAAAAGATTATGTGGGCATCGGTTTATTAAAAGGAAGAAAAAAGAAATTGATTTGTGTGCCAGCCACCAGTGGCACCGGCAGCGAAGTTTCTCCTAACGCCATTTTAGTAGATGATGAAAACCAGAAGAAAGGAATCATCAGTCCGCACTTAGTGCCGGATATTGTTTATGTTGACCCGTTACTGACAGTTTCTGTTCCGCCATCTATAACAGCAGCCACCGGTTTGGATGCACTCACTCATTGTTTAGAAGCTTACACCAATAAATTTTCGCAACCATTTATTGATATGTATGCTTATGAAGGCATGCGTTTAATTGCTGCATATATTGAAACCGCAGTGAAAGACGGCAGTAATATTGAAGCAAGGGAAAAAGTAGCGATGGGCAGTTTACTCGGCGGTTTTTGTTTAGGCCCCGTTAATACAGCCGGAGTGCATGCATTAAGCTATCCGCTCGGTAGCATGTTTCATTTAGCGCATGGTTTAAGCAATGCCTTGCTGCTGCCGTACATAATGGAGTATAATATTCCTGCTGCAACAAAAAAATATGCAGAAGTGGCAATGGCTTTAGGCTGCGATAAAAAAGCAACCGATGAAGCAACAGCTTTTGCAGGTGTTGAAATAATAAGAGAACTAATAAAAGCCTGTGGCATACCTGCAACGTTAAAAGAAGTGAATGTGCCGGAAGCTGCAATTCCGCAAATGGCAGTGGATGCATTAAAGATTCAACGGCTATTAAAAAATAACCCAAGAGAAATTACTGAACAGGATGCCATCAATATTTATAAAGCAGCATATTAAATGAGTACAGGAAAAAAATATACAGGAGTAATTGTTCCGGCAGTAACGCCGCTTACAGATAAGTTGCAGGTAGATGAAAAGGCTGTCGCTAAATTATTTAATTTATTTTACCAGCGAAACATTGCTCCCTTTATTCTCGGCACTACAGGAGAAGCTGCTTCTTTGTCAACACAGGTAAAAAAGGATTATGTGCTGGCGGCTGAGAAAAATAAAAAAATGGGTTCATTGCTGTATGCAGGCATCAGCAGTAATGTACTGGCAGAAAGTATTGAGTTTGCCGCTTATTGTTGTTTGCATGCAGTAGATGTGGTGGTGGCAACATTGCCTTCTTATTATGCATTGACGGAAAAACAAATGCTGCAATATTTTAAAACACTGGCAGATAATATTTCTTTGCCATTGTTTATTTATAATATTCCGGCTACCACACACATGAGTATTCCGCTGGCAGTAATTGATGAACTGAGCCAGCATAAAAATATTGTGGGATTAAAAGACAGTGAACGCAGCGAAGAAAGAATGTTGCAGGCATTGCAGTTGTGGAAAGACAGAACCGATTTTCATTATATACTCGGCTGGGCTGCAAAAAGTGCCGATGCTTTATTAAATGGCGCAGATGGATTAGTGCCCAGCACCGGAAATATTTATCCTGAAATTTATGAAGACATGCTGACTGCATTTAATGCTGGTGATAAAGATAAAATGTATGCCATGCAAAAACTGAGTGATGAGTATGGTGCTTTATACCAGGCAAACCGTACACTGGGAGAAAGCTTGCATGCATTAAAACTGATGATGGAAGAAAAAGGTATTTGTGAGGAATATGTGATGCCGCCATTGTGAGTTATAAGTTATGAATGATGAGTTATAGTGAATAGAATTGTTGTGGCACAAGAGTGCGACGCAACGATGCTAAATAGAATTACAAAAGCTGGTAACAAAAAAATAAAATGACAAAACCAACAATAGCAATTACAATGGGCGACCCGGCAAGTATTGGGCCGGAGATTGCCGTGAAAGCATTATTGCAAAAAGAAATTCATGCGGCATGTAAACCACTGCTGGTGGGTGATGCAAAAGTATTTGAACAGATTATTGCCAAACTGCAATTGCCTGCAAAAGTAAATGCAGTAACTAAAGTAAGCGATGCAAAATTTGAATTGGGTACCATCGATGTATTTGATTTAAATATTACCGACGTCAGCAAATTAGCGTTTGGAAAAATTGATGCCATGTGTGGTGAAGCAAGTTTCCAGGCGGTGAAGAAAGCAATTGAACTGGCAATGGCAAAAGAAGTGGATGCAACAGTAACAGGGCCTATCAATAAAAAATCAATTAATGAAGCTGGCCACCATTTTGCCGGGCATACAGAAATATATGCTCATTATACCGGCACAAAAAAGTATGCTATGCTGTTGGTGGAAGATAATATCAATGTGATTCATGTAAGCACACATGTTTCATTGCGTCAGGCTTGTGATTTGGTAAAGAAAGAACGCATTGTGCAGGTGATAGAATTAATTGTGGATGGATTAAAACGCTTAGGCAAAACAAATTTAAAAATTGGTGTGGCAGGGTTGAATCCACATGCAGGCGACAGTGGTTTATTTGGCACCGAAGATGATTTGGAAATTTTGCCGGCTGTTGAAGAAGCAAGAAGATTAGGCTATGAAGTGGAAGGTCCTGTTCCGCCAGATACCATGTTTGCAAAAGCAGCACAAGGTGCATACGGTGGTGTGGTAGCAATGTACCACGACCAGGGGCATATTCCTTTTAAGCTGGCAGGCTTTAAATGGAATGCTGAAAAACAACAGATGGATAGTGTGAAAGGCGTGAATATTACATTGGGCTTACCAATCATCCGAACGTCGGTTGACCATGGTACCGCATTTGAAATTGCAGGCAAAGGCATTGCCAGTGCAGATGCAATGGTGCTGGCGATTGAGAGTGCGGTGCAGTTAAGCAGACACAAGTGATGAGTTATAAGTTATGAACTATGAGTGCTAAACTCGTACGCCAAACTCATAACTTATCATTCATAACTCATAACTAACAACATGATTGCAGTAATAGCAGATGATTTTACAGGAGCGGCAGAACTGGCTGGCATCAGCCTGCGGTATGGTTTGTCTGTTATGGTGTATTTGGATAATGATATAGATGCTGATAGCGATGTAGTGGTTGTTTGTACTGACAGCCGTTCCATGCAAAAAGCCGCTGCGGTATATTGTACTTCGGAGGCGGTAGAAGCGTTGATAAAACAACAGCCATCACTGCTGTATAAAAAAATTGATTCTGTATTGCGTGGTTATGTGCTGGATGAAATTAAAGTACAGATGGAACTGTCGGAAAAAAATAAAGCTTTTATTCTTCCTGCTAATCCGTTGCTGCAACGAACAATTAGTGAAGGAGAATATTTTGTGCAAGGAAAAAAGATTGCAGCCACAGCTTTTGCACTTGACCCGGAGTTTCCGGTAAAGAGTTCAATGATTACAGAAATGCTGAATGATACTAAAGTAGAAGTGTTGAAACATGATGACTGGCTGCCCGTTGAAGGCGTTGTGGTGGGAGAAGCAACAACAAATGAAGATGTGGCAGCATGGGCAAGTGTAATGGATGAAAGTTGGGTATTGGCTGGCGCCGGTGATTTCTATACGGCTTTACTGGAGAAGGAATTTGTTGCAAAGACACAGCAGAAGATGGAATTGTTATCGCCATTTTTATATGTATGCGGTACTGCTTTTGAAGAAAGAAAGCAGTTTATAAAGAAATTGAATTGTTGCTTGTACATGCAGGAAGAAAATGATGAAGCAGGGCTGCAACAGGCATCGGTTATTTTAAAAGAACAAAACAAACTGGTTGTTGCCATAGATGAAAGCAAACAAACTGCATTGGAATTACGTACAGCAATGGCAAAACTTGTAAGTGAAATTGTGACTAAGAACGAAGTGCCCGAAATTTTTATTGAAGGCGGCTCAACTGCAGCAGCAGTGCTGGAAGAACTGGGCATTAAAAAATTAACGCCGGTAAATGAATTAAGCAGGGGTGTGGTAAGAATGAAAGCCGGTAATTTATTTATAACAGTAAAACCGGGCAGTTACGATTTGCCCAACGAAATTAAAAAAATATATGAGTGATGAATTATGAGTTATAAATGATGAGTAATAGAGCCAACTCATAATTCATCACTCATAACTCATCACTAAACAACGCTTGCATGAACGATCTTCATTTTATAGATTACACCATCATCCTCATCGTACTCGGTATTACGCTGTGGCTCGGCTTTCGTTTTGCCAATAAACAAAACACCACCGAAAATTATTTTCTCTCCAAAGGCAATTTCCCTTCCTGGGCATTGGGTTTATCATTGCTGTCAACACTCATCAGCAGCAATACATTTTTAGGCTATCCCGAACAAGGGTATCAATCCAACTGGATTTATCTATTACAAGGTTATATGGTGCCGGTTGTTTTATTGGGTGCCATCTGGTTTATTGTACCGCTCTTTCGCAAAGTAATTGGCTTAAGTACGTACGAATATTTTGAAAAACGTTTTGGAAAATTTGCCCGTTACTATTCTTCGTCCTCATTCATCATACGGCAGTTTGCAGGCATGGGCTCGGTATTAACGCTGGTGGCACTGGCCATTTACAAATTAACAAACATTAACCCGGTGTATGTTTTATTAACCGTCGGTTTCGTGTTAATCATACTGAATTTAAAAGGCGGCATGCAGGCAGTAATATGGCTGGATGTTTTCCAGGGCTTCATGTTATTTGCCAGCGGTTTTATTTGTTTGGGCATATTGTTATTTTCTATAAAGGGCGGTGTGCCCGAAGCATTAAAAATTGCTACGGAAAATAACCGTGCCGGCTTTGGCCCTTACGATTTTAAGTTTGACCGCCTGACATGCTGGGTGCTGATGATAAACGGCGCCTTTTACGCTATTCAAAAATATGCCACCGACCAAACTGTGGTGCAGCGTTATCTTACAGCCAAGTCAGATAAATCGGCTATCAAAGCATCATTGATGGGCATTTTTCTCACCGTTCCCATCTGGACAATTTTTATGTTCATCGGCACTGCTTTGTTTGTTTTCTATAAACAAAATCCATTGCCTGCAGATGTTACTGCTAAAACGGTGTTCCCTTATTTTATGATGACCAATTTGCCAACAGGCGTAATTGGTTTTATTGTGGCAGCATTAATCAGCGCAGCTATTTGCAGCTTGAGTGCTGACATTAATTCCAACGCAGCGGTGGGCATGGAAGATTATTATAAAAAAATACGCCCCAACAAATCCGATAAAGAAAATTTATTTGCAGGAAAAATGATGGTGTTGCTGTCCTGCTTCTTCGCTATTGGCATGGGTTATTTTTATTTAAAGTTCAGCAGCGGCGGCATTATCGATTTAATTTTTACTGTGTACGCTATTTTCTCCGGCGGTATTGTCGGCATATTTTTATTGGGAGTGTTTAGTGCAAGAGCCAACCGGCAGGGTGTTAACATCGGCATCATTGCCTGTATATTATTTACATCATGGGCATTTTTAACCAGCACACCCATTGGTATAAAAAATCCAAAACTGCTGTTGGATTTAGGTAATTTTAATTTCACTCATCACAAGCTTATGCTGGGTGTGTACAGCCATTTGGTGGTGATTATTGTGGGATACATTGCCAGCCTGTTTTTTCCCAAACCGGTATTGGAGAAAAATTTATTATACAGTAACTGGAAACAAAACAGAAAGAATGAAAATGTTTAGTAAATATTTTTTTATGAACCCAGCAGTATTGCTATTATCAACATCGTTGCGTCGCACTCTTGTACGTTCTGTTCGCTATTCAACATTTGCGAATACTCTGCTGTTTATTGTAACATCATTAACTCCGAATTTTAAAAAGCAATTTCAATTCGTAGGGACTAAAGCCCCCTTCAGGGGGTTTGGGGGTTTCTTTTTGTGCCTTTTGTGGTTCAACTCTTTTTCACAAGAACTCAACACAGAAAATCAGTTCTCAAAACCATTAAAGCAGGTACTAAACGAAGTACAAAAAAAATACGGCGTTACCATTAAGTATGCAGACAGCATGGTTGCCAACAAAACCGTAACCTACGCCGATTGGAAATACAGAACAGATGCAGAAACAACGCTTGATAATATTTTAAAACCGCTGGAATTAAAAGTTAAAAAAGACGGCGACAAAAAATACAAACTCAGTACGTATGAATATTACCGCTGGGATGTAAAAGATGGTTGGGCGGAATTAGACCGCATTGCATCGCAATACAAAACAGTGGAAGAATGGGAGAAACGAAAAGCAGATTTAAAACCCTGCTTGCTGGAAGCATTGCAGTTAACAAAGTTGCCTGCCAAAGTAAACACCGCTCCCATTAAAGCCAATTTCAGAAAACAAAATGGTTACACCATTGAAAACATTGCCATTGAAATTTTACCCGGCGTTTGGGTAAATGGTTCGCTGTACAAACCAGGAAAGTATAAAGGAAAAATTCCTGTTGTATTGCATCCGCAGGGGCATTGGGATAAACACCGTTACCGTGCAGATTGCCAATACACATCTGCAGCCATTGCAAAAATGGGCGCCATGTTATTTAACTACGACATGTTTGCATGGGGCGAAAGTTTATTGCAATGCAAAGTGGAAGACCACCGCCAAAGCCTTGCAATGACATTGCAAACATTAGCCAGCATAAGAATTTTAGATTATTTGCTTGCACAAAAAGATGCAGACACCGGCCGTGTTGCCATTGTTGGTGGCAGCGGCGGCGGCACACACACGGTGTTTATGACGGCATTAGATAAAAGAATAAAAGTTTCTGCGCCGGTAGTAAATCTTTCTTCTTATTTCTATGGCGGCTGCCCCTGCGAAAGCGGGCAGGATGTGCACGGCTGTATGGGACGAACAGATAATTTAGAAATTGCTGCCATGGCGGCACCGCAACCGCAATTAGTGGTAAGCGATGGCGGCGACTGGACAGACCACATGCCAGAACATGATTTGCTGTACCTGCAAAAAATTTACAACTGGTATGGCAAGCCGGAAAATTTAACCAATGTGCATTTGCCCAATGAAAAACATGATTTTGGTTTCAATAAACGCAAAGCGGTGTATGAATTTTTTGCAAAACAGTTGAACCTGAATTTGAAAGCCATTCAATCAGCAGATGGAAGTATTGTTGATACCACCATTACACTGGAACCTGAAAATGCTTTTTATGTTTTTGGAGATAAAGGGGAGAAACTGCCAGCCAATGCTGTAAAAGGTTTTGACAATATTCAAAAACTATTTTACGATGAAGTAGAGAAAGCAAGAACCAACCAGCGCTATAAAATCGGTTTAATTGATTTAATGTTATTGAAAAGGCAAAAGTTGGGAGCTATTACATTAACGGCACAATTAAAAGCTGATGGAGTAGAAGTGGATATGGGTGGACTTGGTAACCGCCCCACTTTTGAAAATGCATTGCTCACAGATTCTGTAAGGGAACAGTTTTTAAAAACCGCCAAAGAAAATAAAGTGGAAATATTTTCACTGGCTATGACAGGTTATTATGCACAAAGTTTTTGCGGCAGGGATGAATATAAACGCAGTATTGAAGATTGTATAAAGACTATGCAACTGATGAATGTGAAAACAGCTTTCCTGCCATTAGGTGTGCAATGCGATTTGAAGAAGACGCCTGCTGTAAGAGATTCTGTTGTGGCAAGATTGAAAGTTGCCGGTAAAATGGCGCAGGATGCCGGTGTGGTAATTGGTATTGAAACCGCTTTATCTGCCAAAGAAGAAGTACAGTTGCTCAAAGAAATTAATTCACCGGCCATAAAAATCTATTTCAATTTTAGTAACCCGTTAAAAGAAGGAAGGGATTTGATTAGTGAATTAAAGATTTTAGGCAAGGACAGGATTTGCATGATACACGCCACCAACAAAGACAGTGTATGGCTGCAAAACGACCCACAGATTGATATGTACAAAGTAAAAAAATGTTTAGATGAAATGGGGTACACCGGCTGGCTGGTTATTGAACGCAGCCGTGACCAGAAAAAACCTTCTGATACAAAATATAATTATGGAGCTAATACGGAATTTTTGAAGAAAGTGTTTCAGTGAGTAAGCAGCTCTAAATTCTAAAATTTACTCTTTTATGCTCTAGAGATTCTTTTGAAGGATAATCATTAGAATTATCAGGCAAGCTGATTTTCATTCCGTCAAATTGTTTGTATACTGCACTTTGAAGTATTGGGCTAATGTGAATTGTATAATTGCTGTCAATAAACAATAAGCCATTGTCAAATAAACGATGTAAATCTACTCTTAGAAGAATTCCATTTTGAATATGATTTGACAGCTCATTTAGGTATTCTTGTATATGAGCGGCTTCAAGTAATTCTTGACATGTTTCACCTGATATACAACATTTGTTATTATAAGCCTTTAGTATTGCTCCTTTGAATTTACTTTGTCCTTTTCTCTGATTAATTTCTTTTTTGTATTCTTCTCTTGGTTCATTAACTAAATTGAAATTATCAAAGTCTGTAGATAAATTAGTAAATGGGTCGTATTGATTGAAATATTTGTATTTGACAACTTGTGTAGCGAATTCAATCTGGTAATTTTCAGGCCTTAGGTAATTTCCCTCATCATAAAACTGGCAATTCTTTAGAATTACACATCCAATTTCATAAGTGTTAACATCAATGGGTTTACCACCAAATTTTTCGCTATTCTTGTCAATATATGTTTTAATACTTTCAATGAATTGATTTTTTCCTAAGCTACCATTTCTTTTTCCATATTCTTTCCATGCTTGATTGGCACTTAAATTTTTGTACTCAACAAATTCACCAAAACCACCTATTTGCCTAATAGGAGATTTTAAAAGAAAATACCATCTGCTTCTTGGTTTTAGTTTTTTGATATTCCAAGGTGTGGGAGTCCAAAAGTTAACATAAGAGTTAAATCCTGATTCTTTTAAGAATTGAAACCAGTAATTGTCAGTTGGAGAAATTACAAACATAAAATGACTAAGATTATAAATTTATTTTCAAACATACTTAACTCTTTTTACTGAGAGTAAAAAATACCAAAATTTACCCTCGTTCAAAAAACGAAGATATTGCTTACCCTTTTCGATAAACATAGAAATTCGTTATAAGGTACTATGTTGAGCAATGAACAAAACCCTGAAGTGAGTGACACAACGATGCCGATAGCAGCACAACTGCCGGTAACATAATTTAAACAAACATCATCAATTAAAACACTGCTGTTAATCAAATACTTTGTATCTTAAAAAATATTTCAAAACCATTTTCTATGCGCTGCTTTATAACATTGCTTGCTGCTTGTTTTGTATTAAACGTATCAGCACAAAAAAATCAACCGGTAAAATTTATCCGCTCTGCCAATGCCAATAAAATTGATGTGCTGGTTGGCGGCAAACTCTTTACCAGTTTTTTATTTCCAGATTCATTGGAGAAACCGGTGCTGTACCCGGTGAATACAGCAAGTGGTACCACCGTTACCCGTGGCTTTCCTTTAAATCCGCAGCCCGGCGACCCAACAGACCATCCGCACCACATTGGCATCTGGTTTAATTTTGAAAATGTAAACGGGCTGGATTTCTGGAATAATTCCTACGCTATTCCTGCTAATAAAAAATCGCAGTACGGCTGGATTAAAACGGATAAGGTTACTCAAACCACCAGCGGCACAACGGGTACATTGATGTATCATGCCAACTGGGTAAACATAAATAACAAAACACTGGCGCAGGAAAAAACGGAATATATTTTTAGCGGCACGGCGCAGCAACGCATTGTTGACCGCATTACCACCATTACTGCAGATACGGTGTTGTTATTTACAGATGCCAAAGATGGTTTGCTGGCCATTCGTGTGGCACATGCGCTGCAAATACCTACAGACAAAGACCAAAAATTTACTGATGATAAAGGCAATGTAACTGTGGTGAAAGGCGGCACCGATAAAATTCCCAATGGAAATTATATCAGCAGCGAAGGAAAAATTGGTGACAGTGTGTGGAGTACAAGGGGCACATGGTGTAAAATGTTTGGTAAAGTAAATAACGACTCAGTGAGTGTGGTTATCATCGACCATCCAAAAAATCCCAATTATCCTACCTATTGGCATGCACGGGGCTATGGTTTGTTTTCAGCTAATCCGCTGGGAGAAAAAATATTTACCAATGGTGCTAAAACAAAAAACCTGCAATTACAAAAAGGGGAGAGTGTTACATTCCGCTACAGGATTATTATAGACAACAGTAAAGCAACATTGAGTGCTGCTGCTATTAATAAACTGGCGGAGAAGTTTGGAAGAGTGGAGTAGTGGTTTAATTTTTTGTTGATGATATTGGTTCATTTTTGCTCACAGAAAGTACGGATTTGCACAGATTATCTGTGTTAATCTGATAAATATGTGAGCACTTATTTTCTTTTATCTACAGATGTCGCCACTGCAATCCCCCTCATATCTTTCTTATCCACCGCACAGTAAAAATGATACACCACACCTTTCCATTTTACCACAAAAGGTTTGTGTGCATATTTTGCATCGTATGGCTCCGATGATTTAATTAAGTCATCGCCGTTCCAATCAGTCCAGTTTACTAAATCATAACTGCAGGCAAAGCGGTTAAAGGTTTCATTTTTTCGTCCCTCCCAAAAAGCACCAAAGTAAAACATCACCCATACATCGCCAATCTTTTGTATTACACCATCACCGGTTATTCCAATTTTATGATGTACTACAGGGTCGGTTTGATAGCGTTGCCAGTTAATCATATCATCACTCAGGGCCATTCCAATACGTTCAAACCAGCGCCACTTGGGTGTATTATTGCTTGTATCTCCATTGGCATTGTAATACATAACAAATGGTTTACCTAGTGTATTGTTTTTATCCCAGATGATAGTACTCTTAAATAATTTTTTATTCTCCCACCAGCGCACATCAATATCAGTCATGGATAAAACTGGGTCGCCCACTCTTTTCCATTCATGTGGTTTTGTAATGTTGCCTTTAGTAGATGCAATGCCGATGCTCAACTTTCCTGCTTCATAACCAGTTTCCTTTCCGCCAATATAACTGAGCCAGTATTTTTGATTGAATTTCTCTAATTGATAACTGCCACCCCATTTTGTATCCTGCAAGGCAATATAACCAGCTCTTTGGTTAGCATCCCATTCAGTTAAATCTTTAGTAGCGGCGGTATCTCCAAAGCTCATTATTTTGCCCAGCGTTTTCCACTGCAATAAATTTTTACTTTCTGCCAGCCAGGTTTCATAACCACGGCCGGTAAATTGTATGTAGGTCATGTACCATTTTTTCCCTTTGCGGAAAACAGAAGGGCAGTCAATTTTTTTGGTACTGTCAGCCGGGGTAATCACCATGCCGTATTTATAAGGCGTTTTCACTTCCTCGTAAATCTGTTGCATTAATGTTTGTGGTATTTCTTTTTGCTGTGCCAAGGTGTTGTTTCCCACAAAGGCACAAAGTGCACAAAGCATAAGAAAAATTTTCTTAGTGGCCTTTGTGCCTTTGTGGGAAATTATTTTCTTATTAAAATCGTATCTCTTTTGCTTTTTCACCGGCTGTTTTATTTTTTGCATTAAACGGAACTATATAAAAACTGTATTGATAGTCTTTCGCAGGAATTTGATATTTCTCCAATGGTGCCGCCACATCACTCCAGCTGTCGTTGCCACCCACACCCATTTGGATTAAGTCGATGTTCAAAGTTATAAAACCAGCATCCTTTAATTTATTGGTGTGTTTCGCATTTTGAATATTTTCTTCTGTATATGGCCATGCACTCATACTTAACAAACTATCGGCAACAATCAGTAAGCCATCTTTTGTTTTATTATCATTCAGGCACATCCATCTTACATCAGTGCGGTTACCGTTTTCCTGCGGCACCACATAATTTTCCATAAACTCTTTTAATGTTGATTTGTATTGCCCTTCATCTGCGCCATAATTTTTGTCGATATAATTTTCAAAGGGCCCTTTACCAAACCAAACAATATTATCGTAATTTTTTAATGTACCCATTTGCATGCCCACTTTTGGAATATTGGGTAAGCCATTTTTTACAATAAGTTTGTAGCTCACATGTACAACACCGCTTGGCGATACTTCATAATTAACGTTCACCTTCGCACTATCATGAATTAAAGAATACGCATACACAACCAGAATGCCGCTTCCTTTCCTGCCATCATATTTACCGGTGGAAATATCAACCAGCTTCATATCATTTTCATACCACTGTTTCAATTTACGCTGTGGTTTCCAGCCACGTTTATCATTGTCTGTTAAAGGGCGGGTAAAATGAGGCAATAAAGTTTGCTGTATTAATTCTGTTCCATTGTATTTGTAAGAAGCAAACCCGCCATTAGTTCCTTTTGTAAACTTTGTAACAAAATCTTTTCCGCTTATTGTAATTGCAGTCTCATCCTGTTTAAAAGAAAGTGTTTCGGTATTAGCAGCTGCTTTTTGCGCTGATGCAGCTGCCTTAATTAAAAACTGGTTAGTAGCAACAGGAAAATCTCTATTTGCCCATTGCTCATCTTTACGCAGGTTAAACCATATTGCAACATGATATTCTGCATCAGCTTTCATTAGTGGCAGGTAGGATGAAATATTAATGATGCTGTCTTTACCCGGTTCAATACTTATCTCCGGTAAATCTGTTGCCAATATAGTTGCTCCATCTTCTTTAATCAATAAAATGCCTTTGTAAGCATTGGTATTTTTAATTAAACTTTTGTTGCTCACTTTCACCAAACCTTTTGCAGCATCTGCTAATTCGCATTGTATGGGTTGAAAAATTCTTTTACAATCTTCCATCACGCCTTTTGGTTTGCCATCTGCATTTACTACTCCTTTAATGGTAAAATTGTCAAAGTACCTTTCGCCATAATCACCACCATAAGAATAATACTTTACACCGGCAGAATCTGTTTTTTCCAATCCCTGGTCTTTAAATTCCCAGATGCAACCGCCAATCACTCTCGGCAAACTTCTCCATTGGTCCCAAAAATCTTTTAAGTTACCGGCGCTGTTGCCCATGGCATGTGCATACTCACAAAAAAAGATGGGGCGCTTATCTCCATTGTTTTGGTTTACCAATAGTGGCGCTGTATAATCAGATGGATACATTCTGCTAACAACATCTACATAATATTGGTCCAATGGATTTTGAATGCGGTGGCTATGGTCGTTACTTTTTAAATAACGGGGGTCACTTGGGTCAATGTATCCTTCTTCTTTGGGGCTGCCCATTGCAGGCTCGTAATGCAACGGACGGGTCATGTCAAAATCTTTTATCCATCCTGCCATTGCTGCATGGTTGGGGCCGCTGCCTGCTTCATTACCCAAACTCCACATTACAATTGAAGGATGATTTTTATCTCTCAACGCCATGCGGCTCACTCTTTCAATATAAGCAGCTGTCCATGTTGGGTCATGGTCAAGTTTACCGCCCAAACCATGTGTTTCTAAATTCGCTTCATCAATCACCATCATACCAAACTGGTCGCATAAATCAAGCAGGTAAGGGTCGCTGGGATAATGTGATAAACGAACGCAGTTAAAATTAAACTGCTTCATTGTTTTAATATCCTGCAAAATATCTTCACGGCTTAATGCTTTTCCTTTTGTGGGATGATGGTCGGGGCGGTTAACGCCATATAAATAAGTGAGTTTTCCGTTAATTAATAATTTACTGTCGCTCTTTCTAAATTCAATAGAACGGAAACCAACGCTGCATGTTTTTACTTCCGCAATATTTCCGGCACTGTCTTCTAAAGTCAAAACCAGTTTATACAAATTGGGTTCTTCGGTACTCCATTTTTTTGGGTTAGGAATAGTCGTTTCCAGCAAGCCAAATTTCACACGGTCTAATCTTGGATGAATTTCATTAATGATATCATCTGCTTTTTTTACCAATGGCGTTTGTAATACCGGCTGATTGTTTGCATCAAACAATTGTGCTTTTAAAATATAGCCCGGCATTTCATGACCAGTTAAATTTTCTATTCTTGGGCGGATGCTTAAAACAGCGTCTTTATAATCTTTATCTAATTTGGTTTGATAAAAGAAATCGGCGATACGCATTTTGGGTTCGGCCATTAAATACACTTCACGATGAATACCGCTCATACGCCACTGGTCCTGGTCTTCTAAAAAACTGCCATCGCTCCAGCGGATGACCCAAACAGAAATTATATTTTCTCCGCTTTGCAAATAAGGGGTGATGTTAAACTCACTGGGCAAAAAACTGTCTTCTGCATAGCCGGCAAATTTTCCGTTGATCCATAATTTGTATGCAGAACTTACACCGCCAAAGTGCAAGGTGATATTTTTATCTTTCCAGTCTGCCGGAACGGTGAATGACTTTTGATAGCAACCCACACCATTATAATCTTTAGGAACATACGGAGGATTAACAGGACGGAAAGGATATACCGCACTTTTGTAAATCGGTTTATCATACCCTTGCATTTCCCAATTGGATGGAACTGGAATTTTCTTCCAGCCACTTACTTTGCTTTTATAAAAATCTTTTGGTTCATCACCGGGTTTTAAAGCGAAGGCAAAATCCCATTCACCATTTAAGGAAATATATCTTCCTGATTTTTCCCTGTTATTTGCCAATGCATCATTGATGCTGGCATAAGAATAAGCTGTTATTCTTGATTCATCCCTGTTAATGCCACTTACCAGTGGGTCTTCGTAAGGTTCCCTGTTGTAGATAGATGGAGCGACGGGAACAGCGGCAGGGGTTTTGTCAACGAGTTGGGCATAAAGGTCTCCCCAAATTCCTCCCAAGGAGGGGCTTAGTAAGAGTAAAATTATTTTTAGTTTGTTCTTCATTTCAAAAATTCAATTCCATTATTTGAAGGATACTCGCCGTTGAAAAATTGGCGATGTGTGTCATAATTGATAAAAACTACTTTACTGATTTAATTTCTGTCAATACAATCGTTATTGTAGTATTGCCTATGTTTTCAACATAATGTTTACCGACAGCATTCATCCAGGAAGCAGTTCCTGCTACTTCATCCGCAATAATTGTCTCGCCGTTTTCAAGATATACTTTTAGTTTTCCGCCTGAAACAACATAGGATGATTTGGCAGGGTGAGTATGCGGCATATCCTTCTGTCCTGGTTTTAAAGTGTACTCAAGTACTCTTACATATTCATTTTCTAAAAGTAATTTGAAATTTTCTGGCGAAGACTTTAATGCGTCTATATTTAATTTAGCAGTATCGCCTTTTGCAGGTTGTATTTGTTTTAAAGTGTCATTTGATGTATTTGTGCTTTTGTTTGTAATTGATTTTGGATTTTGATTGCATGAAACTGTTAAAATGCAAATCGAAATAATGGAAATTGATTTAATCATTTTAATATTTAGTTTTAATTGTCATTTAAGTTAAATATTATCTGAGACTTCGAATTATGCTCAATAGAATTCATGTGGTACAAGTGAGTGACACAACGATGCTGATAGTAGCACTACTGCTTGTAATAAAAAAACCTGCTCACAGATTTCACTGATTTACACAGATAAAAGAAAATCTGTGCTTATCTGCGCAATCTGTGAGAGAAAAATTATTTCTTTTTCCTCAATTCCATTTCTATACATGCCTGTATAAACGGCCCGATAGCTTTTAAATCATCATCTCTCTTTGGTTCATTCACATAATATTCATACGTACCATCACGGTAAGGAACACCGCCCAACCCTGCGCCGGCCACCGCCTGCATATAATGATACTGGCCATTGGCATCTTCCTTCACAAATTCTTTGATCATGCCATTGTATGCTTTTTGCAATGCCGCATTAAACGTTGCCGGTAAATATTTCATGCGGATCCCCTTTGCCATGGAGTACACAAACATGGCCGTGGCAGAAGATTCCAAATAGTTTTTTTCTTTGTACGCTTTATCTGTTACCTGCCACCATACACCGCTTTTTTCATCCTGGAATTTTACCAGTGCCGTAGTGAGGCGGTTGAATATTTTTATCAATTCATTCCTGCGGGGATGATTGGCGGGAATAAAATCCAGCACATCCACCAGTGCCATCATATACCATCCCATACTACGGCTCCAGAACTCCGGCGACACACCAGTTTTTTTATTGGCCCAGCGCTGCAGTTTGCTTTCGTCCCATCCATGATACAGCAAACCAGTCTTTGCATCACGGCTGTATCTTTCCATCCACACAAATTGATTGATGATGTCGTTAAAATCTTCGGGTGTATTATTTACCACAGCACACTCTGCGTAAAAAGGTTCAATCATATACAAACCATCCAGCCACATTTGTGTTGGGTATTTTAGTTTGTGCCAGAAGCCGCCCACTTTATTGCGTGGCTGCCAGCTTATTTGATTGCGTAAGGTTTGCGCAGCCGTTTTATATTTTTCTTCTTTATATAATTGATGAAGCCGCAGCAACTGGCGGCCGGGAGGAATCATATCGCTGTTGTATTCATCCGGTATATAAGTTTTGATGCTGCCATCATCTTTTATAAAATGGTCAACGATGTGTTTGGTGTAATCCATGTAAGTATTATCACCGGTATGTTTTGCAAGGCGTTCAAAACCCATCAGCACCACACCAATTTCATAATTCCAGTTGGCGGGGCGGTTGCCCTGTGGCAAATTATCCTGCTCCAAATGACTGGCATATTTTTTTACCACCATCGAATCCTTGTATTGATTCATGATGGTAGTGGCCATTTGTTTGGCGTAATTTATTTGTGCATTTGTTATGTTGCTCACAAAGGCACAAAGCACACAGAGCATACTCAGGAGTTTTGTAAGTTGTGTGCAATGTTGAGTTGCTCGTTTCATAATTGCAAGAGTGTATAGTAAATATTTTGTGTTGTTATAAACTTTGTGAATCAGTTAAGTCTTTCGAGCCAGGTTCCCCCTTCAGTGGGACAGGGGGTTTTCTTCTCCAATAATTTGCTAATATACTGCCGCTGATATTCATCCACGGACTAAACACCGCAGCGGCCAAACCAACCGTACCTAATTTACCCATACTGCCTGCAATGCCGCTTGCCATGCCGCCATTTTGCAAACCTACTTCAAACGCAATAGTACGGCTGCTGTTTACATCCATACCAAATAAGCGACTGAGCCAGTAACCAAAAAAATAACCGGCTGCATTATGTATAACAGAAGCAATAAATAACAGCACTCCCACTTTCATTAAATTTTCTCTGCCTGCTGCGGTGGTAACCGTAGTAAAATAAATAATGCCGAACATGGAAATTAATGGCATGATTTTATCCAGCGTTGGAAATTTGTTGTGCAATAAATTATATAGCACACCTGCAATTATTGCGCCTGCAAAAAAACCGGAGAGATTGACAGATTGCAGCACCGCATCATCTGCAATGCTTTTATGGAGTACAGTAAAAATTAAAACAATCCACAAAGCTGCAATTGCCGCAACTGCAAACACTTTTTTCTTTTGCGGAGGAGTTGCCCTTTTTAAATAATCATGCAACAATGCAGCACCAATGGGAACGAGTACAATTTTTACAATCTCCATCATCATGTCCACAAAATTTATTTTTATTAATGTACCTGCCAGCGTTTTCATTAATAAAGGTGTAAGCAACGGAGCCGCTAATGTTGCCATTGCAGTAACAATTACACTTAGCACTAAATTGGCCCTTGCAAGATATACCATTACATTGCTTGCCAGCCCGCTGCTGCAACTGCCAATTAAAATAATACCTGCTGCAATCTCCGGTTCAAAATGAAAAATTTTTGTTAGCAACAAACCCATTAATGGCATAATGGAAAAATGACAGAATAATCCTACCAACACTCCTTTACCTGTTGATGCCAGTCCGCTAAAATCTTTCAGGCTCATGTGTGTGCCCATACCAAACATCACTAATTGAATGATGATTAGTATTAAAGTTTTATCCCGTAAATTAACAGCGCCCCAGTTTTTAAAGGCTTCCGGAAAAATCATTCCTGCAACCACAGCGCTAATTATCCATGCGGTGTACTGGTAACCTTTTAATGAAGGCACCGCACCTAAACCAATAGCCAAACAAATTGATGTAGCCAATGCGCATGGTTTGTACAATGATGGTTGCTGCATAGCAATGCCAATCACTAAAGCGATGGCACATAATGCAGCGGCGTATAAAAAATATTTCTTCATAATTGAGCCACAAAGACACGAAGTCGCAAAGATTCACTAAGCCTTTGTGTTACTTTGTGTACTTAGTGTCTTAGTAGTTTAAAATTTCTCTCAAATACTCCATAGCAATCGGCGGACTTGCCAGTATCGGTACTTTCTTTTCTGCATCTGTTAATGTATCCACCACTCTGGCCATGCTTGCCTGTGCCAATACAATTACATCCACTTCGTTAACCAATTGCTTTAATGCATCGCCTACTTTTTTGTCGTGAGTGACAGCATCGCCGCTCATTAATGCATCAAAAGCGCCTTCGCATAAAACAGATTTTAATTCAATTTCTTTGTTTGCTGCAATGGCTCTTCTTCTTACCAAATCGCTTGTCGGTTCTAATGTGGTGGATAATGTTGCAATCACTCCAATTTTTTTTCCGGTGCTTACGGCTTTGTCGGCCATCGGTTGGTCAACTCTTAACACGGGCACACCTGTTAATGTAGCAGCTGTTTCCACTGCCGGGCCAATGGAAGAACAGGTGAATAAAATATAATCGGCACCGGCTTCTTCTGCGGATGCTGCGTAGTTTACCACTCTTTTACTAGTTGATGCTGTTAACTCACCGCAGGCAATGGTATTTTTTATGAGGCTGTCGTCAACGATATTAAATACTTTAATGCCCGGCAAATATTTACTGCACAGTTCTGCAAATACAGGCACCAGCGTTGCCGATGTGTGAACCAATCCTAATGTTTTTTGTGACATGTCTTTTATTTATGTTTTATTTTTTGAACCAGGCTTTAGTAATTCTGTTTAGCTGCATTGGCGTCGCACTCTTGTGCATTTTGTTTCTATTCAGCATAACTCATCATTCATAACTTATAACTCATCACTTCCCTCCGTGCATCAAAACAAAATAATTCTCTGCACCTACCTGCCCGCCTTTAAAATTTACTTCCAGCCCGTCAACACTTTTATTTTTTGAATGTGCTTTACAAAGCGGTGCGCCAATTACTACAGGCGCAATCATTTCAACAGCCTGTATTCCCATTGCTCTTGCAGCATAACTGCTGGTATCGCCGCCTGAAAAAACAATTCTCTGTACATTACTGTTTTCAACAGCATGTCTTGCAATAGTACCCAATGCCGTTCCCAGTTTTTCTGATGATAGCTGGCTGGTTTGTTTATCACCTGTGTGAACAATTATGTTTTTCTCTTCATTCAATAATGCGGCAACTTGTAACAATACGGCTTCATCCACCACTTCATCATTACAAATACTTACAGCATCAATTATTATTTCTTTAAAGCCATTTGTTTTTGCGTATTCAATTTGCGCAGCAGTAACAGGTGAACAACTACCGCTTACCACCAGCAGCGGAACAGATGGTTCAATTTTTTCAAACTCCGCCTTTGCTTGCAGCAAGCCTGTTTTATTCCAGTATTTACCCAATGCCATTTCAACTGCTGATGAACCGACTGTAAACAACGGTTCCTCTTTTTGCAACTCATTCAGCCACTCTCCAATTTTTTCCAGGTGTGTTTCTGATAGTGCATCCACTAATATCACTTTTTCATTGTAACACCATTCTTCAATATCTTTTTTAAGTTGCGTAAAATCTATTAAGCCAATTTGCTTGTTGGTTTGTTTACTAATATGTATCCGCAAATCACTTTCATCCATTGGTGTTGACGGGTGTTTGCTCATTGACGGATGCCTGTCCAGCCTGTAAATTTTTCCTTCGCTGCCAATACCCATTTTTGCAAACAGGTTACCAAATACACAAAACCTTCCTAATGCTGGTGTACCGCCCAAAACAGGAATTATGTTGCTTTTAAAAACAGTTGCACCACAATCTATGGCTTTACCAATACTGCCAACAGTTGGAGAAGAATCAAACGTGGAGCAAACTTTATAATGAATATGTTTTGCACCGTTTGTTTTCATTTGCTCAAAAGCCGGCAATAATATTTGTTCCATTTCATGCGGCGGCAATGCCCTTGTTTTTCCTGCAATACCATAAGCATCTAAATTGGGAAATAATTTTAATTGCTCCGCTGTTGGCGGCTCTGTAAACAACACAGCTTTTGCACCCGCACGGGTAATAAACTCCAGTGCATCGGTGCTGCCGGTAAAGTCATCTCCGTAATATGCTAATAATATCTTCGACATTTTTTTGATGGAACACTGATGACACTGATTGAACGGATAAACACTGATTCATCTGCGTAAATCAGTCAAATCTGTTTTATCTGTGTTCTACCTTTTCTTTTTTAATTAATTCATTAAATTCTGAATACCGTTTTGATGGAACACTGATGACACTGATTGAACGGATAAGCACTGATTCATCTGCGTAAATCAGTCAAATCTGTTTTATCTGTGTTCTACCTTTTCTTTTTTAATTAATTCATTAAATTCTGAATACCGTTTTTGATGGAACACTGATGACACCGATTGAACGGATAAGCACTGATTCATCTGTGTAAATCAGCCAAATCTGTTTTATCTGTGTTCTATTTCTTTCCAAATTTCTTTACTGATTCATTAAACTCTTTATACTCTTTCGCCGCTTCTTCCAAACTCAATCCATCCACCGCTGCTTTCCATGCCTGCTGTAATGCAGTTACTCCTGCCGCCGCACCCATTGGATGCGCCATGATGCCGCCGCCTGCCATGTATAATAAGTCAACTGTTTTTGTTCTTCGGTATGTTTCAAAAGCCTGGCCGCCCCATTGACCGGATGAAACTACCGGCAATACTGTTTTATGATTATACATAGGTGTCAAACAAGCTTCAATTGAAGCCACTACACTGTCATCGCTTTCCCAAAATTTATTTTGAATACCGTTTACATGCAACTGGTCAGTACCTGCCAGCCGCCATATTTTTTGATAGGCTTTAAAATCTATGCCCAATAATGGATGGCGGGTTAACATACCCCAGCCGTTGCGGTGTGCATGAATAGCCAGTTGTTTTTGGTCGAAGATTTTTTTTGCGCCTGCTAAACCCACACTGTTAATACTTACCATAGCGCAGGTACCGCCGCTTTGTATAATTTTTTCATAGCGCTGCAGCATTTCATCCACTTCTCCGCTGATGTTGAATGCATACATCACTTTTTTACCCGTTTTATCTGCATGTGCATTAATCACTTTCATAATGGCATCCACACGGTCATTAAAATTTGAATTGGCAGATGATGAAAGCAGTTCATCATCTTTTACAAAATCAATTCCGGCTTCTGCTAATGTTTGCACCATTGCTGCTGTTTGCTCTGGCGTTAAACCAATGGAAGGCTTAATGATAGTACCAATCAATGGCCTGCCTTCAACGCCGGTTAATTTTCTGCAACCATCAATACCAAATGCCGGGCCGCTGAAATGATTTTCAAACGAAGCAGGCAATTCAATATCCATCAGCTTTAGTCCAGTGAATTGTGTTATCTCATACAAGTTGCCCTGCAATGTGGAAACCATTACCGGTAAGTTGTAACCAAAGTTTTCAATACTCCAGCTTACTTTTACAATGGCACGGTGATATTTTCCTTCTTTACTTATTGCGCCGGGAATGGCAGGTTCATTTACTGTTTCCAAAACAGTAACACTTTCCACTCTTGCAGCAAAACGTTGTTTTAGCTCTTCAGTTTCTCCGGGCACAGCCACAAATGTGCCGGACGATTGTTCACCTGCTAAAACTGCTGCTGCTTTTTCAGGAGCGTAAGGTGTTTCGATGAAGTATGTTGCTGTTATTCTTTCCATTTATTTTTATTTGCCACGGATTTCACAGATTAACACGGATTTAAAAAAGCTCAATAGTATTCAGCCTGTTCAAGTGTGCGACGCAACCGAAGCTGATAGTAGCACTGCTGCTCGTTACAAAATAAAAAACTCACACTTAAAAACACTCATAATATTTATAAAAACTTCAAGCCAAGTTCCCCTTTAGGGGACAGGGGTTTACCGCATCAAATTCATCCACACCGTCATGTCAGTTTTTCCCCTGTTTGCCCATGCATAGTAGGGAATGAGCTTTATTTTTACCGGTTTATAATTGGTGTTTACTTCTTTATACAATGTGTTTTTCCAACTGCTGCTTTGAATGAGTTTTGCTTCGCCGGTTAATGCCATTATATTTCCATTGTCAATTTTCATGGCTACGGGTTGCAGCTTAATCGTTGATGGTATCACCACATCAAATACATTTTGATTGGGCAAATCTGCAGACTCCAAACAATACACCATTGGCCCACGCTTAATCGTTACCTGGTTTTTTGTTTCTTCCACCAGCGGATTACTTTCTAACAATGTTGCAGGCATGTCTAATGTCAATTCAATTTTATCACCTGCTTTCCATTGGCGTTTTAATTCATTATACCTGTTTAATTCAATTGTTTGTAAAACTGTTGCGCCGTTAATTTTAATACCCGCTTTTTTACACCAGCCCGGCACACGCAGAAAAAAACTCAGTTCTTTTGCCGGCGCTTCTTTTATTTCTATTACCACTTTACCATCCCAGGGATAGTTGGTTACCTGCTCCAGTTTTATTTTTGAACCATCATGCAATTCAGTTTGCAATACATTGCCGCCGTACATATTTATATACAAACCTTTTTCACCAATGCTGTACATGTAATCATTCACTTCCGCAACCGTACGCACCACATTGGGCGGACAGCAATTGCTTCTGCTGATATAAGGCGAACGTCCGCCACTCCATCTTAAATCATACGGGTAATCTTTTGACGCAGCCAGCGGATTTGTATAGAAGAATTTGATTCCATCCATACTAACGCCACTTAATACACTGTTGTATAAAGTCAGTTCCACCACATCCATATATTTAGTATCGCCGGTTAGCAAAAACATACGCCAGTTCCATAATACATTGCCAATGTTGGCGCAGGTTTCATTATGCGCCGTAATGTTGGGTAGTTGGTAATCTTTTCCATAAGCCTGTTGTATTTTTTGTATTTCATCGGGCTTGTAAGAAATTGCTTCAAGCGCCAGCCCATCATACAAAGCACCGCAACCGCCTGTAACATACATTTTACGGTTCACCACATCATCCCACATTAAATTTAGTGTGTGTAACAAAGTGGTGTCGCCACTTTCAGCATATACATCGGCGGCACCTGCAAATAAATAATTAGCACGAACGGCATGGCCATTCACTGCTGTCATTTTGCGGAAGGGCAGTTTATCACTGTTATCATCACTGCCTTCGCTAGTGCCCCGTATGTCGATGAGTTTATTTACAAGGTCTAAATATTTTTTTTCTCCGGTGGTTCTGTATAATTCAGCAAGCCCCATATAATGCGAAGGGCAAATAGCATTGCGTGCCTGTTCAGGAGTGGCATTGTTGTAAAAACCTATTAAAAAATCGGCCGCTTTTTTTGCAATGTTCAGCAAATTGTTTTTTCCTGTTGCCCTGTAATGCACACAGGCGGCTGTCATCAAATGGCCAAAGTTGTATGCTTCAAAACTCAGCTTGTCATCAAACATTTCTTTCTTGCCCGTTTTTTTCTGCTCAATAATAGATTTGGTATAAATGTAACCATCCTCCTTTTGTGCTTTTGCAATTACAGCAATGGCATCATCCATTGCCGCATCCAGTTTTTTATCTTTTGTGGAAGCATACATGGCAGCCAGCGCCTCCAGTGTTTTGTAAAAATCGCCATCGTGAAAAGAAGGCCCACGGAATCTTCCTGTATCAATACCTGCTGCCACTTTAAAATTTTTAAAAGCATAGCACATGCTGTCGCTGGTATAAATTTTCCAGAGTTGCGGCACCATCGCATCACGGCATACGGCAAAACGTTCGGCCCAAAAACCTTTTGTCCAGCGTACGTCGCCCATGCCCACGCTGGTGAGTGTTGCATGCGGACTGGCTTGTGTGTTTACTAAACCGGTTTGAGCCACCATCTTTTGTGATAGCAGAATGCTTGTTATGATTATTATTTTTTTCATGATATTTTTCTCACAGATTTTTCTGATTACCACAGATAAAAAATCTGTGAACATCTGTGTGATCTGTGAGAAAATTTTATTTATAGTTTATAGAATAACTTTTTCCTTTCTCTATCACCATTTCATAATTACCGTTTTCTTTATCGATAATATTACCATCATCACTAAAGGGCTTGCTTTTGCTTTTAAATTTTAATGTTCCGGTACCACATGCTCCCGTAATTTTAATTTCAGTTTCACTCATGTATACTTGAATATCTCCATCCGGCGTGGGCACTTTGCCCTGCATCCATTGCAGTCCGCCCAATACCGGCGCTACATCGTAAGCAGCATAACCCGGCGCTGTTGGTTTTACACCTAAATAATATTTGCCCAATAAATAAATCGGGCTGGCGCCCCAGGCATGGCATAAACTTTTACCAAATTTACGGCCGTACATGGCTAAATGCTCTGCGCCGTTTTTAGCAGGATCGTATTCTTCCCAAAAACTGGTGGCGCCTAAATTGAGCATGCCGCCCCAATAAGACTTCATTTCTTTCAATACAAAAGCCTGTTCATTCATTGCACATAATGCTTCCAGTTCGTAAAACCGCATATAAGGTGTGGTGATTTTTTGAATGCTATCATTCAGCAGCACCGAAGTTTTTACCTGCTGTTTTTGCTGTTGATTAAAATAATCAAAGAAGATGGAGAACATATTTGTGTAACGGGTTACATTTTCTGTTTGTTTACCATCCACACGGCTGTGCACCAGTGCATGTTTTTGTTCGTGCCAGTATATGTCAAACAGTTTTTTACGCATATCAGCGGCCAATGTGTTGTACTGTGTTGCTGCTTCTTTATCGTTGGCAATGTTTGCACACAAAGCCATTGTTTCAAGACTACGTGCCAATAACAACTGTTCAAAACTTACTTCACCTTTTTTACTGAGACCTTCAGCCCAATCAATAAAGATCCAATCACCGGTCATCCATTCCATCAACCCATCCTTATTTCTTCTTGCCAAAACATACTCCATCAGCGTTTTCATTCGGTCGTAGTTCTGTGCAATAAAATTTTTATCACCTGTGTAGAGATAATAATCATAAATGCCGAGGAACCAGTAGAAAGTATAATCCATGATGGTGTTAATGTGGCCCGTTACCGGGTCTTTACCACGCAATGCGTAGGTTGTACGTTTTACTGTTTCATTATCGAAGTACAGGTAGTAGTTCATCAAATAACTTTGATACGCATCGCCACTCCAAATCCAACGGTCACGCTTGATGCCGTCAATGAAAAATTCTCTTGTGTTTAACTCAAATGTATATTTCGCTACATCGTAAATACGATTAATTGCTGAATCGTTACAGGTAAAGCTGCCGCGTTCTTTTACATCAGCATATTCGTACAACATCGAAACAGTATCAAGCGACACGCCTTCATCGTATTGCACATTTACATAGCGGAATGCTTTCGACAACTTCATTACATGGTCACTCTTTGATGTATTGTTCACCTCAATCCTGTCCAATGTTTCGCAATGTTCGGCAGATAAAGCCTCTTCTTCTGATTCGCCATAATACACAGATAATTTACCTTTTCCGGCAAGGCCACTCAATTGAATAAATCCAAAAGTTTCCTTGCCAAAATCTACCAGCATGGATTGCTTGCCGTTAGTAACAGATACTGCAGATTGCTTTTTCGTGGGCAAAGTATATTGTGAAGGCAATTGCGTTGGAGAGTTAAAACTTGAACTTCCTGCATTTACCCATTTTGTAGCGGAGGTATCGGAGGCTTTACCTGTTTCATCAATCCACTCTTTATCTTCAAAAGTTACCAGCCAGCTTGTATCCGATACTATTGTTTTTCCTTTTACAAAAATAGCAGGCACATTGGCCTGGTTAAATACTTTGATGTTGATTTTATGTTTGCCAGCAGGAACTTCAATCTGCTTCGGGCTTCCTTCAAATGCTTTCCCATCCAGCTTTACATTGTATTCGCCTTCCACATAAATATCCACTGTTTCATGTGCCGGCACATCAAATACTTTATGAAAATCCATCAGCACATAATGACTATCTATTTTCCAAAAAACAGGAAAGAATGTGCCACGTTCGGTGCGACGGTTCTGCATTTTATTAGCCAGTACAATTTCAAAATCGCCGGGATACCATATCCACGTTGGAGCAGAAGATGTATCTGGTAAAAAAGAGTTATCCATTTGCTTCACGTTAATTGCTTCGCTGTTATTTACTTCGTGTTATTTATTTGTGTTATCCAGGTACAGCTTAGTAATCTAAATATCCTCTCTGTACCTTTCTTCAGTTATTTGTCGTAATGATTTGCCCTGGGTTTTGGGTGTCCAAATTGTTCCTACTATCAGTGCAAAAATGAGCAGCCCAATCATAATGTAAGCTGCGATGGAAAATCCTTCACCATTCTCACCATAAATATTTACAAAACCAAATCCCCACACCGCTGCAATACTTCTAACCGCAAAGAACATAATGCCCTGTGCAGCGGCACGGTATTTTGCAGGAAAAAGCTCCGAAGCCCAAAGCGCATAAAATGCTTGTACGCCTACACCGGCATGTATACCCCAAAGAATTGTAAAAGTCCATAGTGCAACCTGATTTTTTATTCCTACAAAAATAAGAATAGCCCAAGCAAGAATGCCTATTGATGTACCAATAACATACAATAAACGTTGATTCACTTTATCGACCAACAGCGCAAAGCCAAAATATGTTACAGAAATAATTATGGTCCATTGAACAGCGGTAATCATATTGGCTTCACCATTTGAAAGGCCGCCTGCCGTTTCGTAAATATGTGGTTGAAAGAAACCCATTACCGATGCCACCATATTCCAGCTGATGTAAATGCCTGCCAGGAAAAGCATGGTGCGGATATTTACTTTGTTGGTAAACAGTGTTCCAAAGCTTGAAAAAATGCCCGGTTGCTTTTTATTTTCTTGTGTTTTTTTTGTTTCTTCCCAGTCTTTCGATTCATGCAGTTTCCGTTGCATAGTCCATGCTATGAAAGCTACCACTAATAAAGAACCAAAAATAATACGGCTGCTGAATACATTGATAGCATCTGCACTTGCATCGTTACCAATAAAGAGTGTTGCGATTTTTTGTACGTAATTAAATAAAATGCCGGGTGATGCATCGGCTTTACCAGGGGCAAGTAACATTCCTAACAATAAAATTACCATTGGGCCAACACCCCAGGCAAATTGTGATATACCCATATTTTTTCCACGATTACCAACTGCTGAATTTTCGGAAATATACGTCCATGATGCAGGAACACCTATACCAACTGAAATACCGGTAATCAAAACCCCTGTTAATAACATTGGAAAATTAACCGTAAACATTACTATGACTATACCTAACATATATAGTAACATATTGTAAGTGTAGATAGTTTTTCTTCCGAATTTGTCTGCTAGGAAACCACCAAATATTGCGCCGATAGCTGACCCAAAGGCATTTGCACTAAGTGCATTTATCCAACCAAGATTATTTTCGGAAAGCCCCAAATAATTTTGCCATAGCGTTAATCCACTTCCTACTGCTACTATAGCGCCAGCATCCAAATAATTTGTGAGTGATACAGCGATTGTACTTTTTAAACTTCCTTTTTTATGTTCCATATATGTAAGATGTATTTAGATAGTGATTTGATTATCGTTTGATTTTATTAGTGTTTATAATTAATGAAAATTGAAAATGAGATATAATGATAAAATAACGAGACCCAATAATGCAAATAATATTTTTACCTGCTTATCTGTTTTGGGCAATTCGCCTTCTTCTATGGTAGCCTTTACTTTATTAGTATCCAGTAAAGAAATTACAATGGCAGCAATAAATAAAAACACAAATAAATAAAACGATACTAAAAAATAATGCGGCCACCAGGTGTTTTCGCCGGTATCTTTATTCGGCGGTAAAATCCATAAGTTGAGCATACCCACTAATAAACTTACTGCAGAGCCTGCAGACAATATTAAATTTACCGCCAGCTTTGTGGTGCCTTTCCAAAACACACTCAGTAAAAATGTTACTGCAAGCGGCGGCGCTAAATAACCGAGTATGGATTGAAAAATATCAAACAAAGTTTTTCCTTTGATATTGTCCAGCGCAATGGCCATTAACACAGCCAGCACACAACCAGCAATTACTACAAGACGGCCTACATTTACCTGCTGCTTTACTGTGGCGTTTTTATTCATGTTGTTTACATAAATATCTTTTGTAAAAACTGTGCTCAATGCATTGAGTGAAGAACCAATAGTGGCGACCAGCACCGCAATCAATACGCAAATAACCAAGCCATTTAAACCGGCGGGAAATAAATTTGTTACCATCGTCATGTACGCCAATTTATCATCACCAATGTTTGGATACAGCACATAACAAATAATACCGGGTAAAATAAACATGGGCAGCGCCAGCACCTTTAACCAGCCAATGAAATTTACACCGAGTTGACCCTGTTTTAAATTTTTTGCACCCAATACACTTTGCACCATGCTTTGGTCTGTACAAAAAAAGGCGACTGCAGAAACGGGATAACCTAATAGAATTGCATGCCACGGATAACCGGCATCAGATGCAGGGCGTGTAAGGTTCCAGAAATTTGACGGTGTGTTTGCAGCCAGTGCTTTAATGCCGCCAATTTTTTCAAGCCCCAAATATGTTAATGTTAGTGAGACAATGATTAGCAATATCATTTGAAACACATTCACTTTGGCAATGGCTTTTAAGCCGCCCATGAATGTAAATAAACCGGCGAACGCTACCAATGCAATAGTGGACTGCCACATTCGGATGCCTAAAATCTGCCTCACTAAAATGCCGCCGCTAAATAAACCCAGCGATAACCAGCTGATTAAAATTTTTATCAGTGCATAGCCTGCTAAAATATCCTGTGTGCTTTTGCCGTAACGTTTGCCCATAAATTCGGGCATGGTGCTAACCTTGCTTGCAATGTAACGTGGTGCAAATACCATTGCCAACAACAATAAAAAAACAAACGCATACCATTCAAAATTGCCACCTACAATACCAGCGGTGTAACCAATGCTTGCAAATGCCAGCAATGATGAAGGCCCCACATTTGTTCCCCACATATTAAAACCGATGTTATACCAGTTCAAAGAATTTTGTGCAAGGAAAAGTGTTTCGTCTTTCTTTTTATTTTTGAAGCTTGCGATATAACCAATAATTAATAACGCAACCAGGTAAAAAGCAATGACGGCAAAATCAAGCCCGGTTAATTTATCGTAGATTTTATTCACCTTAATAATTATGAATTATAAATTATGAGTTATAAGTTTCGGCACGAGCTATGAGTTTTAAAATACTCATCACTCATCATTCATAACTTATAACTCCAAATTGTATTCGCTTAAAATATCTTTCACTTTCACAGGCATTCCCGTCTGCAAGGTTTTATCCATTGCCTGCAATAATGCCACCGTTCCTATTCCTTCCTTCATATCCGGGTAAGCAGTAAAGCCTTGTTCAATACTGTCAACAAAGTATTCTAAATAATTCTGGTATTCGCCGGCGTGGTGGCTTTGTCCTTCAAAACGGAAATAATGTTTTAAATATTTATCTCCCCAAGTAATAATTTTTTCTTCGCCTGTTTTATCAGTAATAGCATAACGCAGCTCATGATAATCGGCCTGAGATGCACCTTGTGTGCCTCTTAAAATACAGGTCATGCCGCTGTCTCTTTGCACAGGCTGTGTGGGGCTGGTATATGTTCCGCTTACTCTTGCAATGCGTCCGTCAGCAGCTTTAAAAATAAAGTGCATAGTGTCTTCATTTTTTAATCCTGCAGTTTTTCCATTGCTGCTTATCATGCCATAGCCGATTACTTCTTCAATATTTGGCAAGTAGTAACGTATAAAATCAACCGGGTGACTTAAACCACCATACAACCATTTAAAAGATTTTTCCAATGCCCAGGGCTTTTCTAAAAACCAACGATGGTCTGCGTTGTAATGGCTTTCGATGGTTATTAAATCTCCAATCAATCCTGCTTCAAAATCTTTGCGCTGTTTTTTATAGGGTTCAAAAAAACGGGAGCTTTGCCCTACAAAAATTTTTTTGCCGGTTTTCTTTTGCAGCTCCAGCAACTCTTTTGCCTTGCTTAAATCATCAATAAAAGGTTTGGTGCATATAACATGTTTGCCTGCTTTTAATGCTTGTGTAATATGTGTTGCATGCAAATGGTCTGGCGTATAAATGGCTATAATGTCTATTTCTGCATCATTCAGCATTTCATCATACGAAGTGGTGTATTCATACATTTTAAATTCATCTGCCCGCTGCACACACAATTCTTTGTTAGCATCACAAATTAATTTTAAATGCACTTTATCGCTTTGTATGGCGGCGCTCATGGTGCTGCGGCCTTCGCCTAGACCGAGGATTCCGATGTTTAGCATATTTGTTAGTTATGAATTATAAGTTATGAGTTATGAGTTACAAGCTTGCTGTTTTTTAAAACTTATCACTCATCATTCATCACTCATAACTGATTTAAAAATACCCATGTTTCTCCCTTCTTCGTTCCCTCAATTCCTTCCTGGTATTTGCCCATTATTTTATTCCATTCAATCATCTTAGGATTATTCTCTGTTGTTTTTGGATTTAGTTCATCCAGCGTTTTTCCTTTTGGAATACTGATGACTAAAATCAATTGCCTGCCATTTTTAAATATCAGCAGTTGCTGAAAACCGGCATTACAAAAACCTTTTGCTATATCCGGCCATTTTTCAAATTGTGTGGCATGATAGTTTAAATATTCCTGTTGCAGTTTTTTATCTGCCACCAAATTAGCGGTAAGCAAAATATGCGTCCATTCTGTTGCTACCGTTTTATCATCGCAATTTTTTTTCTTGCTGAATTCATAAAACATATTGTGGTAAGCCTTCACTTCTGCTTCAGGAAAATTATTTCGTATTCTTCCTTCCATCACACCCAAATCCTGCACTTTACTGAATATTACATAATGATTTTGCCATTGGTAAATAGCACTGCTGTCCATATTATTTTTTACCAGCAGCGCTTTTAATTTTTGTACATCCAGTTGCTCATTTTCTTTTACTACCAGTTCAATTACTTCGTTATGTTCTTCATTTATAGCTTGATTGCCTTTTGCAGTTTTATTAGCCGCTAAATATTGAAAACGTTTTTCCAGCCCGGCGTTTTGTTTTACGCTGTCATTCACACCGGGGCCATTATTGCTCCATACATTACCGGGGCCGTTTACGTTTTGCAAATATTTTTGTGAAGGAGTCCAGTTGTTTTTAACTGTAAAGTAAGAAGAGCCTTCATCAGTATAAATATAAAACCAGTGAGAAGGCAAATGTGCAATGGGTGATTTATAAATACTGTCAATATAATTGTCTTCAATAACAGAACCCGGTTGTGCGCTCAATGTATAAATACCGCTGCAATCGTAATTCCATTTTCCGTAATGATGAATTTTGTTGGCAACAATTCTATTATTGTTCATCATGTTTTGTTCAGGTGTCCAGCCCCATCCTAAACTGATGCCGCTGTACGATACGTTTTCAATTTCATTATGGCGAATGCTTGTTCTGCTTACAAAACCGCAGCCAATACCCACAGCGCCCCAATCTTCATTAGTAGCATTGGTAATAAAATTATTTTCAATAAAAATTACATCGCATTTCTCCCGTTCATCTTTAGGGTTAAATGGCAAATGAATTTCTCTTCCTTCATCACCATAATTTCCTGCAAGTATTGCCGTGCCGCCAATATCACTGAACAAATTATTTTTCGTCATATTATCCTGCACACCTTTTTTCAAATCAACTCCTGTTGCAGCTAAATGAAGAAAAGAGCAGTTTTTAATTCTTGTCCTGCCAGCATAACTCAATTCCACTGCTGCGGCTTGCCTGCCAATCCATGCCTGGTTATCTAAGCCCGGTTTTGCTGAAGTGCCTGCCGGTTTTAAACGGTATGCTTCCGTCATGTACAAACCCACCTGGTGTGGCACATGCCCCTGCAACGATGGCCGCAGCCAGCCTGTATGCTGAAAAGAAATTCCATCAATCACTAAATTCTTTACAGGATTATCAATGGTGCCCTGTACACTTAATAATGTTTCTGTAAAAGGCGCTATTACTTTGGCCGTTGCTAAATTTTCATTGTTACGTGGCCAGTAATAAATTTTATGTTGTGTGTTATCTAAAAACCACTCGCCGGGCTCATCTAAAAACTGAATAGCATTGGTTAAATAGAAAGCAGAATTGCCGGTTTCTTTACTCAGCCACGGCGCCGGCCAGGGATGTTCATTTTGTATTTTACTTTCAGGCTGATGAAAAAATAATTTAGTGCTGTCACCCATTACCTGCACTTTTTTTATACGCAGGTTGGCAATTTCCCACCATTGATGAATAAACAATTCCATCCCTGTTGTCTTATCTAAATTTTGAAAAGCTAATGTTGGTATTACGCAAGCGGCTTCCGCTTTGTTCCAGTTTAATATCCGCAGCATCGCATCGCCATTACTTGATTTTGCCCTTACTGCTTTTACATCATTCACCCACAACTGGCGAAAATTAAAATCGTTTCCATTCACCTGCGGTACATCAGCCACCCAAATTTTTGATTGAATATTTTTTTGCAAACCATTTACTGCAGTTGTTACTTTTTTCCAATTGCTTATTTGCACACCGCCACTTAAAATGGGTTTTTCATTGGCTGCTGCTTCTATAAAAGTCGAACCTTCCCTTGTACCATTATCTTCCGGTCTTATAACAATGGTTTCCAAAACCTGGTAATTGCCGCCCCGTAAAATAATATGAATATCATCTTTTGCAGCTGCATCATTTAAGCGTCTTAAATTTCTTGCTTTGCGTATGGCAGCCTGTAATGTGGCCAGTGGTTGTTCTTTAGTGCCGGGGTTATTATCGCTGCCTGTTGGTGATACATAAATATCAGCAGCACCGGCAGAAAATATGCCCGTAATTATAAAAAGGAAAAGTAGCAACCGTTTCATCAGCAATTAAAATGTCGGTAGTAAAATAATACCGCTTATCATCCCGAAAGTATCTATTACTGCTGATAATTACTGGTGGCTTTTAGTTATTTTGATGGAAGATTTTGCTATTTTATGTTTTGCCTGTAAAATTTGCAAAGCTGTAACTGCAATTTGTTTATGTTGCAGTGCTTTATTTTATAAACCGATGCTGAAGCTGTATAAATACATAACGCTCTTTTGCGTTTTAATTGCGACAGGCACTGCTGCTGTTGCACAAAAAAATGATGATATTATTGAGCAGGCTTTTAAAAATCCTCCACAGTCTGCAAAGCCCTGGGTATTTTGGTATTGGTTGTATGGCGCTGTAAGCAAAGAAGGTATTACGGCAGATTTGGAAGCCATGAAAGAAGTGGGAATAGGCGGCGCATACTTAATGCCGATAAAAGACACCAATTCAAAAATTCCCTTTCAGCCGCAGGTAAGGCAGTTAACACCGGAGTGGTGGGCATTGGTAAAATTTGCCTTGCAGGAAGCAAAGCGTTTAAAGCTTGAAATTGGCGTGCATGTAAGTGATGGTTTTGCATTGGCAGGCGGCCCCTGGATTACACCTGAGTTAAGCATGCAAAAATTAGTGTGGACAAAAACCATTGTAGCACCCGCCACAACAAAAATTCAATTGCAACAACCAGAGGCAAATCAAAATTATTATAAAGATGTTGCAGTGTATGCTTACCCCATCAATTACAAAAATGAAATTGCTGCCTATAAGTTAAAGCCCGTTGTTACCACAAGCGATGGGGCTGATGCAAATTTTTTGACTGACCCATCAATAAAACAAACATATAAAGCCGATGCTGATTGCTGGATACAATATACCTATCCGCAAACTGTAACGGTACGGCAGGTAAAAATAAAAAAGCAAAACAACGCTTATCAATCACAGCGCTTTATTATTCAAAAAAGCAATGATGGTATAAATTTTATTGATGTTGATACACTGCAGCCGCCACGTTCTGGCTGGCAAGATTGGGACGAAGCTTACACACATGCCGTAAAAACTTTTTCATCTAAATACATTCGTTTTGTATGGCAGAAAAAAGGCACAGAACCCGGCAGCGAAGATTTGGATGCCGCAAAATGGAAACCTGTTTTACGGGTGCAGGGCATATTTGTAAGTGATGAACCGGTAATAAATAATTATGAAACAAAGAATGGCAGTGTGTGGAGGGTGGCGGCAAATACAACAATTGAGGAGGTAAGTAATAAAGATGCTGTGCCGCTGAAATCAATTATTAATGTTACAAAATATTTATTGCCCGATGGTACATTAAAATGGACAGCACCTGCAAATACCAATTGGGTGATTGTTCGTATTGGCCATACATCAACCGGTGCGGTTAACAACACAGCAGGTGGAGGCAAAGGTTTGGAGTGTGATAAATTCAGCCCCGAAGCAACAACACTGCAGTTTAATAACTGGTTTGAAAAATTTTATACAGAAACAGATGCAGCCGTTGCCAAAGAAGTAATAAAAGTTTTTCATGTGGATAGCTGGGAGTGCGGCAGCCAGAACTGGAGTAAAAATTTTGTAGCAGAATTTAAAAAACGCAGAGGCTACGATTTGCTTCCTTATTTATTAGTGATGACAGGCACACCCATTACTGATGCCACAACCAGCGAAAAAATTTTGCATGATGTACGAGAAACTATTGCAGAACTGGTGAATGCTAAATTTTATGTTACACTTAAAAACCTGGCACATAAAAAAGGTGTATTGTTTAGTGCAGAAAGTATTGCTCCCACTTTTGTAAGCGATGGATTGCTGCATTATAAAAATGCAGATATACCGATGGGGGAGTTTTGGCTGAACAGCCCCACGCATGATAAGCCCAATGATATGCTGGATGCCATTAGTGGCGCACATATTTATGGTAAAAATATTGTGCAGGCAGAAGCATTCACCACTTTACGAAGCGACTGGAGTGAACACCCCGGCAGTTTAAAAGCACTGGGCGACCGGGCTTTTGCAGCAGGCATTAATGGTTTGTTTTATCAACGGGGCCAAACATGGTTTAAACAAAGCAAGGCATGGATTGAATATTTAACAAGATGCCAGGCATTATTACAATTAGGAAAACCTGTTGTTGATATTGGTGTGTTTACGGGAGAAGAAATACCAAGGCGTTCTGTTTTGCCAGACCGTTTAGTAAGTACATTGCCCGGTTTGTTTGGAAAAGAAAAAGTGGAAGCAGAAAAAAAACGATTGCTGAATGAAGGACAACCGCTAAGAGAGATGCCGTCAGGTGTAATCCATTCCGCCAATATGGCCGACCCTGAAAATTATGTGGATGCATTAAATGGTTATCAGTACGATTGTTTTAACCCGGATGTGTTGATGCAGATGAAAGTGGTGAACGGGAGAGTGGTTACACCGGGTGGCGCAAGCTATGCGGTGCTGGTGATACCGGGCAAACACCCGATGAATGTAAATGCGGTGATGAGTGATAAGGTGAAAAATAAATTGAAGCAATTGGCGAATGCAGGAGCGAAGATTATTATTGATGCAGATTATAATATCGGCAATAATAAAAATTTTATTAAAGCGCCGTATAGAGAAAATAGTTTGGAAAAGCTGGGGGTAAAAAAAGATATGCGCTATGATACTTCAATGAGAGCAAGTTATTGGTGGAATGAAAAAGGATGGCCTCCAAATATGGCAGTATCCAGAAGAGATGTTGGAAATAAGACCATTTATTTTTTTTCCAACCAGAACAATCAATCAATGTGGTATGACTTCTGGTTTAAGTATTCTGGATTGAAACCTGAAATATACAATCCTGTATCTGGTAAAATCAATAAGCCTTTTTCAACGGATACGCTTAACGGGTTTATTGAGTTTTCTGAATGGTTTGAACCATATGAATCTAAATTCGTAGTTTTTGATAAAGCAGGTTCACCTGAACCTTACGAATCAGATAATGAAAGGGAAAGGCGTTGGGTTAGACGAATCGAGGGAATTCAAAGCAGTTGGGAAATTAATTTTAAAAATGATGAAGGCGCAGTTACAAAAAAACTGATTTTCGACACTGCAAAAATTGCAAAAGGGCTTTATGAAGAAGCATATGAGGCTATCAGGCTTAAAAGCTGGACGGAAGACAGCAACGATTTTGTTAAATACTACTCAGGCACTGCTGTTTACAAAACCACATACAATTTTGATAAAAACCCCGACACCGTAAATGTGCTTGAATTGCAATTTGACTCTGTTTGCAATATTGCTACAGTAAAAGTAAACGGCATTGATTGCGGTACTGTTTGGGCGAAGCCTTACAAAGTTGAAATTAAAAAGGCAATCAAAACAGGTATCAATCAAATTGAAATTACTGTAACAAACACCTGGCGCAATAAATTAATTGCAGATGAACTGATGCCGGAAAAAAGAAGAACATGGTTAAATTCGCCTTATAAAATAAAAGACAAACCACTACTGCCTGCCGGAATTATTGGGCGGGTAGAAATATTTACACAATGGGGAGGAGAATAAAAAAATACTTGCTGGTTTTATTTACAGCAATAGTCATTACTGTCAATGCACAAATTCCTGCTGCATACAATGTAGTTTGGAATTCACAAAGCAAAAACGCTTCCGAATCCATGCCCTGCGGTGGTGGCGATATTGGTATGAATGTGTGGGTGCAGGATGGAGGTATTTTGATTTATGCCAACCGCAGTGGCAGTTTAAATGAAGATAATAATTTGATGAAGGCAGGAAGGCTGCGTATTAAATGTTTGCCAAATCCTTTTGACGGAAAAAAATTTAAGCAGGAACTGCATTTACAAAATGGTTATGTAACTATTGATGGTGAAAACAATGGTGTAAAAGCAACCATAAAAATTTGGGTGGATGTTTTTAATCCGGTGGCACATTTTGAAATTGCTGCCAGCAAAAAAATTGAAGTGGAAGCCGCTTATGAAAGCTGGCGTTACCAGGACAGGCTTATTACCAAACGGGAAAATTTTTCCAACTCATGGAAGTGGGCGCCGCCGGCTGATAAAAAGTATACAAAAGATGAAATAAGCTTCAGCACTGGCGGTGTATTATTTTATCATAACAATGGGCAGCGTACTGTTTTTGATACAACTGTTACACAACAGGGAATGGATGGAGTGAAAGAACAACTATACAATCCGTTAAAAAATTTGGCATACGGCGGTTTATTACGTGGCGGTAATTTTATTGAAGCAGGCAATGCGGAAGGCATGTATGAGCAAACAGATTTTAAAGCATGGAAATTAAAGAGCAAACAACCTGCAAAGTCGCATCAATTAATTTGGATTTTACATACTGCCACCGCAGAAAATTTTGCAGGATGGCACCAGTCATTAAAATCTGGTTTATTAAATGCTAATAATAAAAATGCTTTTACAAAAACACAGCAATGGTGGCAGCAATTCTGGAACCGCAGTTTTATTGCTATTGATGAAAATAATATAAACAGCAAAGCATGGGAGCTTGGCCGCAATTATCAACTGTTCCGTTATATGCTTGCCTGCAATGCAAAAGGTTTTTGGCCCACAAAATTTAATGGCGGTTTATTAACGGTTGATCCTCTTTATACCGATGCAGGTAATAAAGGCCTTACTCCCGACTACCGCAATTGGGGCGGCGGGTTGCATACGGCGCAAAACCAGCGGCTGGTATATTTTCCTATGATAAAAAGCGGTGACTTTGATATGATGCAGCCGCAGTTTAATTTTTACCTGCGCATTTTAAAAAATGCAGAACTGCGCAGTAAAGTGTACTGGAACCACAACGGCGCCTGCTTTACAGAACAAATGGAAAATTTTGGTTTACCTAATTATGCAGAGTATGGAATAAAACGGCCCGCCAATTTTGATAAAGGCGTAGAATATAATGCATGGCTGGAATATGAATGGGATACAGTGTTTGAATTTTGCTTAATGATGCTGGAAGAAAATCGTTACACAGAAAACGACATCAGCGATAAAATTCCTTTTATAGAAAGCTGTCTTCGTTTTTTTGATGAGCATTACCAGTACTTAGCAAAACAACGTGGTATTAAAGCGCTGGATGGAAATGGTAAGTTAGTATTGTACCCCGGCAGTGCTGCAGAAACTTATAAAATGGCCACCAATGCAGCATCAACTATTGCAGCATTACAAACAGTAACCAAACGTTTATTACAATTGCCGGGTCAGTTCATCAGCGATGAAAAAAGAAAACACTTAGACAGTTTATTAAAACGCATTCCCGATATCAGTTACACCAATTACAATGGACACACTGCCATTGCCCCGGCAAAAAATTGGGAACGTGTAAATAATGAAGAAAGCATGGCATTATATCCTGTTTTTCCCTGGGGAATTTATGGTGTGGGCAAGCCCGGTTTAGATACAGCCATCAACACATGGCACTATGATACGCTTGCCATAAAATTCCGCAGCCATGTTGGGTGGAAGCAGGATAATATTTGGGCGGCCCGTTTAGGCTTAACGGATGAAGCATGGAAACTGAATGAATTAAAAATGCAAAACAGCGGCCGCCGTTTCCCGGCGTTTTGGGGACCCGGTTTCGATTGGGTGCCCGACCATAACTGGGGCGGCAGCGGTATGATTGGTATGCAGGAAATGCTGTTGCAAACAGATGATAAACGCATTTTATTATTTCCTGCATGGCCAAAAGATAAAGATGTGCATTTTAAACTGCATGCGCCGTATAACACCACAGTGGAGGCAGAGCTGAAAGACGGAAAAGTTGTTTCATTAAAAGTACTGCCGGAAGAAAGGAAAAAGGATGTGGAAATAATGTTGCAATAATTAATTGATTTAAGCAATGAAACAGTACCTGCTGGATACTTTTAAATTTAATGATGCAGCCAATAAGCAAATGCTGCAAAAAATTAAAATATTGCCTGATAAAGAAACCGGCATAAAATACCTTAGTCATTTAATTAACAGCCAGAATAAATGGTTAGAAAGAATATTGCAAAACCCTGAAGCGCTGCAAATGAGCTGGTGGGGACCTGTTTATACATTGAATGAACTGGAAGAAAAATGGAACAGCAGTGTGCAACGCTGGATAAATTATATTGCTTCAAAAACTGATGATGAATTAAATACCGAAGTAACATTTACTGGTTTTGATGGCGCTAAATGGGCAGCTGTAATTACCGATATTGCCCTGCAATTAAATTATCACTCTATTCATCACAGGGCGCAATTACAAACTATCATCCGCAGCCAGGGAGTGGAGCCAGATTTTATTGATTATATCGGAACAAAATACAGAAGGCTTGGGTAAAGCTATACGCAACAAGTGAAATGGTTTCCTGCTTTTATCAAAATCAATAAACAAACTGCATCAATCGTACAGCGAAATTAATAAGCTGTAAAGCCTGTAACAAAAGAATTACCAGTCATCTGTTCTAAAACTGCTTACAGGGAAACCTTCTGTACTGAATAAATCACCCATCACAAAATCTTTAAAGGCATAGCGTACTGCAACGGGTTCTTTAACATCTGGTGATGAAACAATTATACTACCACCGGAAATTAATGCCTTTGCCGGACGGAAAATTTTATTTGCCCCGGCAATTTCAAACTGTAACAACTGTTTACCAAAAGCTGTTAAACCATTGGGCGCATTTGTAAATTTAATGGTTGCAATACCATTATTAAAAGTCACTGATTCATAAGCAGGGCTTTCCCCAGCAAAACCTTTTTTACTGTATGTTTTTGCAAGGGCCATATATGCCAAACGTTTGCTGCCGGTGGCCTTGTCCATTGGGTGTATACTAAACTCTTCACCAATATCCATCAGCACTGCCATGCCGCTATTGGGTATTTTAGTTAATGCTTTACGCTGTGCATCTCTTAAAAAAGCAGAATTATTATTTACTGCATTTGCCGCAGCATAGTTATAATAATTGTAGGGCGCAATCTGGCAATAGTAAAAAGGAAAATCTCCCTGCTCACTTTGTTCTCTTATTTGCTTTACAAAAGCAGGAAAAAGTGTTTCATATTGCTGCGGACGATCGTTATTGCTTTCGCCCTGGTACCAGATGCAGCCTTTAATGGTGTAACCCAAAAAAGGCCGCAGCATACCATTATATAAAACGGTTGCCACTTTGTTATTGAGCTTATTGGTATCTGTTTTTGCCGGCACTTTTATATCAGGAAAAGTTTTTAAGGTATTCTCATCCATAAAAGCTTCTACCGGGCTGCCGCCGTAACTAATGTTTACCAAACCAATGGGCACATGCAGTTGTTCGTATAAAATTTTACCAAAGTAATAAGCCGTAGCGCTGAAATTAGAAACAGCTTCCGGCTCAGCCAAACGCCACGGAGAATTTTTACTGGTATCCTGCGGCAAGCGCTGTACACTTCTTGGTACGGTATACAGGCGTATATTGCTGTTGGTGGAATTAAAAATAGCATCGTTACTGCCCAGTATAGGTTGATCTTTAAAACCCTTCATTGGCATTTCCATATTGCTTTGCCCGCTGCACAGCCACACTTCACCAAGTAAAATATTTTTTATGGTAACGGGTTTGCCATCGCTTATAATAATTTCATACGGTCCGCCTGCTGCTGCAGTAGCCACTTTTAGTTTCCATTTACCATTGGCATCGGTAACAGCAGTATATTTCTTTTTGTTCCATGATGTGGTAACACTTATACTGCTGCCTGCTTTTGCCCAGCCCCAAACAGCCGCATCGCTTTGCTGCTGCAATACCATATTATCACTAAAAAAATAAGGCAGCTTAAGTTGTGCTGTACTAAACAGTGGAGTTAATATCACTAAAAGAATAAATGCTTTGTGTAGTTTTTTTGCAGCAATCATTATAAATGTTTTAAAAAGAAAAGCTAATTTAAGTAATCCTATATAGTTGCTGTCTTGTACTGTTGCCGGATGTGATTATGCCAACGGCGGCAGCTTTTAAAGCTTTTACGTAAATTTGGTTCTAACAATAGTGCTGTATGAAGGAAAATAAGGAAGGGTCGCATAAAAACATATGGTATGGTTTGGGGCGGCAACGCATCGAAATTCCTAAAACCATTTTAAAAACAAGGGTGCAAAACAATCCTTTGCTGGCACACCTGCATATATGCTCTATTGGTTATTACCCCAAAGCAAAAGACCATTATACTTACCGTAAAAAAGGCCTGTCAGAAAATTTTTTATTTTACTGCGTGGATGGGCATGGCTGGTATAAAATTGAAGACCAGCAATACAGTATTGGCCCGAATGAATTTTTTATACTGCCAAAAAATACGGAACATGCTTATGGCAGCGATACAGAAAACCCCTGGAGTATTTACTGGGTACATTTTGGTGGTGATGCACTGGATGAACTGAATAAAGTACATGCTGTACAACAGCATTTTAAACCTGCATACATTACCAGCAGAGATGAAACTATTGATATTTTCCGCCGCATGTTTAAAACATTGCAATTGGGTTATAGTGTGGACAATCTGCTTTTCGCCAATATGTGCCTTACACATTTTTTAACCTTGTTTGTTTATAACATACGCCATTATGATACCGAGAATACTGATAAATTAGATTGTGTTGACAATGCAATTCTGTACATGCGTGAGCACATTAACGAAAACATTGCACTGGGAGATTTAAGCCGTCATTATAATTATTCGGTTTCCCGTTTTAGTAATTTGTTTAAGCAAAAAACAGGCTATGCGCCTATTGATTATTTTTTACAGATGAAAATGCAGAAGGCCTGCCAGCAACTCGATTTTAGTAACCACAGCATTAAAGAAATTGCTTTTGGGATGGGCTTTGATGATCCGTATTATTTCTCCAAACGTTTCCGCACCATTATTGGTGTATCTCCCAAAAAATACAGGCAGCTTAAAAAGAGCGAATAAAAGTTTTTGATAAAAACTAAAACCTGCTGTAAATTACACACTCCGGTATTTATCTTCTTACCCTTATTAAACCATTCCTTCCGGTTGTATGTGTTTCCAAAAACACCCGCTGTTGAAAAAAAGTGAATAACGCTGCAAGTAGATTTTATTCTATAAAAGCAGCCTAAAGCACACATTATTTTCGTTTTCAGTTAATTAAGAATTTTAATTGGTTACATGAAAAAATTTTGCATGTATCTGCAACAGTTTTTTAACAAATGCACAACAGCTGTATTGCCGAAATTTGCGTTTTCGTTTTAAAATCCAGTATGGGTATGGGAAAGTTCCGCTTTAAAAAAATCTATTTATTCTTTTCATCACTGTTTATTTTTTTGCTGCACCTGCCTTTTGCATTTGCTAAAAGCCGTACAGTAAATTCTGTAAAAATTGCATCGCTTATTCCTGTAAAAGATACTGTTGCTTTTGTACCTGTTATTACCGCCCCGGAAATGACTATGGCTTCGGTATACGACAGTCTTAAACTGGGTATTATGGGTTTATCGCAACAGGCATATAACTGTGCTGTGCATGGGCTTGATTATTTAGTAAACACCGGTAAAATTGCCAATCAAAAAATTATTTCTATTGCAGATTTCAGTTTGCCTTCTTCTAAAAAAAGATTGTTTGTAATTGACCTGGAAAGGAAGAAAGTGCTGTTTAATACATATGTAGCACATGGTATGAATTCAGGAAAGGAATACGCCAACCAGTTTTCTAATATGCCCGAAAGTAATAAAAGCAGTTTAGGTTTTTATCAAACATCCGGAACATACGCAGGCAAAAATGGTTATTCTTTACACCTGGAAGGGCTGGAAAAAGGGATTAATGATAACGCATACCGCAGGGATATTGTAGTGCACGGCGCTGACTATGTAAATGAAAATTATGTGCAGATGCAGGGATATATTGGCCGCAGCCAGGGTTGCCCCGCTGTACCGGAAAAACTGAGTAAACCAATTATTGATAAAATAAAAAACGGCACCTGCTTATTTATTTACAGCCCTGCAAAAACTTACCTGCTGCATTCAAAAATATTGAAAGAAGCGGAGGCGATGGCGGCAAACAGTAATTAAAAACTTATTTCAGTTGCTCAATTATTGTCCCCCGCTGTTAAACCGGGGGATTTTTGTTTTTCTTCAATTGCGTTGCTATTAATATCTTCACACAAAATTTTATACAGTATGAGTTTGTTTGCGGGTACTGGTGTTGCCATGATTACACCTTTTAACAATGATGGAAGTATTGACTGGGATGGTATGAAAAAAACCATGAAACATTTGGTGAATGGTAAAGTGGAATACCTGGTTATTTTAGGAACAACCGGCGAAAGTGCTACATTAACCGGCGAGGAAAAGCAACAGGTTTTTAGTTTTGTTGCAGCTAATAATGATGCCAAATTACCATTGGTGGCAGGCATTGGCGGCAACTATACCCAATCTGTAATTGCCGACTATAAAAAATTTGACTTAACAGGATACAGCGCTATACTTTCTGTAAGCCCTTACTATAACAAGCCAAACCAAAACGGTTTGTATGCGCATTATAAAGCGCTGAATGATGCAGCACCCTTGCCCATAATTATGTATAATGTGCCCGGCCGCACTGGTATGAATGTGAGTGCAGAAACAACTTTGCGTATTGCTGAAGATTGTAAAAACATAATTGCCACCAAAGAAGCCTGCGGCAATTTTGACCAGATAATGCAAATCATTAAATACAAACCACAAGGGTTTGAAGTTATAAGCGGCGATGATGGCATTACGTTGCCCATGATTGCCTGTGGAGCAAGCGGAGTAATATCTGTTGTGGCAAATGCTTATCCTTTATTATTTAGTGATATGGTGCGGCATTGTTTAAAAGGCGATTTTACTGCGGCACGTCCCTTGCATTATAAATTAACGGATGTCATCAATTCTTTATTTGCCGAAGGCAGCCCAAGTGGTGTAAAAGCTTACATGAGTCAAATGGGTATTTGTAAAAATGAATTCCGTTTGCCGGTAGTTTCCGTTGGTAATGGATTGATGGAACAAATAAAATCTTACATGGCTCAACTGTAATACTATTGCGGAAGTTTGTTATAACCATACTGCTTGCATTTATTTCAATACATCTTTTTGCACAAAAAGATTCTGTAATTTTTATTTTGGTTGATAATGGTGGTGGCGAAGCTGATTATTATTTTGCAGGAAATGTAAATGGGTGGAACCCTGCAGACAGTAATTATAAATTTAAAAAGGATGCTAACGGCACCCTTTTTTTAATGACTGTATTTGATAAAGGCACACAGCTGGAATTTAAATTTACACGTGGCAGCTGGGGCAAAGTGGAATGCACTGTAAATGGTAATGATGTGGCTAATCACAAATTAAAAACCGATACTGCAGAATTTAATGTTTATAATATTGAAGGCTGGAAAGATAAATTCAGTAATACAGTTATAAAACATACCGCCTCTGTAAACGTAAATATTTTAGATACAGCTTTTTTTATTCCGCAACTAAATCGTTACCGCCGTATTTGGATTTACCTGCCTGCCGATTATGCATCTTCAAAAAAAAATTACCCTGTTTTGTATATGCACGACGGGCAAAATTTGTTTGATGCAGCCACGGCAGCATTTGGAGCGGAATGGGGTGTTGATGAAACAATTGATTCTATGAGTGCAGCAGGTAAGCCATCCTGCATAGTAGTTGGTATTGATAATGGCGGCAATACAAGAATGAGCGAATATAATCCGTATGAATTTACATGGAAGGGTGAAAAAGAAGCAAAAACTTTTAACGCAGAAGGAGAGGCCTATGTTACGTTTGTTGCCGAAACATTAAAGCCCTTTATTGATAAAAAATTCCGTACGCTTTCATCAAAAGAAAATACCATTATTGCCGGTTCGTCAATGGGCGGGCTTATTAGTTATTATGCAGCATTAAAATATCCGCAGGTATTTGGTAAAGCAGGTGTTTTTTCGCCGGCATTTTGGACGGCGCCGGCAATACAAAATTATACTGACAGTGTTGCTGCAAAAGTATCCGGTAAATTTTTCTTTTATGCTGGTGGAAAGGAAAGCGATGAAATGGTAAACGATATGTATGCGGTAACGGATAAATTTGGTAATAATTCTTCAGCCATGATTTATACAGTAGTTGATGCAGAAGGTAAACACAATGAAGTGTATTGGCACAAGTGGTTTGCCGAGTTTTATAAATGGATGATAGCCGATGGATATAATATTGTAATTGGCAACGAATAATTAAAAGAAAGGAATACCAAACACAACCAGTTGAATTCGTAATTCCTAAATCTTATAACAGGTTCCCTCAAGCGCCAGTTCCGTATTTTCAAAAACTTCTTTTGCTTCAACTAAAAATTCATCCAGCGTTTCGTATTTGGAAGAGAAGTGCCCAATCAGTAGTTTTTTTGCTTTTGAAAGTGCAGCAATAGCGGCAGCCTGCACCGTAGTACTGTGATAACGGCTGGCGGCACGTTCAGCAGCATCTTTTAAATAAGTGGTTTCATGATAAAGCAGGTCGGCATGTTTTACAATATCCACCAGGTCTTCATCATAAATGGTATCGGCACAGTAAACATACTTTTTTCCCTTTGATGCAGCTGTTGTTACATCTTCATTTTTTATTACGGTGCCGTCTTTTTGTGTGTAATCAAGCCCCTGCTGTAATTTTTCATAATAAAAAGGAGGAATTTCAAACTCAGCAACTTTGTCCGGGTCTATTTTCCGGGGGTTCTTTTTTTCACGGAATATAAAACCCCAGCATTCTATACGGTGTTTCACCCTGAAGCATTCCACTGTTACTCTCTTGTCATCAACAATTTCTTCTTCTCTTTTTATTGCGTGAAAGTTAAGTTTAAAGGTGAGTGTGGTTTCTGAAACTTTTAGTTGCAGTTTAATAATTTCTTCCAGCGCTTTGGGGCCGTGTATATGCAGTTCGTGTATTCTGCCCAACAGGTTCATGCTGCTGATTAAGCCAATAAGCCCAAAATAATGGTCGCCGTGTAAGTGTGAAATAAAAATGCGGTGTATGCGGCTGCGGCGTATTTTATATTTTGAAAGCTGCATTTGTGTGCCTTCGCCGCAATCAATTAAATAACTTTCTTCTGTAGTTTGTAAAATTTGCGCAGTGGGGTTACGGTCAAAAGCCGGCAATGCAGAGTTGTTTCCTAAAATGGTTAATGCAAGCATTACAATAAGGGTTAAGAATTGATGAGCAGTTAGTTTGTTTACACAGACATTATAACTTTTAAAAAAGTTGCTTTAAATTTTATCCATCCTCACCATCTAAAAGCTCCCGTTCAATTTCTTCCATCTGCACAATATCCCATGCTTCACTTTCAGTAGGTGTTACATTCATTAATTCAAGCAGCTCTTTTTCATCCAGTAATTTTTCAGCCTGTGGTTGTAAATTACAAATAACAAATGAGCAGTTGTTTTCATAAAATTCCTGCTGTACAGCCGCCAGTATTTCGCCGCTGTTTTCATCCAGTTCTTTTACCGCTTCCATATTCAGCACAATATGCGGAATGTCTTTTTGCAGGTACGGGAGCAGCAAATCTTTAATATTGGCTGCCATATTAGCAGCAAAGCTGCTTTCAAGCGGCGTTATAACAGTAAATTTTTCTTTGGTATCGGTTTTGACATTCATTGTTTAATCACCGGTTATTTTATGATTGGTTTTTGTAAAGTAAAGGAAATTTAATTGAACCATAGCTAAAATTGTTGTGCAGTAAATGCGCCGCTGCCCGCCCTTTTTAACTTTTTAACATATTAACATTTGCACTTTGCAGTAAACTTAATCTCTAAATTTATCGTTATTATTGTACAAGCTAAATAGAATCAAAAATGGACAACAATTTTTCAGCACAGGTTAAGGAAATTATTTCTTACAGCCGTGAGGAAGCTTTGCGCCTTGGGAATGACTTTATTGGCACAGAGCACTTAGTGCTTGGGCTGATAAGGGACGGAGAAAATACGGCTATAAAAACTCTAAAATCACTTAACATCGACCTGTTTGAATTACGAAAGGAAATTGAAATGGCAGTGAAGGATAAGACGGGTAAAAATATTGCCAACATAAATTCTTTACCGCTCACCAAGCAGGCAGAAAAGGTAATTCGTATTACTGTTTTGGAAGCCAAAGCACAAAAAAGCGCTTTGGTTGAAAGTGAGCACCTGATGCTCTCTATCTTAAAAAATAAAGAAAATATTGCCACTCAAATTTTAAACCAGTTTGATGTGGACTATGATGTTTTTAAAAACGAATTAGGTTTTGTAACCAGTAACCCGCCTTCGGCTGAATTTAGTGAAGAGAACGAAGATGATTTTGATGAGGAAAAAAGGCAGTATGGTCAGCAAAAGTCGCAGCAACGTGGCGGCGCTGCCAACCAGCCCAAAACAAAAACCCCAGTGCTTGATAATTTTGGCAGGGACATTACCCGTTTAGCAGAAAGCGGTTCTTTAGATCCTATTGTAGGCAGGGAAAATGAAATTGAAAGAGTATCGCAAATATTATCCCGCCGCAAAAAGAATAATCCCATTTTAATTGGTGAACCCGGCGTAGGTAAAACTGCTATTGTGGAAGGTTTGGCACTGCGTATTGTGCAGCGTAAAGTGAGCCGTGTGCTGTTTGATAAACGTGTGGTAAGCCTGGATTTAGCCGCATTAGTTGCAGGTACAAAATACCGTGGCCAGTTTGAAGAGCGCATGAAAGCCATTATGAATGAGCTGGAAAAAAACCGTGATGTTATTTTGTTTATAGATGAAATACACACTATTGTGGGTGCCGGTGGCGCCAGTGGTTCTTTAGATGCCAGTAATATTTTTAAACCGGCTTTGGCAAGAGGCGAACTGCAGTGCATTGGCGCTTCTACATTAGATGAATACCGTATGCACATTGAAAAAGATGGCGCATTGGATCGTCGTTTTCAAAAAGTGTTGGTAGAGCAGCCATCAGTGGAGGAAACAATTCAAATATTAAACAACATTAAAGGCAAATACGAAGATTACCATAACGTAACATACAGCCAGGAAGCAATAGAAGCCTGTGTTAAGCTGAGCGACCGTTATATGACAGACCGTTTGCTACCGGACAAAGCCATTGATGTGCTGGATGAAGTGGGTGCCCGCAAGCATATTAAAAATATTAATGTACCCGATGAAATTGTTGAGCTGGAGAAAAAAATTGAGGATATTAAACTGGAGAAAAATAAAGTTGTAAAAAGTCAGCGCTTTGAAGAAGCAGCCAGTTTACGTGATACAGAAAAACGCCTGCAGGAAGAACTGGAAGCTGCAAAAAATAAATGGGAAGAAGAAAGCAAGCATAAGCGTTACCCAATAGAGGAAGAAGATATTGCAGAAGTGGTTTGTATGATGACCGGCATACCTGTTAAGCGCATGGTACAGGCCGAAACAGAAAAACTGCGCCGCATGGGTGATGATTTAAAAGGTGCGGTTATTGGTCAGGATGAAGCCATACAAAAAGTGGTGAAAGCTATTCAGCGTAACCGTGTGGGGCTTAAAGATCCTAAAAAGCCTATTGGTACATTTATTTTCTTAGGTCCAACGGGTGTAGGTAAAACAGAATTGGCCCGCTCACTGGCAAAACAAATGTTCGACAGTGAAGATTCACTCATTCGTATTGACATGAGTGAGTATATGGAGAAATTTACTGTAAGCCGTTTAATTGGTGCACCTCCCGGATATGTGGGTTATGAAGAAGGTGGCCAGTTGACAGAAAAAGTACGCCGCAAGCCTTACTGCGTAATATTGCTGGATGAGATTGAAAAAGCTCATCCGGACATTTACAATATTTTATTGCAAGTACTGGATGACGGACAGTTAACAGATGGTATGGGTCGTAAAGTGGATTTTAAAAACACTTTAATCATCATGACATCTAACATTGGTGCAAGACAGTTAAAAGACTTTGGCGATGGTGTTGGTTTTGCTACAGCAACCCGGATGGAAAATGCGGATGACAACAACAAAGCTGTAATTGAAAAAGCACTGAAACGTACGTTTAGCCCAGAGTTTTTAAACAGGATTGATGATGTGGTGGTATTTAATTCTCTTACAAAAGAAAATATCTTTGAAATAATAGATATTTTAATGAAGGGAGTAATGAAGCGCCTGGCTAATCTCGGATTCAGTCTTGAATTATCAGCCGAAGCAAAAGACTTTATAGCTGATAAAGGATACGACAGCCAGTTTGGTGCAAGGCCATTGCATAGGGCAATACAAAAATACCTGGAAGATCCTTTAGCAGAAGAAATTCTGAATATGAATGTGAAAAATGGGGATGTACTGCTGGCGGAACTGGATAAAGAAACCGAAAAAATAAGGTTTACTTTAAAGCCGCAGGAAACAAAAAAGGAAAAACAATCGGAAGTTTAAAGTTAGTACCGGTAAATAAAAAGAGCTGTCCTTTTATGGGCAGCTCTTTTTTTATAATACATTAACATCTTAATCACAAAGAGATTATTTATCTTTTTGTTGTATAAAAAAAGGCTGATGAAAAATTATAAGATGTTATGGGTTACTTGCGGCATTACAGCATTTATTGCAATGGGTATGGCATTGCCGCATGAAAATACAGATAAGCGTAACTTAAAAATACTGCCCGCAGATATAAGCGATAAGAAATTAGACAGTATTATGGACTCTTATACTGAAGCGCTTGGTGTTAAGTGTAACTTTTGTCATGCCGCTGCTAAAAACAAGCCGGATAGTATTGACTTTGTATCTGACGCAGAACCCATGAAAGAAAATGCACGGGAAATGATGCGGATGGTGATTGATGTTAACCAAAAGTATTTTTACTTTGATAAAACAACCCCGCCTGTTTACTTAAATGTGGTAAACTGCAAAACCTGCCACCGTGGCGAACCGATACCACAGGATCAGTAATTCGCCTTTTCTTTATTAAAATGTAGAGTAACCCTTTTTTCAAGTATAGGTTTTCTTGTTTTTTTTCTAAAAGAGTGTCCGCATGCCTGTTAGTTTTGTTTTCGAACGAATAATTAAATTATTATTTTAATGTTTAAGCTTTTTAAAATAAGCCAATTGAAAAAATACGCAAAATAAAAATAGTATTTTCCGAAATAAATTGCGTTTTTGCTTGCACGTTACGATAATTTTACTAATCTTTGTATCCCCTAACAGAATATCGTACCTTCTTACACATAGTCTCCTTTCGCAACCTTGTTTTATAAAAGCCGTTATTTTTTAATCTAAACCCATTTGAAAATGCAAAGGAATTTGACTATCTCTTTAAAAACCACCTATTTGAAAAAATGCTTTTTTTCAATTTTATGCGGCTGTGGTTTGTTTATCAGTTCTGCAAATGCGCAAATACTGATATCACTATACAAGGAAACTTACCCAAACACTTACAACGCTGCTTATGCTTCACTAGTAAACACCGGTTTTACTGAAAAACTTGGCGGATGGTGGGCATTGAGTTCTGGTAATGGAAAAACTGCGGTACTTCCCTCTGTTTATTCTCCTGTTACAAATGCACTAAGCTTTGTTATGCCTTCAACAACTGGAGCCGGAGCAGCCGATGTTACAGTTACTTCTCCTGTAATTAATTTAGGTAATCCTGGTTGCAATGGTAAATACGACTTTGTATTTAAATTATATACCAACGACTGTACATCTGGCGATAATAGCTCGTATTTAGCTGTTGATTATTCAAAAGATGGAGGCATTACCTGGAGCTTAATGTGGCAGCAAACTTCGGGTCAGCTATATTCATGGCTGGGTCCTAATGCCGAACAGGATGTATGGCTTGCGTTACCATCAACTTATTTTACATCAGGCTTTAAGTACAGGTTCCGTACGCATAAAAATGCCAATACTGCCGGTACTTTTAATCCTTTTGTAGATGATGTAACTGTTTATTCGTATTCATGTTCAGATGTAATGAACTTAGGAAATCTTGTTTGGCTTGATATGAATATGAATGGCCTTAAAGATGCTACTGAACAAGGTGTGCAAGGAGTAACGCTGGAGTTGTTACGTGATAATGATGGCGACGGTTTAAACGACTGGGATTTTACGCCACAAACCACAACTACAGATGCAAACGGTATTTATGCTTTTACAAATCTTACTGCGGGTAAATATTTTGTTTCGCTGATAAATGTAAATACCATTTACCGCATTGTACCAATAAATGCAGGAGAGCCTGATGAAGATGGAGATAATAATAACAATGCATTAACCCAGAATGCAAGCTTTACAAATGTTAGCGGCGGTTGGATTACATTACTGCCGCAATCTGAACCAACAAACGATGGAGATGGCAATAATGGTAATCTTAGTTATGATTTTGCAATTTATCCTGCAGCATTGTTGCCAGTGCGTTCAGTATCTCTTAACCTGTTATATACAAGCGGAGAAACAGTTGTTAACTGGAAGACAATTAACGAGGTTAACCTGCTTATGTTTGAAGTGGAAAGAAGTGTTGATAATATTAAATTTGAAAAAATAGCTTCTAAAACACCTTCGGCTTCTTATGGCGGTAATGCATTGTACAGTATTACAGATGTAACGGGAAATAATTTTGCTCCGGTGGTTTACTACCGTATTAAAGTAATTGATAAAGATTCTAAATATACTTATTCTAACACAGAAGCCATAAGAACAAAAGGCAGTAACGAGGATAAAATATCTGTATGGCCAAACCCTTTTGTAAGTGAAATTAAAATAAGCCATACAGCTTTGCAGGCTACCAACCTGTTAGTAAAAGTTAGCGATAATACAGGAAGGGTGGTTAAAACGCAAAGTTATAAAGCTGCCACAGGTTTAAATCAGTTTACAATTGATAATATGGCTGGTTTTGCTTCAGGTATTTATACAGTTATGGTATATTCATCAGCAAGTAATACAAGCGCAGTTTATAAAATAATTAAATAATAACGGTTGCTTACTTTTTGCAAAGGCCGGGTGTGTAACACATCCGGCTTATTGTTTTATGGCTTTTATGGTTTTACTTCCCTCATCAGTAATTGCACTTATCATATAAATACCTTTTGCGTATATGTCGGTATTTATTAATTGCAGGTGTGCTCCCTGCTGCATATTTTTATTATTTATGCGTAACAGCTGCCTGCCTGCGGCATCATAAATTATTAGAAGTACATTGCCTGCTTTTGGTAAAACATAAAAGATTTTAAGCTGCTGAGAAAAAGGTACCGGGTAAGCAATAAGATTTAACTGGTTGTTTTGTCCTTTAGCAGGCAACACATGTATCAGCCTTTTTTTTGTAAGGGAATCTTTACAATTAGTATCTTTTGCATCTGTCTGCAGGCTTACATCATAAATGCCAGGCACAGTATACGTGTGTACAGGAAACGCCGTATATGCAGTTGATCCATCACCAAAATTCCAGCTCCATTTGCTGCTTAAGGGCATTGATTTATCTGCAAATTGTACTTTAAAAGGGGCAACTCCCATAACCGTATCAGCACTAAAGTCAGTATGGCAGCAATTATCAACTTGTTGAAATAAAAAAACCGGAACAATAGCGGTATTATTAGTTTTGTCCGACTCTTGAATAAGATTTTTAGGATCCGTAACCGAAACAATATTATACCAGCCATTACAAATATTACCAAAAAAAATATCCTGTCCTTCATAGCCGGGATAATATACATCAAGATAGCCGGGATATATACCCTGCTCCGTTCCGCAGCCCGATATACTGCCCATACCAGGGTTGCCTACGTCGTTATAAGTAAGTGTATTCCCGTTTTTATCTTTACAGGCACCCGGCATACTGTTACAGTCTGTTGTATTAATAAGGCAAAAACTTACTTTTTTATCAGTACCAATTAAAGGCCATGTAAGTGGGTTACTATCAGGACCCTGTAAGCGTAAAGAATTAAACGTCCAGTCATCTAAATGTATATGCCCATGTGCAGGATGATACTGCATATAGCCTGCACTTTTATCTGTATAGGTAATTGAAGCATCATTTTTTCTGTAAATGCGCTGCACCACTTCTTGTTTTGGGTTGCTTCCATTTGGGCATATTGTTGTAGTACAAGGCACTTTTACAGTATCGCAATAACAGTTAGTTGTACCCCGAATTTCAATAGGCCCATAACCAATGTTTGGAGTACCAACCCCTATTCTTATAAAACCATTAAATTCAATAAAATTTTGCTCAATTACTTTTGCAGAGTTGGTAATATCGGGTAACAGATCGCAATTTTGGGTACCATCCGGGCATTTACAACCTTTACCGTTTGTTATAGTGCATACAGATGTTTCCGGCGTTTTGGGTGGGTTGTTACCAAATGTAATTGTAAAATTTAAAAGGCTGCCGCTGTTAAAAGGTATTTCATCAATAATACCAAGGCTCCAGGTACCATTAGGGTTTTGGCCATTGTTTATTGTATTAATGCTTTCTTCCGGTATAAAGCTGCCAATGAAAGGCGCAATGCCCTGTGCCACAGGTATGGTTCCATTTTCTTTAAAACATGAACTTGTAAAATGCTTTCCGTTTCCACCCCTGTTATTGACTAATTTTACCAATGTACCTGCAGGGCTTTTAATGTATATATCAAGGTTACCATCATAGTTATGATTAATGTTTAGGCAAACCGAAAGTAACCCATAATTTATTGAATCAATACTAAAGGGCAGGCCTGTTACTGAAACCGGAAAAAAAGTAAGCGTATTATTATCTGGTATTGCGCCACCGGAGGTATTAGAGAAAGATTGTGCAGCAGATTTGTTTGTTATACAAAAAAGCAATCCAGTTGCAACTGTAAATATTAAGCGCTTCAAAATAAATTTAAATTTAATGGTTATATAAAGTTAGTTTATAATTGTAATGCAAACTGCGGAAAAAATATACTTACTGATGCTTTATGTACTATTAAAGTTGCATTTTTGTGTTTCATGAATAAAAAAATCATTATTACAATTGATGGGTGGTCAAGCTGTGGAAAAAGTACACTGGCGAAACAACTGGCTAAAAAGCTGGGTTATGTTTATATAGACAGCGGAGCCATGTACAGGGCCATTACCCTTTATTTTTTAAGAAATCACATTGACTGGACGGACAGTAAAGAAGTGAATGAAGCATTGCAGAATATCCTGATAGAATTTCGCTACAATGATAAATCCCAGCAATCGGAAATTTATTTAAATGATGAAAACGTTGAGTATGTAATACGGGATTTAGTGGTGGCGGAAAAAGTAAGCGATGTAGCTGCCATAAAGGAAGTACGCAGCTTTGCTGTGGCACAGCAACAAAAAATGGGGGAAAGCAAAGGTGTGGTAATGGATGGAAGGGATATTGGTACTACGGTTTTTCCAACTGCTGCACTTAAAATTTTTATGACGGCAGACCCGGCGGTTAGAGTGGAAAGAAGATTTAAAGAATTGTTTGAAAAAAATCCGAACGTAACTATTGAAGAAGTAAAAACAAACCTGGAAATGAGGGATTACATAGACTCTCACCGGGAAGTGAGCCCGTTGCGTAAAGCGGATGATGCCATAGAGCTGGACAACACCAACCGCTCCGAAAAAGAGCAGCTTGAGTTTGCAATGGCTTTAGTGCGTAAACTAATTTAACCTGCAAATTGTTCCTGCATTTTCTGCAGCGAAATTTCTGTATCAAAAAGCGAAACCAGTTTTTCAATAACGCCTTCCACCAGCGCATCAGGGCAACTGGCGCCGCTGGTAATTAATATTTTCACCACTTCTTTTTGTGGTATAAAATTTCCCGTTGTAATTTCTTCTTTAGTATGAAAATTAAAATGCTGTATTAATGCCGGCGAAAGAATTTTTTCTTCATTATTAATAAAGTAGGTGGGTAATTTTTCTTCGCACAGCTCCACTAAATGGGATGTATTGCTGCTGTTGTAACCTCCAACCACCACTGCAAAATCTGCGGCGGTTTCCAGCAATCCGTATGCTGCACTTTGATTATCGTTGGTGGCGTAGCACAATGTATCTCTTGTATCTGCAAAACGTTCTGCAATGGTATTTTCTGCCATGCCATAATGTTGCCGCATAGTTTCTTTTAAGAAATCTGCAATAGCCTGTGTGTCGCTTGCAAGCATAGTAGTTTGGTTTACCACACCAATGCGTTGCAAATCTTTTTCTGCATTAAATCCATCAGAAAATCTTCCTGCAAATTCATTGTAAAAATCAGCCAGTGCTTTTTCGCCGGTAATATATTTGCTCAAAGCTATTGCTTCCTGCATATTGTTTACAACTACCGTTGGGGTGTGATGTGCCGCATGCGAAAATGTGGCTCTTGTTTCTTCATGCGTGGGTTTGCCATGCACCACAATACTGTAATTTTTTTGTGCAATCTGCTCGCTGCGGTTCCATACTTTTTCTACAAAAGGGCAGGTGGTATTATATTTTTCTATGGCAATACCAATGGCTTTTAGCTTTGCTTCAAGTGTAAGCGTGGTGCCAAAGGCAGGAATAATTACCACATCATCTTTTGTAAGTGTTTCAAAAGGCACCAGTTGTTTGCCATAAGTATCTTGCAAAAACTGTACACCACGTTGCAGTAAATCGGCATTTACCTGTGGGTTGTGTATCATTTCACTCAATAAAAAAATACGCTTGCCCGGGTTTTCCTCAATGGTACGAAAAGCAATATCTATAGCATTTTCCACCCCGTAACAAAAACCAAAATGACGGGCCAGGTAAATTTGCAGTGAACCAAAGTCAAGCAGGGTGGGGGCAAAATTTTTTTTCATTTTATCCTGCTGCCTGCGTTTGGCTTTAATAGCCGATATTAACGGGCTGCGGTAAATGATGGGAACATTAAACTGTTTCATACTTAAATTAACAACTGCAAAGGTAGTTTAAAAACACTATGGCAAGGCGTATTGTAACAGTAAGCTGTAAACCAAAAACTACAAGCCGTAAGCCATAATCTGCTTACATTTGATGAAATAAATGAGCAACAATGCTGAGATTTTTCGCTTTACTGCTCAGTGTAGTTACGATTGCCTGTAATCAAAACACAACTGAACAAAAACCAAACAACACTGCAAAAATGACCGACACCACTTTTAAAAAAGCCGGCTGGATTAATAATACCAATGTATATGAAGTGAACCTTCGCCAATATACCAAAGAAGGAACGTTTAACGCTTTTGCCAAAGAGCTGCCAAGGTTAAAAGAAATGGGTGTACAAACACTTTGGTTTATGCCCATTACTCCTATTGCCCAAAAAGGTAAAAAAGGCAGCATGGGCAGTTACTATGCCTGCAGCGACTATACTTCTATTAACCCGGAGTTTGGCAACCTGGATGATTTTAAAAATTTGGTGAAAACCGCACATGAAATGGGTTTTAAAGTAATTATAGACTGGGTGGCCAACCATACAGGATGGGATCATGTATGGACAAAAACACACCCGGACTATTATGAAATGGACAGCGCCACCAACGATTTTAAAACTGCCAGTGGCATGGATGATATTATAGAGCTGAATTTTAAAAATCCTGCTTTGCGTACCGCAATGATTGACGCTATGAAGTTTTGGGTTACAGAATGTGATATTGATGGTTACCGTTGCGATCTTGCTTTTTGGGTGGAGCTTGATTTTTGGCTGCAGGCAAGAGCCGAACTGCAGAAAACAAAAACATTATTCTGGCTGGCAGAAAGCGACCCTATTGAACACCCGGAATATTTTAAAGCATTTGACGCCTGCTATACATGGGCATGGATGCACAAAACAGAAGATTTTTACAAGAAGCAATTGCCTTTAAATACACTCGACAGCCTTATAAAGCAATACGACAGTGTTTGCGGCAACAACGATATTCCTTTATGGTTTACAAGCAACCATGATGAAAACAGCTGGAACGGTACAGAGTATGATAAGTATGGAGATATGGCAAAGCCACTGGCAGTATTTAGTTTTACATGGAATGGTATGCCGTTAATTTACAGTGGCCAGGAGCTGCCCAATAAAAAACATTTAAAGTTTTTTGATAAAGATGTAATTGAATGGAACGGGCAATACCAGTTGCATGATTTTTATAAAACAATGCTCACTTTAAAAACTAACAATGCCGCGTTACGTGCCGGAGACAGTAATGTTACCACGTATCTTTTAACAACAGATGCGTCCAATAATATACTGGCTTACCTGCGTAAAAACGGCAACAGCGAAGTGTTGGTATTACTGAATATGAGTAAAGAAAAATTACGTTTTGAAATAAAAGATGCTGCAGTAACAGGCCATTACAGCAACGTATTCAGTAAAACGGATAATGACTTTACAACGGAAAAATTCTTTGAAATGCAGCCCTGGGAGTATTTAGTGTATGAGAAAAAATGATACGGAAATTAGCTGCATTTTTAAAAGCAGCAATGAGTGAGCTAATATTAAAAAGCCCCGGAATATTTTTCCGGGGCTTTTGTTAGTGCTTGTGCTTTATTAATCTTTTATTCGTTGCCCAGTGTAATAGGGTATTCGTACACACCATCATATCCCGGGTAAAATCCGCTGATGGTAATGTTTTTATTGCTGCCCACTGCAGCTTTTAATTCATCTACACTCTTCACATCTTTATCATTAATTTTTAAAATCACAAAACCATCTTTCATACGGGTTTGATCATTTAAAGCGCCGGCTGCAATTTTCTTTACCAGTACGCCGCCGTTTACACCATATTCTTTTGCTTTATTTTTGTCCAAAGTTAAAAGATCGGCACCCAGCATTTCCATAGCACCGTCTGCTTTTACAATATCAAAATTGCCTACTTTGTTTTTTAATGTAACGGTTACAGTGTTTTCTTTACCGTTGCGGATGTAAGTAACAGGTACTTTATCGCCTGGTTTAAATTTACTAACCTGCCCCTGCAGTTCGGCGCTGCTGGTTACATCCACAGCATCTACCTGTTTAATAATATCTCCTTTACGTATGCCTGCTGCATAAGCCCCGCCATCAGTAGGTACATCCTGCGCATAAATACCTTCTGCATTTACGGGTATGCCATTCTTTTTCTTCGTTTCTTCATCCATATCACTTGCGGCTACAAACTGTAAACCTAAATAGCCACGCTGTACTGTACCAAACTTAATTAAATCATCCACCACTTTTTTTACAATGTTAACCGGTATGGCATATGAATAACCGCTGTAATAACCTGTTGGAGATGCAATGGCTGAATTAATACCCACCAATTTGCCATCGGTATTAACTAAAGCGCCACCACTGTTACCCTGGTTAACTGCTGCATCTGTTTGTATAAATGATTCCACTCCGGATTTTTGATCGCCATTGCGATCTTTATTTAACCCAAGGCTTCTTGCTTTTGCACTAACAATACCTGCAGTAACCGTTGTTTCTAAATTTAAAGGGTAACCAATTGCTAAAACCCATTGGCCAATTTTAAGCTCATCGGAATTACCATAAATTAAAAATGGTAAACCACTGGCATCAATTTTTATTACTGCTAAATCGTAGGCAGGGTCTGTACCCACCACTTTAGCTTTGTAAGTTTTTTTATTGTTAAGCGTAACGGTTAATTCATCGGCGCCGTTTACCACGTGGTTATTTGTTACAATATAACCATCATCACTTATAATAACGCCGCTGCCGCTGGCACGCTGCTCCGGCACAATGCCGCCACGGCCATTGCCAAAAAACTGGTCAAAAATATCATCGCCAAAAATATCGCTAAACGGATTTTGCTGGCGTGTTTTAGGCAGGTTGTTATTTACCTGCTTGGCGTTTGTTTTTGTTTTAATATGCACCACAGCAGGTAATGCTGCGGCTGAAGGAGCGGTAAAGTCTACAGCATTGTTTGGCGGCATAGTGCCATCAAAACCGGCATATTTGTAGTTTGACGGAACTGCACCCGTTTGCTGCCCTGCATAAGTGTTATCCTTCTTAATAAATGTGCTGTAACCCCAAATTACACCAATGGTGGTAACAGCGCTTACTGCTGCGGTGAATAAAACTTGTTTCAATTTCATTTTCTTAGGTTTTAACTGTTTTTAATTTTTCTTTTTGTTACAATCAGTATCTCTCTAATCAGCTGCATTGGTGTCGCACTCTTCAGCATCATTTTTAATCAGCTTTTTCGGTGTTTGCACTACAAAATAACGAAGCAGTTGCAATACAAGATTTACCAAAAGGCCTATTTAACATTTGTTTAGGAAGGGCTTCGTAGATTGTTTTTGCTGCCTGTCAATTTCTCATTCCTTATAAAGATAATAAAAACGCCATGGTATCCACTCCGTCGGCATAATCAAATAAGCCGGGTTGCTGCGCCAGCCCAAAAGGAATGTTTTCGTTACTTACAATACATTGCACATCCGTATTAACTGGCAGTAAAACTTTTATTTCATCAATATTTTTATAAAAGTTGTAATGCAATTGGCTTATGGGAGAAAAAATGCTTTCATTTTCTATAAGCAATATGCTGCCATTGGTCATGTAAAATTTATTATTGAGCAATGCCAGCGACAGTTGATAGTCATAATTGTTTTTGTACTTATTATGCTCTTCAAAATACTTGTATTTATCAAAGGCACGCAGCAGTGGTACAAAATCATAATTTTCCGGTACATTAATTTGGGTAACATTACGGCATCCAAGCCCAAAATATACATGTACATCATCTGCAAGTTTATCAAGTTCTGCTGCAGTTTCCCTGCCTGTTAATATGGCTACAGAAGTTCGGTTGCGGCGTATAATGTGTGGGTATTTGGAAAAATACTGTTCAAAATATCTTGCAGAGTTATTGCTGCCTGTGGCAATATAGGCATCGCAGCCTTTCAGCATATCTGCAAATACAATTAAATTACTGCACGCCGGCTCCCACTCGCAAAGCTTATCCGCAATATGCCTCAGCAGTATATCATCTTTGGTAGATGGTTTAATGGTTTGTTTGTGCCCACTTATAAATACACATAAAAAGTCATGAAAACCCACCAGCGGTATATTACCCGCCATAACAATACCAATGTTTTTTCCTTTTATATTATCGTCTAAATGGTAATGAGCCACCCATTGCTGCAGTTTTTGTTCATCAAGCAAATGCGTGCAAATATTAGTTACTGCAAGCTCAATAAATGCCGGTGTAAACCATGCATTTTGTGCAGTTGCCCTGCTTTTAATAATGCTCCAGTTATCATCGGTTCCGGTAACATAAGCCTTTAATTTTTGTAATAAATCAATTCGGTTTTGTAAATTCATGTTATACCATTTTTTAAGTAGGGCTTACAAATAAATCCGGCACAATTTACAAAATGTATAATGCCGCTATAATGTTATCAGAGGCCAAAAAAATTTTGAAAGCGGTATTAATTATTATTAAATTGCAGTACAATACGATAACCCAAAATTACAAAGATGGCTATTAAAATTACCGACGAATGTATTAACTGCGGTGCTTGCGAACCCGAATGTCCCAACAACGCAATTTACGAAGGTGGTGTAGAGTGGGCAATTGCCGACGGAACCACTGTTAAAGGAAGCTTTACATTGTTAGATGGCTCTGTGGTGGATGCCGACCAGCGTAACGCACCTGTTAGTTCAGATACTTATTATATTACTCCTAACAAATGCACAGAATGCCAGGGCTTTCATGAAGAACCGCAGTGTGCTGCTGTTTGCCCGGTTGATTGCTGTGTGCCGGATGAAATGTATGTGGAAACAGTAGATGCATTACTGGCTAAGAAAGACAAACTGCACATTTAATTTTTTTTTTTTTCATAATCCCGCCTTTGGCGGGACGACTCAGGCAGGTGATATTTCCTGCAGCAATGGCGAGGGTATTGAAAAATACTTTCGCCTTTTTGCTTATTAAACTTTACTTGTTTCATTATGCCCTTTACCTTTTCTCACCCCGCTGCTGTATTGCCATTCTGTAACAAAAAGCGTATTGCAGTTTCTGCAACAGGCCTAATTATTGGCAGCATGGTCCCCGATTTTGAGTTTTTGTTTTTACTACGGGAGTCGCCTTACATTGGGCATTTATGGCCGGGCATTTTGTTGTTTAATATACCGGCAGCCATTGCTGCTGCTTTTATTTTTCACTTATTTATCCGTAACAGTTTAATACTGCACCTGCCGCAATTTTTGCAGCGCCGTTTTACAAAACATCTTTCCTTTAACTGGGTACAATATTTTAAAAAACATTACTTCGCTTTTTTAGTTTGTGTAGTGCTGGGAGTTGCAAGCCATGTTTTTATTGATGCTTTTACACACAAAGATGGTTTTATGGCAAAGCCGGCCTCATTCTTCCTTGCGGAAATTAAATTACTTGCATTTTCATTGCCTGTATATTTTATTTTGCAGTTGCTAACATCTGTTGTTGGCGGACTTTATATACTTTGGTACGTTTTTAATTTGCCGCAACAAAAAAGCCCCAAAAAAACTTCGGGGCTTTTGCAATATTGGTTGTTGTATTTTATTTTAGTTGCAGCGGTATTGTTTATTCGTTTTACAATAACAAAACAATACAACAGTAATGAAGATATTATTATAGCATTTTTTGGCAGCTTTTTATATGCACTGCTTTTTGTAAGTGCTGTTTATTACAGCAAAACCAAAAAACTACAGCAGCTTACCTGAAGCTTTTACGCTGTTCTCTCTGTCCGCCAAAGTTTCTTTTTTTGCCTTCATCACTGGGGCGTTTAAAACCGCCATCAGCTTCATTCATTCTTACCACACGGTTATTGTAACGTTTACCATCAATGGCATTTATCATGCGGCCTGCTTCAGCGCTGTCAATTTCAACCCAGCTGTTCATTTCTCTCATATCAATTTTACCCAGCACTTCTTTTTTCAAATTACTTTCATCTAAAATAAATTGTAAAAAGCTGGCTTTATAAAAACCATCTTTAGTACCAAGGTTTACAAATAATCTTGTATAACCATTGTCACGGCGGTTAAAGTTTTGGCGCTCTCTTCTGTCGCCACCACGGTTGTCATTTCTGTCAAATTGCTGCCTTCTGTCTACACGGCTGTCGTTGCGGTTAAGGTCTTCAGCGTTTTCATAATATTTTAAAAAGTGGCTGAACTCCAATGCTGCTACCCGTTGTAAAATTTCTTCTTTGCTAACATCAGCAAATTTCTCCATCAGGTCTGGTAAATACGTTTCGTATTCGCCATTGCTAACATCTGCCTGCATTAGTTTGTCCATAAAATGGAAGAACTGCTTGCGGCAAACTTCCTTGCCTGATGGTACATCTGTTTTATGAAACTGTGCATTAATTAATCTTTCCAGTCCACGAATTTTATAAACCTCCCTGCTATGACAGATGGATACACAAACACCTGTTTTACCTGCACGCCCTGTACGGCCACTGCGGTGTGTATACACTTCCATATCATCGGGCAGTTCGTAATTTATTACATGTGTTACACCATCCACATCAATACCACGGGCAGCAACGTCTGTTGCAATTAAAAGCTGCAGGCTTTTTGTGCGGAAACGCCCCATCACTTTATCACGCTGTTGTTGTGTAAGGTCGCCGTGTAATGCTTCAATATCATAACCTGCTTTTGCAAGCCGCTCACTTATTTCCTGTGCATCGGCTTTGGTACGGGTAAAAATAATACCATACATGCCGGGGTTAAAATCAATTAACCGTTTCAATGCTTCGTAACGGTGCTGTGCACTTACAATAAAATACTGATGATCAATATTGGCATTACCACTATTCTTTTTACCAACCGTAACTTCTTTAGGGCTGGTCATATAGTTTTTAATAATGGCTCTTACCTCTGGCGGCATGGTAGCGCTGAACAACCAGGTGCTTTCACGGTTAACCGTGTTATGCAATACAAAATCAATATCATCTCTAAAGCCCATGTTCAGCATCTCATCTGCTTCATCCAATACTACATACTTTACTTTTTGCAAATCGATGGCTTTGCGTTCAATTAAATCAATTAAACGGCCGGGTGTTGCCACAACAATATGCACGCCTTTTTTAAGGTTGCGTATTTGCATGGTGATGGAAGCACCGCCATACACAGCTTCAGTAAAAATATTTTTACTGTATTTTTTAAATTTATCAAGGTCGTTGGTTATTTGCAAACACAACTCACGTGTTGGGCAAACAATGAGTGCCTGCACATGTCTTTCACCTGGTTCAATTAATTGTAATAATGGTAAACCAAAGGCAGCAGTTTTACCGGTGCCGGTTTGTGCAAGGCCAATAAAATCGGTAGTGCCCGATAATAAAACAGGGATGGCTTTTTGCTGTATTTCCGATGGAGTTTCAAAACCTAAATCGGTTACGGCATTAACCAATGATTCGTTTAAGCCTAAGGCTTCAAATGCGTTCATATAAATTTTTATTTGCGATAGCCACATGCAAAGACCGTTACTGTGGTCTTCCGGTTTGCCCGGTATCATGCTTTGGCCGTTGGAAACCCTGCGTATTTAATAAGCAGTGCAGGAGAAAAAGTAAGTAACTAAAGTGTTCAGCAATAATCCTTTCAACAGCAACTGAGCATGTTCATGTAATTCTCAGTTATTAATAATGGGCGCAAAGGTAAGGCTTTATATTGGCTAAAACAATTAAAAAGCAGAACTTTACGTTTTAAAGATGCTTTGCCGGCATTAAACCTTATCTAAATTACCCCGTCTTAAAAAACCTTAGCTACTCTGTATATATGCAAAAGTTTCACCTGATGATTGCGGCAATATTTGCCTGCATTACTGCCTGTGCACAAACAGACACACTTTCAAAAGCAGATAAAGCCATACTGGACTCTATGATGGCGAACGATGAATTTCTAAAGCTGATGAAAGAGGACGCAAAAAATTCTTTTGATATAAGCCTTGGAATTGGCAACGGTGCTTTCAGCTCCGATAACCAGGCGGCAAATGCAACCGGTGTAAGCAACCAGGTGATATTTACACCTTCTGTAATGTACCGGCTTAAAAGTGGTTTTAATTTTGGAGTAACAGGGTATTTAACAAACAGTACTGCCGGCAGTTTAGAGTTGTATCAAACAGGTGTAAGTGCCGGTTATGAGTATTATGGTAAAAAAGTTATTGCAGGATTATCATATACCCGCTTTTTAAGCGATACAAAAAAGTATAACAGCAAATCATTGTATCAAAACGATTTTTACGGTTACCTTAAAAAAGCCAAAGGCATTTTGCAACCGGGCATTGCAATTGGTTTTTCAAATGGTACCTTTAAGGAAGCAGCAATGGCTAAATTTTTATTACGCCGTCCGCTTAATCCCCGTGGCGATACGTTAATTGTTGGAATGGATTCTACTACCAATAAATCAAGCTACTTTTCTGCGTCGGCTAATGTAGAACATGATTTTAGTTTTTATAAACTGTTTGATAAAGATGATGAACTGGATTTTACCCCATCACTGATTATGAATTTGGGCAGCGATAAGCTTACACAAACACATACAAATAAAATTTTTAACCGGCCGGCATTCAGCAGCCGAAAAAAAGTGGAAGCTGCCAATAAGTTTCAGTTACAGTCTCTTGCCCTGTCGCTTGATTTTACTTACAGCATTGGCAAATTCTTTTTACAGCCGAATATATATTTTGATTACTATTTGCCCGAAACAACCACTAAAAGACTTACCACTATCTATTCAGTAACTGCGGGGCTCTCGTTTTAAATCCTCTTAACAAAAAATTACACAAGCGGTTATGCCGTTGGCATACATCTTGAACGTTAATGAGAAAACAATTTAGTATGAAAACAAAACTCTTATTCGCAGCGCTGATTTGTTTTATTTGTACTGCCGCAACAGCCCAAAAAATACAGGTGGGTGTAAAAGGTGGTGCTACTTTAAACAAACTTTCAGGAAAAACTTTTAAAGAAGAATTTTCATTCGGGTATCACATTGGTGGATTTGTTTCGGTTGGGCTGGGTAAAAAATTTGCCATACAGCCAGAAGTTTTTTTGAACCAGGTAAATGTTGATACCAGCAGCAGTTTCAGCTCTATTTATAAATTTAATAAACTAGATAATGTACAGTTGAAATATTTAAGTATTCCTATTTTACTTAACTATAATGCCAACAAATTAATTACACTGCAGGCAGGTCCGCAGTTTGGTATATTGATGAATAAGAGTAATACATTTTTACAAAACGGGCAGCAGGCATTCAAATCCGGTGATTTTGCGATGCTGGGAGGTGTGCAGTTAAACCTGGGCAGCTTTAAAATATATGGCCGTTATACCATTGGCTTAAACAGTATTAATGATATTGACAATAAGGATCAATGGAAAAGCCAGGGTATACAATTGGGAATAGGGTTTAAGTTATAATTTTTCCGGACATTCAATCAACAAATATCAGGAACGTATGATGTGCACCGAGCCGTCTGCGTTCCTTTTTATTATGGCAGAAGGAGAAGCTGCAGAGGTTTCCTGCTGACGGTGCTGCACAATATAATCCACACCGTTTTTTATTTCTTCAGCTATTGCTGCAAAAATTTGTGGCGATGGTTGCCCGCTGATATTTGCAGAAGTTGATACAACCGGTTTTCTAAAACGTTTGATGAGCTGTTTACAAAAATCATCTTTCACCATACGGATGCCGATGCTGTTATCTGTTTTGTTAATGAGATTATCTGCAAGATTAATGGCGCCCTCGTAAATAACAGTGGTGGGTTTGTTTACTGTTTTTAAGTAATCCGAAATTTCCGGGTGCGGTTGTGTTATGTATTGATTCAACTGGCGTTCATCGGCCACTAATACCAGCATGCTTTTTTCATCGGGCCGTTGTTTGAGTGCATAAATTTTTGCAACGGCTGCTTCATTAGTGGCATCGCAGCCAATGCCCCAAATAGTATCGGTGGGGTAGAGGATGAGCCCGCCATTTTGCAAAACAGTTACACATTGTTGTATATCATTTTCAAAACTCATAGTAAGCTGTTGTGCACATCCATTACTGCGGCGGCACAGGCCTGCTGCGTAAATTTTTGTGCATGATGAAAACTTTTTTCAATTAAATTATTTCTTAAAACTGAATTGCTGATAATTTGCTGCATGGCATTTTTCATTTCTTCCACACTCAGCGGATTTATATATAAAGCTGCATCGCCACCAGCCTCTGGTAAACAACTGATGTTGCTGGTGATGGTGGGCAAACCGCTTGCAATGGCTTCTAACACAGGAATGCCAAAGCCTTCAAAAATGCTGGGATAAATCATGGCTAAAGCACTTTGGTAAATTGCCGGAAAATCTTTGGCGGTTTTAAAAGCTTCGCTGTTTTTTGCAGCGTCTGTTTCGGAAAGAAAAATGATTTTTTGCTGCAGGTTATTTGCTGCAATATAATTTTTTACCGTTTGCATATAACCATCTCCATTGCCAATAACAATTAAAGGAATATTGTTGTTTAACTCCTTTATGGCTTTGCAGATGGTTGATAAATTTTTACGTTCAATAACTGAGCCAACGTACAGATAAAACTGTTCCGGTAAATTATATAATTCTTTTACTCTTTGCTTTTCTTCTGCTGTTGCTTTGTTGAAGAAAGATGGATTGCAGCTTTGGTAACAAATGCTGATTTTGCTTTCCGGTATTTTGTAAAACTCAATAATATCCTGCTTTGTCTGGTTGCTGATGGCAATGATTTTATCAGCATGTTTGCAGGCATACATAAATTTTTTCCGGTAAATCTGTACATCAATTTTGCTGTACTGTTCAGGGTAACGCTCAAAAATTAAATCATGTATGGTAACAACAGATTTTATTTTGGTGTTTTGTATGCCGATAGGAATTTCATGGCTGAGGCCGTGATAAATATCAATTTTATTTTGAAGCAAATCTTTTTTTACCCAGTTGCTGCGCCAGGCGCTTTTAAATAATGTTGATGGAAAAGCAGCAGGAGCAACTGCATGAACATTATTAAAACCTGCAGTATTAAATAAGCCTGTTATTTTCGGTGCAAACAAATAATACTGATGCTGCGGAAAGTATTGTGCCAGCGATGCAACCAGTGTGCGGCTGTAATGCCCCAAACCGGTAGTATTCTGGTAAGCCCTTTTTGCATCGAAGCCAATATTCATAGCGGCAAAGATAGTTTAACAATGTACAATGAGCAATGAATAGTGAACAATATACGTTTAGATAAAAGATGAACAGAATTAATATCAGTTGAAGTGAGTGATGCCGAGTCCGCACACAACCTTACTCGGCACAGGTACAACGATGTTGAAAGTTGAACAAATGTTTGTACCATAATTGTTTTAAATTCGCCGAAAATTTTACATAATGAAAGACTTGATTTTAGAAGCCTGGGGCAACAGGGAATTATTAAAAGATAAAAAATACAGCGATGCAGTAAGGACAGTAATTGAAGAAGTGGATAAGGGAAGATTGCGTACCGCATCACCATCAGATAATGGCTGGCAGGTAAACGAATGGGTAAAGCAGGCAATACTGATGTACTTTGGTATTCAGCAAATGGAAACATATACTTTACCACCATTTGAGTTTTACGATAAAATGAAACTGAAAAGTGATTACGCATCGCTTGGTGTACGTGCAGTGCCGCATGCAGTGGCACGCTATGGCGCCTACCTTGCAAAAAATGTGGTGCTGATGCCGAGTTATGTAAACATTGGTGCGTACGTGGATGAAGGCACGATGGTGGATACATGGGCAACAGTGGGCAGTTGTGCACAAATTGGTAAAGGCGTTCACCTGAGTGGTGGCGTGGGTATTGGTGGTGTATTGGAGCCATTACAGGCAAGCCCGGTGATTGTAGAAGATGGTTGCTTCATTGGCAGTCGTTGTATTGTGGTGGAAGGGGTGATTGTAGAAAAAGAAGCAGTGCTTGGTGCAAATGTGGTGCTGACACAATCGACCAAAATTATTGATGTAAGCGGCAGCGAACCAGTGGAAATGAAAGGCCGTGTGCCTGCAAGAAGTGTGGTGATACCGGGCAGTTACACAAAGAAATTTCCTGCGGGTGAATATGGTGTGGGCTGTGCGTTGATTATTGGCCAGCGCAAACCCAGCACCGATTTAAAAACAAGTTTGAATGATGCACTGAGGGATTTTAATGTGAGTGTATAATTCAGCCGTTGGTTATTAATTAGTTTATATGCCCCGGACTGGTTTCCGGGGTTTATATTTTTTATAATGAAGGACAATAAGCAAAAACTATTGTGGGCGGGCATACTTATTACAGCAATTGGTTCATTATTTTTTTCAACCAAAGCGGTAATTGTAAAATATGCTTTTAGAGAAACTGCTGTGGATGCTGTTTCCCTCCTGGCTATCCGCATGTTATTTTCATTGCCGTTTTATTTGGTAATGGCATGGCTGGCTTCTAAAAATGAGCAACAAAAAAAACTAACACCAAAGCAATGGATGTATCTTTTTTTATTAGGGATATTTGGTTATTACCTGAGCAGTTTGTTTGACTTTATGGGGCTTAAATATATTTCAGCCGGTATTGAACGGCTGATACTTTTTTTATACCCCAGTTTTGTTTTGCTGATTAACGCTATTGTGTTTAAAGAAAAAGCCGGCAAGCGGCAATGGCTGGCTGTTGCGTTAACATATGTGGGCATTGTGCTGGCGTATTTGGGAGAACTGTCTATGGAGAGAAATAACCCTGATTTTTTACTGGGCAGTTTTTTAATTTTTTTATGTGCTGTTACTTTTGGTATTTACATTGCCGGCAGTGGCCGTATAATACCCGTAGTAGGTGCCACAAAGTTTACTGCTTATGCCATGCTTTTTTCTACCGGTTCAATTTTTTTACATTTTATATTGGCAGGCAATTATACAGTTTTACATAGTGGCAGCAGTTTTGTTGGGTATGGGCTGCTTATTGCTATAGTTGCCACTGTTATTCCCAGTTGGTTAATTGCTAAGGGAACAAAAATGATAGGGTCTAACAATGTGGCAATAATTTCCACCATTGGGCCGGTAAGCACTATTTTACAGGCGCATTTTATTTTGGGTGAACCAATATACACGGTGCAAATAATTGGCACCATGCTTATTGTAACCGGCGTATTGCTCATTGGCTGGAAACCCAGGGTTACCCAACCTGAATAAATTGAGTTTGTTTTTCGCTGTTTCTTTTTTTCACCTTACATTTGCAACCCTGAATTACGATGCCCAGATGGCGAAATTGGTAGACGCACTGTGTTCAGGTCGCAGCGTTCGCAAGGATGTGCTGGTTCGAATCCAGTTCTGGGCACTAAAGTGGACAAATCGAAATTTGGTTCGGTTTGTCCATTTTTATTTTGGCTGAAACCCTTTCCCAGACTGTATATCAGCGAAACGGCTTCGTTCATCCTGGCGGTTCGATAATGGAATCCGTCAAAAACGAGTTTTTCGGGGAATATCGAACCAATGATTTCTCTTTTGGTTTTATTATCAGCATTTTCATAGAGTTTATCCAAGCAGGTAAGGTTTGTTAAAGCCTTATTCAGCAAGGGTTCTATGCTTTTGCCTTCTTGTGATAATTCAATAAGCCTTGATTCAAGCCCTGTTATTTTCTTTTCGTACTCTGATTTTATAGAACGGTATTCAGAGGGCTCAATTTCATTTGATAAAAGCAATTTACGGGCATTTGCAAGCTCTGTATTTGCCTTTTCTAACGCATCCTTTACTTGCCTTAAATCTTCCCGTTGTGCCTTTGTTTGGGCTTTAAATTCTTCCTGCAAAACCATTTTGTAAACTTCAGTCATGCCGGGCTTTGGAACCAACTTTTTAAGTTCACCTGAAAACAATTGATTTGCATTTTCTGCTTTAAACCTTGCGCCGCAGGATGATGTACAATGATAGTAATAGTATCTGCCGTTCCGTCCTTTTGATGCACTGCCTGTTAATAGCTTGCCGCATTTAGGGCAAATCAAATGACCTCTCAATTGCAGTTCATCCACACTGCCCACTTTTGTCCTGTAATTTTTTTTCTTCCCATTCAAGTAATCCTGAACCTCATAAAAAAGTGCTTCTGAAATAATAGGTCTATGTAAACCCTGTACATGCCTTGATTCTTCTTCTTTATATCCTGACAAATAAATTCGTCCGCAATAAACAGGATTACGAAGCAAGTTCCAGAAATTAGCTTTGCAGCATTTTACTCCTTTTGCAAATGCCTGCTTCATTATTTGCTCTACGTTTAACTGCCCCTCTCCTAAAGTTTCAAAAACCCATTTCATGACACTTGCTTCCGGCTCTACTGGTGCAATATATTTTTTGCCATCTTCAGTTATTTTATTCGCATATCCAACAGGTGCGACACCCATCCACCTGCCTTCTTTTTTTGCCTTACGCATCCCGAGTAAAACATTTAATGCTCTGCGGTCGTTTTCAACTTCAGGTGCTGCCAAATAAAATGCAAGCATTAATTTATTTTCAGGAACTGATAAGTCTAACGGTTGTTCGATTGCCTGCGGCTCCACACCGAGCTTACGCAGAATATTTATCATCTGATAAGCATCCCCAGCATTTCGACTAAACCTGTCCCATTTAGAAAACAGAACAAAGTCAACAACATTTTTCTTTTTCTTCAAATCAAACAACAAACCATTCCACTTTGGACGGTTAAACGTCTTTGCAGAATGGTCTTCAAAAATTACCTGCCGAACTTTTATCTGATTATTGTCGCAATACTTTCTTAAACGTTCTTCCTGGTCTCGTTGAGAGTAGCCTTTATCAGCCTGCTCATCTGTACTCACACGGATGTATAAATCTGCTGTCATGTGCCTCTGTTTTGCTTTAATGTTAGCTTAGCAAATTTAAACATAAAGTCCAGTATAAGCATAGCCTGCTCTAACGAGATATGCACATTGTGCCTCTTCAAAATTTCAATTACTTCTTCCGGTTTCACACTTGTCATTTCACACCCCCTGTTATTGAAATTGATTAATAATTACGTTTTCATTGTTACATTTTTTAAGTGTATTACACTTGCCTGATATTGATTGGAAGCAGGTTTGTAAATTATGTATCCGTACTCCTGCAATTCATTGATGCATTTATTGTAAGTCTGCCGTGCGTTAATTTTAGCAACATTCATTATCATGAGTTTTTTTACTATAACCGGATTCGTTCCACCACTCAAATTCCACTGTTGCAGCAGTGCCATGTAGATACTTATATGCGAAGCACCGATACGGGTATCGGTGGCAATGGCGTTGTAAAAGCTGGTCAAAGGTGGAAAAATATCCATACCGCTTATTCGGCTTTACCTTTATGATGTTTGCTTCTGCCCGGTGCAATCCGCTTTTTTTTCAGCAGCCCGTTAGATGATGCTCCGGTATTTTCTTCTTCACTTTCATCCTCTCTGCTATCAGCTTGTTTTCTTTTCTGTTGTAATTGCTTTTCCATCCACTTGTTTTGAAGAAAACGATAAGCCTCATCAACGGTAATACCCAAGTTATCTTCAGAAAAATAAAATCGCTGGCTTACTTCTGTCTTACTTTTTACAGCAGCAACCGGTCCAACTATTTCCTGGTATAACGTACCTGACCAAAATTTTTGCTTCAATGAAGCTGCAATAGATTTACCTGTTTCCGAATTTTCAAGAATGGAGAGGCTTTCCATGATGTTTGAAACCTTTAATTCAATATCCCAGGTTGATTTATCATCCGGGTTCCACATTTTTTTATCATCTAAACTGAATGCTTTTTTCCAGTCAATAGCGGCCATTTGTTTTTCCAATTCCAAAACATTAATTCCATCAACAGGTAAAGATGAAAGCGAGTTTTCCTTTTGAAGCGTTACATCATAGTACAGCAAGGTGTAGGTGTCATTATTTTGCATCCTTTCAAAATATAGACTGAACAGCAATGCTTCTTTTGCTTTTGTTATCCGTTGAAGCATACAAAAATTCTCAGGCTTAAAGCAAATACGTTTTAATAGCATACTACCTGCATCCTGAAATCCGAGCAGTTGTAGCTGCTTACCCAATGCAATAATGTTTTCGATATTCATTTCCTTGCTTTTTAAACTTTATGAAATAGTTTAGGGATGTACTATGACACCCCTAAACCTTTGCCCTTGCTTTCTCTTTTTTTAGGCAATAAACTTTTTCCGTTCTTTTGCTCCAGCTTTTCTTTTTCAGCTTTCGTTGCTGGTTTCAAAACTTTTTTTTTATCATTTTCCTGGCCCTGCTTTACTTCTTTGCTGCCTTTATCAATTCCAGCTTTGTATTGGTCTAACGATTCTTTGGCAACCATCTTCATATTGGAGTCATACATCGTAACTTTTTTGTATTGCGGGTCAGCTTCCATAAACATTTTATGGCTGCTGCCATCTTTTTCAATCGTTATTGACTGTACATTTCCTTTTTCCAGCGATTGCATCAGTGCCTTTGATTTTTCCGGGTCGTTCAGTTCCGCCACAGCAAATTTTTCAACAGCCGCTTTCAGGTCGTAGCCGTAATTTTCATGGAACTGTTTTACTTCATTGTTATTGTTCTTGTCTTTGGTTTCAAAATCAAGCTGAATCCAGGCTTTGTACGGTTGCCCTTCCTTTGTAGTAAGTTCTTTGTGAACAGCCCGTCCATCCAGCAAATTGTATGCTTCTTTCGCCGTTACACCTTTGCCCTTGTTCAGGTAAAAAGTTTGTTCATTCTTTTCACCATTACTTTTTTCCAATGAAGCATGATAGTTGTTGAAGAAATACATGTCTGTAGAATCGGACTTGCGGAAATTGAGGGTAGCCTCAAACGGTTTTTTGTTGATTTCAGCAGCAAAGTGAAGCTGAAAATCAGCTTTGCCTTCACCGAGGTTTCGTTCTAGTTCCCGGTACATGTTTTCTCCAAAGCCCATGTATTTGATATTGTCTTTCAAATACTGAAGATTGTCGTTGTTCATAACATTTGTTTTTAATTGTTTATCTAATAATGATAATTGCTGTGATTCAAAATGGTCAATCAGCGCATCTGTAAATGCGTTGCCATCTTTGTTATACAACCCGTTTGCATCGGGGTCAAGATTTAATTGGCGGGTTAATTCTTCACCATAGGGTATTTTAGCCAGCACATCACTGATTGACTTAACATGCAAAACAGAAAACCTATCCCGGTCGCTGAAATTATTTTCTGCAAATTCATTTGCCTCGTCTTTTGTTTTAAAAAAATGAACATCCCTTTCATCAATAAAATACAAGCTATTGTTGTAAGCCATATAATGCTCGCCTTTAGACAATGCGATAGTCACCAGGTCAAGCACTTCATCAGCTATTGGGTGCTCAGTTTTCATTTTAAATCGGGTAACAGCTTTGCCTGCATGATTTCTTTGTTGCTCACCTTTAGTATAAAATGTCTGCCGCCATTTTTCTCAGTGATTTGTACCGACAGGTATTTTTTATCTGGTATGGTAAATTTTTCCAGTGCTACTACAAAAACAGTGTTATTATTTCCTTTCACTCTGCTGCAATTGCCTGAAGTGTAAACAGGTTTTTGTTCCACTTCCTGTACAGCCGTTCTTTTACTTCGCTTTTTATCTTTAATAAAAATGCGAAGCAGGACAACATCGTAGTTAACCGACCCTTCATTGTTGATGTATAGTTGGTAGTAAATGATGTTGTCTTTTATGTAAATGCCCTTAATGCCTGCCTGCATATTGTATTTCTTATCTTTTATCCGTTTCACAATTCTTTCGTTATCCATAATCATATTTGCATAAGAGCTGATAGTCACCGTTTTGTTTACGGGCAAGTAATACACCCATGCTGAAGGCTTATTATCATAGTTGACGGTAAAGGCATAAACACTCCCATCATCTGTTATAACACTCAAATTGGTTTCTGCAAAATCTTTAGCTGCTGCCTTCACCAATAATATTTCAGGAGCATCTTTTACCTGCTGTGCTAACACAGAAGCAGTACCACGGTCAACATGCTTAATGGCAAATGGAAATACTAAGCTGGTAGTTTTATCGGTAGTTATGTTCAGCTTTGTTTGTGCATGTGTAACTATTGCAAAGCATACACAAATCATACTCACTAATCTTTTCATTGCTTTGATATTTATAATTGATTAATTATTCTCAGTGTTTTTGTCTTTCAGCAGTACTTTATAACCTTCCTTAACCATCACTTTAACTTGCTTTATTTTACGGGTGAGTAATTGTTTGGCTGTGTTGATACCTGCGGCTGCAGCCTGTGCTTTAAGGGAAGGGTCAAGTGTGGTAAGTTCCATTAATTGTAAACTGTTATCCGCAGAGTTTTTTGCAACATCCCTGCTGATGGAACCGGGAATGTAGATGCCAGGCAATCCATCCAAATCGTACAACTCCAGCTTTACCGGAAACAGGAAATTTTTATAACGGATTGAGTTGATTTCAGCTTCGAGACGTTCATTGTTTAAGGATGCAATGCCGTTTACTGGTGTTCCATTCGGAATCAATATACCGTTAATGAAAACATCTGTAGAAATTCTTAACTGAATTACAGCGCCATTTACAAGTACCTGGTTGCTTTGTACTACCGCTTCTACTGCAAAACCTTCATTGAGCATTTCGGGTTCTTTAGTTGCTCCTAAAAATTGGCTGGTACTATTTTGTTTTTTCTTTGATGTGTCAATTAGAGACACATCTGCAAGTTTTGATTGAGTACTCACTGCAAATACCACCTGCTTTTGCTGCAATGATTTCTCTTTCAGTTTGTCTTTTATCCGTTGCGGATGTTGTATATCCAAAATTTTTTCCAATGTTCCGTTAAGTTGCTGCATCTCGGGGTCGCCGGTGTTGGTTTTGTTCATGGCAAGCAGCATGTTTTCCAACCTGTCAACTTCGTTTGTAAATTCATTCTCCTGGTTAGAATCATTGTCGTTGTTATTAATTACTGTTTCACTTTCCGGTTGCTTATTTATTTCTTTCTGAAGCAATGAAAGTTTTTCCATCAGTTTTTGTTCAGGATTGTTGGATGAATATTCATAAGGTGATGTGTTTAGTCTCTGGTTATATTTATTGGCAGAGTTTTGAGTAAGCATTTCCAGTTCATTCACCTGTACAAGCCCGGTATCTTGTTTTTGCTGATAATACGGGTCCGTCCGCATCCATTCTTCCAGCTTTGCAGAGTCTTTATCAGCTTTATCATAGAAACTAAGTTTGTCTGTAAGGTTATCCTCTTTTAGTTTAGCATCTGGAAGGTTTAGATTCAATCCCTTTTGTTCTGCTGAGGCAACAGGTTCTTTTCCCTTACCGCCACCCAATGCCCAAAATGCCATTGTGAGAAACGGTATTACCAGTAATGGCAACACCAGCATCATTTTCCGTTTACGTCCCGCAATCAGGCGGGACGACCTTTGCACACTGCTCATACATTCATTTTTGTTGTTGTGATAAATAAATTTGTTCCAGCATCTGCACACTGTCCATCAAACCCGGCCGGGCTTGCAGGATGCTGTCGTATTCAATTTTCTTGTTTTGTTTTAAGCTATCCATGTAATGCCTGAAATCTTTTATTTGCTGACAGGTTACTTCGTCAACCATAGGCTCTGCCACTACACTTTCATCGCCCGATTTATTGAAGTGCTTTGGTACATCTACTTGTTGTACTTCAAATGCCTTTTGTTTTTTATCAGGAGAAATAATACTGTTTATTATCAGGTAAAGACTATACCCGCCTGCACAAATGCAAAAGCCGACGAGTATTAGTTTGAGCCTTTTAAAATCTGTATTCATAAATAGCCTGTTCATTTTGTCTGCAAATAACCGTTGCGCTTTTATTCCAACTCCTGCAATTTTTCCAGCCACTTTATCTGATATACTGGTTTTATCTCCTGATATTGTTTCCTTTTTTCTTTTCCTGAACAACAACATACTACCTGTTTTGAATATTGATGTCAGTATTCTCCAGTGTCTTCCATTTTTCAATAAGAAAACCATGAGAGTTATTATCGCTTCTGGAAACGTTTCTTAAATACCCTTCTGTTATTAAGTTTCTGGTAGCAACAGTGGTTGGCCTGATTATTCTTTGAGTTCCCTTATACCGAAAATAAAATGGATAAACATCTGTGTTAATTGTGATGCTGTCCATAGCAATCTCCTGGCTTATGTTTCCACTGATTAAATTAGAGTAATAACCATTCTCTTTTAGGTTATCGTATTGCTGTTTTGCAGAATTGTCTGCCAGGTACAGTGCTTTTGTAATGTTTGCCTGAATTACCTTATCATCAGGGTCGAGTGTAAAAAAGAAATGATGAAACATTTTTACATGGTCTTTTGCTTCAACAGGAATATTATCTTTTCTGTCGGCGGCATAGGCTTCTAATGCTTTACCATTAGCCAGAATGAAAACTTTGTTTTGCGATTGAGAAGAAAGCTGATAGCTTTTGTATGCGATAAAAACTGATACGAGTACACAAGCCGCTAAAAACGCCAGGCTAAAGAAACGGATATAACGGAAGGCGGTATCTATATTTTTTGTTTTCTGAAACATCATGAACACTTTTTCAAACGCACCTTTCAGACTATGCAATTATGCTACCAACAAAGGGCTTTAAACAGTAAGGAAGGTAGGGCTAACTGAAAATATTTTGTACATTTAATCTTTGATAACCAACTGGAAATGTACAGTATTATACGGCAATCGGTGAGTTGGTGATAATATCTACGATAATAACTTTATGAAGCAAACAGGGTTTTTATTCATTCTTACGATTATCATATTGACGATTTACTTCTCAACATTTTCAAGTTGTAGTAAAGAATATAGTTGCGAGGGCTGCCTTGTTCGAGATACAATACCCTCAACAGATACAACGATTATAAAAGACACTATGAAAATTAATAGCACAATAAAATTTCCTTTTTGCTCTACTTGTTACACAACTCAATTGTACATTTTTAATAAGTGGAGCTTTAATAATTATAAGTCTAATGTATGTGGAAACGTTTTATATGCTAAGATTGAAACTGGAGAGGATTTGACATTTCGTGGTTTTCAAGATTGTACGAGAGATACACAGTTTTTGGTTACTGGTGTATTCCCGCCTGATACATTTGATTCTGACCGATTAAATGTTGTCGCCACTTATTCTAATTTTTTATTGTATGCACCCAATAATGTTATACTTGCAGTTGCTGGTGGCACAAACGGAACTCCTTTGACAATGAATGCTGTTCTTGACACTTTCAATTATTCTACAGGTATTGCTTCTTTCCGATTTTATGGATACGCATATACAAATAAAGGTGGTAGTTCATATATAACGGGTGACAGTTCTTATATTGACGGAAGAGTTAGAGCTAAGGTTAGATAAGTACTTCTCATCCTGAAATAAGTTTATTCAAAAACTACGTCTTTCCACTCAGCTTATCTTTCATATAATTACTGCCACCACTATTACCTTCTTTAAAATATCCTTGCGATGCGCCAGCATCAGCAAAACTGTTGCTCATTTTATTTGCAGCTCCGCCAAGAGCATCCCTTGTCATTGATGCGCCACCAACGGCTATAGTTCTGCTCGATGTGCTCATCATATTTGTTACTTTATAAAGCAGAGTGTTACCGCCACCGGCATGAATAATATAATTGGCAACTGATGGCACGGTGAAGTAACCAATGATACCGATAATCATAAATATCAGGTATGCTGTATCAGTTGTACTAAAGAAAGTATCGCCATTGGTGGCAATCTGCTGCAAATCTTCTTTCAGCATGTTCTCCTGAATTTTTCCCATAATACCGCCGAATATATTGGCAACCGGCAGCCATAAAAAAATGTTGAGGTAACGGGCTATCCAGACAGTTAGAGTATGTTGGAACCCATCGAAAACTGCAATACCAAAAACTAATGGGCCAAGTATAGCCAGCACAATTAAATAAAATGTACGGATGGTATTGATGCAAAGCGCCGCTGCCTCAAACAGCACTTTCAGCACTTCAGCCATCCATTGCTTAATTGAGTTGCGGAAGTTATAGGAGAATTTTGCAAATGCGAATTTTATATCGTTACCTATACTTTTTAACCAGCCTTCTCTCTTATCACCATAATTGTATTTATACCATTTCTCCCTGTCGCCACTGCCAGATGGGCCAACATACATTTGCCAGTAAGCAGTTTTCTTTATGGCTTCTTCTTTCATCAGCAGTAATTGTGCAACTGCTTTATCAGAATCAGTTACCATTTTACCCGTTGCTGTAACTGTGGGTTTCATCACACCATTAATCATTGCGATGACGGACGGAAATATTAATACGGCGAACCCAAGCACAAACGGACGAAATAGGGGATAAAAATCAACAGGCTCTGCCCTTGCAATATGCCCCCAAACCCTTGATGCAATATACCAGGTGGCAGCAAACCCTGCAATACCACGGCCAACACCAATTAATCTGCTGCATAATGGCATCATATCATCATATAATTTCTCCAGCACTTCATGTAAGCTGCGGATGCGATTTGCCATTCCTTGTGCTTCGGCTAAATTAGGAATCAGCAATACTACGATTGCTATGCAAAAAACTCTTACACACAGTTTCATACTCACTTTTTTTAAATCAAATCACTATTTTGTTAGCCCATATAATCTGCGACTCATTTCTATTTCTGCCTTTTCTGCTTTACGTTGCAACGAAAGCAAATTGGTATTGTTGGTAAATTCTTTTAGGAAAGTATATTGTTCTTCCGCCGCCAAATATATTTTATCAATAGCCTGCAGCCGCTCATCGTCACTCATTCGCAACTTGCCGGAAGTAATGACCATTGCCAGTTCATCAATGCTTTTCAAACTTTCAGTAAACAGGTTGCTGTACACTTTACCGAGGTAATCAATTTCTTGAATAGAAAACTGTTTGTCTTCTTTAAAACGGTTAAATGCCAGTTTATATTCTTTGGCTATCCTTAGCTGGTAGCTGATGACATCTGCAATGCGTTTATACTTTTTCACAGACGGGCTAACCTTCATCAGACCGTCCAAGAATGTTTTATGAATACTGAAATTCCCTTCCGATATGTTTTTGACGGCTGTGTACCCTTTATTGAGTAGTTTATACCCATCGTACATATTTTGCAGAATTTTCTTGAACTGTGCCAGTTTTTCTATGTTGAGTAACAGTTGCTGCACTTCATCACTTTGTGCTTTTATTTGAAAACTCATGCCGCACATAATCAAAATCACAACCAGCTTTTTCATTTTATATTATTTAAAATTTTAGAACGGTTTATTTCCATCTGCTCTCCCAATCGTTGTACGGCCAGCACACCCATATCTTCACTGAAAGAACAGGCAAATGAGTATTTATCCTGTACATCGGCATATAACCCATCAATCCGTTTCAGCCTTTCATCATCCTTCATTTGTAATTCGCCTGATGTTGTTACCAATATCAGTTCTTCCACCGTTTTCATACATTCTTCCAAAAGATTATCAAATACCTGTTTACAGTAATCCAGTTCCGCTTCAGTAAATTGTTTTGCTTCTTTTATTTGTTGAATAGTAGCTTTTGTTTGCTTAATGATTTTAACATGGTAAGCAACAATATCCGCCACTTTTACATAGCGGCTTATTTTGGGGTTAACATTTTTAAGCCGGTTAAAAAAATCCCGGTGCAGGTTAAATTCGCCTTTCTTAATATCCCTGATTGTATTAATACCGCCGGTTACGATGTTATAACCTTTTTTTGCATAACCGAGATATACCTGTAAGGCTGCGATTTGCTGGAGCAGGTATTTCTTTTGGGTGGAGTTTTGATTGAACCATTCATCTGTGGTTTGTGCATCTGTTGAAGGAGTAAACAGATGTAATGATAATAGCAGGAATAGTAATCTCATTTTTCTAATACTATTTTATTGGTAAAGAAAACATACATCAAAAAACCTTCCAGTTAACAAATGCTTAGGGTAATCCCCGTTGTACCACCTGTACACCAAAACAGTTTACTTAACACACACTTGTACAAATTAGTATTGGAAATCAAGGTATATTTGAACAAATAAATACGGCAATTGGTAAGTTACCTGCAACCCTAACAAACGACAGTACAAACATTGAGCAGATAGAAATTACTTATGAGAGTAACAAAACTATTTAAGGACTTTTTTGACAGTGAGAAAGCTGGCGGACTAACATTAATTGTCTGCACCATTTTATCATTGTTAATTGCCAACTCAACCTTTGGGGAAGGATATCACCATTTTTGGCAGACTAAATTTCAAGGACACAGCATTGAACATTGGGTAAATGACGGGTTGATGACTATTTTCTTTTTGCTTATTGGTTTAGAGTTAGAAAGAGAAATTTACAAAGGAGAACTTTCAAATCTAAAAGACGCTTTATTGCCAATATTTGGTGCTATTGGTGGAATGGCTGTACCTGCAGGGCTTTTTTTACTTTTTAATTATGGCACTCCAACACAATCAGGTGCCGGTATTCCAATGGCAACGGATATTGCTTTTGCTTTGGGTATTCTATCGTTACTTGGCAACAGGGTGCCAACTTCTATGAAAGTTTTTCTGACAGCACTTGCTGTAATTGATGATTTAGGAGCAATTATAATCATTGCCGTTTTCTATACTAAAACTTTGCTTTGGACAAACCTGTTTATTGCATTGGGAATTTTTGCCTTGCTTTTGATTTTTAACAGAATGAAGATTAGAAACCTGATTCCGTATTTAGTTGGCGGCGTTGTCATGTGGTATTTTATGCTTCACTCGGGTGTTCATGCCACCATTACAGGTGTGCTTTTAGCTTTTGCTATTCCATTTGGCAACGGTGATGAAAAATCAACTTCATACATTTTGCAACACTTCTTACACAAGCCAGTAGCATTTGTCATTTTGCCCATATTTGCATTAGCCAACACTGCCATAGTTTTTAGTGGCGACATTGCACAAACATTGACAGAAAATAATAGTTTAGGGATTGCAGTTGGACTAATTGCCGGCAAACCATTAGGTATTTTCGTCTTGACATTTTTAGCAGTAACGTTTGGACTTTGTAAGCTTCCGCCAGACCTAAATTGGAAAAGTATTTTTGGCGTAGGGCTTTTGGCAGGTATTGGTTTTACAATGTCTATTTTCATAACCTTACTTGCTTACGACAGCGAAACAATTATAAACAACTCAAAGTTAGTAATCCTCATTTCCTCAATGACAGCAGGACTTTTGGGTTTTACAACTTTGCGACTAACACTTAAACCGACAGTAAACTAAATGAAGAAAGAAGGGCAGCGGGTATCATAAACTGTGTAAAAAGCAAGTCATTTATCTATCAATCCCATACAACCTTTTCACATACTCAATCTCACCCCGTTCGCTTGCCCGTTGAATACTCAGCATTTTGTTTTGATTATTGAAATCTTTCAGGTCAGCATACTGTTGTTCCAGGTTATCAGCAACGGTATTGATTATTTCCAGCCGCTTGGCATCAGTCATTTGCGTAGCAAAAGCATTCACCACTAAAAATAACTGGTCAATACTTTTCAGGCTTTCGTCCATCATACCTGAATAGATATTGTACATAAAGTCAATTTCTTCAGCGGTAAAGTTCTTATCCTGTTTAAACAATGTCCAGGCACCTTTATATTCATTTACCATTTGCACCTGCCGTTCTATAATTTCCTTCACCCGGTTATAATAAGCCAGGGCGGCTTTTACTTTCCATAGTTCCTGGAAATAATCATCGTAGAGTTTACGCTGCTTTTCCACCCAATCCTTAATTTCAGTCAGCTTCAACTGGCTCATTTTATTTTCCAAAGTCTTTTGGGCATTCTGCAGCCAGATAGTTTTGTTCTGCAACCGCTGCATTTGCAGGTCAATTGCTTTTATTACTTTTTTTACCGCTGCCTTAATTATGTCTGCAATGGGCACCTGGGCTTTGGTTTCCTGCATTGGCAATAACATACAGCACATACTCAAACACACACCAGCCAATATCTTTTTCATGTTTCTTTATTTTAGTTTTTGATATTTGGTATCACCCGAAAACATAAGATTTTGTTTTGGGTCAAATGAATAAGTTTCTAATGTGGATGCTTCCTGAAGCATTTTTGTTTCGCTGCTGTAAACACCTGTTTTGTCTGTTACTTTATATTCAGGTTCAATTGGTTTACCGTCCAATATCCTTTCATAGCTCCAGCGCCTTACAATTTTATACTCATTAGAGGATGCGTTTAATACTGTTATACTTACTGTATCATGTTCAGCGCCAAATTCATGTTTCGCTTCACGGATATAAACACCGGGAAGAAATTCTTTTACATCATCTTTAGCAACAGAAGTACAGGCTGCGAAAATAATTACGGTAACAGACAGGAGAAAGAAAGACAGTTTCATGGTATTAGTTTTTAGAATGAATAATCTCGTCAGCCAAAGCCTTAATTCCCTTTTCAATATCTCCACCAAATTTTTGAGCATAGGCCTGCACCTGCACCTTTTCCTTTTCTTCAGTTGTATATGCCAGGTATTCTTCCGGCGATACTTCTGTACGGTAAACTTTGCTCAGCACTCCACCAAGAGAAATAAAAACCTCTTTATATTTTTTAGTCGGGTCATTGGCTTTGTTGATTGATAATACCAATGCCTTTTCTTTTTCAGTTAGCCCAAGCAACTCCTGTATCTGGTCGAACTTGTTTTGATACTTGCTTTGGTCTAACAATATTTTGCAATCGCTGTTATTGATGATTGCCTGCTTCACCACCGGTGAAGAAATAATATCTTCCACTTCCTGAGTAACCACAATCGCTTCACCAAAAAACTTCCTTACTGTTTTAAATAAATACTTGATGTACTCTGCCATACCTTCTTTGGCTATTGCCTTCCATGCTTCTTCAATTAAAATCATTTTTCGTATTCCTTTCAGTTTTCTCATTTTGGAAATAAATACTTCCATGATTATGATAGTTACCACAGGGAACAAAATCGGGTGGTCTTTAATATTATCCAGTTCAAACACAATAAACCGTTGTTGCAGTAAATCCAAATTCTCCTTCGCATTAAGTAGGTAATCAAACTCTCCACCTTTGTAGTATGGCCTTAAAACGTAAAGAAAGTTTGATACATCAAAGTCTTTATCCTTCACATTATCGCCTTTCAGCACCGCTACAAAATCATCTTTCAAAAAGTCATAAAAACTATCAAAGCAGGGAAAGATGTTTTTATTGTTCTCCACTTTTTCAAAATATAATTGCAGGGCATTTGACAAAGCCACATATTCGCTACGGTTAAAGGTTTCATTATCTTTTTTCCAAAGAGCTAACAACAACGTCTTAATACTTTCCTTTTTCTCAGTATCAAGTATATCGCCTTCACCAATATAAAACGGGTTAAACTTAATCGGCTTCGTTTCAGAATAGGTGAAATAGTAGCCATTCACCATATCGCACAAACCTTTGTAGCTATGGCCTACATCTACCAGCACAATATGTGTGCCTTTTTCGTAGTAGCTCCTCACCATGTGGTTGGTAAAGAAAGATTTTCCACTTCCCGAAGGGCCCAAAATGAACTTGTTTCTATTGGTGCAGATGCCTTTGTCCATTGGTTCGTCCGAAATATCCACATGAATGGGTTTGCCGGAAAGACGGTCGCCCAGGCGGATGCCGATGGGGCTGACAGAGGAACGGTAATTCGTTTCTAAATTGAAAAAACAACAAGCCTGCGGACTGAATGTATCAAACGTATCATTCATGGGAAAGTCCGCAGCATTACCGGGAATACCAGCCCAAAATATCTGTGCAGAGCCTTCAGTTTCCAGTTTGGGTGTTGCATCCATTTGAGTTAGTGCAGATGAGCAGAGATTACGGATGGTTTTTAATTCATCCCTGTTGTCCGTCCATGCCAGTAAATTAAAATGAGCTTTTACCGGCAGCCGTTGCTCACTTATGGCTTCGTTTAAAAAATCATCTGTTGCCTGTTTGCTGATTGCATTTTCCCTGCTGTATGCGGAAAGGGATTGCAGCCGTAATCTTTTACTTTCTAATTTTTGTATTGTTTTTTGCACATCTTCAATAAATACATACTGGTTGTAGATATGGTTACAACTTAACAACTGCCCGATAGGCGAGGCAAAGCCAACACTGAATTTTGTTTTATCAGTCGAGTATTTATCATAGTTAATCCTTGAGCCGCACAAGGCAGGCACAAATTCTGCATCAGCCATAGTGTAAAGCTGGCAATGGTTTTCACCAATCTTCCATTCGGGTTTAAATTCAATGTCCCGGAGAACAACCCCATCATTGCCCAGATTCAGGTAATGCAATACAAAATCAGCCAATGACTCGTTTGGCAGCATTTTCATGGTTACAAAACCACTGTCGGTAAGTATCTTTTGAAACTGCCCTACATGGTTCATAAAGTCATGAAAGTGTTTTGGCTGCACTGTTTCTTCCGGCACAATTGTTCTGCGGAGCAAGCTGCTGAAAATAGATGATGAAGCTTTACGGTTAGCAGGCTTTTTTGTAAGCATGATATAGCAGCGATGGTCTAAGTAAGGCCGTTCGTTAAAGAAACGGTCGCTGCTACGGGTAAGAAAACTATTGTCTTCCTGAATAAACGAAGGTTTATACTTTGCCTCTGTAAACCAATCCTGTTTGTGCAGCACACTGTTTACTGGTAAAACCTTTATCGCTTTTATCCAGGCATGATGAAAGGCTTCGTATTCATCATTGCTCATAGTAAATAGTTCAGGTAACTGTACTTCAAATGCCACAGTAACATCACCCATTTTTGATAAGATGGCATTGTGTTCCACTGCATATACCGGTAAAATTTCATTTAGATTTTTCATTCAACAACTGCTTTTTCAATCTCACTTTGGAATAACTTTTTATCACATCCGGCACCGACCGCCTTGCTATTTTCTTCATCATGCCATATTCGCCATAAGTGCGGCTTAATTTGTAAATACGCATAAATAAAGCCGTAGTAAGCACAGCAATTAACGGCAGGCAAAAAAAGATACCCAGGCCGCTGATGTAGAGTATTGCAAAAAGTATCAGCAACACTACTAAACCGCCGCCCAGGTACCAGATATATTGGGCTTTTAGACCCTTGAACTCAATACTGCGATTGATGCCTTTGTTGATTTGATAGACTGATGAAGACATACTTCTTTCGATAATTAGAAAGAAATAGCAAAAAATCAACCATTATGATGGGTGAAGAGGTAATAAAAGTAGGACTACCTATCCGATATTCGAGTGAAAATTTAAGCAGTAAATTTATCAGATACTAAAATTGCACAGTTTTCTTCTGGTTGCGAAGGATTGCAACCTGCTTCGCATTTGCTTGCACCGGTAAGTAACATGGTTCTAATGGATATTAACTCACGGATTTTTTCATCCAGCAATACAACCTTATCATTAATCTTGTGAGATACATTTTTGCAAGAGGCTTCATTCACTTCAATCATGTCCAGCAGCTCTGCTACTTCATTTAAAGTAAACCCAAATCCCTTTAACCGTTTTATTGTAAGCAGGCGGTTAAGTACTTCCGATGAATACTCTTTATAATTATTATCCCGTCTTTCCTTACGGCTCACCTTAATTAAACCATGCTTTTCATAAAAGCGGATAGTGTCTTTTGACAACCCCGTTTCCTTTACTAATTGACCTATTAACATAGTTTTAAAAATTTTCTTTACAAAAAGCTTGACCGTTGCCTATACTCCACTGTTTATGTTTGCAAATCTACTCACATAAACAGAAAAAAGAAATGCAAAAAATTACAGTAAAACTATTCCTGCTGGCAGCGGGGCTTACCGGCTTTGCCTCATGTACTAACGGGCAGGCAGGCTCAGCTAAAAACAAAACAACAACAAAGGCGGCAACGTGCAGCCATTGCGGTAAAACCTCTTGTACAAAAGAATGTTCATCAAATCCTAAAACAACAACTATGTCTGATTCAGCAAAACTAAAAGCATTAGTGCCATCATGTAATCTTTCCGGTTCTCAAATGATGGAACGAAAAAGTTTCTTACAATCATCTATGGCGCAAAAAATTGAGAGAGTAGAAGAACTTGAAACCGGGTACGATTTAATATTTACGCAGCCCAAAGAATACTCAATAGAATTGCTGGAGTTCATCAACTTTGAAAGAAGCTGTTGCTCCTCGTTTTCATATGCTTTGATTTTTGAACCAAACAATAAAGCCACACATCTTCAAATTTATGGTTCAAAAGAAATTAAAGCAGAGCTGGCAGGTGGATTTAAAGAATTAGGGTTTATAAAATAGTACTGAAATGGAAAAGAAAAAAACTACATCTTCCACAGCCAAAAAATGGGCTGGATTGGCATAAGCCTTTGTGCATTGTGTTGTGCCTTGCCGGTAATTAGTGCTGCAATCGGCATGGCATCATTAACAGCTTTATCGTTTTACTTAGAAAAGATTGGCATACTGGCTTTAGGGCTTGCGGCCTTCTTTTTTTGGTATGCCTGGTATAGTAAAAAGAAGAAAGCAAAAGAATGTACAACAAGTTGCGATACAGGTTGCGATTGCAAAACTGAAAATACAAGCCATACATAATAAAGCATGGTATTAAAATCATTGGGCATTTTTCTCTTTGCCGGGTTATGTGAAATAGGCGGCGGCTACTTGATATGGCAGTGGCTAAAAGAAGGAAAACCTTTTTGGTACGGCATCATTGGTGCAGCAGTTCTTGCATTGTATGGCATGGTGGCAACTTTGCAACCAGCAAACTTTGCAAGAACCTATGCTGCTTACGGCGGTTTCTTTATAGTAATGTCATTGCTTTGGGCTTATAAGGTTGATAATTTCCGGCCAGATAAGTTTGATGTTATCGGTGCAGCAGTTGTATTAATAGGTGTTTGCATTATCTTTTATGCTCCCAGGCATTAAAATAATTGCTTTGTATTTAAGCATTTGCTTAAATAGTTATTTCCCTTATCTTTAGCGCATGGAAAACAATACTTGTATCAGGTTATTTGCCAACCAGGCGCAAATAAAGAATTGTAAAAACAAGTTGAAGACTGCTCAAAAGTCTTTTGCAAACCTGTCAAACATATTGGCTTTGGCAGGTAATGAAGTAAGGCTGAAAATTATTTATTTGTTGGAAGAAGAAAAGGAATTATGCCCCTGCGACCTTTCCGACATTTTAGGCATGAGTATCCCGGCTGTATCACAGCATCTGCGAAAATTGAAGGATGGAAATATTGTTGAAACCCGGAAAGAAGGGCAAACAATTTATTACTCCCTTACACAGGAAAATCTAAAGATTTTAAGGCCGTTCTTCAAACATATTAATGTACAAACTCAAAAACTGGAAATAGTATGATAAGTATAAAATCGACTGGTACATTTACCGGCGCAGGTGTTCTTTCTGCTATTGCAGCTTCACTTTGTTGTATTACTCCTGTTATTGCACTCCTTGCCGGTAGCAGCAGCATTGCAGCTAATTTTTCATGGATAGAGCCAGCAAGACCTTATTTAATAGCTGTATCAATTGCTGTATTAACATTTGCGTGGTATCTTAAATTAAAGCCAGTTAAAAAAAACGAAATGGATTGCAATTGCGAAACAACTAAAAGGGCTTCCTTCTTTCAGTCCAAAACTTTTCTGGGAATAGTAACTGTTTTTGCTATTCTGATGATGGCTTTTCCACTATATGCAAAAGTGTTTTACCCAAAACCAAAAGTACAGGCAACGCCTGTGTTAATTGATAACAAACAAACAGCAAAGTTTACCATACAAGGCATGACCTGTACTGGTTGTGAGGAGCATGTAAACAACGAACTGTCTAAAGTAAATGGGGTATTATCTTATAAAACTTTTTATGCCACCAGGAGCAGCTTAGTCACTTTTGATAAATCAAAAATTGATGAAAAGACAATTGAGGCCGCCATTAATAAAACAGGGTACAAAGTAAAAAAATATGATGTATTGAATAACCCTGCTACCTGTAAGTCAGCAGGAGCTTGCAGGGATACTATAAAATATTGCTGCGAAAAAAACTAAAAGGAATGGAAAGGACATTAACATTGCAATCTACAATTACTTGCCCCGAATGTGGTTTTCAGAAGGAAGAAACGATGCCTACAGATGCATGTCAGTACTTTTACAAATGTACCAACTGCGAAACCTTTCTAAAACCAAAGCAGGATGATTGCTGTGTATTTTGCAGCTATGGCACTGTTGCCTGCCCACCTATACAGATGAATAAATCTTGTTGCCCATAAACTCATTACGGTTTTTTTGTAGTTTTTATAGAATATCGTAATATTGCGATTGATATGGGGCTTACAAAAACAGAAAAATTTACAGATAAGCAAAACAAACTGGCGCAAATGCTCAAGGCACTGGCACATCCAGCACGGATTGCCATATTGCAGCATCTGATAAAATCCAATGCCTGCATCTGTGGCCATTTGGTAGAAGAATTAGGACTTGCACAAGCCACCATTTCACAACATTTAAAAGAATTAAAGAACGTTGGCCTTATAAAAGGTACAATTGACGGCACAAGCATTTGCTATTGCATTGATGAAAAAAACTGGAAGCAATGCAAAAAGGAATTTGATGCGTTTTTTGTTACCTATGACAGCAAAGGCAATTGCTGTTGATTTTTTTTTGCTATTAAGCATCGGTATATTACGATTAATAAAACATACAAAATGAAATTATCAGAAATTAAAAAACACCTGGCTACTGCTGAGGCAGTAAATTTTAAATTGCCATCAGGAGCATTTGTGCCAGAGCATTTTCATGTAACAGAAGTGGGACTTATCACAAGGCATTTTATTGATTGTGGCGGTACAGAACGTTTAGAGAAAGTGGTAAACTTTCAGCTTTGGGATGCAAACGATTTTGAGCATCGTTTAAAACCACAGAAGCTGCAACACATTATTGCACTTTCAGAGCAAAGGCTTGGTATTGGTGATTTGGAAATAGAAGTGGAATACCAGTCTGAAACTATCAGTAAATATGGTTTGCATTATAACGGTAAAGATTTTCAACTTGTGCCAAAGCATACAGCTTGCCTTGCAAGTGATGCCTGTGGTATTCCACCGGCAAAGCAAAAAATACAACTGGCAGAAGTGGCAGCAGAGAAACAATCTTGTTGCACCCCCGGCAGCGGATGCTGTTAATCTCATTTCATGGAAATAAAGAACATTACAGCAGAACAATACCCACAAGTCGCTGCTATTTATTTGCAAGGCTTGGCAACGGGTATTGCTACTTTTCAAACAGAAGCCCCCGATTGGCAAAGCTGGGATAAAAGTCATTTATCGGATTGTCGTTTAGCGGCAGTTGAAAATAACCAACTGGCAGGTTGGGCTGCCCTTTCACCTGTGTCAAGCAGGTGTGTATATGCAGGTGTTGCAGAAGTGAGTATTTACATAGCCGAAAAATTTCGGGGTAAAGGCGTAGGAAAACTTCTCTTAACAAAACTAATAGCAGAAAGCGAAGCTGTCGGGCTTTGGACATTACAATCAGGAATTTTTGCTGAAAACACAGCAAGTATAAAACTGCATGAACAATGCGGTTTCAGGATTATTGGTTACAGGGAAAAAATCGGTCAGCGAAACGGAATTTGGAAAGATAATATCATAATGGAAAGGAGAAGTAAAACCGTTGGAATATGAGAAAGTATATTGCTGAATTAACCGGCACATTTGCTTTGGTATTTTGCGGTACTGGTGCAATCATTATTAATCAGGAAACCAACGGTACTATTACACATGCCGGAGTTGCTATCACATTTGGGCTTATTGTAATGGCAATGATTTATGCATTGGGCAATATATCCGGTGCCCATCTAAATCCGGCAGTAAGCATTGCATTTGTTATTGCTAAACGGTTTCCCGTAAAAGAATTGTTACCATACATTATAAGTCAGCTTGCAGGTGCAGTATTAGCAAGTATAACTTTAAAATCCCTTTTCCCCGATAACGAATTTTTAGGAGCAACCATTCCGCATGGCAGTGAAACACAATCTTTCATTTTAGAACTATTCTTAACCTTCTTTCTGATGCTGGTTATTATAAATGTAGCAACAGGTAGTAAAGAGCAGGGAATGTTTGCAGGCTTGGCCATTGGCTCTACTGTTTTATTGGAAGCAATGTTTGCCGGTCCCATTTGTGGGGCATCTATGAACCCTGCCCGTTCATTTGCACCAGCCATTATTTCAGGCCACACAGAACATTTGTGGCTTTATGTAACAGCAACAATTGTTGGAGCTGCCGCAGCTATTCCACTTTGGAAATATTTATCAAACAATACAACAAACAAAGACAAATGAAAATTGCATTATTCTCCGATATACATGCCAACCTTCCTGCATTGGAAGCATGTTTTAAAAGTATGGAAGAACACAAACCTGATGCTATTTACTGCCTCGGTGATTTGGTGGGTTATAACATTTGGCCGAATGAAGTAGTAAACGAAATAAGAAAAAGAGGCATTCCCACCATTGCCGGTAATTACGACCAGGGCATTGGTTTAATGAGTGATGAATGCGGTTGTGCTTATAAAACAGAACCGGAGAAAGACATGGGAAAAATATCTATTTCTTATACAAACCATCTTGTAAAGCCTGATGAAAGAAAATATCTTCGGACACTTCCATCGCATATAAAAGTAGAGTTTCAGTTGAATAACGACAAGCTGAATTTGTTGTTAGTGCATGGCAGCCCAAGAAAAATTAATGAATACTTGTTTGAAGACAGAGAAGAAAAAAGTTTGTACAGGATAATGGAACAAGCTGATGCAGACATAATGTGCTTTGGCCATACACATAAACCTTACCACCGCATTTTACCAACAGAACCCGGAGACAACCCACATTACCGTCATGCAATCAATATCGGTTCAGTAGGCAAACCAAAAGATGGTACACCCAAAGGCTGTTATGTATTACTTACTATCAACCACGACAGCAGCATTTCAAATAAAGAAGCAGTGCAGGTTGAGTTTGTACGATTTGAATATGATGTAGAGAAAGCTGCAAGAGCAGTTGAAGATAGTCCGTTGCCAAATGAATATGCTAATATGTTGCGGAGAGGTTATTAAAAGGCAATTATAAATTACAGGAACAATTAAAGGCTAATTCTTTTAGCCTTTTTTTCTACATCTCTATTCTTGGGTAGCAACGATTTCTCAATTTTCACAACCGGGATTTCTTTTACATCAATATCATTTTCCTGTGCGGCCTCTATCTGCTTCTCTTGTATCTTAATAGAAATTTCCCTCTCCAGTTTCGAAACATCTTTCTTCAACTGCCCCAATTCATCTTCTTTATAAAATGGCTTTGCAACTATCTTTTCCAGCATGGGTATATTGTTTTCCAACTCTTGTATTGTTTTTTGATATTTTACTTTCAGGCTTTCCACCCTGTCAATTGCATTTAAAAAATAACGGGCAGCCAGCTTGGGGTTGTCAATATTAATATGCCCCTGATTCCATGAGTATTTAATGCCACTTTCTTTACTTTCGGCATAAAACACATTACTGTATTTATATTCAAACATTCCTTTGTCTTCATAAGTCTCTTTTTGGCGGCGGATGTATAAATCGAAGCCATAGAGTTCACCAATTTTTTTATTGTCGTCTTCGCCAATACCTGGTTTCCATGCTGCATAAAGGCGGATTAAATGGTTGCCGGTTGCCTCTGCATCTCCGCTTGTTAAACCATCTATCTGTATAGGGTTAACTTTTATCCCTTCCTTATCATACTGCAACTGGGTTTTGTATTGTTTCTCATCGCTACTCAGCTTCTCCAATATTTGCAGTGTTTTACCTTTTTCTTCCTGCAGGTTTTCTAATTTAAACCTCGACCGGAATATTTCTTTATGATGAGCATTGCGTAAACTCTCCAATACGGCAATCTTCTTTTCCATTTTTGATTTTTCCAGCAGTGTTGTATCGCCTGATAATATAGCGATGTATTCAGAAAAGTTCATTCCGCTTTTTTCATCAATACTACCTTCATCTATTGTCCGCACATTCAACTCACAATTCTTCATTTGGCTGATGAAGGTTTGCTTGTTCTTCAGCAGATTGAATTTGTAATTGTCCAATGATTGTTCAACGGCGTAAATGAAATTCTTCACTTTGTTATTATAAAATTCTTTGGCTATAATATTTCCCTGTCTTGCGCCACGGCCATCCCTTTGTTCCAGTTCAGAAGGTTTCCAGGGTATATCCAAATGGTGCATGGCAACCACTTTTGCCTGTACATTTAAACCGGTTCCTGCTTTTTCTGTACTACCCAGTAAAATACGGATGTCGCCATTGTTCATCTTTCGGAACAGTTCCGGCTTTTGCTTATCTGTCCAGTCATGAATAAAAGTGATATGGTGGGCAGGTATTTTAAAGTCTGTTATGAGTTTTTCTTTAAGGGTATCGTAAATATTAAACTCATTAGGCTTGGGTGTACCAATATCACAAAACAATATTTGAGTGCCTTTGTGTTCCTTACTTTGCTCATAAATCTCTGTAACCTTTCTTGCACAAACATTTACTTTATTGTTTGGATGGTCGCTGTACTTATCTGCATCAATCAGCCGCATATCTGCCGCCATCTTTTTTGCATAGTTTGTTGCAATCAGCATACGGCCTTTGTCCTCTTCATCTGTCAATCTTGGCCTGCCGATTAATTCTCCATCACCTGTTTTAGCAAACTGCATCAATAGCTTAGTAAATTCCTGTTGCTGCGGTGTGGGTGGAATGTTGACTAATTGTTCATCAATCTCCGGCTTGTCCAGATTGATATGTTTTGCAGTTTTATAATCCGTAATCTCATTATAAAACAATGCCAGTTCCGGTACTTTTATAAAATGCCGGAAACGTTCCTTAGCAATAATCTCATTGGTGACAGAAAACTCAAAGTCAGTTGTTTTCTTTGCAAATACCGCTGCCCATCCATCAAAATTTTCAATGCTTTGCCTTTCCATCTCTTTTGGTCGCAGGTATTTAAACAACAGGTACATTTCTGTTAAGCTGTTACTGATAGGTGTACCTGATAAAAATGTAACACACAAATCGCTGTTAAATCTTGTTTGCAGTTCCCGTACAGCAAACAGCATATTCAATGCTTTCTGACTGCCTTCCTTATTACCAAGTCCGGCTACACGGTCATGTCTTGTAGTGTAAGTAAGATTTTTAAATTTGTGTGCTTCATCCACAAACAAATGGTCAACACCCAAGTCTCGAAAATTAATACCGGCATCTTTCTTTTCTTCAATATTCTTTCTTAATTCCTGCAGCTTTACACCCAGGTTAGTTTTGCGTATCTCCAAACCTTTCAGCATACGCCGGGAAATTTCCCCACCCATATTTTTTATTGTATGTAAATCCTTTTCTACATTATCCAGTTCGGTTTGAAAAATATTTTTTTGTATTTCGGGGCTTTGCGGAATTTTGCCAAACTGGTCATGGGTGAGTATGATGCAGTCCCAATTATTATTTTTTATTTCATTGAACAACCTTAACCTTTTGGCAGGTGTAAAATCATTTTCATCAGGCGCCAATATCCTTGCATTGGGATAAGCCTTTCTGTAAGTTGCTGCTATATCCCTCACATTTGTTTTCAGTGCCAGTATCATCGGCTTGTTGGCAATATGCAGCCGCTTCATTTCGTTGGCTGCTACCACCATCGTTAATGTTTTGCCCAAGCCTACTTCATGGTCTATTAATGCACCACGGTTTTGTACAATGCGCCAGACTGAGTTTTTTTGTGAACTGTATAAATCGTCAATTGCTAATCTTTTTTTATCCAGTCCGGGGAATTGTAAATGGCTGCCATCGTATTCTCTCAATACATAACAGTTGAATGTATCATTATACAATTGTTCAATTTCCCTTTTGTTAGTAGCTGGTAATTCATTCAGCCAATTGATAAAGCTGTTTCTGATTGATTCAATCTTTTGATGAGCTAATTGTATAGCTTCACTATCGGGTACACGGATGGTTTTATCGCCCACTTCAATCTCATAGGTGTAGAATGGTGTTGTGTTTTCCAGTGCATGTTCAAGTATGGTATGACCGTAGTAAGATTTACCTGCTTTGGTGGTAACGGCATATTCCTGTAAAGTTTTTGCATTATCATTCAGCGTTTTTACTTTGAACGTATCAAGCGATGAAAAATAGCTGACTTCTGTTTTGGTTTCAAATAAGTGAGTGGCGAAGTCATCATAATATTGTTGCGGTATCCATCTTTCCCCCAAATTAAAATCAAGCAGTTCAAAAGGTATTCTTTCTGGCTGCACTTTTTGCAATGCAGTTAAACTTTTTAATAACTGCATATCATCAGGCTTTTCTTCAGCGGCTCTCTTTGCTATTGATAACTTAATAACTACGTTTCCACTTAGATACTGGTCTGTCGTCTCCCATTCATAATTGGCAGGGTTGAGATAGATGTGATTTCCAAGTGTTGAAATTGTTTCAGCTTCGGTATTGTCAGTTGCGGCTGCAATAAACTCAATATCTACTTCGCCTTTATCATTCAGGCTTTTTGCCAATGCTTCTAAAGGATTATCAGTTGAGTAAACTTCTTGTTTGGGAATTAATGATTGTGTAAGTATGTCAGCTTTTACAAATTGTTCGCCTTCCTGCCTTTCCAGGGAAGAAAGCATCATTAACCCAAATGCTTCATCTTTTAAAATACGTTGGCGGTTTGCAGGTGTATTTAATAAGCCGTATCCCTTAATTAATGCTTCATAGGCTTCATTTACATTCTTTCTTAGTTCTCCATCGGGTGTTCCTGCTGTTTCTTTTTCTGTTAGCGATAAATACATATCTCTTACATTGGTATACTGCGTATAGAAGGCTAAGTCTTTTTTATCATGCAGCGATGGAAGAAAAACAGCCCCATTGTTTTCGCCTGCCATAAATGAAACAAAACCCACTCTTTCATCCTGCACAATCAATGTAGCCTCTTTGTGGAAACGATTTGGAGCAATAACTTCAGCCAGTTCATCATCTTTATTTAGTGATGCATGAAAGAGTGTATCACCATCATTATAAAAGGTATGGTCGTAGCCTTTTAGTTTTTCTGAAAGATGTTTTAGTTCATATTGCAATGCGGCTGCACTCATCCAATTGGCAGGAAACCGAATTTCTTCAAGGTTGGAGTAAAGCTTATAAGCATAATTCTTAAAAGCAAATGTTTTTGCAGTAAGCATTACAACTGCTTCATGTTCGGAGTTGTCTTTTGTGCGAATGATGTTTAATACCCTTGCAGTTTGCCGCTGTACAACTGTTGCATCAAGGTCGTTTATATAAGCCGAAGCCCGGTTGATAGCAGAAACCGGTGCCGTATCAAATAAACCTAACTGTGTAGAAGTATTGTCGGGTTTTGATTCAGGGATGGGTGTATAAGTCAGCAGCTTGCTTTTGGATATTTTTTCTTGCGAATCAGTCTTCTTAAATGCCTGGTGATTGAATCTCTTTGAAATGCCCTCGCTTATGTTTTTGTAAAGCTGTTCACCTATTTGATTGATGTCTCCTTTTTGCCAAATGGTTTCATGTACTTTACCATATTGGTCTTTGCCGGGTTTTATTTCGTTGCCCAACTTTACGTTTGGATAAGCTGCGATATACTTGTTTATATGGTATTCGCCGAAGTTGTTTGATTGCTTTTCCGTTTCAATCAGGTATTGCTCATTCGTAGTTATATCTTTCTTGTTACTGCTCTTTTGTACAATCAGCAGATGCGAAGGTGCTTCGGTATTACCTGTATCTTTCATCAGGTTATCAGGCAGCACATTCAGGCTGATGAAATTGGAATTATAAAACAGGTAATCCCGGGCTTCTTTGTTTGATGGGCTGTTTAGAAATGCATCGGTAGTAATGTAAGCAAGCAAACCGCCTTCTTTAATTTTATCCAATCCTTTTGCAAAAAAATAGTTGTGGACTTTTTCCTTTATGCTGGCATCCTTAATTGAATCATCATAAATTTTAAAATTGCCGAAAGGGATATTACTGACGATTAAATCAAACTTTCCATTTTCAGCATTATCGGTTTCCTGAAAACCTTTTGACTGTACATTTACCGGTATTGACAAACTGCTGCTTATTGCTTCAGTAATTCTTGCAGTAAGAATATCTTTTTCAACAGCAGTAATATTTTGGAGAAAGGGGAAGGAATTTACTGCTTCAGTGATAAATACACCTGCACCGCTACTGGGCTCATACAGAGACATCGGCTCAATACCTTTTTCCTTTAGTGCAGAAAACAAAGTTGCAGGAACAATCTGCGGCGTGTAAAATGCAGTTAGAATGCTGTTACGCATTGATGCAACAGCTTCTCCGTATTCTTTTTGACTGAGATTTTCTTTTAGTAACTGGTGTAGTTCTAAAATTTGTGGATGCAGTTGCAAATCCAGTTTTGAAGCATTTAGTTTCTTCCATGCTTCAATATTACCGTCAGGAAACAGTACAGCTTTCAGTCCACCAAAGCCCGAATACTTCTTTAAAGCAGAAAGCTGGTCAGCAGATAGTTGTTTTCCCACCGACCAGTTTAATGCAATACGGATAGCTTCAATATTATTCCGTAGTTTCTGCTGACTGTTGTAACTCATTGCTCACTGTTTCACTCACACGGTTGCTGTCTAAGTATTCGCCAATAGCACCACAAATTGCATAGCGGATAAAACGGTTTTCCTCGTTCTCTTCAGAAAATTTCAAGTCATTAAACACTGCGTCACAATAGCCAACCATATTTACTACTTGATGCTGCAATAAACCTGATTGCTGAAGCCAGTTGTAATCAGTTTCAAATTCCTCATGAAGAATATTGAGAATGTAGTTGTATCTCGAAGGTTTTAGCTCTCTTGTCAATTCAGCAATGCAGTTTTCTTGAATGATGTAACCAGGTTGCTTATCAGCTTCCATTTGTCTCCACAATTGTTCTACACTATCTGCTTTTGAATACAACCACAAGCGAAGTTTATCTTCGGCTTCCAATGCAAACAACAAGTCAGGATTATTATCTCTGATATATTCCAGCAGTTTGTTGATTAATGTTTCCTTCATAGCCATTGTTTTATACGCCAAAAAATGAACGGATAACGGTAGCCACTATTACAAGGAACACACAACTGCCAAACCATGCAGCCGCCACTTTGCCTGTATCATGGTCGCCACTGTTCCATTTTTGATACACTTTTACAGCCCCAATCAATCCAACTATGGCACCAACAGCATACATCAGATTTGTGCCTGCAGCAAAGTAGCTTCTCACTTTTGTGTTAGCTTCATTAATACCGGCGTTACCGTCTTGCGCCAATGCTGCAAATGAAATCAACAGCAGGAAAATACTTACTGCCGCATACATCCATTTTCTTTTGTCAATCACTTTTTTCATACTCACTTTTATTTTGATAATTGAAGAATAAAAGAATGCTTCATTAAGCTAACCATTCTGCACTTGATTTTCCTGCACATAGCTAATGAAGCATTACTTTTTCAAACCCACATATATTGAATATCTGCCGCTGTAAATCGTTCAGGATAATACTGCGCAAGCAAGCCGGATATGGCAGTTTCCAATTCCTGTTTATGTGCTGCTGAATGTAAACCCGGATATTTGCCTACTATTATTCTAACAGCAAATAGTATTTCTTCTTTTAGAGCTTCCGGCTTCATTTCAGACAGATAAGCATTTGCTTCATCCCAAAACGGTTGAAGAATAGCCGTTGCGGCATCGGCATTTTCTTTGGGTAAAAAGTCAGCATGATTGCTGGAAGTAAATTGCTTTTTAATTTCTGCTACCGGAATAGGGGTGCCCTTTTCATCTATTCTTTTTATACCAATCAGGGAAAGTATTTCCCAACGGAAATATTTAAACCCGACAAAGCAATAATAAAGTAGCAGCAAAGTGATTAGTGCTGTTATGTACTGGCTCCATGAAATTGAACTAAGCATAAACTATGTCTTATTCTGCTTAGGTAATATCAAATACATGACCATAAACACTTGCAAAGTAGTAAGTGAGGTAGGACAAACGGATAGAGACATACCAAAATAAAAGCCGAAGTTGAACTCCGACTTTTAAGAATTACTTCCCTTTCTTAGCTCCCTGGTTGGGGTTCATTTGTTTTCCCCGGTTGCCTTGGTTTTGTGAATGTTGTTTGTTTTGACCCTGTGTTCCTTTGTTTGCGTTTTGCTGATTGGAACTGTTATCAGCAGGTTTGATGTTGTTTGACATTTTGAGATTATTTTATTTCTCAAAGCTGGTAATACTTTTTTTAATTTTAGCAAGGATGTCACGAAGTTGGTTATTTTGTAACGAACTGATACTATCATAAGCCTTCTTCTTTTCAATAAATTCAGTAGCAGCTTTTTTGTTAATGGTAATTTTTTTAAATTTTATCATAGAAGTGATAGTAATCTTGTCCGTTACGAGAAAATTGCCCTTTAAAGTGTAATGCTTTACATTGATTAATATGTTTCTCTTCGCAAGACAAAATAAAAAATTACTTTGGTCAATCAACTTTTGTAATTCTTCAAAATTAGTTTCGGTATATAAAATATTAGTTTCAATACCTGAACCGTCAATGCCAGGTATCTCAGCATCAAGTAATAGTTGTTTTGTTCGTCCTTTCGAAAAAACACCAATAATATTGGCCGGTCTCACCTCATAGGATGCTGCCAGATTTTTATAAGAAGTTTTGACTTTAACTGGTGGTGGGTCTGTAAAAAGCTTATACTGCGGAAGCAGAATTTCCAAATCTGAAAACAGTTTTAAATGCCAATCTTTTTCATATTCTGCAATGGTTGATTTTTGGCTGCGAACAACTTTTTGAAGTTGCTTGATTTTTGTTCTAAGCCTGACATTTTCTTTCTTTAAGTCAGATTGCATTTCTTCTTTCATATCCAAATTTAAGGATGGTAATTGCCTGAGTTAACTGATTTTAAAAACACAACTTCTCAGTAGGTTGAGGTGTTTACCTTAATTGATAATAATGTTGCCCACCAATTATATGTCACCGTCATGCAGCTTTACTGCTTATTTCAGTTTCTTAATTATTTCAAAATCAGTTTGGTAGAGTAATTCCTCATTTAATTTACCCTGTAAAAGGTGACATATTATGACATATAAATCTGGCCTTTGGTCTTTAATAATATAATAATTCTGCTACCTTTTTCCTTATTTTTGTAACAATGGAAAACGTACATAAGCATATAGAACACTCAATTTCAAGGCGTAAGAAGGGAGAATTGATATTTCCAACTGACTTTAGAGGAAAAGGTACGCAAACTGCTGTTAAAACTGCCTTATCAAGATTAAGCCGTGAAGGGAAGCTGAAAAGGCTGGCACATGGCATTTATTATGTGCCCAAAACAGACCCTTTATTTGGCGTTATTTACCCGGCACCGGAAGAAGTGGCGGAGTCTATCGCTAAAAAAGAAAAGGTCCGTATTAAGCCAGCAGGGGCTTATGCACTGCACCGGCTGGGGCTTACCACGCAGGTGCCTACCAAACTTGTTTACATTACAGATGGGGAAAACCGGCAGATAAAAATTGGTAAAACTGTTATCCGTTTTAAAGCAACTACTCCCAAAAAAATGTCGCTGGAAGGCCAGTTAAGTAGCCTGGTTATTTTGGCACTGGATGAAATAAATCCTGCAAACATTGATAGTGATACGGCAAATAAAATAAAAGCGATTTTGCAAAAAGAAAATCTCGGCCAGCTTAAAAGAAACCTGTTGCTTACATCTGCCCGTATTCATGATTACATTTTAAATCTTTTAAAATAACAGCACATGACAGGCTGGTTACAGTTAACAGACGAACAGAGAAGAACAAGTATTGCACAGGCAGCAATACTTAGCGGCATTACTGCAAAAGCTATTGAAAAAGACTGGTGGGTAACACTTACATTGAAAGCGTTGTTTGAAAGCCCGTATGCAAAGTTTTTTATTTTTAAAGGCGGTACTTCATTAAGCAAAGGCTGGAAATTAATTGAGCGGTTTTCGGAAGATATTGATATAGCATTAGACCCGATGGCTTTTGGCCGGGAATATAAAACTAACCCAAGCCATACCTATGTAAAAACATTAAAGAAAGAAGGTTGTGCATTTACCAGTACCGTTTTGCTGGATGCTTTAAAAGCACAATTCAATCACATAGGAATATCGATGAACGATATTTCTATAACAGCAGAAACTGTTCCTGCAACGATACCCGACAGAGACCCCCAAACTTTATATGTAAAATACAAATCACTATATCCGCCGCACGGATACATTGCAGATGAAGTAAAAGTAGAGTTTAGTGTACGTTCACTAAAAGACCCGTTTGCTGCAATAAAAGTTCAATCAATTTTGTCGGAAGTATTTCCCAATGTTGCTTACGCAGAAATCCCTTTTGAAGTGATGGCAGTGGAGCCGCAAAAAACATTATTGGAGAAAGCTTTCCTGCTGCATGAAAAATTCCAAAATGTAAACACGGATAAAATAAAAATTGAAAGACTTTCCCGTCATTTGTACGACCTGGTAAAACTGATGAATACTGAAGCTGGTAATAAAGTTTTAAAAGACCATGAATTTTATACAACTTTATTAGAACACCGTAAAGGTTATGTAAGGCTGGGCAATGTAGATTACGATACACTACATTATTCCACACTTTCTTTTATACCACCTGATGCAGTAATAGAAATGTTTCGGCAGGATTACAGAGCTATGCAGGCAGCTATGATTTATGGAGACTCACCTGATTTTGATACAATAATTAATGAGTTGAAAATACTAACCGGCAGGTTTCGTCTCATCAATGAGTATCATGTGTTGGAAAACATAATTAAGGATGCAGCACTACAAGTTGGTAATGATAAAAATTTTGAGAGCGTGGGAGCCATGTTTAATACACCTGTAGCTTACCACACAGACATATACAAACCCGAAGGTCCAACAAACAAAACTATTAGCTACACAGTAGCATTTGTTTTTAAGAAAAATAAATGGGTGTTTGAAAGCATCAAGATAAACCAGCATTAAGTTCTGTTTACTTCCTTTTAAAGTTTTCCCATTAGTATCACCCATTTTTGCAACATCTCTTTTACAATGTTTATAGTGTTTTTATCCGGTGCATGATATTTTGTTTCCAGGCTGCCAAATGATATTTCATCTTTCTGAAGCGTTGTAAACAATTTGCTGACTGTTCTTAACATAGGCGCCACACTTTTATTGATGATTATTTTATCTGCAACTAATAACCGGATAAGTACTGCCAGTTTAGCAACCGAAAGTGATGTTTGAATCTTTGATTCCAATTCGATTACAAATTCGCTACCGGTGGATTTATTTTTTAGTGCTTCAAGGTGTTTTATTTCCTGGCTTATCCAGGCCGTTAATTGTTGTTTAATTGAAGGAATATGTGGTTCAAAAAAGCAACCAATTTTAGTTTTTACTTTTGTAGTGGATGCAAGTTCTTGTTGTAAAAATGAGATAGCATCATCAATTGATGCAAAACCCTGCACAGTACCGCTCATCTTCTCAATTATAAACTCTGTAAATAACTGGCTGTTAAAGTTGAGAGTTATCAATAGTTCTCTTAGTACATTTTCTGTCATCAAAGTACTCATAGATTCTATTTGACTAAAAAGCATTACAATGTATTCTCTTTGCTGAAATGTAAATGCATTGCCATTTGTAGTAGTTTTATCAGTAGCGCATTCTTTCAGGATATCTAACAACCTGTTTTCCCCAAAACAAGTTTTCCAGTATTCAATTTTTAAGCAAATATTTGTTTGCTCGTTATTGAGCAAATACATTGGGAGCCTGTAATTCTTATCAAACGACTGGTAAAAGAAATTCTGAATGAACACTAAGGTATTTTCTATGTATAGATTGGATTGTTCAGTATTTTCCGGGTGATAAAACAACTCATCAGATATATTGACCAGTAATGCCTGAACTAACCGGATATACTGCCCATTGTCAATAGTAGTATTATTTGTAGTCATTTCTTTCAGCAGCAATTCTGGTATCAGTTTTAAATCATCCTGAAAATCTTGTTGCATCTGCAGATGCGGTTTACCTGGAAATAAGGTTGAAGAAATTACCGTATCATGTGTTGCGATTGAAATCAGGTTGTACCACCTGTACAACCTCTGTTGAACAGTAAGTGGCGGGTAGTCGTTTTCTGTATTAATCTTTAAAGAGTCAGTAGATTTACCAAGAATATGTTTACTATTTCTGCCTGTTGTATGTCTCACAGTTTCCATAACACATTTTATGGAAACTGCATACAAACCACACACCATTACATTACGTTAAACAGCGTATTTATGTAAGTAAAGCAACGTATTTTGTAGAAATCAAGACAAAAAATCGCCTAATTCACTACTGTAGCTCCAAGTTTGTTCAGCAATTCAAGCTTATTTGACACTTTAACTTTGTCAAAGATATTTTGGGCATGTTTTGTGGCTGTTCTCTCTGAAATAAACAGCATTCCAGCAATTTGCTTGTACGACTGTCCACTACAAATTAGTAACGCCATTTCTTTCTCCCTTGCTGTAAGTCCATACTTTTCGCAATTATTTTTTATTCGCTGTTCCATACTTATCTGTTCCAGTTCTTTGGTTCGCCTGTCAACTTCTTCTTTAAGTTTTTCATTCCAGTTTCGCAGATTCTCTTCGGATTCCACTAACCGCTTCCGTTCACTTTTGAGCTTTGTAATATGTTGTTTTAATTGCAGGCCCAGCAATAGTAAAAAGCCTGTATTAGTAGTGGCAGCTTCAACAGCTTGGCCGATGTTAAAATAATCAATTAAAGGTAACCCCACCCAGGGAGTTAAACTTAAAAATGTAACTGTCATTTCTTCTTTTGCATATCCTGTTTTTAAGTTATTGTTGTATTTATAACGCACAGCACCTACCAGTGTAATAATCACCCATAACGCATATATTACGGGAATGATTAAAAGATTCTTTGCTTCTTCAAGCTTTCCAGATATAACAAATACCAAAACAAAAATTGTATACGGAAGCATAAGAAAAATAAATACGCCTCTGTATGCATGAAACTTCATTTTCTTTAAGCCAAATGCATGAAAAACATAGTATGGGAAGTAGCACGGTGTCATAAACCCAGTAGCATACGCAACTGATGTTTGAAAGTAATATGACCCCGGCAGGTTTGGGTCAGGAAATAAACCGCCGGTGATATTGTACAGCAACAAAACTGCAATCAGGATAACATTGAGCCAGGTATTCTTATCATCAGGCCTTGCAAGACGATATATCAGCAGGTAGAAAAATATAACTGTTTCTATACAAATGAACAGAAACGTGATGAGGTGCATTTGTGTGCCTGCGAACAGCATGGTCTATTAATTTTATATGTTTTTCATGAAAAAAAGACGATACCCAAAATCGAGTTCAGCATAAATCTCAAATTGATTTTTTTTGTACCAGGGCAGGTTTCGCTCTGTGGATGTTTCAAGAAGCACAGGCCTGTTCTGGCTCTGGCTATAATTCATTATCTCCTTCAATAGAACTGTACCTAAGCCGGCATTTTGATTTTCTGGTTTTACCCCGATAAACCAGAGATAAGTGAATGGAATTGCAGGGTGCATTTTCTTAATTTCGGATTCTCTTTTCATGGCCTTCGTAAGGTTGGAAATTCCAATGCACCCAACAGCAAGTTTTAAATCAAGCCAGGTTGATTTTAATGTTGTTCTTTTTTTATCAGGGTAAATAAGTAATGCGGCGGCTTTCTGGTCGTCTGAAAGAAATACATTTCCGAATAAGTGGCATACATCAAATGAGTAAGACATTAGCCGGCGCAGTCTTTTTTCTTTACTGCCAGCCTGCGGCAGAATATAGTTAACACTTTTATTGTCTTTAAAAGAAGCTGACAGAATATCGACCACCAGTGATTTGTCTCTGTAATTTGCATTTATCATACCCATAACCATCGGATTTTATTGAACAAATAATAACTTATGTTCTTTTGTGGGTTAGGGTTGGTGGGCTAAGTGTTGTGGTGATTTATTTTCAGTTAAATATTTTATCATCTTTCACTGTAGTAATTCCTTTCGGTACTTACGGTATTGTCCTACCGCGAATCAAATATCCTGGCAAAGTGGTTCTCCAGGTGGTTTCTCATACCGTTCCTGAATTTTTCAGGGTCACCGTTTTCAAGAATATCCACCAGTTCTTTATGCGACACAAAAGTTTTTAAAAGTGGCTGCTTCTTAAGCAACCCGCTGTGGTGTACATAATCAAACACAGGGAGCAGCATTTTCTGAAACTTCTTCAGCGTTTCATTGCCGGTTATTTCATAAAGCTTACCATGAAAAGCAATTTCATGTTCAACATTAAACAGATGGTATTGCGTAGCCGGTGGTTCGTCGTCTACAATTTGATGCAGTTGCTGTATATCTTCTTTAGTTATGCGGTGAAAAAGCAAGTCAGCCATTCCAATCTCAAGAACCAGTCGTATTTCAAATATCTCTTTCAGGGTATGTTGGTCCAGAATATGTGGGTTCATGCTTTTACCCATCATCCCAAACAAATCGGGGCTGGTAATTACAGAGCCTTTTTTCTTTTTTGACTCTATCAACCCCATCAAACGAAGTCTTGTCAAAGCTTCCCTGATTACTGTACGGCTTACACCCAATGTTTCCGCTAATTCTATCTCTTTAGGAATACCATCACCTACTGATAGCTTCCGCTCCTTAAGTAATTCAACCAACCTGTCTTCTACTTTATCAACTAACGAGCTTGTGTCAATTGACTTTATTTCATTTTTTAATAAGGCAAGATTCATAGAAATATGTATTACTTAATAAAGTTCTGCTAATTTAACGTAAAATTAAAAATACACAAAATATTTTTTATAAAAAATTGATTTTCAATCTAAATAGGAAATCAAAAAATTTTTTTTGGCGAATTGGCAAAAAACTCCCTATTTTTGTTATGTAATACATAATACTTAAAATAAACTGCTTGTTATGAAATTAAAAAGTTTAAGGTTCACTCTCCTTGCAGTGTTAACACTTGTAGCGTCTGTTGCATTTGCACAAACAAAAAAGATTTCCGGTAAGGTACTCAGTGATGAGTCAAAACCACTTTCCGGCGTTTCTGTAACCATTAAAGGCAAACCAAGCGGAACGCAGACCAATACTAATGGTGAGTACAGTATTGATGCTGCAGAAGGCGATTTGCTGATTTTTACTTCCTCAGGATTTACTACCCGTGAAGTAAAAGTTGGCAACAAAGCTGTTATTGATGTATCACTTGATACAAAAGTTAGCCAGCTTGATGCTGTTGTGGTTACCGGATATGGTACACAAAAAAGAAAAGAAGTAACCGGTGCCGTTACCACGGTTAATACAAAAGCCTTTGAACATAGCCCCAGCACAAACGTAGCAACAGCGCTGCAGGGTAATGCGCCAGGTTTAAGGGTGCAGCAAAGCACTGGCCAGCCCGGTAACACACCCTCTATATCCTTTAGGGGAGGTACAGAATTTGGAGGCGGTGGTACGCCTTTGTTTATTGTTGATGGAGTAATTGTTCCATCCCTCTATGGATTAGATATAAATGATGTAGCAGGCATTGACCTCTTAAAGGATGCTGCCAGCACTGCCATATACGGGGCAAGGGCGGCCAACGGCGTTGTTTTGGTAACCACTAAAAAAGGACAAAAAGGGAAAACCAGGGTTACCTATTCTTACAGTCATACCACTAACTACATCCGCAAAAATCCTTCTGAATATTTAAGTGCATCAGATTATATAAGGATGAACCGCCTCGGTATCCAGGCCCGTTTCAGAGGTGATTCACTGGACAATAATACAGCAGCAATGAATACAGACCGTAACCAGCTTCTCGGAGCATGGGGCTGGGCTGTAAATTCAGGCTGGACAGGCGCAGAAGGTTTATATACTACTCAATTAGTAACTAATCAAAACCGAAAACTGTTAACTGACCCAAGATGGAAATTATTGATTGACCCCAATCCATTTAACCCTTCACAAATTGACAGCATTCTGTTTACTGATTTAAGTGCAAGGGAAAGAGAAGCAATGATACTTCAACAGGTAAATACGAATGAGCATAACGTCAATTTCTCCGGCGCCAATGAGCAGGGTTCTTATGCACTCTCGTTGGGAACAGTGAAAGATAATGGTATGATTATCGGTTCACAGTTAAAGAGGTTGAACCTGAACTTTAACGGAGGCCTTAATGTTGGCAAGAACCTGAAAGTTACAACCAACATAGGTGTTTATAATGTGGAATCGACGATACCTTATGGCGGCTTTAATGGTGTTACCCCCGAAGGAGGTGGCGCAGGCGGCTTGTTGCAGCGTTTTGTTGGTGTAGCCCCAACCGTAAGATATGTTAATGATACATCCGGAGCGATTTTGCCCGGCCCTAATGATGTTACGTTGGGTAATCCTAAATACTGGAGCAACCTGACTGTTAACAATTCAAACGAACAACGTTTCCTGGGCGGTATTAATTTGGAATATACCATCCTGCCATATTTGAAAGTACTGGCCAGTGGTTCCGGATTTTATCGTTATACCAACAGCAATTTTTTCACCAAAGCATATCAGCAGGGCAATGGCGGCGCTTTTAATACAAACAGGGCAGCCAGTTTCAACAACAATAAAACTGTACAATATACCACCAACGCATTTTTGCAGTTTAATAAAAACTTTAAAGGACATAATGTAACAGCATTGGCCGGTGGTGAGTTTTACGACTATAAAAACTATGTAAACTCAGGTTTTTCACAAGGCTCACCAACTGATTTAATTCCCTGGCTTACTGCATCTACTTCACCAAGCGTACAGGGTACAACTATTGTTAATCCGGCAGGCGCTTCATCAAACTTTAACCAGTGGGAAAGAATTGCATCAGTAATTGGCAGGGTAAACTATACTTACCTTAATCGTTACCTGCTTACTGGTATTGTAAGGGTTGATGGCTCAAGCAGGCTGAAGAAAGGAAATTATTATGGTACTTTCCCCGGTGTTTCTGTGGGCTGGAATCTGCACAACGAAAAATTTTATAAAGGTTCCATTGTATCTAAATACCTGAGTAGTGTAAAACCAAGAATAAGCTATGGTGTAAATGGTAACGTAAATTCTTTAGGTTTCTTTGCCACATCACAGGTATATAACAACGCCGGCACTTACAACGGGGCTGGTGGTACCTATGTGGGCTCTTACATCAACTCTGATGTAAGATGGGAACGCACCAACAGCTTAAACTTTGGCCTTGACTTAGGTATTTTAGATGAAAGGATTACTTTAACTGCTGATTATTTCATCAGGAACGTATTTGACAAACTTGCCGGGTTACCCATTTCGTCTCAAACCGGGTTCAGCAGTTTTACTACAAATCTTGCCCAATTACAAAATAAGGGTATTGAATTAGCCGCAAACGCAAAAATAATAGTACCAAAAAACCAGGATGGATTTAGTCTTGAAGTAGGAGCTAACTATTTCCACGTAAAGAGTTTTGCAAAAAAACTTCCATTCAATGGCCTTCCGGGTAACAGGCAAAGTGGATTTTTTGTTTGGGACCCCAAAAACCCTGGTCAACAAATGTATGTGAATGGTTTAGTTGAAGGGCAGCGTATTGGATTGGATGAAGTTTGGGCGCCGAAATATGATGGTATTTATACGGATGCCGCAAAAATTACTGCCAATGCAAATGTTTGGAATACTTACCTTCCTTATACCAACAAAAGAATTAAACAATTAGGCGATGCCCAATGGCACCAGGTTTACCAAAATGATACCATTGACAGCCGCCAGTTTGTAAAAGTTGGACGCACCACTCCACAGCATATTGGTGGTTTTAATATCAGCAGTTCCTGGAAAGGAATCCGTTTATATGCAGGATTTGATTATGCCTTTGGCTTTGTTATCCTTAACAACTACAGGCAAAGAGGTTTAAGCCAGGTACAGGGTTCTCAAAATCAAACAACAGATGTGTTAGATACATGGTCGCCTACCAATCCTAACGGCACACTGCCAAGATTTTACTGGGCCAACCAGGGAAGGAACTATGCTACAGATGCAAGCGGTAATAACCCGGCAGCTAATTTTTGGGAGAAAGGAGATTATGTGTCGCTGAGGGAACTTACATTGTCTTATGACCTTTCTTCTCAAATTCTTGGAAAATATCTTGGCAACAGGATAAAGGGTTTAAGTGTGAATGTAACGGGAACTAACCTTGTATATTTCTCCGGTTACAGTGGCAACTTCCCCGAAGTAGGTGGTTTTGACCAGGGTAAATTCCCACTTCCCAAGCGGCTCACATTTGGCGTAAGGGTAATGCTTTAATTGTTTAATTCAACACAAAAAATTACTGAAATGAAATACAATAAGTTTTTAAATATAATCGGGGTGCTTCTTTTGGTGTTAAGCATCTCGTCATGCACAAAAAAATTAGACGAAGTACTACCACAGGATGCCATCAGTAAAGACCAGGCATTAAAAGACCCCAACGCTGCCAGGACTTTATATCATGGTGTATATGGCTTATTCAGGTCATATAATTCTACTTTTTTTCAATTGGGCGAAATGCGTTCTGACATCTGGGTTGATGGATTGTTTACAGAATCTGTAGATGGTGGTTTGCAGGACCAGTACAGGCACAATATCAGTAACCTGAATGTGCCTTTTAGTAACTGGGCAAGTTTTTATAACCTCATTTATAACTTTAATAATGTCCTAAAAATAATACCACAAACTCCGCTGTCTGATGCTGAAAAAAAAGCAATACTTGCTGAAGTATATGGGTTAAGGGCTTATGTGTATTATACCATGCTTAAAACATGGGGAGCTGTGCCTTTAAACACAGAACCGGTAGAAACAATCAATAATACTGCCGAAACCTATAAACGACGTACAGGAACTGACACGATAATGACACAGATAAAAGCGGATATCGAACAATCATTATCGTTATTTGGCTCTGCAAATACATTATCAACCGCAAAAAGGGTTTATTGGAGCAGAATAGCCACTCTTGTTTTGAAGGGAGATGTGTTTATCTGGTCGGGCACCAACATGGGTGGCGGCAATGCAGACCTTACTACAGCCAAGACGGCTTTGCAGGAAGTAAGAAACTTACAGGGAGCAAGCTTAGACCTGCAAGCCAACTATGCTGATATATTTGACCCGACCAAAAAGAACAACAACAAAGAAATAATTTTTGCTATCAACTATGAATTGCAGCAGGCACAATTAGGTGTATTTGGCAGTTTTCAGGTTAATTCAATTCAGGCCGCTACTTTGTCTTTTGCACAAGCGCCAACGCCTACTGTATCTTCTGTTTACCCGTATGTAAACGGGGCCAACAGGGTGGGCCTTAACCAATCTATGATAAACCGGCTTACAACCCTGCCAACCGACCAGCGCATTACCAACACTTTCCGTATAATGTATTCCAATGCAACACCATTTGCTACCAGGGGAATATTACTTACAAAATACATTGGAACAACAGCAGGTACTTCGCAGATTTACAATAACGATTATCCTATCTACAGATATGCAGATGTGCTGTTGTTATTAGCTGAGGCAAAAGCAAAGCTGGGTGAAGACCCATCAGCAGAAATCAATGCCATCAGGTTAAGAGCTTATGGCGCAGGTTATACACCATATGTAAATGGAAGCATTACTGCAAACATGAATGCGATACTGGAAGAATATCTCAGGGAATTTATTGGCGAAGGAAAAAGATGGTGGGCTTTAAGAAGGGCTGGTGATTCTTATGTGTATGCCAACCTGAACCCAATCTATTTTTCGCCGACAAGCACTGCTAAATTCTTATTGCCGCTTTCACAATCTATGTTAACAGCAGACCCGCTGCTGACGCAAACACCAGGTTACTAAAATTCGTTTTTTCTCATATAGCAAGCAGAAGCAGTAGTTTTGGTAAGCAAGGGGTAGTAAAATACCCCTTGCATTTTTCAAACTTAATTTTTGTAAAATGTCACAAAAACATTTACAGGGGTTGATAGCTGCCCCATTTACCCCCATGCATAATGACGGCTCATTAAAACTTGAACTGATTCCTCAATATTATGAAACGCTGAAAGCAAATGGAGTTACCGGCGCTTTTATTTGCGGTTCTACCGGCGAAGGTGTGTCCATGTCGGTAAGCGAAAAAAAAGCCGTAGCTGAAGCATGGGCTGCATGTTCAAAGAATGATAAAGATTTTATTGTAATGCCATTATTGGGCGGCACCAGCCTTACCGATTGTAAAGAGCTTGCAAAACATGCCAGGGAAATTGGCCTGGATGCAGTTTCATTTACATCTCCTTTTTATTTTAAACCGGCTAATGTGGAAATGCTGGCTAAGTGTTGTGCTGAAGTAGCTTCAGCAGTGCCTGATATGCCTTTCTATTATTATCATATCCCTGTATTAACAGGTGTTGGTTTCCCTATGTATGATTTACTGAAAGCAATTGACGGACTGATACCAAATTTTGCTGGCATAAAATATACCCACGAAGATTTTATGGATTTTCTTTCCTGCATAAACTTTAAAAATGGTAAGTACGATATGCTGTGGGGCCGTGATGAAAATATGTTGCCAGCCCTTGCCGTCGGAGCAAAAGCATCAGTAGGCAGCACCTTTAATTATGCAGCGCCATTATATTACAAACTTATTGATGCTTTTGATACCGGTGATTTAGCCAAAGCCCAATCATTACAACAGCAATCAATTGATATGATTCGCCTGCTTGGCAAATACGGCGGCATAGCAACGGGAAAAGCATATATGAAATTAATCCAGTTAGACTGTGGTGAATTTCGCCTGCCAGTAAAAAATATGAGCAATGCAGAGTTTGAATTATTCAAAAAAGATGTGGAGCAACTTGGGTTCAATAATTTCTGTTCAAAAAAACCGGTTGCATCAACGTAACAAACTAAAAATACATTTTTTGAAAGTACCTGTGATTTTAAAATTTATGCTTTTAACTGTTTCGGCGATGGCTCAAAAAAAGCAGAACTATTTTCTAAAATGGGATGTTGCTGCAGAATTGCCGGCCGATAGCGGTCAGCAATATTCGCTGGGCATTGCAGGCCCTGTTACCGGCATACACAAGAATGTTTTGTTTGTTGCAGGCGGCGCCAACTTTCCCAAAGCAATGCCATGGCAGGGCGGTACTAAAACATTTCACTCATCTGTTTTTGTATATACATTAAAGCACCGCAAGCTTAGTCTGCTTCCAAAATCATTTTCATTGCCTTACCCCGTTGCCTATGCAGCTTCCTGTAGTACGGCAAATGGAGTGTTGTATGCCGGTGGTGAAAGTGAAAAAGGAATCACTGACAAAGTTTGGGTGATGATATGGGATGATAAAACAGAAGAAATACTCTTCAAAAAACTTCCTGCACTTCCAGTTGCGGTAAGTAATGCTGCCGTTGCATTAATAGGTAATACTGTTTACATAGCTGGCGGCGAAACCGCTGTAAACACCTCTTCTCAATTTCATGCACTTAACCTGGATAATTTAGATGCCGGGTGGAAGAAATTGGCCGATATTCCTCAACCAATTTCTCACACTGTAGTTACTGCTTTTGTAAATAGTAGTGGCGGCAAAATATATTTATGTGGTGGTAGAAAGAAAAACAGTAATGGCATCAGCGATTTATACAACAGTGTGTTTGCTTATGATATAGCTACTAACAGCTGGGCTGAAAAGAATCCACTTCCTTATGCCTTAAGTGCAGGTACGGGTATCATACATGATTCAAACAATATCCTGTTGTTTGGTGGAGATAAAGGCATAGTGTTTAATAAAACAGAAAAACTGATAGCAGCTATAAACGCAGAAAAAGACCCTGCCAGAAAACAGGAACTTTTACAGGAAAAAAACAAACTCCAGTCTGAACATCCTGGGTTTAGCAAAGAAGTACTGCTTTACAACATTAAGAATGATTCGTGGATAGTTATAGGCTCCATCCCATTTGATACACCTGTTACCACTACGGCAGTCAAATGGAAATCGGGTGCTATCATTCCATCGGGAGAAATCAGGGCGGGTATTCGTTCGCCGAAAATGCTGTTGGTAAAAATTCAACAGAAAAACAAATGATACACTCAAAAAAATATCCCTGGATAGTGGTAGGGCTGCTCTGGGTAGTAGCCCTTTTGAACTATATGGACAGGCAGATGCTTAGCACCATGAAGCCATCTATGATGGCAGACATAGCTGAGCTGCAGACTGCCACCAACTTTGGCCGCTTAATGGCCGTGTTTCTTTGGATATATGGTTGTATGAGCCCCGTTGCCGGAATAATTGCAGATAGGGTGAGTAAGAAATGGCTGATTGTTGGAAGTTTGTTTGTATGGTCTGCGGTAACTTTTTCAATGGGCTATGCAAAAACATTTGACCAGTTGTATTGGCTAAGGGCTATTATGGGAGTAAGCGAAGCATTGTACATTCCAGCAGGCTTAGCACTCATTGCAGAATTTCATAATTCCAAAACAAGGTCGCTGGCCGTAGGCATACACATGACGGGTTTATATATGGGGCAGGCATTGGGTGGCTTTGGTGCCACCATAGCCCATAATTTTTCCTGGCAGGCAGCATTTCATTCATTCGGAATTATCGGAGTTGTTTATTCTGTTGTTCTAGTTCTTTTTTTAAGAGATAAAAAAACAGAAACACTTCAGGCCGTTAATGAAATTAGTAAATCAAATAAAAATACCAGTCTGCTGAAAGGCCTTGGTTTGTTGTTTACCAATATTGCCTTCTGGATTATTCTTTTCTACTTCGCCATACCCAGCTTGCCGGGATGGGGAATAAAAAACTGGCTGCCCACTTTATTTGCAGAAAACCTGAACATTGATATGGCAAAAGCAGGGCCGCTGTCCACCATCACTATCGCTGCATCATCTTTTATCGGTGTCATCTTCGGCGGCATTTTATCCGACCGTTGGGTGCAGAAAAATTTGCGTGGAAGAATTTATACAAGTGCTATCGGCCTGGGTTTGACTATTCCGGCTTTACTGTTTATTGGTTTTGGTCATTCTTTGTTTGCAGTAATTGGCGCAGCGTTTTGTTTTGGATTTGGGTTTGGAATGTTTGATGCCAATAATATGCCGATACTCTGCCAGTTTGTTTCAAAAAAATACCGGGCAACAGCTTATGGGCTGATGAATATGGTGGGTGTTTTTGCCGGTGCATTCATTACAGATTTACTGGGCAAATCAACCGATGCAGGAAATCTCGGAAAAGATTTTGCGATGCTGGCGGGCATTGTTGCGGTAGCATTGATAATCCAGCTTTCTTTTCTAAAGCCAAAGACAAATGAATTTGTTGACGAATAGAAAATTATTATGCAAAAGTTATTTCACAATTTATGGCCTTGCCTCCTCTTAATCATACTTAGCGGTTTTAACAGCTCTAAAAAAAAAGCTGACCCAACTCCGCCACCTGGGCAGATTAAAGCATCATCGTATTCGCCAAACAACCCGATTTTGAAAGGGATGACAGCAAACCCTTTTCTGCGTATTGCGGTACAAATTTTTTCCGGAAACCTGGAACAACAATACAGAAAATTACAATGTACAATCAATGCTGCCGGGTTAAGCGAAGTTCAGAAAGTGGATGTGTATGTATCAGGCGAAACATTTGCAGCTACTAACCTTATCGGCACCGTTACCCCTTCCGCTGCATCTTTTGATATTCCGGTAACGCTAAACCTGCAGTCCGGCCTGCACTATATGTGGCTAAGTGTTGTATTGAAAAACGATGCACCGCTGAGCAATAAAATTGAATTACATGCTAATAAATTGATTGACGCAAACGCAAAGGAACTCGTAATTGACCAGGGCCCTTCTGTATATACAAAACTTACCGGTGTGGCCGTTCGCAAGGCTGGGGATGATAACGTAAACACCTACCGTATTCCGGGAATTGTTCAAACAGACAGGGGCACTTTGCTTTCTGTGTATGACATCCGCTATAATAACAGTGCAGATTTGCCGGGCAATATTGATGTAGGCCTTAGCCGCAGTACAGACAACGGCAAAACATGGGAGCCAATGAAAGTGATAATGGATATGGGTGTACCGCATGAAAACAATGGCATCGGCGACCCATCAATCTTATTTGACCCGGTAACAAAAAAGATATGGGTGGCTGCATTGTGGAGCAAGGGCAACCGTTCTATTGCTGGCTCTATTGGCGGCATATCTCCAGATTCAACAGGCCAGTTTGTTTTAGTAAGCAGTACAGACGATGGAGTAACATGGTCTGCACCATATACTATTACACCGCAGATAAAAGAACCGGCATGGAAAATATTCTTCAATGGCCCCGGCAACGGTATTGCCTTGCAGGATGGTAAATTGGTTTTTGCTGCGCAATACTGGACATCATCAAATGTTCCCTACTCCACCATTATTTACAGCGATAACCAGGGCAGTACATGGAAGGGAAAAATCCTGGGCCCAAAATCCAACACCACCGAAAGCCAGGTGGTGGAAACTACTCCCGGTACACTGATGCTGAACATGAGAGATAACCGGGGGAGTTTCAGAAGTGTGGCCATCACATCCAACATGGGTACAAGCTGGACAGAACACTCCACATCATACAACACATTGCCCGACCCCGTTTGTATGGGAAGTTTGATAAAAGCAAAAGTGAATGTAAACGGAACACTGAAAGATGTTTTGTTTTTCAGCAACCCAAATTCCTCATCTGGCAGGGTGAATATAACTATTAAAGCAAGTTTGGATTTAGGGCAAACATGGTTGCCGGCTAATCAACTGCTGATTGATGAACGGCAATGTTATGGGTATTCATCCCTCACAAAGATTGATGATAACACAATTGGAATATTATATGAAGGAACAAAGGATTTATACTTTGTAAAAGTGGCGGTTAATGAAATAATAAAGTAAGTCAGAGCTTAATAAAACGAACTATAAATGAAGTACGCAATATTAATCATCCTCACAGTTTTTGGATTTAGTAAAAGCTATGCCCAAAATAAAACTGTTCCTGTTTTTACATCAGGCACCGAAGGACATAAAAGTTACCGCATACCAGCTATCATTGGTTTGCCCAATGGCGAGCTGCTGGCATTTGCCGAAGGACGGGTGAATGGTGCAGGTGATTTTGGCGATATCAATATTGTAATGAAGCGAAGCTCAGACAATGGGCAGACATGGGGAGCCTTACAATACATTGCAGAGTTTGATACGCTGCAATGCGGCAATCCTGCTCCGGTGGTTGACTTAACAGACCCACAATATCCGCAAGGCCGAATCTTTCTTTTTTACAACACCGGCAACAATCATGAGGGAGAAGTAAGAAAAGGAAAAGGCTACAAACAGGTTTGGTACAAAACATCAACAGATGGCGGCCGCACATGGACAGAGCCAATTGATATTACATTGAAGGTACACCGCCCCAACTATCCGCAGGGTAATGCTGCTTATAATTTTAAAGAAGACTGGCGGACTTATGCCAACACACCAGGTCATGCTATGCAGTTTCAAACCGGTAAGTATAAAGGAAGAATTTATGTAGCGGCCAATCACTCAGCAGGCGGGCCACAGAAGCAAGCCGAAGATTATGATGCACATGGATTTTATACGGATGACCATGGCAAAACATTTCATTTAGGTGCCAGCTTAAATATACCCGGCAGTAACGAATCAATGGCTACTGAAATTAGTGGAAGCAGGTTGATGTTTAACAGCCGCAATCAAAAAGGCGATATACGGGCAAGAATTATTGGCATCAGCAACAATGGTGGTGAGACATGGGACACTACATATTTTGATAATAACCTTCCCGACCCCGTTTGCCAGGCAAGCATACTTACTATTGGAAAAAAGAAGAGAAAAAATATTTTGGCATTTTGCAATGCCGCCGATGAAAAACGAAGAGATAATCTTATGCTACGGATAAGCTATGATGATGGTAAAACATGGACAAAAAGCTTTTTGATTTATAAAAACTCAACCCAGGCTGATGCGGCAGCTTATTCAGATATAGTGACAGTATCAAAGAAGGAGATTGGTGTGTTATATGAAAAGGATAACTATTCGCAGATTGTATTCACTATTGTAAAATGGAAGTAATTAAACAGACAGACAAATGAGCTACACAAAAACAGATTTACTTGCTTTAAAGGATTTTTATACAAGCCAGCTACTGAACAACACCATTCCATTCTGGTTTCCCCGTTCTTTTGATACAGAATGCGGTGGCTTTTTATTAATGAGGGATGCAGACGGTTCACTCATTGATGATGACAAAGCCGTGTGGATTCAGGGACGGGCCACCTGGATGTTGTCAACCTTATATAATACGGTTGAGAAGAAACAAGAGTGGTTAGAAGGCGCAAAGCTGGGTTATGATTTTTTAAACAAGCATTGTTTTGATAACGACGGCCAAATGTTTTTTCATGTAACAAGGGATGGAAGGCCAATAAGAAAACGGAGATATTTTTTCTCTGAAACATTTTATGTAATAGCGGCAGCAGCTTATGCAAAGGCAAGTGGTGATGAAGAAGCTGCCAATAAAGCAAGGCTGGTTTTTGGAAAATGTATTGAGTATGCCACCACTCCCGGCCTTCTGCCACCAAAATTTACCAATACCCGGCCTTCAAAAGGTATCGGTGTACCAATGATTTTAATCAACACAGCACATCAATTAAGGGAAACCATTGGCGACCCTCGTTGCGATGAATGGATAGAAAAATGGATAACAGAAATTGAAAGGGATTTTGTGAAGGATGATATTAAATGTGTGATGGAACAGGTAGCTCCTGATGGCAGCATTATTGACCATATAGATGGAAGAACGCTGAATCCCGGACATGCCATTGAAGGAGCCTGGTTTATTCTGCATGAAGCTATTTATAGAAATAACGATAAACGCCTTATTGATTTGGGCTGCCGTATGATTGACTATATGTGGGAACGGGGATGGGACAAAGAATATGGTGGTATCCTCTACTTCCGTGATGTATATAATAAACCGGTGCAGGAATATTGGCAGGATATGAAAATGTGGTGGCCGCATAATGAAACTATTATTTCCACATTGCTTGCTTACCTGGTAACAGGAAATGATAAGTATGCCGCCATGCACAAGCAGGTGCATGACTATGCCTATAAACATTTTCATGATACAAAAAATGGTGAGTGGTTTGGCTATCTGCACAGGGATGGCACATTGGCACAACCGGCAAAAGGCAATTTATACAAAGGGCCTTTTCATTTGCCGAGGCAGGAATGGTACTGCTGGCAGATATTGGAGAATAGCTTAAGAACGAAGTGAATATTCGAAAGCTGTAATATCAAACCTGGTTAGCCATTTTTGTATTGTAATATTTGCTAATCTTCAAACACAACATCAATATGCACAGAAAACAATTCATTAAAAACACCACATTAACGGCTGCCTCGTTAGCCCTGTTGCCAGCTACTAATTTGTTTGCTGCTAACCTGAAAGAGAAAGTAAGATTGGTAATGATTGGCACGGGACTGCGTGGGCAAAACCATCTTGACCTTGTTTTACGGCGAAAAGATGTGGAACTAATTGCCATTTGCGATATTGACGACCGCATGTTAGCCATGTCAAAAGAACTCATTACAAAGAGTGGAAAAAAAATGCCGCAAATATTTACCGGCGACCCGTATGCCTGGAAAAAGATGCTGGAACTGAAAGGAATTGACGGTATAATCATCTCTACTCCATGGGAATGGCATAAAGAAATGATTATTGGTTCCCTGCAGGCAGGCATTAAGTATGTAGGTACTGAAGTAATGCTTGGCATAACATTACAAGACCATTGGGATGTAGTGAAAGCAGCAGAGCAATACAATGCACAGGTAATGATGCTGGAAAATGTTTGCTATCGCAGGGACGTAATGGCGGCATTGAATATGGTGCGGCAGGGATTATTTGGGGAACTGATACACTTACAAGGCGGCTATCAGCATGATTTACGGGAAGTAAAATTTAATAACGGTATTGATGCGTATGGTAAAGGTTGTGAGTTTGGCGATAAAGGATGGAGTGAAGCCAGGTGGCGTACACATCACTCCGTTTATCGTAATGGTGATTTATATCCTACACATGGCATTGGCCCTGTTGCCCACTACATAAATATCAATCGTGGAAACAGGTTTGTAAATATTTCATCCTTCTCTTCTAAAGCAAGAGGATTGCATGAGCATGTTGTAAAAAAATGCGGGCCCGAACATCCAAATGCTAAAATTAATTTCAAATTAGGTGATGTGGTTACTACTAACATTGGCTGTGCCAATGGCGAAACTATTTTGCTGCAGCATGACACTAACCTGCCCCGGCCTTATTCACTGGGTTTCCGTGTACAGGGTACAAATGGTTTATGGATGGATGTGGCTAAAGGTGTGCATATTGAAGGGCAATCAAAACCACACCAATGGGATGCTGCTAAGGAATGGTTTGATAAATATGACCACCCCTTGTGGGTACGCTGGAGCAAGGAAACCGCAGGTGCAGGGCATGGCGGTATGGATTTTTTTGTGATACATTCTTTTGTAGAATCAATAAAACGAAATACAGCAACGCCAATGGATGTATATGACGCTGCTGCATGGAGTGCAATTACACCGCTAAGTGAAATCTCCATTGAAAAAGGCAATGAGACTATTGAGTTCCCCGACTTTACCGGTGGAAAATGGATGTATCGTAAACCTGTGTTTGCTTTGAATGATGAGTATTAAAAAATAAATATTTATGTGATGCTGGAACCTGTATTGAAAGAATTTGGGCTAAACCCCAATGAGGTAACAATAACACCAATACATCAGGGCTTGATTAATAATACCTGGAAGATTGGAGAGAATGGGCATGCATTTATATTGCAACAGGTAAATAATACAGTGTTTCAAAATCCGGAAAACATTGCTTTTAATATTGAAGAAATTAGCCGTCATCTGAAATATCAGCATCCTGATTATTTTTTTGTTTCTCCGGTTAAAACATTTGATGGCAATGAACTTGTTTACAAAAATGAAAATGGATACTTCAGGGTCTTCCCGTTTGTACAAGATTCTCATGCAATAAATGTGGTAAAAAACCCTGAACAGGCTTATGAAGGCGCAAAGCAGTTTGGAAAATTTACTGCAATACTCAGCAGTTTTGATTGTACAAAACTTAAAATCACTATTCCGCATTTTCATAACCTTTCTCTCCGGTATGAACAATTTGAGGAGGCACTTACAAAAGGAAACAATAACAGGGTAAAAGAATCAGCCACTTTAATCAGCCAGTTAAAAGCCTGGTCAAATATTGTGACGGAATATGAAAAAATAAAAACGCTTAATGATTTTAAACTTCGGGTTACTCACCACGACAGTAAAATTAACAATGTACTGTTCGATAAAGACGACAACGGCCTTTGCGTAATAGACCTTGACACTGTGATGCCCGGTTATTTTATCAGCGATGTAGGTGATATGATGCGTACTTATTTATCCCCCGTAAGCGAAGAAGAACAAGACTTTTCCAAAATTATTATCCGCAAAGAATATTATAAAGCCATCGTTGACGGATATATGAGTGAGATGAAGGATGAGCTGACAGCAGTTGAAAAGAAATATTTTTTCTATGCTGGTAAATTCAGCATTTATATGCAGGCACTCCGTTTTCTGACAGATTATTTGAATGATGATAAATATTATGGTTCAGCCTATTCCCGCCAAAACTTAATCAGGGCATCCAATCAAATTGTGTTGTTACAAAATTTTATAGAAGCCGAATCTGAATTACACACCATTGGAATAAACAGCTAATGAAAACCCTTCTTTTTGCCATATTATTTTTTCCATCTCTTTCAATAGCACAGTTGAAGATGGCAAAAATATTTTCTTCCAATATGGTTTTGCAAAGAGAGGCACCTGTTGCAGTATGGGGAATGGCTGTTCCCGGAAAAGTGGTTGAAGTGAGACTGGGTTCAACCCTGCGTAAGACAGTGGCTGCAAAAGATTCAGTATGGAAAGTGCATTTGCCAAAGCGGCCTGCCACCCGTCAGCCTCAGTCCTTAATTATTAGCAGTGGAGATACAGCAGTACAGTTTCAGAATATTCTTATTGGTGATATATGGATTTGTACAGGCCAGAGCAATATGGAATGGCCAATGATGAAAGAACAACATTGGCAAACTGAAATATACAAATCTAATCGGCCCGATATCCGGTTATTAAATCCACCACCTGCAGGCCGGAATGTATTTGGTGTAGCCTACACCGACTCACTTGTAAGCAGGCTTACACCTGATAATTTTTATTATTGGAACGGATGGCAACAGTGTGACAGCATTTCGCTTAAACAAATGAGTGCAGTTGCCTATTATTTTGCAAAAAATGTTTTTTTTGAGACTGGTGTTCCAATCGGCATTATAAACCTTTCTATTGGCGGTGCACCGCTTGAAACTTTTATAAGTACAGAAGCACTGTCTAATCATCCATCATTCAGCAAAAAGGTAAACGGCAACTGGCTTGCAAATGATGCGTTGCCTGTATGGGTGAGAGAAAGAGGGAGACAAAATGTGGCAAGCAGCACTGATGTTCCTACAGATGAACAAGGACTAAACCATGCTTATAAACCCGGCTTTGCTTTTGTGGCAGGAATAAAACCATTACTCCAAATGCCGGTTAAAGGAATTCTTTGTTACCAGGGTGAAAGCAATGCACAAGAAATAGAACGGGTAAATGAATATGCTGAATTATCAGCACTGATGATTGAGGACTATCGTAAAAAATGGAAACAACCACAACTGCCTTTTTATTTTGTGCAGCTATCATCAATTGATACGATTAAATACAAAAGTCAGCTTTGGCCGCAGTTCAGAGATGAACAAAGGAAAATGCTACAATTGATTCCTAACAGCGGAATGGCAGTTTGCAGCGATATTGGAGCAAAAGATGATGTACATCCCACCAATAAAAAAGAGGTAGGCGAAAGGCTGGCAAGATGGGCATTGAATAAAATGTATAAACAGAATGTGGTTCCTTCTGGCCCATTACCATTAAAAGCAACCTACTCAAAAGGAAAAGTGATTGTGTTATTTGAGCACATGGCAAAAGGGCTGAAGACAACAGATGGTGCGGCAATCAGAGGGTTTTCAGTTGATGGAAAAAATGAATCAGAAGCAAATTTTGGTGATAGTGGCATCATCATTCCTGTAAGTTTAAAACCGCAGTTTATTTATTATGGGTGGAAGCCATTTAGTGATGGGAATCTCATTAATTCAGAAAATATTCCTGCATCAACTTTTAAAATAAAGGTTCAGTGAAATTTATATTAACTATATCTTTTTTTTCTTTCTGCTATGCAGTTGTTTCAGCACAGCAGAAAAATTATGTTATTTTAAATGAAAATGATACCGAAGCAGACATTATACGAAAAGCAGCTAAAGTCGTTCCATCAACAGGGCAATTAAGGTGGCAGCAATTGGAGCTTACTGCATTCTTTCACTTTGGGATTAACACATTTACCGGTAAAGAATGGGGAACTGGAAAAGAAGACCCGGGAATTTTCAACCCTACTGCATTAGATGCGAAGCAATGGGTTCGTATTGCAAAGGAAGCAGGTATTAAACAGGTGATATTAACTGCCAAGCATCATGACGGGTTTTGCCTGTGGCCAACTAAAACGACAAAGCATTCCGTAGCAGCCAGCGAATGGAGAAAAGGCAAAGGTGATGTGGTGAAAGAGGTAGCCAATGCCTGTAAAGAATATAAAATGGGCTTCGGCATCTATCTTTCTCCCTGGGATATGAATACCGAGGTGTATGGAACCGATGCCTATAATGATTTTTTTGTTGACCAGTTAACTGAACTTCTTACACAATATGGCCGCATTGACGAAGTTTGGTTTGACGGCGCCAACGGCGAAGGGCCTAACGGGAAAAAACAGTTATATGATTTTGAGCGGTGGTATCAGCTCATTCGAAAATTACAACCGCAGGCTGTAATTGCAATCATGGGGCCGGATGTGAGATGGGTTGGAACAGAAACAGGATACGGCAGAGAAACAGAATGGAGTGTAGTGCCTGCGAATAATCTTGACCAAAAGGAAATAGCTGTTGGCTCGCAAACAAGTATTGCATTTAAACCTCAGGGCGATATGAGAGGTGATGATTTAGGAAGTCGTGAAAAAATCAAAAAATCAAAAGGCTTAGTTTGGTACCCTGCAGAAACAGATGTATCTATAAGGCCGGGCTGGTTTTATCATGAAGAAGAAAATAGTAAAGTAAAAACGCCTGAGAAACTGCTTGATATTTATTTCAATTCAGTTGGCCGAAATGGTGTTTTATTATTAAATATACCGCCGGATAAAAGAGGGCTGATTCATGATAGTGACATAGCTGTATTAAAGCAATGGAAGCAATTGCGGGATGATATTCTTAAGACCAATCTTGCTAAACGTTCAAAGATAAAATCCGCCAACGGAGTTAACGCAAAATATATACTTGACGGAAACAATGCTACACATTTTACAACAAAGGGAAATGACACTACAACAGTAATTGAACTGCAACTCAAATCGGCTACAACTTTTAACGTATTGCTATTACAGGAAAATATAAGAATGGGACAAAGGGTTGAACGTTTTGAAATTGAATATTGGGACGGGAAGGAATGGAAAATAGCAGTAAGCGGAACAACAATTGGATACAAACGGCTGCTTCGTTTAAATAATGTAACAAGTAATAGGGTAAGATTGAAAATTTTATCCTCAAGATTGAATCCCTGCCTGGCGGAATTTGGACTTTATTATAAAGAAGCTAATGATAAATAAACATTGAAAAAATGATAGCAAATTTTCAAACACTCCATGAGGTTACTTCTTATGAGAAAATACCAGTAACAATATTTAGTGAAGCAAATGATGCTTGTAAAGCTGTTGCGTCAGAAATAGCGGACCTTATCCGGTTAAAGCAAAAGCAGGGTGCCAAAACAGTGCTGGGGCTGGCAACAGGCACCACACCCAAAAAAATATACCGGGGACTGATAAAGATGCACAGGGAAGAAGGACTTAGTTTTAAGGATGTAATTTGTTTTAATCTTGATGAATACTTCCCCATTTCCTGTGAGTCCATACAGAGCTACAAATACTTCATGCAGGAAAATTTGTTTAATCACATAGATATTGACCCTGCCAACTGCCATATTCCAGATGGTGAAGTAAGTTTGGATAATATTAAACAACATTGTGAACAGTATGAAGAGTTGATAAAAAATGCCGGTGGTATTGATTTTCAGCTTCTGGGCATAGGCCGCAACGGTCATATTGGTTTTAATGAACCTGGTTCTCACATAAGCTCAGTTACCCGTCTTATAACACTCGACAGGATAACCCGTTCAGATGCAGCGATAGACTTTTCTGGCATTGCTAATGTACCCCGTAAGGCAATTACAATGGGAATACAAACAATACTCAGCGCCAAACGAATTGTATTGCTGGCATGGGGTGAAAGAAAAGCCGATATTATTAAAATGGCAGTGGAAGGCCCGGTTACCGAATTTGTACCTGCTTCTTATTTACAGGCACATCAAAATACTTCTTTCGTATTGGACGATGCCGCCGCCGCATTGCTTACAAGAAATAAAGCACCTTGGTTAACAGAAGATGTGGAATGGACAAAGCAAATGATTAAGAAGGCAGTTATTCATCTGGCACTATCATGCAATAAGCCAATATTAAAACTTACGAATAATGATTACAACGAAAATGGATTAAGCAGTTTACTGGTTTTGCATGGCAATGCCTATGACATCAACATAAAAGTTTTTAACTGGCTGCAACATACCATTACCGGCTGGCCGGGAGGTAAACCGGATGCAGATGATACTCACCGGCCAGAGAGGGCAACGCCCGCAAAAAAAAGGGTTTTGATATTTAGTCCACACCCTGATGATGATATTATTTCAATGGGAGGAACCTTTCAGCGGCTGGCAGACCAGGGACATGATGTACATATTGCCTACCAAACAAGCGGCAATATTGCAGTAGCAGATGATGAAGCTTTTCGCTTTGTTGAATTTGTAAAAGATTTCAATCAGCAATTTCAAATTAATTCATCCGATGCAGATAAGATATTTAACGCCTCTGATTCTTTCTTAAAACAAAAGAAAAATGGCGAACCCGATATTCAGGAACTACGGTTTGTAAAAGGGTTAATAAGAAAAGGCGAAGCCAGAAACACCTGCCGTTTTGTGGGCATACCGGATGATAATATTAACTACCTCAACCTGCCATTTTATGAAACAGGCACTGTAGAAAAAAAACCGATTGGGGAAGAAGACATAAAAATTATTGCAGCGTTAATTCAACAAATTAAACCACATCAAATTTATGCTGCCGGCGACCTTGCCGACCCACATGGCACACACAAGGTTTGTTTGGATGGAATTTTTGCAGCAATAGCCAATATAAAACATCTTGATTTTATGAAAGACTGTTGGCTATGGCTCTACAAAGGTGCCTGGGCAGAGTGGGATATTGATGCTATTGAAATGGCTGTGCCTATGAGCCCTGAACAGGTACTAAAAAAAAGATACGGGATTTTCAAACACCAGTCGCAAAAAGATGGGGTGGTTTTCCAGGGAACCGACAGCCGGGAATTTTGGCAACGGGCCGAAGAAAGAAACCGTGGCACTGCCGAACTCTACAATAAACTTGGGTTAGCAGAGTATGAAGCAATGGAAGCATTCGTAAGATGGCATTTTTGAGGATATTCTGCCATTGGCATTTATTATTCTTTACTAATTTTTAAATAGCACAATAAAAATGAAAAGACTTATTTTTCTACTTCTGGGTTTTCCTTTTTTTGGCATTGCCCAACAACAGGTAAGTATTATTCCGCAGCCCGTATCATTACAATATTTGCAGGGAAATTTTATTCTATCAGCAAATACATCAGTACAATACAACGCTCAGCAAAAAGATGTAAAAGCAGCAGCAGATTATTTGGCTTCGCAGGTGAAAAGTATTGCTGGCTTTGCTTTGCCGGTAAATACTACCCGGCTAACAACTATTCAGTTAAGTGTGGAGAAACTGGCAGTGACAGGTGAGGAAGCATATACGCTGGATATAACTCCGAAAAAAATTACGATCAAAGCAAATACTAAAGCAGGTATTATTTACGGCATTCAAACACTCTTGCAAACACTTTCTGCCGGTAAATCAAACTCCGTGGAAATTCCTTGTATGAGTATTACCGATTATCCCCGTTTTAAATACCGTGGTATGCACCTTGATGTGGGGAGACATTTCTATCCGGTTTCGTTTATAAAAAAGTATATTGACTTTTTAGCCACATACAAGTTCAATACATTTCATTGGCATCTAACCGAAGACCAGGGCTGGCGCATTGAGATAAAAAAATATCCTGAATTAACAACGAAAGGTGCTTATCGCAATGGCACCATCACAGGCGGCTATCCCGGTACGGGCAATACCAACCTTAGATACGGCGGCTTCTATACACAGGAAGAAGTAAAAGATGTGGTGGCTTATGCATCGCAAAGAAATATCACCGTAGTTCCCGAAATTGAATTGCCCGGCCATTCTTCTGCCGCCATTGCTGCTTATCCCTGGCTAAGCTGCTTTCCTGATAAACCCACTGCTATGCCTGCTAATGCTTCGGCAATGAGTAAACTGCTGCAAAGCCAGGGCGAAATAAAACTGGTGCAGGAAACCTGGGGAGTATTTGATGATATTTTTTGTGCAGGCAAAGACAGCACTTTTCTTTTTTTACAGAATGTATTGGATGAAGTGCTTCAGCTCTTCCCATCAAAGTACATTCATGTTGGCGGCGATGAAGCTCCTAAAAAACATTGGGAGAAATGTCCCCGCTGCCAGGCAAGAATGAAAGCGGAAGGATTGAAAGATGAACATGAACTGCAGAATTATTTCATCACCCGCATGGAAAAATATATAAACAAAAAAGGAAGGACCATCATTGGCTGGGACGAAATCTTAGAAGGTGGGCTTGCACCCAATGCCATTGTGATGAGTTGGCGGGGCGAAGCCGGGGGCATTGAAGCTGCCAAACAAAACCATGATGTGATTATGACACCGGGCAACCCTGTTTATTTTGACCATTACCAGGGCGACCCAGCCAGCGAACCGGTGGGCATTGGCGGATTTAATACACTTAAAAAAGTGTATGATTATGACCCGATACCAAAAGAGCTTAACGAGCAAAAGGCAAAACATGTATTAGGTTCGCAGGCTAATTTATGGACCGAATATGTGCCTACCACCCAGCATGTAGAATATATGGTGCTGCCTCGTATGCTTGCGTTATCGGAGGTTGTATGGAGCAAAAAAGAAAATAAAAACTGGAACAATTTTAATGAAAGACTGCAATCACATTTTACAGCCTTTAACCAAAAAGGATGGAACTATAGTAAAGGAAATTTTAAAGCAGATATAAAGCCAGCATCAGAAAACGGACAATTATTTATTTCACTTGCTACTGAAGCATACAAGGGCAATGTGGTTTATACAACTGATGGCTCAATACCTAATCTGAAAAGCAATAAATACACACAGCCTGTTGCCATCAATTCATCTGTAACACTAAAAGCTTCTGTAGTGGTGGATGGTAAATTGATGAGTGCAGTACCTGCCCAGCAAAGTTTTGTAATGCACAAGGCTATTGGGAGAAATGTTACTTACACAAACCCTGTGAGCCGTTACTATATGGCAGATGGGCCTAATTCCCTCACTGATGGTGTAAGAGGAAGCAATGCAGTTGGCAAATACTGGCATGGCTTCAGTGCGAAGGATATGATTGCAACGATTGATTTAGGCGAAGTAAAAAATATTCAAAACATTGCATTAGGTTGTTTACAGAATTACAGTGATTGGATTTTCCTTCCACAATCCGTGAAGTTTGAAACATCTGTAAATGGAACTGATTTTGAAGAAGTGCAAATGGTAAATAACCCAATCAGCATTAATGAAAGAACGGCGCAGTTTGATTTTAAGGCAACATTCACTTCTAAAGCAGCCAGGTATATCAGGGTTACGGCAAAGAATAATGTTTGCCCGCCTGGCCATAGCGGCGAAGGAAAGCCGGGATGGATATTTGCTGATGAGATAATAGTGGAATAATAATAACAGTAGTTTAAAATAAATGATGTTCTCATGTTGATTTTTTTTCAAGGAATACGAGGCACTGAAAGGAAAATATTTCTGTTAATCGCCACACTAATTTCAAACTTTTGTTTGATAGCACAATCGCCTGCTGAACTGCAAACTCCTGAATTGATTTCCATCAGCCGTATGCCCATGCGTTGTGATGCCTTTGCCTTTGAAAATTTGCAACTGGCAAAGGGCTTTGACAAAGAAAAATCAGCAAACTATTATTCTTTAAACGGAAGCTGGAAATTTAATTGGGTAAAAGACCCGAATCAACGGCCTCATAATTTTTTTGAACAAAATTATGATGACAGCAAATGGGATAACTTTCGCATACCAGCCAGTTGGGAAGTAAATGGCTATGGCCTTCCTATCTATGTAAATCAACCCTACGATTTTGCAGGGCATAATTTGCGTTATGGTAAAATGAATCCGCCTTATGATATCCCTGCCAACAATAACCCTGTTGGCTCTTATCGAAAAAAAATAATTATTCCATCTGGTTTTAAGGGCAAACAAATTTTTTTGCATGTTGGCAATGCAAAGAGTTGTTTGTTTGTATGGGTGAATGGAAAAAAAGTAGGTTACAGCGAAGACAGCAAACTGGCTGCTGAATTTGACATCACAGATTTTGTACAGCAAGGCGAAAACCTCATTGCCTTCCAGGTGTACCGCTGGAGCGATGGCAGTTATTTAGAATGCCAGGATATGTTTCGTTTCTCAGGCATTGAAAGAGATGTGTATTTGTTTACCACTAACAAACTCAATATAAGAGATACTAAAATTGATGCAACGCTTGATGATAGTTATACCAATGGTTTGCTTTCGGTAAATGTTGAGGTTGACAATTACAAATGGGAAAAAGGTTACCTGAGCAAAAAAGATAGTTTTAACCTGGAGCTGCAATTGCAGAACGCAGCAGGCAATATTGTTTATACTGATAAAACCAATGATTACAAAACAGTTTTAGGAAAATACAAAACTGATGTACAGTTTAAAACAACTGTTCCGAATGTAAAAAACTGGAATGCAGAGTTGCCTTATCTCTACACATTGTATATCACACTAAAAAATAAAAACGGCGATGTGCTGGAAGTGGTTCCGCAACGCATTGGCTTTAAAAAAATAGAAATAAAGGGAACAGATTTTTTAGTGAATGGCAAAAGGGTTTTCTTGAAAGGCGTTAACCGGCATGAGCATCATCCACGCAACGGGCATACACTTAGTAAAGAAGATATGCGGAAGGATATGGAAATGATGAAGAAGCTGAATGTAAATGCAGTGCGTCACTCACATTATCCGCCCGACCCTTATTGGATGCAGCTTTGCGATGAATACGGTTTGTATGTGGTGGACGAAGCCAATATAGAAAGTCACGGCCTGGGCTATGATTTAAGCGTAACGCTGGGCAATAAGCCTTTGTGGAAAGAAGCCCACCTGCAACGCATACAACGTATGTATGAACGGGATAAAAATCATACGTCAGTTATTACCTGGAGCTTAGGAAATGAAGCTGGCGATGGAACAAATTTTTATGCTGCTTATGACTGGCTGAAAAAGCAAACCACATTGCCCATACAATATGAAAGGGATATTGATTATGGGAGCCCCAACAAAACACCATTCTCCGAAATATTTTGTCCGCAATATTTTGCACCGGGTGATATGCTGGGCTATGCAAAAAGCGATGCAAAGATTCCGCATATACAAAGTGAGTATGCACATATTATGGGCAACAGCCTCGGCAATTTTCAGGATTATTGGGATGTTATTGAAAACAATCCCAAACTACAGGGCGGTTTTATTTGGGAATGGATTGACCAAAACATTGATACGGTAAAAAATGGCAAACGCATCAAAGCTTATGGCGGCGATTTTCCATTGGAAGGCCCGGTGGATGAAAACCTGAGCGATAATAATTTTTGTGTAAAAGGAGTGGTGGATGCTTACAGAAATGTAACACCGATGGCGATGGAAGTAAAAAAAGTTTACCAGCATATTAAAACAAAATGGAAAAGCGGTAACAGCATCAGCATAAAAAATAGTTACTTCTTTAAATCGCTGGATAATGTTTCTTTAAAATGGGTACTGCAGGAAAATGGTCTTGAAAAAGAAACGGGCAACATTGCTTCTATTGAATTACAACCGCAACAGGAAAAAGAATTTCCGATTCCGATAAAGACAAAACAACTGCCCGATAAAGAATACCAGTTGAATATTTACTACTTATTAAAAAACGAAGAACCTTTTTTACCAAAAGGATATGAAATAGCGGCAGAACAGTTTTTGCTGAATACATTACCTGCAACGAAGCCTGAAGTTTTTGCAAAAGCAACTTTAAAGGTTGAACAAACAACAACGCAATGCAATATCAGTGGAAAGAATTTCAGTTTGATTTTTGATTTACAAAAAGGATTGTTGGCAAGCTATAAATATAAAGGAGAGGAAATAATACAGCAAGGGCCAACCCCTTCCTTCTGGCGGGCTCCCACCGATAATGATATTGGAGCAGGCTTTAATAAAAGACTTCGTATGTGGCGCAATGCGTACAATGAAGGAACGGGAATAAAAGCAACCGTAACCAAAATTAATGATGCCACCTGGCAAATTAGTTTTTCAAAACAGTTGGTGGATGGAGATGCACAGCATGAACAAAACTTTACCGTGTTTGGCGATGGAAAAATAAAAGTGGACAATAGCTTTACTGCTATTAAAGGGAAATATTCCTTATTACTACGGGCAGGCAATGATATTACCCTCAATAAAAACTTCAGCAACATCAACTGGTATGGCCGTGGTCCCGGCGAAAATTATTGGGACAGAAAGACCAATACATTCATCGGCAATTACAAACAAGCAGTCGATGAACAGTACTATCCCTATGCCCGTCCGCAGGAAAGCGGCAACCATACCGAAATAAGATGGGTGAGTTTTAGCAATGCAAAAGGAAGAAAAATACAATTTGAATTTGCAGATAGTTTATTGAGTTTTTCTGCACTGCCTTATAGCTTAGATGATTTAGACCCGGAGATGAATAAAAAACAGTATCACAGTGGCGAACTCAACAAACGCAACGAAACCTATTTGCATATTGACCTGAACCAAACCGGCCTACAGGGAATAGACAGTTGGGGTTCCATGCCTTTGCAAAAATACAGGGTGCCTTACCAGAATTATCAGTATAGCTATTGGATAAAAATTAATTGATTATTTAAAGAATATTTTGTCTAACATGAAAGCAAAGCTCTTATTTCTATGTTTCCTTTATTCTATTACCGCTGCCGGGCAAAGAGATACCATCGCTGTAAACGAAGGCTGGCAGTTCGTTATAGATAAGAAAGAGGAAGGCTTAACAGCTAATTGGTTTGAAAAATCTTTGCCGGGTAGCCGTGCCGTTAATCTTCCGCATACCTGGAACATCGAAGAAGAGAATCAGAACCATTACGGATGGGGCTGGTATCAAAAAAAGTTAGTTGTACCTGCTAGTTGGAAAAACAAAAATGTAGTGTTGCAGTTTGGTGCTGTCAATCATACCTCATGTATCTATATCAATGGAACAAAGACAGAAGAAAATATCGGCGATGGCTTCAATAAGTTTTACATCAATCTCACTGGTAAATTAAATTATGGTAAAGAAAATATCATTACAGTTGCAGTAAATAATGATTACGGAAAAAATAAAGTTCCCTTCGGCAGCTCGTTCGACTGGCCAAATGATGGCGGTATCATACGTAAAGCAGCATTCATTATAAGTGATAAGCCTGCGGCAACCTATATTCATGCTGAACCAAAATTGAATATAGCCAATAACGAAGGACAGCTTAAAATCAAGCTTGGTTTTGATAATCCTGTTAACAGCAATGTGAAGTTTTCCATCAGCATCATCGAAGAAAACCAGCCTACAAAAAATATTGTTTATGCAGCCATACAAAAACCAACATTGCAAAACAACGAAGCAGTTGTTGATATTACATTACCAAAAGTAAACCCCTGGCATTTTGATTTTCCGAATTTGTACAGGATTGATGTAACAGTATTGAATGGGAAAAAAGCGGCAGACAAAATTTCAACCAATGTTGGTTTCAGAGAAATAAAATTTGAAAACGGAAAAACATTTCTCAACGGCGAAAGAATAAAGCTGATGGGTGTGGAATGGACAGCAGGCAGTAATCCTGATTTCGGATTTGCAGAAACTGATTCAGTAATTCTCAGTCAATGCAAATTGATGAAAGATGTAAATGCCATCTTTACCCGCCAGCATTTTCAGCAGGATGATTTATTTTATGATTTCTGCGATAGAAATGGAATTATTGTGCAGCAGGAAGTGCCGCTCTGGGGGCCAGAGACGCCGGCCAATGATACCATTCGTAGTATTGCCATGAAGCAACTGGAAAGAATGGTGAGAAATATGTACAATCATCCATCTATATTCTCATGGGGTGTAGGCAATGAGTTGCGTGGCAGGGATGCCGATATGAAACAAATGATTGCTGATTTATTAAAAAAATCAAGAGCATTAGACCCCAATCGTATGACGGCTTATGTAAGCAACACACTTACTACAAGTTTTTACAACAATCCAAAATTTACACCCGATGCCGCTAATGATGGCGATTATTTAATGATGAATGAATACGGCGGCAGTTGGTGGGATATACCACAGGGGCAAATAAATGCCTATCTGGATAGTGTGCATTTAAGTTATCCTGATAAACCATTTTTTATTTCTGAGTTTGGTTTGTGCGAACCCAATTTTAAAGGTGGCGACGAGAGAAGAATTGAAGACCTCATTTATCACATGGCTGTTTATGAAAGTAAACCTTATGTTGAAGGTGCTATCTATTTTGATTTAACGGATTACCGCACCCATTATCCTGGCACATCTGAAAATAATAAATTCCGCAGAAGGGTGCATGGCGTTTATGATATGTATGGCAAACCCAAACCTTCAATGAAAGTATTGAGAGAACTTTCTTCGCCGGTGGAAGTACAACAGGCAAGGCAATGGAAAAAAGGCAAGCTGAATTTATTGATATTCGGCAGCATGGGTTTGCCGCAGCATACGGTAAAAGGATACAAACTGTATGTATCAGACAAAACGGATAACTATGCTTCAGCAAAAGCCTACGACCTGCCTGAAATAAAGCCGGGGCAACGCATCAATTTTGAAGTGGAAGATTTGTACAATGGCGGCTGCATTATCACCATTGTGCGGCCAACGGGTTATGTGGTAACACAAAAATCGTTTCACTAAGTAAACATAAGCTTAGTGTCTTTTTTTTTATTAAAACAGATACATGAGTTAATTATTCAGGATTTACTTTAAAATTTTAGTATGAAACATTTTTTTTACTTTTTGTCATGCTCTGCAGTTTCAGGGTTACTTACTCACAGTCATATACAGCATCTGCTGATAACCTTGTTGCCCGACAGCAATTTCAGGATAATAAATTCGGCATGTTTATTCACTGGGGCGCTTCCAGTGTGTTAGGAGCCGGCGAATGGGTAATGAACAATCGTAACATAAAAGTAAAAGATTACACCCTGCTGTTGAATGTTTTCAATCCTCAGGATTTTAACGCCCCCGAATGGGTAGCTACTGCAAAAAATGCAGGCATGAAATACATTGTTTTTATCACCCGGCATCATGATGGTTTTTCTAATTGGGATACAAAGTATGCCGACTGGAAAATAACAAACACCCCTTATGGCAAAGATGTACTGAAGATGCTGGCTGATGAATGTAAAAAGCAAGGCATGAAATTAGGCTTGTATTATTCCACTCTTGACTGGTACCGCAACGATTACCCCTATGAAACAGGCCGCACAGGTAAAGGCACAGGCCGTACCGAAAAAAGCAATTATGCCAGCTACCTGCAGTTTATGAAAAACCAGCTTACTGAACTGCTGACTAATTACGGAGAAATAATGTCCATTTGGTTTGATGGGCACTGGGACCAAACCAACGTAGAAGGTTCTGCTGATATGAGTTCGAGAATAAACTGGAAGTACGAAGAAATTTATCAACTCATACATAGTTTGCACCCTCAATGCATGATTGGCAACAATCATCATTTGGAACCATTGCCTGGCGAAGATTTCCAGATGTTTGAAAAAGATTTGCCCGGCCATAATAAAACGGGGTTGAGTTTTCAGAAGGCATCAGAAAGTCTGCCGTTAGAAACTTGCGAAACCATCAACGGCTCATGGGGGTATAACATCACCGACAATAATTATAAAACGGTTAAAGACCTTATTCATTATTTGGTGAATGCAGCCGCACTCAATACAAATTTCCTGTTGAATGTAGGCCCCATGCCCAATGGAAAGATTCAGCAGGAGTTTATTGATACTTTGAAAGCGGTTGGTAGCTGGCTGAATACAAATGGCGAAAGCATTTACGGCACAAGAGGGAATATTATTGCAACGCAGGAATGGGGTGTGGTAACCGGGAAAGATAAAAGCCGCTATGTTCATATTTTGAAAAATACGGGCAGCAGTTATATTTTCTTACCTGGCTATAAAGAAAAAATAAAAGGCGCCTTTCTTTTTAAGAATAAACAGAGAGTGAATTACAAGCAATTGCCCGAAGGAACATTTGTGTACCTTGAAGGTTTACCAAATGATACTATTGACACTATTATAGAATTACAACTTCAATAAAAGATGAGAAAAAGATTTATTGTAATTATTACACTCCTGTTTATTCAGCAATTACCTGCACAGGTAAGGCTTCCGGTTTATGCAGACACACTGTTCCCCACTTATTATCACCAGCGGGTGAGCCATTTTAAATTTTTACCTGTTGAAAAAAATGACATCGTTTTTATAGGCAATAGTATTACAGACGGCGCTGAGTGGGCTGAGTTATTTACCGACATTGGTATTAAAAACCGAGGCATCAGCGGAGATATTAGTGCAGGAATACTTCATCGCATAGCTGATATTGCCGGACAAAAACCCCGGAAAGTGTTTTTATTAATAGGTACAAATGATTTAGCAAGGGGTATTAGTACAGACAGTGTTGTGAAAAATATTTTACTTGCTGCCGCTTATTTGAAACAGGAAAGCCCTGCAACGAGATTGTTTGTTCAAAGTATCCTTCCTGTTTCCAATGTCTTTGGCAAATTCATCGGGCATACGAACAAAACAGATTCTATTTTAAAAGTAAATAAGCGGCTTAGTAATGAAGCAGTAAATTATCAATATACATTTATCAACCTGTATCCATTCTTTTGTAACAAGCAGGGAAAGATGGATACAAAATACAGTAATGACGGGTTACATTTATTGGGCGAAGGTTATTTGTTATGGAAGCATATAATGTTCCCCTATGTTTACGATTTGCAGGAAAAACCATCACTGATTCCATTGCCACAGCAACTCACATGGAAGAATGGCTTTTTCCCTTTGTATAAATGCGGTTTAATCGTTATTAAAGACAATGCACTCACCAAAGAAGCAGACGATTTGAAAAACCTGCTTATTGAAAAAGGGGTGCAAACTGAAATAAAAAATAAAGCAGGTAAAGCTGACCTGCATATAGAATTGCAATTAGGCCCGGCTCAATCTTCAGATATGCCTGATGAGGCATACCAGTTAAATGTTTCAGAGAATAAAATTTCGGTAACTGCAAAAACAACACAGGGCATTTTTAATGGCATTCAAACCCTGCGGCAATTAATGAGAGATGGAGTGATGATTGATGCCTGTGAAATCACTGATTCACCTGCATTCTCGTGGCGGGGTTATATGATTGATGTGGGCAGAAATTACATGTCAATGAAATTATTGAAGCAGCAGATAAATGTGATGGCAATGTATAAACTCAACATCTTTCATTTTCATGCTACCGAAGATATTGCCTGGCGGATTGCCAGCAAACAATATCCGCAGCTAACATCTCCTGAATACATGCTTCGCAATAAAGGAATGTATTATACAGAAGCCGAGATAAAAGAACTGATTGCTTATTGCAAAGAAAGATACATCACATTTGTTCCTGAAATTGATATGCCCGGCCACAGTGCTGCATTCAAAAGAGCTATGAAGGTTGACATGCAATCTTACTCAGGAATGCTGTACGTGAAGAACATCCTGAAAGAATTTTGCGCCACTTACGATGTACCCTATATACATATCGGCGCAGACGAAGTAAAAATTACCAACAAGAACTTTGTTCCTGAGATAACTGCTTATATTGAAAGCCTGGGAAAAAAAGTAATCGGCTGGCAGCCGGGTGGAAATTTTACTGAGAGTACCATTCGTCAATTATGGATGGATGATAATGCTCACCATACGTCCAATAATCAAATCCGGTTTATTGATTCAAGGCATTTGTACCTGAATCATATTGACCCATTGGAAGCGGTAACTACCATTTTCAATCGTAAAATTGCTGATAAAGAAAAAGGAGATGCTACTACATTGGGTGGCACTATTTGCATGTGGCCCGATAGGGCTGTTGCGAAAGAAGAAGATGTTTTACAAATGAATCCTGTTTATCCCGGTATGTTAGCCTTTGCAGAAAGAAGCTGGCGGGGTGGCGGGCAAACTGGATGGATTGCTAATATTGATGATGGTGAGAAAAAGGGTTTTATTGATTTTGAAAATCGTTTGCTGGATAACAAAAAATTATTTTTCGCAGATAAAATATTTAACTACGCAAAGCAAAGCAACCTTGTGTGGAAATTGTACGGGCCATTTAGCAATGACGGTGATGTGAATAAAAAATTTTTACCCGAAACAAAAAACTGGAACGAAGCAACTGCTACAGTTTATAAAGAACAAAGCGGCGGAACCATCGTATTGCGGCATTGGTGGGCTCCGTTAATAAAAGGTGCAATAGATAATGCAGAAGACAGCACTACCTGGTATGCCACTACAAAAATTTGGGCAGATGAAGATGGAATGAAAAGCTTCTGGATTGGGTTCAATAATATTTCCCGTTCACCAGCTACCGATTCTCCACCGACAGATGGATGGGACATTAAAGGGAGCGTTGTTTGGGTAAACGGAAAATTGATTGAACCGCCGCAATGGCTAAGGACCAATCAAAAGGGTAATTCAGAAATTCCTTTAATTGATGAGGGCTATGAATACCGGGAGCCAACAAAAATATTTTTGAAGAAAGGATGGAATGAAGTTTTAATTAAAGCTCCCATTGGAAGTTTTAAAGGAAAAGACTGGCAAAACCCGGTGAAGTGGATGTTTACTTTTGTGATGAATGAAGAAAACCGTAAGTAGAATGTAAATGAAAATATTTCAATTTAAGCAACTTTAAGCCATCGCTATGCATGTAAAAGAAACAAGTAACAGGGGAGCCATGTTTATTATGGCTATTCTTTTTTTTGTATTTGGATTTGTTACCTGGTTAAACGGGCCATTGATTACCTACGTAAAGCTTGCTTTTGGGCTTGACACGGACTCTAAAGCCTTTATGGTTACAACAGCCTTTTACCTGGCTTATTTTTTTCTCGCTTTGCCATCTTCCTGGGTTTTGGAAAAAACAGGAATGAAGAAAGGTATGGCTCTGGCTCTGATTGTTATGGCCGTTGGTACTTTTTTGTTCGGTCATTTCGCTACTCAAAGAAATTATACCATGTCCCTGCTCGGCCTTTTTATAATCGGCTCAGGGCTTTCTCTTTTGCAAACAGCATCTAATCCTTATATAAGCATTATTGGCCCAATTGAGAGTGCTGCTAAACGAATAAGTATAGTGGGTATCTGCAACAAAATAGCCGGTATCATCAGCCCAATTGTGTTAAGTGCATTTGTATTGAAAGGGATTAATGAACTGGAAGGAAAAGTAAATGCTGCAACAGACCAATCAGTAAAAGATTCTATCTTAACCGAATTTGCTTCAAAAATATATACCCCTTATGCAATCATGGCAATAGTGCTGGTATTGCTCGGTGTATGGATTTTAAAATCGGCGCTGCCTGAAATTAAAACTTCAGAAGCAAATGTGCAGGCACCGGGTAATAGTTCCGATAAAGCAAAGACAAGCATTTTTCATTTTCCGCATTTGTGGCTGGGGGCCATTTGCATATTTGTCTATGTAGGGGTTGAAGTAATGGCCGGAGATGCTATTGGTACTTATGGCAAAGGATTTAATATTCCTACTGATGAAACAAAATACTTTACTTCTTATACACTGGCAGCTATGTTGCTGGGGTATGTAATTGGTTTAATCGTTATTCCAAAATATATTTCGCAACAGGCAGCTTTAAAATACTCTGCTTTGCTTGGTATTGTTTTTACAACCGCAGCTTTTTTTACAAAGGGTTATTTGTCGGTTGGCTTTGTGGCGGCTTTAGGGCTGGCCAATGCGTTAATGTGGCCTGCCATCTTTCCGCTTGCCATCAGCGGCCTTGGAAGATTTACAGAAAAAGGCTCTGCAATACTTATTATGGGAATAGCCGGTGGTGCTTTAATTCCAAAGGCATTTGCGGCTTATAAAGAGGTATACGGATTTCAGTTAATGTTTTTTATCTTGATGATACCTTGCTACTTGTATATCCTGTATTATTCACTGAAAGGTTATAAAGCGGGGCAAAATAGCTAAGGCAGCATTATGTCACAAACTTTGATAAAAAGCAATAAACATCTATTCTAATTTGTCAGGCAAGGAATTTCATTTGTTTACCAGCTACAAATCTTTTTTCATCTTCCGTTGCGACGCTCCGTTCAACTTTTTATCCTTCTATCATCAATAAGAGCCGGCGCAATCCTTTCGCCGTTTATATTAATCGTTACTCCTTCGTCATAACGAAACGTCGAAACCATTGCGCCGGATAAAGACAATTGGGAATTGAGATTGGCTTTTCCGACAGATGCAGAAAAGCTTTCCTGCCAAACACAATCCCAGAAATTAAAAATACATTTTCCAGAAGCGACAAAGCAGATTTTACAAACATAAAATTGTTGTACTGCTCATTCAACTAACCCTGCCGCAAAATTATTGTCCTGCTCTGTGCGAAACAAGGTCTTCGTCCCACATTGCAAAGAGCCGTCAATCGCCACGGGTTTTCAAAAAAATCTCCATCCTCAATTTGTAATGCTGTCCGCCAGTTGACGGATAGTATTTTATTTGAAAAACCTTGTTTCTCCGCCGCAGTCCTAATGGCTGGTCGCTAAGGGTAAATGAATGAAGCGAAGCTGAATTTATTTAAGAAACATTTTTTTAAACATTTAAAATTTCATGTTATGGAAATCATCGGCAGAATTACCGCAGATGCGACAGTTTATGAAACAAAAGCAGGGAAAAAAGTGGTGAACTTTTCTATTGCTATTAATGACACTTACAAAACAAAGGACAGTAGCGAAGTACAGAAGGTTGTAACCTACGTAAACTGTGCTTACTGGATTAATGCAGGCATTGCGCCGTATTTAACCAAAGGCAGTTTGGTGGAATGTGCAGGCAGGATTGGCGTTAATGCTTACACCAGCAAAGACGGCGAAGTAAAAGCCAGCCTTACATTTCATGTAAACAGTATTAAACTGCATGGCAAACCAAATGGTGGTGACGCAACGCCTGCGCCAGTTGTGCCAATTACAAATGCACCGGCAGCCTTTTCCGCAGTGGCAGACGACTTACCATTTTAGTTTTAATGGCATCCCGTCAAATGGCGGGATGCTTTTCATTTTTTAATCAAACAAAAATTTGCAACTATGGCACACAACATTAATTTCAACGAGCAAACAGGTAAACACAGTTTCTTTAGTATAAAAGAAAAAGCATGGCATGGATTGGGACAGATAGTAGAAGACTATCCCAACAGCGCAGCAGCATTGCACTTTGCAGGGCTTGATTTTGAAGTATGGAAAAGACCCAACACACACAAATTAGACGATGGTACAGAAGTAAAATCTGCAACATCATTTTACACTTACCGCCCTGATACTGGCGCAATTTTAGGCGACAGGTTAGGCAAAGATTATGAAGTAGTACAAAACACTGATGCGTTCAGTTTCTTTGATGTAATTGTTGATGGCGATGGCATACAATATGAAACCGCAGGTGCATTGGGCAAAGGCGAAAAGATTTTTATCACTGCCAAACTTCCTGGTTACATCAAAGTAGGCAATGATGATATGATTGAAAAGTATTTGTTCCTCACAACTTCACATGATGGTTTTGGCAGTATCATGGCGGCATTTACACCTGTAAGAATTGTTTGTAATAATACACTCAACGCCGCTTTAAGAAACTGTAGCAACTCCGTTAAAATCCGTCATACTGCAAACGTAAAAGAACGGCTGGAAGAAGCCCATAAAGTGATGGGGATATCAAACCAGCTTTCTGTACAACTGGAAGGTGTATTTAACCAGTGGGCAAAGGTTCGTATCACTGATAAAGAAGTGCAGAAACTGATACAGCTTGCAATGGTTCCCAACAAAGAAGTATTACAGAATATTCAGAACGGCGAACTGGACGAACTAAGCACCTGTTTTAAAAATATGTGTGATGATGTGTATGAGTACCAAATGTGCAGCCCATCCCAATTTTTAGAAACAACAAAGGGAACGGTGTTTGGCGCATACAATGCTATTACAGGTTACTTTCAAAATGTTAGGAATTACAAAGATGAAGAAGCCAAAATGAAATCTTTATTGTACGGCGGCACTGCACAAATGAGGACACAAAAGGCTTTTCAGTTGTGTGAGAGTTTTGTAAAGGCAGAGTTTGCAGGTAACTGGAGTTAATCGTTTTAAAGGGGCATTGCAAAATTCTCTTTTTTTTTCGGAAAGCTGCCCCGCAATATGGTGATAGAGTTGGTGAAATGGCGGGGCAGCTTGGGTATTTTTTAGCGATTAATATTATGTGTTTGGGAAGGTTGGTTAGTCTTGTTAAATTTGAGTAATGAGAGTTAGTAATAAAATACAACCTGTAAGAAAGGCATTAATGATTGGTTCACCCGGGAATGAGGGTGAGGATTACCTGAATAGTGTGGCTACAGATATTGAAAATATGAAAAACCTATTGCTTTCTTCAAGAGGCGGCAAATGGAAAGAGGATGAAATAATAACATTATGGAAGCCGGATATTGCAACCGTTGCTTCGATTATAGAAGCTACAATTGCAGATTATTTTTTTGTTTTCTACGCAGGGCATGGATATGAAACTGATGAAGGTAAAAGGAATATTTGTTTAACCGATGCAGATGTTTCTGATTTTTTCCTTTTAAATAAAAGTATAAGGCAACTTGTTACATTGGATACTTGCCGGGAAAAAGAATACCCGGCAATAAGCGGACTTCCGGAAGAATGGTTGCATTATGACGGGTACTATCCCGAAAGAGAAGCATTTGATAAATACATTTTGCAATCCCCACCAGGCAAAAAAATTGTTCATGCTACAAAAAGTGGTTTTGCATCATGGGAAGATAAACGAGGCAGAGGTGGTGTCTTCACTACGAGTTTGATACAGGCTGCTATGAGTATTCAAAAACCGCAAATTTTTGCCCCGATTTCAATAGAACTGGTATTAAAAACAGCAAAGAAAATTATCAAGCAGAATGGAGATGAGCAGGAGCCAGAAATTGTTTATTCAAAAGGTGATTTGCAAGTGCCTTTCGTTTTGTCAGTTAAAGAAACTCATAAACCAATCTATTTGGCTAAAAATAATTCAATAGCTCCCAGAAAAATTATTCGGCAAGAATCGTCAAATTCAAAATTATTAAAGGCAGGGTTATTTTTATTTGTATTAGCAATTATTGCAAATAACTCTGAATAATTTTTCTTCATTAATTTCTCCCACAAATATCGCCTTTTGGCTGCTGAAGCGGCCATGAAATTCCGGCATAAAGAAAGCTGTTCCATTACTGTTTGAGATACTATTTATTCCGTTGCTTCATGGCCTTTATTGCCAAAAGGCAGGGCATGTTCTGTAATTAATTTTTAAACAATTAAAAAATGGAATTATGGAACAGTTAGCATTAAACTTACCGGAATGGACAAGAGTAGCCGAAGTGGAATTGGTTTACAAAACAACTGTAAAACCATCTCAACGGCCAAAGATTAACAGCGTTAAAGATTGCTACGAATTACTAAAAGAATTATGGAATGAAAACACCATTGAAATGCAGGAAGAATTTAAAGTAATGTTATTGAACAGAGGGAACAAGGTAATTGGTATTTATGAAGCATCTGCAGGTGGTTTAACAGGTACAGTGGCAGACCCAAGATTGATACTGGCGGCTGCAATAAAATCATTAGCTGTTTCAATTGTTTTATCTCACAATCATCCAAGCGGCAATTTAAAACCAAGTAAAGCTGATGAAGAATTAACACAAAAAATAAAAGTGGCAGCTTCGTATCATGATATAAGAGTGATAGACCACATTATCATAACAATCGAAGGGTATTACAGCTTTGCTGATGAGGGGCTTTTATAGCCTCTTTAAAGCATTATGCTTCATTTCTTTAGCCTAAATATCTTATTTTAGAGGTATGACCTTTGAGGAAATACTTTCACACTTTAAAACGGCTAAACCCTTACAACTTCTAAGGGCTAAAAATGCCCCGTTTATTATTTCCTTTTTCTACAAGGTTTTTTCTGATGCCAATGTTACCACAATATCCAACGGTGAACTAAGGAGCAAACTGGAAGGCTATTTGGAAGAGCTGTCTTATGAAGAAAAAGATGATGAACTGGATTCTGAAACCCTGTTCGATGATTTTTCAGTAAGGGCTTCCCAATATATTGATAAGTGGAGTAATAGCGGCTTTCTAAGTAAATACCCAAATGATGATGGAGAGGATTTACATGAATTAACACCGGACACCAAAAAAGTTATGAAGTGGTTAGGTGATTTAGAACGACGGGAGTATGTAGGCACAAATAGCCGTTTTAAAGATATTTTCTTCAAGCTTCAAAAAATGATTGAACTAACAAATGAAGATGTTGAAATGAGAATTGAAGAATTGAATAAAAAAAGATGGGAAATTGAAAACGAAATAAATCTTTTAAAAAATGGCAAAAAACCTTCACTTTTTGATGAATTAGAAATTAAAGAACAGTTTGATGGGTTAAATAAAATGGCAAGAGAACTTTTGATGGATTTTAGTGAAGTAGAACAAAATTTTGAACAGATAAGAAAGGATATACAACGAAAATATACGGAGAAAGACATTGCTAAAGGAACATTGCTTGTTTTTGCATTGGATGCACTTGATGAAATAAACCAGAAACCGCAGGGGAAAAGTTTTAAAGCTTTCTGGGAGTTTTTAATGGATGAAAAAAGGCAGCAGGAATTTACAGAGTTAACTGAACGGCTTTACCAATTATTAAACGAACATAACATTGACTACAATAACGACCGGTTTTTAAAGCATTTGAAACGATACTTGCATGTATCGGGTCGTAAAGTAATTGATTCAAACAGAAAGTTAAGTGAGAAAATAAGCAGGGTACTTTCGGAGAAAAATCTTTTAGAAAGAAGAAGGGCAATGGAATTAATTGGAGATATAAGGCAGATGGCTTTTACACTTATTGATGCTAAAATTAAAGAAGAAGATTTTATAGTAATTGAAGATGAACCAAATATTAATTTGTTTGACAGATGGGAGCCCGGAGAGGAAATGGATGATTTAACTGATATATTATTTCCAGATAGAAGTGCCGTTGATGAAAATGCGGATTTTAAAATTTTGTTCGACCAGTTTACTATAGACAGAAAACGGCTTCAACAACGGATTGATAAAATGCTGGAAACAAGAACGCAGGTTTCATTAAAAGAAGTTGTGGAAGAATACGGCGTAGAAAATGGCTTGAGTGAAGTTGTTGGCTACTTTTCTATCGCCACTTCCGGTTCGCATAACATTATTATGGAAGAAATTCAGGAACCGATATTAATTGATAACCGAAAAGTAAATGTACCAATGGTGCTTTATACCAAACCAAACAATAAATAAAATGGAAACAAAAATTCCAAGGGCTCCTTTTGCGGCTGTTATCATTAAACTTTTGCAGGGGCCGATATATGCAGATGATAAAAATATTTGGCGGGAACTATTAACCTGGCAGTCTGCCATACAGGAGTATTTTGGGAAAATAGGCATGGAACTTATTATTACAGAACAAGAAGGTTTTGCAAGGGTAATGCAACCGGAAGCAGATGAATTTGACGAAAACCCATTACCACGATTGATGAAAAAACAAGCCCTCAACTACGAAGCCACCTTACTGGCTGTTATGCTTCGGGAAGGGCTTGAAGAATTTGATGTGAAAACTGACGGCACAAAATTTTATCTTACTCAAAAAGAAATAAAAGAAAGGATAGAACTTTTTTATAAAGAACAATCAAATAAAAGCAAACTCTGGCGGGATTTATCAAAACCTATTAACAGCCTTAGTAAAATGGGTATTTTAAAATTAAACCGGGAAGATGAGGTAAATGAGGATAACAATCAGTATGAGGTAAAAAGGATTATAAAGGCTTTCATCAGTAATGAGAAACTTGAAGAGATAAAGAACAAGCTAACTAATTATGTCAACACTATTCAGCAATAATTCAGATGGAGGATACCGCTTGCGTTACCTTGAAGTTTTTAACTGGGGTACGTTTAATGGTAAGCCATACAGATTACAGCCAGACGGACGAACATCCTTGCTTACAGGGGCTAATGGTAGCGGTAAAACTACTCTGATAGATGCATTGCTGACTATACTTGTTCCTACCAATCAGCGGTTTTATAATCAATCTTCAGGTGCGGAATCAAAAAAAGAACGGGATGAAAGCACTTATTTTTGGGGAAACTATGGCAAAACATTCTCTGATGCAGAAAGTAAAATCAATACAGAACAGTTGCGTAATAAAGCAGACAATCCTTATTCCGTATTACTTGCCTGTTTTCAAAATTCAGGAACGCAACATACTATAACATTGGCACAGGTAAGATGGTATGCCAATGGTGGTTTGCAAAAGGTATTTATTGTGTCTCCCTACTTGCTTACTGTAGACGAACATTTTGGTAAAGGACATTTCGATTTTAAAGGTGATTGGAAGAAAAAGCTGGTAAAGCAATATGCTAAAACGGAAGTGTATAACAACTTTAAAGAGTATGCTGCCAGGTTTAGTGAATTGTTTGGCTTAAAGGAAAAAGCGCTGTCTCTATTTAGTAAAACTGTTGGCATAAAAGTATTGGGAGATTTAACGAATTTTATCAGGCAGGATATGCTGGAAGAAGCTGATGCTGAAGAACAATTCAAAAACCTGTATGAGCAGTATAGTAATTTATTAATAAGCCATAAGGCAATCCAGAAAGATGAGAAGCAGCTTGAGTTACTTGAGCCGGTTATAAAGAATACGCAAAAACTAACTGAACTTCGACAAAAAAAAGACATCCTTGAATTTATAGAAAAGCAAATGCCGTACTATTTAGGCAAAATTGAGTACGGCCTTTTAGAAAAAGATGTGCAACGGCTTGAAAGGGATATTGAGTTCGCTAAAAAAGATAAAGAAGTAGTTTCAGCTTCGGTTGATGGCCTCACTAAAGAAAAAGAGCAACTAATAACACAAAAGGCAGCATTCAATATTGATAGCCGTATTGCCCTTCTTCAAAATGAGATTGATAGCGAAACTGAAAAAAGAAATAATAAGAATGCTCAAAATGTCAGCTACATTGAATTTAGTAAAAAACTTAACCTTGATACGGATATTGATTCACAGGTGTTCAGGAGTAATAGTGATAAGCTCCTTGAATTGAATATTTCCATTCCGGCAGAAGCTGAAAAACTTACCGAACATAGAACGAGGCTAAAGATTGAACAGGAAAATGTTAAACAGAAAGTTGAAAATTTTCAACAGCAAATCACATCGCTTTTGTCAAGAACAAGCAGGATTCCTGATGACTTAATTAATGCCCGTAACCGCCTGTTAGATATTTTGGACACAACAGAAGATGAATTGCCTTTTATAGGAGAGTTAATTAAAGTGAAAGCTACAGAACAACGATGGGAAGATTCAATTGAAAAACTGTTGCACAACTTTTCTATGCAACTTCTGGTGCCTGAAAAGTTTATCAAAGCTGCAAACCAGTTTATTCATAAAAATGATATGCGTACTAAACTGGTATATCAAAAAGTGGAAAGGAGGCCTTCAAATAGTGTTGTACGATGGCCTGCAGAGGACGATGCATTAATTAATAAACTTGATTTTAAAGAATCTGAATATAAGCAATGGATAGAAACTACATTGCTTGACCGCTTTAATTACTATTGCACAGATGATTTAGAAGTGTTTAACGGTTCTTCAAAAGCCATTACCTCAAATGGATTGATGCGCAATATAAACCGCCATGAAAAGGATGACCGCCCCGGAAGATGGGATGAGGGTAAATATCGTCTTGGCTGGAGCAATAAAGCTACCGTTTTGTATTATCAGCAGCAGAAATACGATGGAGAAAAGCAGCATCAAAAGTTAACAGATGAAATAAAGGAACTTACGCCCCGTATTGCGGTTTTACAAAGTAAAGTGAGTACAATTACGCAGTTAATGATTATTAAAAGCTTTGACGAAATTAATTGGGGGCAACATGCAGAAAAAATTAATTCCCTAAATAAACAAATACAGGATTTAAAAAAATCTTCTGATGCTTATGAAATAATTATAAAGCAGATTAGGGAAGTTGAGGAAAAATTAAAAAAGGAAAATGAAAAAAGAGATGTTTTAATAGGAAAAATAAGTAACCTGGATGGTGAATACAATACCAAGAATTTAAAAATGCTGGGATTAGGTTATGAAGATTTGACAGAGGCGGGTGAACAAGCAAGTTCTTCATTTCTTTCAGAAGAAGATATTTTAATAGCAGAGACACAAACACTGTCCCAATTCAATAATGCTTTTGTTCAGGCGGGTATTAAACTGAAAGGACGACAAAAAGCCGCAGTAGAGGCTGTTCATAAAACTGAAAACGCTACCATAGCATTGATAAGTACATTTGTAAACCCGGAAGAAAAAATTATCAAAGAATTTCCAAACTGGAGTGGCGATGTAATGAATATTAGTGCTGACCTTTCGGCAATTGATGACCTTGAAAATTTATATAAAACAATACAAACACAAAGGCTGGTTGAGAATAAACGAAGATTCAGGGATTATATGGATAAAAGTATGCTTGATGCACTCACCAGTTACCGGCAATGGCTTAGAAATGAAGTGAGCAAGATTAAAGAAATGATAGAAGATTTAAATGAACCACTCAAGCGAATAACATTTAACAAATATCCAGATACCTATCTGCAATTGGAATGCAGGCCTGTAAGAGGGGAAAATGAGATAAGGCTTTTTGAAGCACAACTTAATGACGCAATACCCAATACATTAGATTTTGCCACACAAAAAGATGATGCGTATAGAGTAGAAGTATTCAGGAAAATAAAAGAGCTGATTACAGAGTTGCAAAATGAAGAAAACTGGCGAAGAAAAGTAACAGACGTAAGAAATTGGCTGACATTTAATGCAAGGGAATATTCCGTTTCTGAAAACAAACCAGGGCAATATCACGATAACACTGCAAGCTATTCCGGTGGGCAAAAAGCCCAATTTACCTATGCAATTTTGGGGGCAGCCATTGCCCACCAGTTCGGTATATTTCAGCAAGGTAAGCAGCATAAAAGCCTGCGGTTTATCACAGTTGACGAAGCCTTCAGCAAATTAGACCCTGAGAAAAGCCAGTTTTTAATGGAGTTTTGTGCACAGTTGAATTTGCAAATATTAGTGGTAACACCGCTTGATAAAATAAATATTGCAGAACCTTTTATAAATGCAGTTCACTTTGTTGAAATAAAGAATAAGAAAAATTCAGTTCTCTATAACCTCACTATGGAGCAATACTATGAAAAGAAAGAAAGTTTTAAACAGTTAGTTGAAACAAAAGAATGATAACCCCTGATGAACTTTTTAAAAAATCTGAAAAGCTGTTTAATAAAGTAGTTACAGCTGCCTTAAAAGGAGAAAATATTTTCCCCTTAGCCATACCGTCTGATAAAAAATTGGCAGGAACAAATTACAGTGAATTGAAAGCCTCATTGGTGCCGCTCTATCAACATTCAAAACAATCAAAAGGAAAGGGATACACTGTTGAATGGAAAGAAAAAATGGTTGAAGGAACAAAGCAAAAAATACCTTCAAAAATCTTTTTTGAAAGCCTTGACGATTTCCTTTTTTACACAAAACGTACAAAGGATTATTCAACGCTACTTCAGTCATTTGAAATCTTAGTATCATCATTTCCGGAATTAACTAACTGGGCTAAAGATAATAACTCATTTCTTTTGGCTCAGGCTGAAATTATGCCTGGGTTGATTAAAGTTTGCAAATATTTTAACAATAATAAACCACCGCATGATTTATATTTAAGAGAACTTCCAATAAGTGTTCATTCTAAGTTTATTGAAAATAATGCTGGTTTTTTAAGAAAACTGCTTGATGAAATTTTACCGCCAGAATGGGTTAACAGTAATGAAACAAGTTTTCTTAACAGGTACTATGTTAAAAAGCCAAATGTCTATGCACAAATAAGAATATTAGACGAAGAGCTAAAACCTGCCGTTGGCTTCAATGAATTAGCCCTTACAATTGATGATTCAGCATTGCTGTCTTGGCAACCCCAAAGGGTATTTCTTGTTGAGAATAAAGCATGTTTCCTTTCATTTCCAAAGATAAAAAATGCGATTGCAATTTTTGGAGAAGGGTTCAAAAGCAGGGTTACAAAACACATCACATGGCTTTCAACTGCTGAGCTATTTTGCTGGTTTGATATGGATGCAGCAGGCTTTGAAATGCTGAACATTATCCGCCAGTACTATCCACATGCAAAAAGCCTGTTGATGGACAAAAATGTGTACGAAACATTTAGCCAGTTTAGCGAACATTCTGTTTACAGAAAAATACAACTTAATAATCTTTCAGACGCTGAGGTAAAAATGTATGAATATCTTCAATCAAATAATATCAGGCTGGAGCAAGAAAGAATAACACAAGAGTATATACAATCTGAACTATTGAAAATGCAGTTGCTTTAAATGCCTGAAATATATAAACATATCATACAGGAACTTCAGCTAATTGAAAGCCTTGCAAAAACAAAGAAAGTAAGGATAGTTTTTGGCAAAAAAACAAAGGAGAAAACCGGCTATTTAAAGAAGCTTAAACCTAAAGGGTTTATTCTGGAAGTTTCATCATTTGATTATTTGCATTTAGATACCGGAGACCATGTAAAGCCAGCAGTTTCAGGAAAAGACATACAGTTTAAAGTTACCGATGCTTTTATATCCAATAAAGGTGCTTCATTTACACCAACCAGCCGCAACCATAATATCAAGATTAAAATACATGATTTTAAAAGTAAAAGCAGCCGTTCTAAAACAGCGTATTATTTTAGAAAAGTTATACCCATAAAAACATCATTTCATTTTCATAATATTATTTCCGACCAATCATACGGGCATGATGGCGGGGTAAGCACAAGAGGACTTGTTCAATTAGAAGTTTGCTCAAAAAACTTTCATGTATTTGAAGTAGAACATAATAAAAAAAGATACCTTGTTACGGATTGCCTGGACAAACTTACTATTGATGATTTTTCAGAAATAACCTGGTCTGTTTCTGTGGCACTTGGCTATCTTACAGGACATCTTTTGCAGGATGAAGAATATACTTTTTATTACCGAAATAAACAGCACAGAAGGCAGGTTAATTATGAATATTCACAGAGCAGGGATAGTATTAAATCATTTTATACCCCTGTAAATGCAAACCCATACGCATGGGTAAAAAGAAATAAAACTGCCGACTTTTACTATGGCAAGATTACAGAAATAACACCGGTTCAACTTTCAACACTTTGTAATCTCATTCACAAGGAAGATGACATTAGGGCAATAGTATTGCTGATTACAGAAAGTATAAGCCGGTCATTGTTATTAATGCCAGCAGGTTTATCAGTAGCACTTGAAGGTCTATCGGAGTTATTTTGGTCGAAAAAAATGAAAACTATAAAGCCAATAAAAGATGCAGGCTTGGCATCTTCATTTAAAAAAGAACTTATTACAATTCTTGAGAAATATAAGGAAATGGAAGGCTTTAGTGGTTATGAAATTATACTTTCAAAAATTACAAATATTAATTCGCCTACAAACAGGGAAAAGCTTAAAAGCCCCTTTACAGTTTTGAATATTTTATTAACCCCGGTTGATGAAGAAGTAATTGAATATCGAAACGACTTTCTGCATGGGAATATTAATTTAAATGTAAGGAAAGGAAAGAAAAAGTATGCGATGGATAGCTTTGAGATTTCTATGCGGCTCTTAACGCTTTTAAATATGATTCTTATGAAAATGGCCGGATATAAAGGTTATATTATTAATCATGTCAAAACCCAGGAACGGGGCTTAAAAAAGATAATAAACGAAGAGTATTATCGGCAGATTTAGCTTTTATAACTGCTCCTCAAAAATACTTATGGCAGTTTTTATTTCAAGAAATACTTGGGTTTGTGCAATGTCTGTATTTTCACCCAAATCATACCAATTACCTTCCTTAGTACGATATAGTTTAAAGGTTTCAGATGTCCCTTTTTTGGTAAAAGAATATTCATCTAAAAGTGCTACTACGGCACCTAAAACATTCTTCATTTCATAAGGCTGAATAGTGTATAAATAGCAGTTTCCAGTATCAAGTATCAGTTCCTTTCCAAATACATTCTTTAATGCATCTCTCATACTGCAAGTATAAACAAAAAATAGTATTGCCTGACTAAATTTTAGCCAAACAAATAGAAATGCTGGTACATTTTTTACACTCGTTTTACTATGACTTTACAAGAACATAAGATATTCTCAACGGATAGATTTTGTAAAGGCATAATGTGCCGTGTCTTGCACATGGCAAGATGTACAAACGTTATACGTTTGGGTCATCTTGCCCTTCACTCCGGAGTCGCTTCGGGGTATTGAAACAGAATTTGAAATATTATGAAGAAGTTAGAAAGTGAAGTGAGAAGGAAAATGGTGGTAGTGAGGATGAACGAAACAGAGTTCAACCAGCTTGAAAAATTTCAGCAAAAAACTACCGAGAAAGATACCAGCAGCTACCTGCGAAAAGTAGCATTGCAAAAACCAGTTACAGTAAAGTACAGAAATGAAAGTGCAGATGATTTTTTGTTAGACATGCTGAACCTGAAAAAAGAACTGAATGCTATCGGCAACAATTTTAACCAGGCAGTACACAAACTTCATATCCTTGATAAGATACCGGAGTTCAGGGGTTGGGTGCAACAGTACGATGGTTTGCAAAAAGTATTAATCAGTAAAGTGGAAGAAATAAAATTACGGATGAACCAACTCTATGACCAATGGTTGCAAAAATAACTACACCGAAAAGTATTGAAGCTGCACTCAACTACAACGAAAAGAAAGTACAGAAAGGAAATGCTATTTGCCTTCATGCAGCTAATTATTTAAAAGAAGCAAAGCAAATGAACTTTTACCAAAAGTTGGCAGGCTTTGAAAGGCTGAATAGTTTGAATGAAAGAGCCACTACCAAAACCCTTCATGTATCTCTCAACTTCGACCCACCAGAAAAGCTATCGGAAAACAGGCTGCTGCAGATTGCATCTGACTACATGCAAAAGATTGGTTTTAGCGAACAGCCTTACTTAGTTTACAAACATGAAGATGCCGGGCATCCGCATATTCATATTGTAAGCACCACTATCAAAGCAAATGGCAGCAGGATTAACACTCACAACATCGGCAGAAATCAATCTGAAAAAGCAAGGAAAGAGATTGAACAGACTTATGGGTTGGTAAAAGCAGAACGGCAACAACAATTAAAAAGCCCCGGCATCAAAGCCGTTGATGCAGAAAAAGTGATTTATGGAAAAGATGAAACCAAGCGAAGTATTTCAAATACTGTGAGTGCAGTTTTCAGCCAATACAAGTTTGCTTCACTGCCTGAGTTTAATGCCGCACTCAAACAATTCAATGTAGTAGCAGACAGGGGTAAAGAAGAAGGCAGGATTTACAAGAACCGGGGATTGGTTTACCGTGTGCTTGATGCAGTTGGAAATAAAGTTGGTGTGCCAATCAAAGCAAGCTCTATTTCCTGCAAACCAATACTGAATAACCTGGAGAAGAAATTTACTGCCAACGAAACGGCAAAAGAATCAATGAAACCTTTTGTGAAAACGAAGTTGGATGAATGTATTGCACAATCACCGGTAACAATGAAAGAATTGATGGAGCAATTGAAGCAGAAAAATATTTACACTGTGCTTCGCCAAAATGCTGAAGGCCGGTTGTACGGTATCACTTTCGTTGATAATCAAAACAAAGTTGTTTTTAATGGCAGTGATTTAGGCAAAGGCTATAGTGCTGCAGCCTTACAAAGCAGGCTTGCAACAGGTAAAGAAAAAAAACAGGTACAGGATGAAACAAAAGACAGCCGTTCCGGCGGTTCCCTTCAAAAAGAAATGGGCCAACATAAACAACAGGATATGACAATTCCCCTTACCACCAAATCTGAAAGCCCATTAGATGTGCTGCTATCCACCAAAGAACAATACGACAATACACCTTACAGCCTGCTAAAAAAGAAACGGAAAAAGAAGAAACCAAATTTGTAAAATGTAAAATCGCTTTATGTCACACACAGGGGAGAATGAACAGGGGTTGCGGAAGATTGTTGACCTGACAAGATTTGCCAGCATCTTTATTTTGCTACTACATTTTTATCATTACTGCTATGTAGCGTTTGAGCAGTGGGAACTTAAAAGCACCATCACCGACAGGTTGATGAAGAATATTTCCAATACAGGTTTATTCAGCAGTCAGCTCACATCAAAACTTATGGCATTGGGGCTATTGGTTATTTCACTATTTGGCGCACAGGGCAAGAAAGACGAAAAGATAAACTGGAAAAGCATTACCGCTTATTTATTGATTGGTTTGCTGCTTTATTTTTCAAGCCAGTTATTTTTCAAACTGCGGTACGATGTGCAAACTGTTGCCATTGTCTACATCACGGCCACCGGCATTGGTTTTTTGTTTATACTGGCAGGCGGTAATTTATTGAGTCGGTTAATCCGCTTCAATTTGGGTAACGATGTTTTCAACTCACTCAACGAAACGTTTCCGCAGGAAGAACGATTAATCAGCAATGAATTTTCTATCAACTTGCCTGCCCGTTACAATTTGAAAGGGCGGTTAAGAAAAAGCTGGATAAATATCATCAACCCCTTTCGTGGCTTGCTGGTTATTGGCAGCCCCGGCGCCGGTAAAAGCTGGTTTGTTATTCAGCATGTAATTAAACAGCATATTGAAAAAGGCTTTGCCATGTTTGTGTATGATTTTAAATATGACGACCTGAGTAAGATTGTTTACAACTGGCTGCAGCAAAATAAACACAACTATTCTGTGAGGCCATCTTTCTATGTAATCAACTTTGATAACCTTTCTGTATCACACCGCTGCAATCCGCTTGACCCAAACAGTATGAATGATATTACCGATGCCACGGAAAGTGCCAGAACGATTTTGTTGGGGTTGAACAGGGAATGGATAAACAAGCAGGGAGATTTTTTTGTGGAATCACCTATCAATTTTGTTACGGCTGTTATTTGGTTTCTGCGAAAATATGCCGATGGAAAATATTGCACCCTGCCACATGTAATAGAACTGATGCAGGCGGAATATGACGAATTGTTTCCGGTACTGAACACACAACCTGAAATTGAAGTACTGGTGAACCCTTTCATAACCGCTTATCAAAACGATGCAATGGAGCAATTAGAAGGCCAGGTTGCTTCAGCAAAAATTGGAATGGCAAGGCTTGCTGCGCCGCAATTGTATTGGGTGCTGAGCGGTAATGATTTTACGTTAGACATTAACAACCCTAAGCATCCTAAAATTGTCTGTGTGGGCAATAACCCGGAGAAGCAACAGATTTACGGTGCAGTATTATCACTTTATGTTTCCCGGTTGGTGCGGCAGGTGAATAAAAAAGGAATGCAAAAATGCAGTTTGGTGTTTGATGAACTTCCCACTATCTACTTCAATAATATTGATAGCCTGATTGCCACTGCAAGAAGTAATAAAGTTGCCACTACATTAGCTATGCAGGATTTTAGTCAGTTAAAAAAAGATTATGGCCGGGAGCAGGCTGATGTGATTGTAAACATCACCGGCAACATCATCAGTGGCCAGGTAATGGGAGAAACTTCAAAATTGCTATCAGAACGTTTCGGAAAAATAATGCAGGACAGGCAAAGTGTTTCCGTCAACCGTATGGACACTTCTATCAGCCACAGCAAACAATTGGATGCCGCCATACCCGCCAGTAAAATTGCCGCCCTTTCTTCCGGTGAGTTTGTTGGTATGGTTGCCGACGACCCATTAGAAAAAATAAAACTCAAAATGTTCCATGCGGAGATTATAAATGATGCAGAAAAACTAAATGCTGAAGTAGCTGCTTACAAAAGCATCCCCGTAGTTTCTACCGTAACCCAGCAACAGGTAATGGATAATTTTTACCAGGTTAAGATGGAGGTGAAAAGGTTGATTGGGGAGGAAGTGGAGAAATTGAAGTCGAGTGCGAATTAATTCAACTTATTCCAACAACTTTCCCAACTCATCCGTATCCGGTAATATCCCTTTCATTTGCACTGGTGTTTGTTTTGATGTTTTATAAGTAGCCACACCCATAGCTTTATCAAAACTCTTAATTGCAAACTCAACCACTGTATTATTTTTCTCTTTGCAAAGCACAATACCAATGCTGCTGTTTTCTTGCTTAAGTTTTATTTTTTCATCCAGCACATTCAGGTAAAAATTAAGCTGCCCGGCATCGGCAGGTTTAAACTTTCCTTTCTTCAGTTCAAAAGCAACCAGGCATTGCAGGTAGCGGTTAAAAAATAGCATGTCAATAAAAAATTCATCGCCATCCACTTCAAGCCGGTATTGGTTGCCAATAAAACAAAATCCTTTTCCCATCTGCAAAATAAAATTGCGGATGTTTAAAACTACCTGCTGTTCAATATGGCGTTCATCGTCCAGTTCATCACCGGCAATAAAATCCAGCAGGTATTCATCCTTAAAAACTTTAAGAGCCGAAGGCTTCAGGGTTTCTGCCAAAGTACCATCAAAATTATTGGGGAGCTTACCTTCTTTTCCAAACAGGTTATTCTCAATATGGTGTTCCAGCACAGTTAGCGACCAAAAATTGACCGCCGCAGACTGTATATAGAAAATCCGAGCTTCCCAGCCCTTTATTTTGGTGATAATTGTAAAATGATGAGAGAAGCTAATGCCAGTAAAAGCCTCATAAAAGGCCTTGTTTTCAATTAGGTTCGACAGTGTCGAACTAATTGAAAAGCCCTCATCAGAGGTGGTCAACCCTAATTGGTTCGACGCTGTCGAACCAATTACCAAGTGGGGTGCATAAGCCTCAGCAAATAGCCGTATTTTCTTCAGGTTTCCCGGCGAAAAGCCTTTTAGTCCGGACAATTCTTTTTGCAAGTCAGCCGAGATTTGGTCAAGAACTTTGGCCCCCCATTTCTGTGCTTTTATCTTCTCCGAAATCATTAACCCTGTTTTAAAATAGAGCATCAACTGCTCCCTGTTGGCCAGCCTGGCTGCAAAGTATCGGCTTTGTACAATCTGTTTTTTTATTGCTTGAATAAATTCAATATAGCTTTTATCAGTTTTCATACTTCTCAGTTTTATAGGTTTAAATTTTCCAAAATCAGGCAATAAGAGAGGTTACATCTTTAACCCTTTTCCGTTACTGCTTCTTAGTTTGGGTAATAGTGTATCACTTTTAACAGCCTTTAATTTTTTGTTGTATTGTACGGCTGTTTGATTCAAATTCGTTTCACGTTTACCCAAATGCAATGATTTTTCCTTTTGACTAAATTCATTTTCCGTTACCACTTGCTGTTTTGAGCGGACATAGTTCATACCCTTCTGAAAAATGAAACGGCCATTTTCAATAATCTCCCGTATAAATCTTTCAATTCTGTTCGGGAAAGCTATTTTTTTAAGGCGCCGTATCTCCGTCGCCAAAATCTTGTTGGCAATTTTCTCATCCTGATTTTCCAGCATTTTGTACCTGACTTTTATTTCTTTAAAGTATTCCAACTTTGCCCGAATGAGGTACCGGTTATCAGCCACATGATTACCAAATACCCCTTTCAATTCCTTTACCTTATCATTCCAGGTAGTGATTTCGTTCAAAATCCGGTTGTTATTTTCCATTCCCAAGATGTGTTTTATTGCAATTTGCTTTTTCAAATCAGGTTAACTATCCTGGCTGTTTTCCTTGTTAGTCCATCAAATAGTGTTCACTATTACCCGTTAAAAGGCCCCAAAAACAAAAGACTCACAACCTCTTATGCAATCATAAGATTCGCAAGTCTTGTCAAATCTGGTATAAAGTGGTTCGAGAATTGTACAGTTCTGGGCACTAAAATGGACAAACCGAAAAATGATTCGGTTTGTCCATTTTTATTTTCAATCAAACCCTCATCCATATTGTAAATTAACCTGACGGCCATTATTCAACCTGGTGGTTCAATATAGGAATCAGTCAAAACGAGTTTTTCTAAATATATCGAAACAATGATTTCATGTCTGGCTTTATTACCAACTTCTTCATAAAGATGTTAAATGAATACAAGTTGGTAATATTAGTTCATATCTTACATGGGTATAAGTATAAAACAGAAGCGGTCTTTTAATGTTTCCTCTTTTTTACAATCAGTGAAAAACTTTACTTTCCCGAAGAATTATGAAAACCTTTTTACTCTTATTGTTCATTTTGCCTTTGTCTGTGATATGTTATGCGCAGGATGACCTGGATTTTCAGCAAATGATAAAAGATGTTGACTCTTCTTCAAACATATTTTATTCGCATGACTACTACACCTGGTGCAGCACGGTAATTAAGGGAGAAGATGGTAAATTTTATATGTTTTATTCCCGGTGGGCACATGGTAAGCGAAGTGTGCAAAACGATTCTATGAATTATATTTTCAACGGGTTTAAAGGCTGGAATAAATATTCTGAAATAGCCTGTGCTGTTTCAAAGAAACTTGAAGGCCCTTATAAATATGTAGCTACAATATTAAAAGGTGATGATGACCCCGGCAGCTGGCAGCGGTTTACAAAGCACAATCCGCAAATAAGGAAATATGGCGATGATTACTATCTCTATTATACCGGCAATACATACGATTCATCTATGAAGTTTAGTAATGAAACCAACATGACTAAAGACTGGAAAGAATGGTTGCGATATAATTGTACTCAAAAAGTTGGCGTAATAAAAGCAAAAACAATAGCAGATTTTATTAAGGGTAATTACAAAAAATGTGAGCAGCCAATTATGTGGCCAGATAATAAAAACACTTTTGAAGTGGCAACAAACCCAACGGTAACACAGGGGCCGGATGGTAAATATTACATGATGTATAAATCCCGTAAGCCTAATGTTGGCAATATGACTTTTTGGATGGCAAAGAGCGATAAACCTGATGGCCCGTTCACCATGGCGGGTGAAGTTTTTACATCGGCTGATATGGCTTGCGAAGACCCCTGTATGTGGTACGATAAAAAAAGAAAACGATTTTATGCTGCTGTAAAAAATTTTTCAAACAGTAATAAAATTGTTTCACAATTTGGAGCACTGGCATTAATTACTTCAGTTGATGGACTTGAATGGAAACCTGGAGCCCACCCGTTAATTTCACTGCGGGAAATAAAAATGAAAGATGGCCGTAAAATTCAACTGGCACATCTTGAACGCCCTTTTGTGGTTACTGATAAGAACGGGCAGCCTGTTGCATTATTTGCAGCAGCAGCTATTAACAATCCAACAAAGGACAATACGGATCACCCCATATTTGAATCTAACACCTTTAATGTGTGTTTTAGTTTGAAATAAACACAGGACAAACAGGTCATTTTCGGCAAAATTTGTTGGACTGATTGATTACTAACAGAAATATTTATAGAAAATCTTAATTCCTAAATAATGAATAAGACTATTTTTTCACTTATTTTTTTGTTGTCATTTTCTTTTTCTTTTGGGCAGTGGAGTGTTCTTGATACTGATCCACGGTACCTTAAAAACAAAACAAATAATCATTCTTATCAGCCATTTACCCAGGCGGAATGGAACGCCAGCAACTTTGCTTCAGCAAAAGATATGCAATGGTTTAATGATGCCCGTTATGGTATGTTTATTTCGTATGGATTGAGTTCCTACGTAAACAAAGACCTGAGCTGGCCAATTGTGATCAATCATAAAATGCCTGATCCCAGTAATGGAGATTACCCTGATAGTGCCTGGCAAAAAACATGGCCATCACTTTGGAAGCTGGAAAAGTTTAATGCAACAGAATGGGTACAGATTGCAAAGGATGCAGGCATAAAGTATATGGTGATTATTGTAAAACATCATGATGGTTTCCATATGTGGGATACAAAGTTTTCTGATTTTAAAATTACCAACACACCTTTCAAAAGAGATTATTTAAGAGAACTGGTAGATGCCTGCCATAAAGCAAAAATGCCCATCGGCATTTATTATTCGCAACGGGACTGGTATCATCCGGATTATGCGCCGTATGATACTACAAAGGTAGACCGTACAGAAGAGCCTCCATTTGTAAAAGCAAAGCCGGGACAGGAACTGGTGCAAGGCCCCACGCATAAAAAATATATCGGGTACCAATATAATGTCATTCGTGAACTGCTGACTAATTATGGGAAGATTGATATTTTTTGGTTTGATGCGCTTTGGTTTGGAGGCATGTACACTGCTGATATGTGGGATGCCGAAAACCTCACCCGCATGATTCGAAAATTACAGCCGCACATCATCATTAACAACAGGGCCAGTGTTCCCGGTGATTATGATACTCCTGAGCAAAGAATTGGCATGTATCAAAGCCGCCCATGGGAAAGTTGTATGACGCTCAATGGCAGTTGGGCTTTTGATCCTGAGCCGCCAATGAAAACGACAAAAACGCTTATAAGAGAAATGCTTGCCGCCGCCGCAGGTAATGGTAATGTATTGCTTAGCTGGGGCGCAAAATTTGATGGAGAATTTGATCAGGCACAAAAAGATACGTTGTTAAACATTGGAAGCTGGCTGAAAAAATATGGCATAGCATACTATGGTACAAAGGGTGGGCCATGGATGCCCAATCGTGACTTTGGTGCTGTGTATAAAAACAATAAAATTTACCTGTATGTATTTAACTGGAAGCCGGAAGGTTTATTATTGCCGCTTATGAAAGACAATGCTGTTTCCAGCATCTCACTGCTGAATGTAAACGAAAAGGCAGTTTGGAAAATGGCCGGGCAAAACCTGCAGATTATGAAACCTGAAACCCCCAACGATATTGTAACCCTTGTAGCCATTACACTTCGTAAACCGGTAGCTGCTGTAATGGAAAACAATGCATTAAGCATTTTTGATGACGAAGCTTTTGGCAGGAAATTTTTTACAAAAGCAATTAATGAAAATGACTGGAATAAAAATGAGTATACGATTGATTTGGGGAAAGCTGAAAATGTTACAGGCATCAGGATTTATGAAAGCGGTAAAAACATTACCATCACTACATCTTCTGATGGACAAAGCTGGCAGAATGCAGGCGAAGCCGTTGGTGATGCATCAGATATTCCTGTTACAACTTTTACAACGGGAGCTTATGTGCCGGGAAAATTTTTAAGATATATCCGTTTAAAAACAAACAATCCATCTAACTTAAAGCTGGATTTATATTTGAAGCAGTAAAAAATTTGATATGGGTTTTGTATGTTTTTTTGATGCTGTTCAGTAATGTGTAACAGGGTTGAAAGCAATTGATATAATGGATAAAAGTGAAACAGGATTGAGGGGTTATAAATTTCCTTCATTGCTATTACAGGTTATTGTTGCAATTTTATACAAGCAATTCAAATAAAAACTCAAAACAGCTATATGAAAAAAGATAAAATACTTTTTCGATTTCTTTTTTACGCATTTATAGTAGTAAGCTTGTCAGGTTTCAGGGAAAAGGAACCTGAAAAACCATCAACGCCTAATATTATCCTGATATTAACTGATGACATGGGCTATGGCGATCTAGAATGTTATGGTGGCTTTCCTTATCACACACCCAATATTAATAAGCTGGCAAACCAGGGAATGCGATTTACAAATTTTTATGATGCACAGGCTGTATGCAGTGCTTCAAGGTCTGCGTTACTTACCGGTTGTTATCCAAATCGTATTGGAATTTCAGGCGCCTTATTTCCAACAAGCCCAATTGCATTAAACCCCGATGAAGAAACTATTGCTGAACTGCTTAAAGCAAAAGGATATAAAACCGGCATGGTGGGCAAATGGCATTTGGGATGCACAGAACCGTATCTTCCCTTACAACAAGGTTTTGATGAATATTTAGGCCTGCCTTATTCCAACGATATGTGGCCGGTTGATTATGATGGAAAACCACTGGATACTTCCACTTATAGGGGAAAATATCCTTTACTCCCGTTAATAGACGGCAATGAAAAAATAAAAACCATCAACACACTTGATGACCAGGCAACTCTTACAACACGCTATACAGAAAGAGCGGTGCAGTTTATCAATAAGAATAAAAAGGATCCCTTCTTCCTTTACTTTGCACATTCAATGCCGCATGTGCCGATTGCAGCATCGGCAAAGTTTAAAGGAAAAAGTGGCGGCGGCCTGTATGGAGATGTGATGGAAGAGATTGACTGGTCGGTAGGCGAAATAATGAAAACACTCGAAGCAAACGGGCTTACAAAAAATACAATTGTGATCTTTACCAGCGATAACGGTCCATGGCTGACTTTCGGTAATCATGCAGGCAGCACGGGTGGTTTACGTGAAGGAAAAGGCAGCGCCTGGGAAGGCGGAATGAGAGTGCCTTTTATTATTCGCTGGCCGGGGCAAATTGCTGCAGGCTCCATTTGTAATAACATGGCTGCAAATATGGATGTACTCCCAACAATCGTGGGTATATGTAAAGCACAACAACCTGCAAAAAAAATTGATGGCGTTAATATCATTTCATTATTAAAACAAGAAAAAGGAGCAAACCCCCGTGATGAATTGGTTTATTATTATGACAGGAATAATTTAAAATGTGTAAGAAAAGGCCAATGGAAATTAACGCTTCCATGTATTTCACAAACGTATAAAAAGCCAACAGCGATTGCCAATGAGGGATGGCCCGGCAAATATGCAAGCGATAGTGTAAGATTAGCTTTGTATGATCTGCGTGCCGATCCCGGAGAAACATTGGATGTAAAAGAACAACATCCTGAAATTGTTCAGCAACTGATGGTGATTGTTGATAAATACCGGAAAGAACTTGGCGATGATCTTACAAAACAAACAGGAACAGAAGTAAGGCCGGCAGCAAAAGTAAAATTGTAAAATTTCAAACTTTTATAAATTGCAATGATGCATTGTAAGCTGATGAAAAAAATAATTATTGCATTAACGGTTGCTATCATTACAGCATCTCAAACATTTGCTCAACAAAGCAATCGTCCCAATATTATTTATATAATGAGTGATGATCATGCTTACCAGGCAATCAGCGCTTATGGATATGGTTTGAACAATACTCCGAATATTGATAAACTTGCAACAAGTGGTATGTTATTCACAAGAGCATTTGTTACAAATTCTATTTGCGGGCCAAGCCGTGCAGTAATGTTAACCGGAAAGCATAGCCATATCAATGGTTTTAAAGATAATCACAGCACATTTGACGGCAGCCAGCAAACTGTTGCCAAACTTTTACATGATAACGGTTACTCAACAGCAGTAATTGGTAAATGGCATCTTGTTTCAAATCCACAAGGATTTGATTATTGGAATATAGTTCCGGGACAAGGAGACTATTACAATCCTGATTTTATTGAGAACGGTGTGAAGAAAAGAGTTCCCGGGTATGTTACCAACATTACAACTGATTTTGCAATTGACTGGCTGGATAAAAGAGACAAGAGCAAACCTTTCTTTATGATGTACCAGCAAAAAGCGCCGCATCGTAACTGGATGCCCGAAGAAAAATATTATCACCTGTTTGACAGCGTTCAGTTCCCGGTTCCTTTTAATTATTTTGATGAATACAATACTAAAACAAAAGCAGAGCATTCACAGGAAATGGAAATTGCCCGTATCATGAATTGGGCTTATGATCTTAAACTGGGTTTTGAAATTCCTAAAGAAAAGCAAGCAGGGCTTGAGGCTATGTGGCAAAGTGTTTTCAATCGTTTTACTCCCGAACAAAAAATGAAATGGGAAGAAGCGTACAAGCCGGTGATTGATTCTTTCAACAAAGCAAACTTGACAGGGAAAGATTTAGCGGTATGGAAATATCAGCGTTACATGAAAGATTATTTACGATGTATTCAAAGCGTTGATGATAATGTTGGACGATTAATGGATTACCTGAAAGCAAATGGCCTTGATAAGAATACCATTGTTATTTATACTTCCGACCAGGGATTTTTTCTTGGCGAACATGGTTGGTTTGATAAACGCTGGATGTATGAAGAATCGTTTCGAACACCCCTTATTATAAGCTGGCCGGGTGTTACAAAAAAAATTGTAACAAACAGCATGGTGCAAAATCTTGACTTTGCCGAAACCATTCTTGATATGGCGGGTTTACCAATTCCTGCTGATATGCAGGGCCAGAGTATTGTTCCTGTTCTTAAAGGAAAACAAAAGGGAGATTTGCATAATGCATTGTATTATCATTTTTATGAGAACCAGGAACACAAAGTGGCCAAACATATTGGTGTAAGAACTGACAGGTATAAGCTGATTTATTTTTATGAGAACAATGAATGGGAATTATATGATCTGAAAAAAGATAAAAATGAAATGAATAATGTATATGGTCAGCCTGCATATAAAAAAAATCAGGAGATGATGCTGAAAAAGCTAAAGGAATTAAAAGAACAGTATAAAGATCCTGAACCCGTAATGGACTAGGAAATAACCGCAACGTTTTTCATTTCCTCTTTCTTCCGTATTGTACCGTTTATTTATACCAAACAAAAATTGTTTGAAACAGAACAAAAAGCCTGAAAGAAATTGAAAAGTTACAGAGGTAAATCATCAACCGGAATAATAAAAACGATTGTATGCGAAAAACTTTATTGCCTGTTCTTTTTTTACTGCTGGTTGTAACTGTACAGGCACAAATGACGGTTCCATATTTTGGAAAGATTGACTGGATTAATGGTTATGCAAAAGAAATCAGTGGTGAAAATATTGGTTACTTTTCTGTTTATCCCGATTATGCCAATACCGCACTGCTCACCCGTTGTACCGATGGACACAAAACCATTGAATGGGAAACAGCGCCTTTGCCCAAAAACATCAAAGGAAAATACGTGTACTTCAGTTGGGTGGCAGCACATTCATCCGGCACAAGCAAGGGCAACAGGGATTTTGATTTGTATGTGAACGGTGAAAAATTATTAACCTTCACCACAACGCCAAACAATCAAAATCCAGATTGGAGTTTTGCAACAGCCGACAGTTCAAGATTAGTATTTCAGCAAATGAAAAGAGATGCATCCAATGATGCACACGGGCTTGCATTCCTGCGTTTGCCCGCAAATAAACTGACGCCGGGCAAACCTGTTCAGCTGAAAGTTGTTGGCCATAATCAAAGCAGCAACGACTGGTACATGACCTTTAAATTTTCTTTTGAAGAAAAAGCAGATGTAACACCCATGCCGTTTATTCTCAAAAACGGAATGCAACCTGTTGTGTTAACGGCATTGCATTTTGGAAAAGATCAGCAAATAAAAGTGCAGGTAAATCATAAAGAATCGTATTCGTTCACTGTAAAGAACGGCATCAACAATTTTGATATTCCGGTAAACCCTGTGCAGCATGATGACAGCGTGTTTATTCATGTAACTGCTGGAAAGAAAATTCTGGCAGATAAATATGTTGTAATCAAACCCGTTGTTCAGCGTGTAATACATTTTATCCATCATTCGCATACAGATATTGGTTATTCGCACCTGCAGCCCGAAGTGTTGCGGATACACATGAAGAACATTGACGATGCTTTGTATATGATTGAAAAAACAAAGAACCTGCCTTATGAAGCAAGATTCAAATGGAATATTGAATCCTTGTGGCCGGTTGAAAATTATTTAAAACAGGCATCAGCTTCTCAAAAAGAAAAATTCTTTAAAGCAGTTAAAGAAGGCAGTATTTGTTTAAGTGGTTTGTATGCCAATATTCTCACAGGCATGAGTGAGCCGGAAGAAGTATTTCATTACACTGATTATGCCACACAATTAAGAAATGAATATGGTGTAAAGATTAACAGTGCGATGATTTCTGATATTCCCGGTTATGCCTGGACAACCGTAACTGGTTTTGCTAAAGGAGGAATAAAATATTTTTCAAGTGGTCCAAACTTCCTTGGCGAAAGTCATCCTTATCTCGGTGATCGTGTTGGCCATTTTGTACGCACATGGGCTGATAAACCTGTATGGTGGGCATCACCATCCGGTGAAGAAAAGGTTTTATTCTGGACTGCAGGCAAAGGCTATTCATCATGGCATGGAACGCCTGTAGGCGGTGTGTTCGACAAAGCACCCAAAAAGATTGCTGCTTATATGAACGAACTTGCAGAACAACATTATCCTTATGAAATGGTGCAGTGGAGATATAATGTTGTTTCAGACAACGGGCCTATTGATACAGCCATTTCTGATTTTGTTGATCAGTGGAATAAAAAATATGCATCACCAAAAATTATTTTAAATACAACAGATAAACTGTTTGAAGAATTTGAACAACGTTATAGCAGCAGTATTCCTGTTGTGAAAGGTGACATTACTCCTTACTGGGAAGATGGCGCTGTTTCAACTGCATACGAAGAAGGAAAGAACAGGATGAACAGTCTGCGGCTGCAGCAGTTAACCACTTTGTATTCTATTCTTAATCCCAAACAATACAGCACAACCGGTTTTTATGAAGCATGGAAAAATATTTTGTTGTTTCATGAACATACATGGGGCGCTTATAACAGTATATCGCAACCGGATATTCCGTTTGTAACCGAACAATGGAAAATCAAAAAGCAGTTTATGCTGGATGCTGATGAGCAGGTAAATCAATTAGAAAAAAATCTTTTGCAATCGTTCACCAGCCAGCAATCAAAAAAAATTGCAGTAGTAAACACCGCTTCATGGTCACGCAGTGGTTTAGTGATGCTGAGTTCACCTGTCAATGGAAAATCAGTAAAAGATGCAGCAGGAAAAAAACTTCCGCTGCAAAAGCTGAGCGATGGAACAGTTGTGTTTATGGCAGAAAATGTACCGGCGTTAGGAACATCCGTTTATACTATTACTGATGAAGAACCCGATGCAGTAAAGAATGATTTTACCATCACCGATTATTCTGTTGCCAATGAAAAAATAAATGTAAGCTGGGATAATACAGGAAGCATCACCGGTTTTACTGATGGTTCATCTTTTAACTATGCAGGTTTGTTTAATAACCAGGGACTGAACAGTTATTGGTATGTGCCGGGAATGAATCCTAATGAAGCACAAACCAATCAACATTTTCAGATTAAAATACTGGAGAAAGGGCCGGTACTTGTTTCCATTGCAATGATTGGTGATGCACCGGGAGCAAACAGGTTGGAAAAAAGAATCACTATTTGCACAGGAACAAATGAAGTGATGATTGATAACATTGTTGATAAAAAGGCCACCAGGCAAAAAGAAGGCGTGCACTTTGGTTTTCCATTCAACAGTTCATTCAGTAATGTAACATTGGATGCCGGTTATGGTACAATGAAATATCTTGCGGATCAGTTACCCGGCTCCAACATGGATTATTTATATGGCCGCAGGTGGCTGGATGTTTCAAATGCCGGCAAAGGTGTGCAGTGGATGTTATTTGAAGCACCGCTTGTTGAACCCGGCGCAATCATTGACGAACGTCAAATCATCAATCAAACACACAAGGAATGGAAAACAACCGGGGCGCCAACTGCAACATGGTTCAGCTATATCATGAACAATTACTGGCACACAAATTACAAAGCCGACCAGGATGGCATCAGTCATTACCGTTATGTGCTGAAGCCTCATGGCATGTTCAGTTACAGTGAAACAGAAAAAGCAGCAACAACATTCACACAGCCGTTGTATGCATTCCCTGTAAAAGAAGATGCACAGTTAACAGCAGGTTTGTTTGAATTATCTAATAACCGTATTGTTGTTACAAGTGTAACTCCGCAGCCTGATGGAAGTTTTGTTATTCGTTTGTACAATCCTGAAGCAGCGGTTCAGCAAACAAAGTTTTCCTGGAAAAATGTAAAGCCATCACAAGTACTTATACTTAAAACAGGTAAAGCTGTTGCCGCAGATGAAAATTTTGAGATGGCAGGAATGGGTGTGACAGAATTAAAAATCAGCCGTTAATAAAAAGAAGGATTTAAAATTGACGTAGCTGATATTATGCCGTGTGAACATTCATAAAAGCCAAATTTAAAGGAGCCCGGAGGTTTTGTGCCGCAAGGCTCAGATAGTGATTCGCATCTTTTTACAACTCTCCTCATAAAAAAATGTAAACTTTTGTAAGTTTTTAGACTAATCTTTAAAAGTTTTTAAAAAAACAAGAAAGTTTAAAATCTTTTTGTATTTTTTTATGAAAGTTTCCGAACTTCCTATATATTTACTTTGAATTTCAAAACTGATTGCTATGTCGCTGAAGAATATATTATACAAAAGACAAATTCAGAAATGTCTTTATTTTGAAACTGAACTGTCCTGTTCAGATATAAGTATTCTTACCGAAAAAAGTCTCCCTATTGCAACAAGAGCGGTGAACGAATTAATAGACGAAGGAGCTGTTATAGAATCGGGTTATGCAAGTTCCACAGGTGGCCGTCGTCCGCAAATGTATTCTCTTAAAAGTACATTAATGTATATCGTATCTGTGGCAATGGATCAGCTTATTACAAGAATTGCCATTATCGACATGCATAACAACTATGTACTCGATCCTCTGAAAATAGAACTGCCCCTTGCAAATAACCACTCGGCTATTGACAGCCTCATTAAACATATTAATGACTATCTCTCTGCCGCAGGTATTCCCAAAGGAATGATTGCAGGTGTGGGTGTAGGTATGCCGGGATTTGTTGATGTACGGAAAGGCATTAATCATTCTTTTCTTAAAACAGAAAAGGGTGCCAGCATTGTAAGCAAAATTGAAGCCGGTCTTGACATGCCTGTTTTTATTGATAATGATTCCAGCTTAATTGCGTTGGCCGAACTGAAGTTTGGCGCTGCAAGAGGTAAAAAGAATGCAATGGTGGTTAATGTAGGATGGGGAATTGGGCTGGGTATGATTGTGAACGGGGAATTGTTTCGTGGTAACAATGGTTTTGCAGGCGAGTTCAGCCACATACCTCTCTTTACCAATAATAAAATGTGCAGTTGCGGAAAAAGCGGCTGTCTTGAAACAGAAACATCTCTTGTTGTAGTTACAGAAAAAGCAATTAACGGATTGAAAGAAGGGAAAGTGTCCATGCTGAAAGATTTATCACTGGAGCATACGGCTGATTCATCCAAAGCCATTATGGAAGCTGCTATAAAAGGCGACAAGTTTGCCATTGAGCTTCTGTCGGAAGCAGGGTATAATATCGGCAGAGGAATTGCCATATTAATTCATTTGCTCAATCCAGAACTGATTGTACTGAGTGGTCGTGGTTCAGTAAGCGGAAAGATATGGCTGGCGCCGATTCAGCAGGCAATTAATGAACACTGTATTCCAAAAATTGCGGAGTACACAGAGGTAAAAGTTTCTTCTTTGGGATATGAGGCTGAATTAATAGGCGCAGCAGCGCTGGTGATGGATCACTTTGATGATCCGGAAAAGTTGAAAAAGAAGATGAAAGAGAGTGAGATTGAAGCATAGCTATTCAAATTCAATAATAATGAATGAAACGCATATTTCTTAACCAATAAACAAACTGAAATGAAGAAAATGTTGTTTAAACGATTGCTGCTATTTAGTTTGGCAGCATTGTGCTTTTTAAATGTAACAGCACAAGAAAAAAAACAGGTGACCGGTACTGTCAGCGGCTCTTCAGGAAGTCCATTACCGGGGGTTACGGTTTCTGTTAAAGGAACTTCTACTGCCACCCAAACCGATGGGAAAGGAAAATTTTCTATTCTGGCATCGAGTAAAGAAACACTTGTGTTTAGCGCAGTGGGCTATACTACAGTAGAAATGAAAGTGGGTAACCAGAGCTCTGTTCAATTAACATTTGAAGAAAAGGTAAATGAATTAGAAGGCGTGGTTGTAACAGCGTTAGGTGTAAAACGTGAAAAACGTTCGCTGGGTTACGCTACACAAACCGTGGCAGGTAAAGATCTTACCGTGGCACAGGCGCCTACAATCGGGCAAGGGCTTATGGGCAAAGTAGCCGGTTTGCAGATTTCACAGGCAGGCGGCGGTACCGATGGTGGGTCAACCAGGCTGGTTATAAGAGGTAATACTACATTTACCGGCGATAACCGTGCACTGATTATTGTGGATGGTGTAGCTATTAATAACGATCCGCTAAACGTAAACGTTAGTAATGGCGGTGCCGGCAAATCGGTATTAGGCACCACAGGTGCTGATGTTTCGGGTTATAATGACTGGGGTACTGGTATGAATATGATTAACCCGGATGATATTGAAAACATAACGGTTTTAAAGGGCCCGTCTGCTGCAGCATTGTATGGTGCCCGTGGCGCTAACGGTGTAATCCTAATTACACGAAAAAAAGGAACCAGTAAACCAGGCCTTGGCCTTGATTATACATTCTCAGAAAGAAGCAACATTGCCTACAGTATTCTTGATTATCAAAACGAATATGGCCAGGGTGGTGTGGCATCAATGACCAGTGCCGACCAAACCAAATGGTTTCCGCTTAATGCTGGTGGCCAGCGTATGCAGGTGGGTAATAACACTAATGGTACAGGTAATTATGTGAATAACTCACACGGCCCTATGCCTTATGCAAATGCTTATGATTTTTACACTTATTTCAGTTACCCTGGCAGTTATTCCTGGGGTGCGAAATTTGATAATCAACCTATCATGAATTTTGATGGTGTGCTCCGTCCTTATTCTGCAAAACCTGATAACTGGAAAGCATTTTTCCCTGATGGTAATGTAATTACACATAATGTGGCTGTATCAGGTGGAACAGACCGTTCAACAACACGGTTCTCTTATACCCGTACTGATACAAAGCCGAACATGATTAACAGTAATTCAAAGTCGAATACATTTAATCTTGGCTCATCAGTAAAAGTAACGCAAAAGATGACGGCTGAAATTACAGCCAGCTATGTGAATATGTACCGCTTAAACGCTCCGCAAACCGGAGCTGCATGGCAGGCAGCACCTACCTATTCAATGGCGAGAGATTATGATCCGGAGCTGGCAAGGGCAAAGCAATTTGGTGCCAATGGCGAGCAGGTAAGCATTTCCAATATTGGTTCAACTGCCAATACACCTGCATATCCATGGAATACCGGTTACCTCAATAACCAGTTCTGGAGCCTTCTTAAAAACAAATCAGAGTATAACCGCAACCAGTTTGTAGGAAGTATTAAACTGATGGCAGATGTTACAAAATGGCTTAACGTAACTGCATTGGGTGGCGTTGACAATTCGAATGATGTGTTTACTGTTAAAAACTATCCAACCGATGTATTAGGTTTGGCTGGTGGTTTGTATAGTGAATCATCTTCAAAATACTTAAGCCGCAACCTCAATGCGTTTGCACGTTTTCATAAAGACGGTTTATTTATGAAAGATGTGAATGCAAGCCTTACTGTTGGTGGCGAAACGTACTATCGTAATGATTATACTGTTGGCAGCCAAACCAGCGGTAACTTCCTGCGTCCGTTTATTTTTGCATTAAACAATGGTGTAAATAATCCTTCACCGGCCGATGAAATAAAGTATGCAAAAAAGATCAATTCAGTTTATTCTTTCCTTAATCTGTCGTATAAAAATCAATTGTTCTTAGAAGCAACGGCCCGTAACGACTGGTCGAGCACCTTGCCTTTAGCAAGCAATCATTATTTCTATCCTTCAGTAAACCTTGGTTATGTGTTTACCGATGGTACTAAATGGTTTCACAACAATATGTCCTGGATGAATTTTGGTAAGCTGAAACTTTCTTATGCTGAAACAGGAAGTGATGCCGATCCATATTTTATTCATAACCTGTTAGAAACTGTAGCCTATAATGGCCAGTTGGCGCAAAGTCTTCCATCAACACTTAAAATGGAAGGAATCAAGCCTGCAAGAAGCCGTTCGTATGAACTTGGTTTAAACCTTGGCTTTCTTGATAACCGGTTGAATGTTGATTTCACATTCTATACCATGAAGAGCTTTAACCAAATACTGAACAATCCGCTTCCTGTATCATCAGGCTATAGTGCCATTTCAATTAATACCGGATCGCTGGGTAACAGAGGTATTGAGTTTGTGATTAATGGCAGCCCTGTTAAAAAAGCAAACTTTAGCTGGGATGTTTCTTTAAGTGCAGCAAGTTCAAAAACAAAAGTACTTGCTTTATCTGACGGCATTAATGAACTGAACCTTGGTAGTTACTTCGGTTCAAACGGTATATCTCAGCGTGTAAAAGTGGGTGATTACTATGGTACACTTTATGGCAGGGATTTTACTTATCTTAACGGGCAACGTGTAGTAAAACGTGCAGTTGGTACAACTAACCAGCCTTTAACCTATACAGCCAATGGTAATACTTACTATGCCGGCACACAATGGGTATTAACTTCAGGTGAAGTACCTATCGGTAACTCACAACCTTTCCTTACAGGAGGTATTACCAATACCTTCCGTTACAAAAACTTCTCATTGTATATACTGACCGATGCGAAAATAGGTGGTGATACTTATTTTGGTACTTATGCAGCTGCAATGGGCAGCGGTACAATTAAGGAAACACTGAAGGAACGTAACGGCGGGGGCTTATCTTATATTTATCCCGATGGTACCAGCGGAAATGTAGGTGTAAATTTTGGTGGTGTGTTTGCCGATGGTACGCCTAATACAGACGTAGTACATTATCTCTGGTATTATGCAGGTACTTACTCAGCATGGAACCATGTTGGCCGCCCTACTTCTGCAAGTGTATTTGAAAACTCATGGATGAAACTGAGAGAGCTTGCATTGACTTACCAGGTGCCGCGTAATATTGTTAAGAAAACAAAAGTGTTGCAAAACCTTTCGTTATCATTAATTGGCCGTGATTTATTTTACATCTTCACTACTATTCCAAAAGGTTTAAATCCTGAAGGTGTAAATGGTATCGGTAATATCCAGGGTATTGAATATTCTTCTATGCCACGGGTACGCTCATTTGGTTTTACAATCAAAACATCGTTGTAAACAAAAGTGGTTTAACTGAGTTATCACCAAAAAATAAAATTGTTATGAAAATTCAAAATAAATTAATACTTGGAATGTTTGGTGCTGCCATGCTGGCAACAGGTATATCCTGCACCAAGGATTTTGAAGAGTTAAATAAACCGTATAAAGATCTTGCCGTTGCAACAGCTTCGCCTGCAGGGTTGTTTAATAATCTTTCCCGCAGGGCAACCAACGAAGATTATACATTGCAGGTATGCTATATGATGGGTAGTTTAAATCAGATGGGGGTAAATAATGTAACTATTCCCTATACCAACTATATCAGCTCTTTTTGGACAAGTTATTACCAGGATTTAGCTGATTACAGGTTACTGCTGAAGTTGGTGGCCGAAAGTCCGAGCCCTGAAACTTACACCAATGTAAAATCAATGGCTACCATATTAATGGGTACAAGAACCCTGCAAATGCTCGACAGGTATGGAAGTATCCCTTATTCTCAGGCAGCATTGGCTGAGCAGGGTACTGAAAGCTACCGTCCTGCTTACGATGATGAGGCTTCAGTATATAAATCTGTTTTAAACGATATGGCTGCTGCTGTAAATGATATGAAAACAGGTACAGCATCATCCAACCAGGTTGCTTTAGGTGCGTATGAATCATTTCTGGCCAGCGATTATGATGCATGGGTGAAATTTGGTAATTCCATCCGGCTTCGTTACGCAGTGCGTTTGTATGCTAAAGAACAGACACTTGCAAGTGCTATCATTAACGATATTGTTGGAGGTAACAAACCTTTGCCCAATGCCCAGTCTTATGCAAACGACCAGGCAACCATGCGCAAGAATAACTTCGGGTTATATCCGCAACTGGTATCGCCTGCTATCACCAATGCCGCTATCAGCCTTCCAGACAGGATATGGTACACTTTCCGTGAACTATCGGTAAGCCAGATTCGTATGAGCGATAATGTTTGGGGCCAGATATCTTCCACTAATGCAGATGATGGTTCAGGTATTTTTGATCCACGAACACGTGTTTGGTTTACACCAAATAATTTCGGTAAATGGGTGCCACAGCCACAAGACAGGTCGCAGGATGATTTAGCAGTTTATTATCCAAACCAGGCAACACCACCTCCAGCAAACACATTGCCGGCAAATAAATTTGCAGGGTTTAATTTTTACCTGGTACGTGATTACCTGTCATTGCCTTTTATCATTATTTCAGAAGCTGATGTACATTTTCTGAAAGCAGAAATTTATACAAGAGGAATGGGTGTGGCAGCAGACTTTGCAAAAGCAGATGCTGAATACAAAGCCGGGCTTACTTCTTCAATTAATTTCTGGTATAGTTATGTAACCAGTTCAAACGGTGGCATCTGGCCTGGAACCCGGCCAACACTTGGTGGAACAGAAATTGCAACATTTCTTGCTCATCCACGTGTAGCACTTGTTGCCGGCGATAATACAAATAATTTGAAAAAGATTGTTACGCAAGGATGGCTGGCAACCCTTTTTGAAATTCCCGAAGCATGGGCTATTGTAAGACGAACAGGTTTAACACCCAAATCCGCTACTTATGTACAACCGAATGTAAATAAAATGCCTTACCCTGCCGATGAGCAAACAAACAACCGTGACAACTGGATGAAGGCAACAGGCGGCGCAGCACCGGATGTTGAGGCAGCTAAAAAGGTTTATTGGATGAATTAAAACAACAGTTAGTTGGTTTTTCTAAATATGGCTGGGGATGTTTATCATCCCCGGCCATTTACATGAAACATCCGTTGCGTAAAATTGACAAAGCAATATTTTTTGGTAATAATAACAGTAGCAGATATGAAAAAGTTTTTGATGAACCTGGGGCTTGCTTTCTTTTTGTTGTTAAGTGCAATGCCTAAGTTGCTAAAAGCTCAGCATAACGAATATTTTCCCGATCCTGATACAGCTATTCAGCATCGTTTGGAAGAATGGAAAGATTTAAAATTTGGTTTGCTAATGCACTGGGGTGCATATAGTCAGTGGGGAATTGTTGAAAGCTGGAGCTTATGTCCCGAAGATGTGGGTTGGGCTACAGGTGCAAGAATAAAAAAAGATTCGGTAAGTGATTATTTTACTTACAAGAAAAATTATGAAAACCTGAAAAATACATTTAATCCAACAAAATTCAATCCTTCTGAATGGGCTAAAGCCGCAAAAGATGCAGGAATGAAATATGTGGTGTTTACAACAAAACATCACGATGGTTTTTGCATGTTCGATACAAAAACTACCGATTACAAAATTACAGATGCAGCTTGTCCTTATTCTTCTAATGCCAAGAGTGATGTAACCAAAGAAATTTTCAATGCTTTCCGAAATGAAAATATGTGGGTGGGTGCATATTTTTCCAAGCCCGACTGGCACAGCAATTATTACTGGTGGGATCGTTTTCCGCCGGTTGATCGTAATGTAAATTATCCGATAAAGCACTATCCCCAGCAATGGAAAAAATTTGTTGATTATACATATACACAGATTGATGAACTGATGAGCAATTATGGTAAGGTGGATATTCTTTGGCTTGATGGCGGCTGGGTGCGTAAAAAAACGGATGAAGAAGAGAAGAAAGATATTGCAGAAAATTTTGCTGAACATCAATTCGGTATTAATTCCCTTAGCCAGGATTTAGATATGCCAAGGCTTGCAAAAATGGCAAGAGCAAAACAACCGAAGCTGATTGTTGTTGACAGGGCTGTGCCCGGTGAGCAACAGAATTATCTTACACCGGAACAGCATATACCTGCTAATGGTCTTCCTTATCCTTGGGAAACCTGCATGACAATGGGAGGCAGTTGGAGCTATGTTCCCAATGACAGGTATAAACCAACAAACGAACTTGTTGAAAAACTGGTTGACATTGTAAGTAAAGGCGGAAATTATTTGCTGAATATCGGACCATCTCCCGAAGGTGAATTTGACCCTGCTGCTTACCAGCGTTTGAAAGAAATTGGATCATGGATAAAAGTAAATGGTGATGCTATTTATTACAGCCGCATGTACAAAGTATTTGGTGAAGGAGATAAAATCAGGTTTACACAAAGCAAAGATGGCCATACCAAATATGTTTTCCTGTTCGATTTTCCAACAGCAAAAATTAGTTTGAAAGAACTGCAGTTAAAGAAAGGCGCTAAAGTTACCATGCTTGGCAGCACACAAAAACTAAAATGGGCATCAACTGCCGGTGCAACTGAAATTACAGTTCCTGCAAACCTTAAAACTGTTACGGATTATGTGTGGGTGCTGAAAGTGGTGGAATAATGCAGGGTGCAAAGATGTGTGATGTAAGCGAAGCTATTGACCATTCATCTGCAATTAAACAAACAAACAAAAAGCAAACCCATGAAATATTTGTTTATACTCATATTTCAATTTGCAAACATTGCATTGTTTGCGCAAGCTAAATTGCAACTGGTAACAAACGGCAAAAGCAATTACTCCATTGTTATTCCCGCAGCTGCAACTGAAACAGAAAAGCAGGCAGCGCAGGTGATGCAGGAATATATTTCCCGTGTGTCTGGTGCTTTGCTTCCTGTAATCAATGATGCAATTAAACCGAAGTCAAAAGAAATTATCATCGGTAATACCAACCGTTATAAAGAGAAAAACAACCTGGAAGAAGATGGTTATCACATCAGCACTGTAAACAAAAAACTGATTGTTACAGGCGGCTTTGGCAAGGGAGTAATGAACGGTGTGGTTTCATTTTTGGAAGATTATCTTGGTTGCAGAAAGTTTTCGCCTGATGCTGAATATGTTCCTTCCAACAAAACAATTACTGTTGGAGCGATTAATGATAAACAGGTTCCTTACAATATCATCCGTGTTATTAACGGAAAATTTCCTTATGATTCCTCGTACAAAAACTGGCGCAAGCTGCATACCATTGCAGATAAATGGAATGATGGTGAATGGAGGGGATATTATGTACATACCTTCAACAGGCTGGTTCCTTCATCAGAATATTTTCAATCGCATCCTGAATATTTTTCATTGGTAAACGGCAAGCGAATTCATTACGGGCAATTGTGTTTATCCAATCCTGCTGTTTTTGAAATTGCAGTAAAGCAGTTGAAAGAAGATATACTTGCTCACCCCAACATCAAATACTGGAGTGTAAGCCAGAATGATAATTACGATTACTGCCAGTGCAGTGAATGTAAAAAGAATGATAACGTGGATGGCGGGCCAACAGGTTCTGTTATTCAGTTTGTGAATAAGGTGGCAGCATTGTTTCCTGATAAAATTATTACCACGCTTGCTTATCAATATACAAGAAAAGCCCCTTTGCACACAAAGCCTGCAAAGAATGTAATGATTACGCTTTGCACTATAGAACTCAACCGCAGTTTGCCTATTGAACAGGATTCAACCAGTGCATCTTTTGTAAGCGACATTAAAGCGTGGAGTAAAATCAGCAGCAACATCATGCTGTGGGATTATGAAATTCAGTTCACCAATTATCTCTGCCCTTTTCCTTTGTTTCACACATTGCAGCCAAACATTCAGTTCTTTAATAAATATGGAGTAAGAGCACAATTTCAGCAATGCAATATCACAAAAGGTGCTGAGTTTGCTGAACTGAAAGCATACTTACTTAGTAAATTACTCTGGAACCCCAATGCCGATGCAAATGCCATCATCGATGATTTCATGAAAGGCTATTACAAACAGGCAGCCCCGTTTTTAAAATCCTATTTCACATTGCTGCATAGCGAAGCAGCAAAATCAAAACAGCGTCTTGACATTTATGGTTCGCCGGTATGGAATGCGAAAACCTTTTTATCACCTGAATTAATTGCACGTTATTACCAGTTGTTTGATAAAGCGGAAGCAGCAGTAAAAGATGATGCAGTTTTGTTGCAGCGTGTAAAAATTGCAAGACTGCCCGTGCAATATGCTGATATGGAAATTGCCAAAACGCAGATGTTTGCCGAAAACGGCTGGTATAAAATTGAAAACGGCAAATACATGCTGATACCGGAACGGAAACAACTGCTGGAAGATTTTTATGCTGTTTGCAAGCAGAACAATATTGTTGAACTGAATGAACATGGCTTAAATGCTGATATTTTCTATAACAGCACATTACGTTTTATTGATGTGCAGGTAGAAGGTAATCTTGCTTTTCAAAAAAAGGTAACTGGTTCTGTTGCTCCTGCCGAACAATACACAGGCACAGGTTTCAGTATGCTTACCAACGGTGTAAAGGGAACAGATGATTATAAAACTAACTGGCTGGGATGGGAAGGAAAAGATGTTTTGTTAACGCTTGATCTTGAAAAAGAAACTGCCATCAAACAAATTATCATTAGTGCATTGCAAAGCACCAAATCATGGATTGTTTACCCGGCTAAAATAGAGTGCTTCATCAGCAGCGATGGAATAAATTTCACTTTATGCGGAGTGCAGGCAATTGACAGCAACTACCAGGTGCCACAGGAAATAAAAGATTTTGTATTTGATCCAAATAATAAGACAGCAAGATTTATCAGGTTCAATGTAACCGGAACAAAAGAATTACCTGCATGGCATAATTATCATGGCAATAAATCATGGGTGTTTATTGATGAAATTATTGTGAGATGAGTTGCGAAAACCCCGGGAGGTTTCAAAAACCTTCAGGGGTTAAACTTGCGCAATCGGTTGTTCTGTTATTTATAGCGAAACAAACTTACTTTGCAGATAAAGCATTCATAAATGAATAATTTTAAGCGAAAATCTGGCAATGAAAAAAGGAACTGTTATGTTTGTCCAGGTGCTATTTCTCCGCTTGTAATCTGTGGTATTTTATTGCTGAATGCTTTTTCAACGGCTGCACAAAAATCGAACTATGCCATCATTGACAGTAGTGATACGGAAGATGCTATTATCCGTAAAGCTGCCAATGTTGTTCCATCAGCAAGGCAATTAAGATGGCAGCAATTAGAGTTAACAGCGTTCTTTCATTTTGGCATCAATACTTTTACCAACAGGGAATGGGGAAATGGAAAAGAAGACCCGCAATTATTTAATCCCACAAATCTTGATGCCGGCCAATGGGTTCGTGTAGTAAAGGAAGCAGGAATTAAACAGGTTATTATAACCGCCAAACATCATGATGGTTTTTGTTTGTGGCCAAGTAAGTACACCGATCATTCAGTGAAAAGCAGCCCCTGGAAAAATGGAAAAGGTGATGTGGTGAAAGAAGTGGCTGATGCATGTAAAAAATATAAAGTAGGTTTTGGTGTTTATTTATCGCCATGGGACAGAAACTCTTCGTTATACGGAACAGAAGCATACAATGATTACTTCGTAAATCAGTTGACAGAACTTCTTACACAATACGGCCAGGTTGATGAAGTGTGGTTTGATGGTGCTAACGGTGAAGGGCCAAACGGTAAAAAACAGGTATATGATTTTGAACGTTGGTATAAATTAATCCGACAACTGCAACCAACTGCAACCATTGCAATTATGGGGCCGGATGTTCGCTGGGTTGGAACTGAATCAGGCCATGGACGGGAAACAGAATGGAGTGTGGTGCCTGCTAACAATCTTGATCCTGCAAAAATTGCCGGCGATTCACAAAAAGAAATTGCATTCAAACCACAGGGCGATATGACGGGCAGTGATTTAGGAAGCCGTGATAAAATCATTCATGCAAAAGGGTTGGTGTGGTATCCTGCAGAAACTGATGTGTCTATCAGGCCGGGTTGGTTTTATCATGAAGCAGAAGATGGAAAAGTGAAGTCAGCAAAACAACTCACAGAAATTTATTTTCATTCTGTTGGCCGCAATGGTGTGCTGCTGTTAAATATTCCTCCCGATAAAAGAGGTTTGCTGCAGGAGAATGATGTGAAGCATTTACTGGAATGGAATGCTGTTCGTACAAACATCTTTAAAAATAATTTGCTGAAAGGTGGAACAATTAGTGGCAGCAAACAGTTGAAGCTTTTAATTGATGGAAATGATGCTACAACAATTGGGTTGAAGCAGAATACAGTTGAAATAAAACTCAACTGCAAGCAAACATTTAATGTGCTTGCATTGCAGGAAAATATTCGCAAAGGCCAGCGCATTGAAAAATTTATTCTTGAATACTGGACAGGTGTGGAATGGAAAAAAGCAACTGAAGGAACAACAGTTGGATATAAGCGGTTGCTTCAGTTTGAAAAAGTTTCAACTGACCGTGTAAGGTTGCAGATTTTATCTTCCAGGCTTGAACCAATGCTATCAGAGATGGGGCTTTATTTTTATGCTGAATAAAAGGTGATTTATAAAAAACGATTCGGTTACTTCAGACGATACCAGCGATTAAGATAGAGGCGCTGTATGATATGGTGAGTGGTCGATAGAGAATGGTGAATAGTCCGCCACGTCATGCGTCCTCATCGGACGGATAAAGAATAAAAGATGAATTGAGAACACCCGAGGTGGTTGATAAAGCTGAAACAATTTTTTACCATATAAATTAATAACAAGAAGTGATGAAGAAAGAACAAAATGTACAAGAGTGCGACGCAACGATGCTTAATCAGCGAACAAAAAGCCGGGTACAAAAAATATTTATTGCAGGCGTTTTATGTTTTGCTCTTTTGCAGGCAAATGCACAGGTAAAACACCAGTTTTCATTGAGTAAAACAGAATTTTTGCTTGATGGGAAACCATTCCAGATTATTGGTGGGGAAATGCATCCTGCACGTATTCCGCACGAATACTGGCGGCACCGCATACAAATGGCAAAGGCAATGGGATGCAATACCATTGCTGCATACATTTTCTGGAATTATCATGAAATAAAAGATGGTGTGTTTGATTTTAAAACCGGTAACAGGAATATTGCTGAGTTTGTACGGATGTGTAAGGAAGAAGGTATGTGGGTGATGCTGCGTCCCGGTCCGTATGTATGTGCTGAATGGGATTTCGGCGGATTGCCAACTTCATTGCTGAAAATTCCTGATATCAAAGTACGCTGTATGGACAGCCGTTATATGAATGCAGTTACACGTTTCATCAATGCATTAGCAAAAGAAGTTGCTCCGTTGCAATGTACAAAGGGCGGACCGATTGTAATGGTGCAGGTGGAAAATGAATACGGCAGTTATGCAAATGATAAAGAATACTTAGAAGTGTTACGCAAATTGTGGCTGAAGGGTGGAATTAATGTTCCGTTTTATACTGCTGATGGTGCAACACCTTATATGCTGGAGGCTGGCAATATTGATGGCGCTGCTATTGGTTTGGACAGTGGCGGCAGCGATGGTGATTTTAACCAGGCAACAAAAAGAAATCCTAATGTCCCTTCGTTCAGTTCAGAAACATATCCCGGCTGGTTAACACATTGGGGCGAAAAATTTGCAAGACCGGATACCAATGAGTTGAAAAAAGAAATGGAGTACCTGCTGAAAAATAAAAAATCATTTAACCTTTATGTCGTTCATGGCGGAACCAACTTCGGATATACAGCAGGAGCAAACGCTTTTTCGCCCACTCAATACCAGCCCGATATTACAAGCTATGACTATGATTCGCCTGTTGATGAGCAGGGTAATGCAACTGCAAAATATTTTATGCTGAAGCGTTTGATTCAGCAATATGTTGATTACAAAATTCCTGAAATTCCTGCTGCTGTTAAGACCATTGAAATTCCTGCAATTGAAATGAAACGCACACACTCCATCTGGGATTATAATTTAGCAAGCATTAAAACCCCACAGCCACAACCATTTGAAAATTTTGGTCAGAACCAGGGAATGGCTGTATATAAAACAACATTGATTGGTCATAAAAGCGGTAAGCTGAAAATATGGGAGCCGCATGATTATGCGCTTGTGTATTTGAACGGGGAGTTTATTGATACTGTTTATCGTGACGGCGGCAAATGGGAAGTTAATTTGCCAAAATCAACTGTTGCAAATCCTGTTCTTGAAATTGTGGTGGAAGGAATGGGGCATATCAACTTTGCACAGTTTATGATTGACCGCAAAGGCATCACTGACCGTGTTACATTAAACGGCATGACTTTGATGAACTGGCAAACAACTTTGTTACCGATGGATGAAACATTCATGAGCAAAGTTAAACCCGGAACAGCTGCAGCCACTGCTGATAAACTTTGCAATTTCTATAAAGGGAATTTTACATTGAATGAAACAGGCGATACTTATTTTGATGTAAGCAATTATACAAAAGGAGTTGTGTTTGTAAATGGCCATAACCTTGGCCGCTTCTGGTATATTGGTCCGCAGAAACGGTTGTATTGTCCTGCATCATGGTTAAAGAAGGGAAACAATGAGATTGTGGTGTTTGACTTCTTTAAAAAGGAGCCTGCAGTTATTACATCTGAACACAGTATGAATAAATAAATTGGCACATGAAAAATTTATTGATTGCTTTTGCTCTTCTTGCATCATTGCAAACAAATGCCCAGCAAAAAACAGATGCCGCTTCCATTAAAGATAAAATGCAGTGGTTTGCTGATGCCAAGCTCGGCATTTTTATTCATACAGGAATTTATGCAGTGGATGGTGTTGATGAATCATGGAGTTTTCATAATAAGAAAATCAGCTATGCTGATTATATGAAACAGCTCAAAGGATTTACTTTGAAGAATTATAATCCGGCGGCATGGGCAGATTTGATACAGGAAAGTGGTGCAAGATATTCTGTCATCACCACCAAACATCATGATGGTGTTTCAATGTATGATACAAAGATGAACAAACTGAGTATTGTACAGGCAACACCTGTAAAAAAGGACATGATCAAACCTTTCTTTGATGAACTGCGTAAACGCAACATCAAATGCGGAGCTTATTTTTCATTGCTTGACTGGAGCCATCCTGATTACCCCGGCTTTTTAAAAGACAGCAGCCGTTATAAAGTTGAAAATGATTACGACCGCTGGAACCGTTACCGTGCATTTTTCCAGGGACAGATAAGGGAAATTAATGCCATGTTTAAACCCGATCTCTGGTGGTTTGATGGTGATTGGGAACACAGTGCGGAAGAATGGGAATCACAAAAAGTAAGAAGCCAGATTTTATCAGTCAACCCAAAGGCAATCATCAACGGAAGATTGCAGGGTTATGGCGATTACGATACGCCTGAACAAAATTTCCCTGTATCAAGGCCAAAATTCAACTGGTGGGAGTTGTGCATGACCACAAATGATAACTGGGGCTATCATCATGATAACAACTGGAAAACCCCGTATGAAGTAATCAGCATTTTTGCAGATGCTGTTTCAAACGGGGGAAACCTGTTGCTTGATATGGGGCCAATGGAAGATGGAACCATTCCTGCTGAACAGGTGAATGTGCTGAAAGAATTGGGTGCATGGAACAAACGTAATGGCGAAGCAATTTTTAATACTGTTGGAGGAATTCCGCAGGGACATTTTTACGGTCCCACCACTTTATCAAAAGATTCAACCACATTGTATTTATTCCTGCACGGAAGTTCAGGCGGCAACATCATGATTAAAGGACTGGATAATAAAATTCAGGATATTACTGTGCTGGGCAGTAACACAAAACTTACACATAAAATTGTAGGGAAAATTTCCTGGAGCCATGTGCCTGGTTTGGTGTACATCGATGTACCGCAGAATGCATTGGATAAATATATTACTGTTGTAAAAGTAAAACTTGATAAACCTTTAAAACTTTACCGTGGCCAGGGTGGATTTAATTAAGGTGAATTGTATTTCACAAAAAAATACATATCACTTGTAAATTCTAAAAATGGGAATTGACCGGTGCGGTTTTATGGATTTAAAACAGAAGATAAGATTTGTACGGAAGCTGCTGTGAATTTGCGGGGCTACAGCCGGACAGGTAAGCCGCCAGGATTTTTACAGACGAAATATGGCGTATTAAAAAACTTCAATACATGGGTAAAAAAATTATTGTCTTTATTTTTTTTACATTTTTTCTGAATCACTTTATAGCTCATGCACAAAACGGTAATAAATTACCTGCATGGGAACCTGCTTTTGAAAATCAGTATGATGCTGATTGGATGATCACCCCCATTAAACAAAAAGCTGCAATATACCAGTCAGCTAATGGAAAAGATATCATTCTGTATAATGGTTTGGTAAAACGAAGCTTCCGGTTATCACCCAATATTGCTTGTGTTGATTTTAAGAATATGCTCAATGGGCAACAATTGCTTCGTGCTGTTTCACCAGAAGCAAGGCTAATTATAAATGGAAAAGCTTATAACGTTGGAGGATTGTATGGCCAAAAAGAAAAAGCTTACCTGTTGCCGGAATGGGTTGACAGATTTATAGCAAATGAAAATGATTTTCAGTTTGAGAAATATGAAACAGGGGATGTTCAGCCTTTTATTAATTGGTCTGCCGGCAACTGGTGGGCAATGAATAAACAACAACCCGCCGGCAAAAGACTTTCATTTTTTTATTCCCCTACACAAAATTCATTACAGGGAATTAAGATGAAGGTTGTTTACGAACTTTATGATGGCATACCTCTTATTTGCAAATGGATAGAAATAGAAAATAAAGGAAGTGTCACTTATAAACTCGATAGAGTGGTAAATGAAATACTGGCCACAGTAGAAGAAGAGAGCGCAGTAGTGGGTAAGCCAGAACAAATGAAAACACAACAGGGTATTTATATTGAAACGAATTATGCTTTTAATAATGCAATGCGGTATAGTATCAGTGATCAAACTACGCATTGGAAAACCGATAGTTCTTATACATCACAGGTTAATTACAATTACCAGACGCCCTGTTTATTGGAAGTATATCCCGGTAAAGCGCCGGGTATAGAATTAAAACCGGGAGAAAATTTTAATTCTATTCGTACCTATGAACTATTGATGGATAGTTATGACCGGGAAAGAAGAGGATTGGCTATACGCAGAATGTACAACACTATTGCACCCTGGACAACCATGAACCCAATCTTCATGCATTTGGTGAGCAAGAATGATGAAGAAGTAAAAAATGCGATTGACCAATGCGCTGCTACCGGCTATGAAGCTTTAATCTTAAGTTTCGGCAGTCACCTGAATATGGAAGATTCTTCTGCAAAAAATATTCAGCGATGGAAACAGTTAGCGCATTATGCACACAGCAAAGGAATTATGATCGGCGGTTATTCATTATTCAGTTCAAGAAGAATAAGTGATGAAGATGATGTAATCAATCCTAAAACCGGCAAACCCGGTGGCGCATTCTTTGGCAATGCGCCCTGTTTTGGCAGTAAATGGGGGTTAGCCTATCGGGATAAAATAAAATATTTCTTTACACAAACAGGATTTAATATTTGGGAAAATGATGGCCCTTATCCAGGAGATGTGTGTGCATCAACAACACATCCCGGGCATATAGGATTAGATGATTCGCAATGGCGGCAAATGGAAATTCAAAAAGAATTGTATCACTGGCTAAATGAAAAAGGAGTTTACATCAATGCACCGGATTGGTATTTTCTTGATGGAACGAATAAGATAGGTATTGGTTATAGAGAAGTGAATTTTTCTTTACCAAGAGAACAGCAAAAGATTTTAAACCGGCAGAATATTTTTGATGGCACCTGGGAAAAAACAGCTTCCATGAGTTGGGGTTTTGTTCCTCTTACAAAATACCAGGGTGGTGGTTCGGAAGCGGTACTGGAACCATTGAGTGAGCATTTAAAAGATTATGAACAACTGATGATGCAATATTACGGCGCAGGTGTGCAGGCCTGCTACCGTGGCCCAAGATTATATGACACTGAAGCAACAAAACAAACCGTGATAGAAGTTATCAGTTGGTATAAAAAATACCGGGATATACTCAACTCTGATATTATTCATTTGCGAAGAGCAGATGGAAGAGACTGGGATGGCTTACTGCATGTAAATCCGAAATTGAAGTATAAAGGCTTGCTGTTATTATTTAACCCAACTAACGAAAAAATAATAAGAACCATAAAACTGCCATTGTATTATACTGGTTTAAAAACCACCGCCAGTATTCGGGAAAAAGAAGGGCAATCTAAACTATATACCTTGAACCGTGATTATGAAGCAGACTTAAAAGTGACACTATTGCCCAATTCTTACACTTGGTGGGTAATTGAATAATTTTTTTGCTGCCTGCTGAAATCGTTATGAACTTGAATAAATACAAATTAAATCCCCTTCTCTGCTTGTGCCTGCTTGTCCACAGGTAATGATCTGTGCAATGATAATCGTTAAAATAGGTATTAAAATAATGGCTGATTTTGCGCACACGTTTGCATAAAAAAGCCATTGTAAGGTTATTTATCTTTAGAAATGAAAAAAATTGCGGAAGCAGCAACTACTTGTAAGCAGCAAATTATAGATTTTAATGATAATGCTATTGATGCCAATTACAAAAGCCTTTTCAATGGTACAAACGAAACCAGTAAGGAAATCATTTTTGCCACACAATACCAGCAGGACTTTCTTATCAATGGCATATTGCTGCATGTAGGCCCGGCAATTACTTCAGGTTATCATTTTTGCAATCCACTGGATGCTGGCGCCAACAGGGATGCCCGTCTTAAGTACACAACTTTTAATAACCTGCAAACAATTACTGTTGATCCATATAGCAGATGGAATGTTACCACCAAAGTATTCAGGGTTGGCACAGATGATAAATGGACTATTGCGCAAAGAGAACAGGTTATAAATACAAACAGGAAAAAACTACAATGGATTTAAAAATTTGCAGGTAAGGCTTATGATATGAAAATTTTATAGAGCATTCTATGTGGCCAAAAACAATAAAAAATATTCACATGAAACTAATAACAACAATCAGTTTTTTATTATTTGCATTTGCAGCTTATGCCCAGCAAAAGCCAAACGTAATTTTTATTCTTGCTGATGATTTAGGTTTTGGTGATGTAAGCTGCAATGGAGCAACAAAAATCAACACACCTAATATTGATAAGCTTGCAAAGCAGGGCATTCGTTTTACCAATGGGCATTGCACGTCTGCTACATGCACACCATCACGCTTTGCACTAATGACAGGTATATATCCCTGGAGAGAGAAGGGGCATAATATTTTGCCCGGCGATGCAGCTTTGGTTATACCTTCAGAAAAAATAACCCTGCCAAAAGTATTTAAACAAAAAGGATACACAACCGGTATAGTTGGTAAGTGGCATTTGGGTTTAGGCAATGAAGTGGCAAAGAACTGGAATGGAGAAATAAAGCCCGGCCCCAATGAAGTTGGATTTGATTACTCATTTATTTTTCCTGCAACTGCCGACAGGGTGCCAACAGTGTTCCTCGAAAATCATCACATAATCGGTTTGGATACTGCGGATCCCATTACTGTTAATTACAGGCAAAAAGTTGGCAATGATCCTACCGGTAAAGAAAATCCTGAATTATTAAAAATGAAGGCATCAGTTGGGCATAACAATACCATTGTAAATGGCATAGGCCGCATTGGTTTTATGAGCGGCGGAAAGTTAGCCAGGTGGACTGATGAAGAACTGCCATTAACTTTTTTACAAAAAGCAAAGGATTATATTGAAGCCAATAAAAAAAATCCATTCTTTCTTTATTATGCACTTACCGAACCGCATGTGCCCCGTATGCCTTCAACTATGTTTAAAGGCAAAAGCAATTTAGGTTTAAGAGGCGATGCAATATTGGAGCTTGATTGGGCTGTTGGTGAAATTCTTAAACAATTGAAAGAAGCCGGTATTGAAAAAAATACCATCATTATTTTCAGCAGTGATAACGGTCCCGTGCTTGATGACGGCTATGCAGATGAAGCTGTTGAAAAAAATGGAGACCATAAACCGGCAGGGCCTTACCGTGGCTGGAAAACCACTGCCTACGAAGGTGGAACAAGGGTGCCGTTTATTGTAAGCTGGCCCGGAACTATAAAGCCCGGCACTTCCGCTGCAATGGTTTGCCAAATGGATTTGCTTTCTTCATTTGCTGCATTTTTCAATCTGCCAATTAAAAAAGAAGAAGCATTCGACAGCCAAAACTATTGGAATGCATTAACCGGAAAAACAAACACCGGACGATCTGTATTGGTGGAAGAAGGCTTCAACAACCTGGCCATTGTAAAAGATAACTGGAAATATATTCCTGCATTTGATAGACAAACTGCTGAGCTATATAACCTGGCCGAGGATATTGGAGAAAAAAATAACCTTGCCGAAAAGTACCCGGATAAAGTGAAAGAACTGGAAGCTTTGCTGCAAGGCATCAGGAATAAATGAGTGAGTATTGAAAAAAATACCCGATGAAGTGTTTGATAGTTTAGATAATTACTGCTTATGTATTGTTTTTTAAATTTTGTTTGATAATGATTAAGAAAAAAAAGTTTACGGCGATTTTATTTTTGCAGATTGCAATGTTTACAGCTTTTGATGCAACAGCACAAAAACCCGATAATACAGCATCAAAAACACAAATTGATACAGTAAGAATTATAAGTGCAGAAAAGCTGAATACAACTACAGTTGAAATAAGGCTTTCCAATCAGCAAAAAATGTTGCTTGATTTTTATGGAGATAATATTTTCCGGTGGTTATATGATAAAACGGGCAGCACATTTCATGACCCCGAAGCACAGCCGCCAGCAAAAATTTTAGTTGACAATCCCCGGAACCCGGTTTCAATATTGCAGCTAAATGATAATGGCAATAAAATCATCATCTCAACAAATAAAATAAACATTGAACTGGACAAGGCTACAACCTGCTTAAAAATTTTCAACAAAAACAATAAACTTATTGCGCAATCAACAGAGCCGGTTAGGTTTGACAGCAAACAAACAATGCTGAAGCTTAAAGAAAATCCGCAGGAATATTTTTATGGTGGTGGTGTGCAAAACGGAAGGTTCTCTCACAAAGGAAAAATTATTGCTATCGAAAATCAAAATAGCTGGACCGATGGCGGTGTAGCTTCTCCCACACCATTTTACTGGAGCACCAATGGTTATGGATTTATGTGGTACAGTTTTAAAAAAGGCAAATATGATTTTGGTGCAAAAGAAAAAAACGTTGTTTCCCTTTCGCATGAAACAAATTACCTGGATGTATTTTTTATGGTGGATGAAAAAGCTGTTGCGCTGCTGAATGATTTTTATCAGCTAACAGGCCATCCTGTATTGCTGCCAAAATTTGGATTTTATGAAGGCCATCTAAACGCTTACAACCGTGACTACTGGAAACAGGATTCAACCGGAATTTTGTTTGAAGATGACAAGCGTTACCGGGAAAGCCAGAAAGAAAACGGAGGAATAAAAGAATCACTCAACGGTGAAAAAAATAATTACCAGTTTTCTGCAAGGGCAGTAATTGACCGATACAAAAAACATGATTTACCTCTCGGCTGGATTTTGCCAAACGATGGTTACGGCGCAGGCTATGGGCAAACAAGCACTTTAGACAGTAATATTCTTAACCTGAAATCTTTTGGCGATTATGCAAGGCAGCAGGGAGTGCAAATTGGTTTGTGGACGCAATCGAATTTACACCCGGTAAGCAATATTCCTGCATTGTTGCAAAGAGATATTGTGAAAGAAGTGGGTGTAGCAGGAGTGAGGGTTTTAAAAACAGATGTTGCGTGGGTTGGGCAAGGTTATTCTTTTGGATTGAATGGTGTTGCTGATGTGGCGAACATTATGCAGCAGGATGGAAACAATGCCCGGCCATTTATAATTTCACTGGATGGTTGGGCCGGAACACAACGTTATGCAGGTGTGTGGAGTGGAGACCAAACAGGTGGCGTGTGGGAATATATCCGCTTTCACATTCCAACTTATATCGGTTCAGGATTATCGGGCCAGCCAAACATTACTTCGGATATGGATGGAATTTTCGGCGGAAAAAATGCTGCTGTGAACATAAGAGATTTTCAATGGAAAACTTTTACGCCTATGCAACTGAATATGGATGGATGGGGCAGCAATGAAAAATATCCTTATGCATTAGGAGAGCCGGCAACTTCTATCAACCGCACTTACCTGAAATTAAAATCGCAGTTAACTCCTTATACTTACAGCATTGCCAAAGAATCTGTAAGCGGATTACCCATGATACGTGCCATGTTTTTAGATGATGCAAACCAATATACATTGGGTAAGTCAACGCAATATCAATACATGTACGGGCCTTCATTTTTAGTGGCTCCAATTTATAAAGCAACAAAACCAGGTAACAATGGTAACGATACCAGGGATGGTATTTATTTGCCAAAAGGGAAATGGATTGATTATTTTTCAGGTGCTATTTATGAAGGAGGATGCATCATCAATAATTTTGAAGCACCGGTTTGGAAACTTCCTTTGTTTGTGAAAAATGGTGCAATCATTCCAATGGCGAACCCTAATAATAATGTTTCAGAAATTGATAAGGGTTTGCGCATTTATGAAATATATCCTGCAGGCAAATCTTCTTTTACTGAATATGATGATGATGGATTTACGCAGGCATACAAAGAAGGAAAAGGAACTGCAACGTTGATAGAATCATCAGTGAAAAACAATGCGGCAATTATTACCATTCATCCGGCAAAAGGAAATTATGATGGGTTTGAAAAAAATAAAATAACTGAATTCCGGATTAATGTAACACAACAACCAGTATCAGTTAATGTAACTGTTGGAAATAAAATTGTGCGGTTAATAAAAGCAACATCAAAAGAAAAATTTTTAAACAGCACTAATGTTTATTTCTACGATGCTGCGCCTGATTTAAACCAATTTGCAACAAAGGGAAGTGAGTTTGAAAAAACTGTTATCAAAAAAAATCCGCAGTTGTTTGTAAAAATTGCAGCAACAGATATTACATCCAATGCTGTGGTGTTAACTGTAAATGGATTTCGTTTTGCACCAGCAAATCATTTCTTGAAATCAGCAGGCACAGTAAATGCACCAATAAATGTGCATGTTTCCGAAGCTAATGCCCAGGCTTATTCGTTAACACCGGCATGGGGAAAAATGCCCAATGCAGATTATTATGAAATTGAATTTGCCGGTCAGCTTTATTCGCATATTACAGACACAAGCATTTTGTTTAGCGATTTAATACCGGAAACTAATTATGCATTTAAACTTCATTCAGTAAATAAAACCGGCCATTCTGCATGGACAAATTTTTCAGCACGTACAAAACCTAATCCACTGCAATTTGCCATTAAAGAAATTGTGGCCGAATCCTCCAGCCCGTCTGAAGAAGGTTCCGAGCTTTCCAGCTTATTTGATTTTGATGAAAACAGTATGTGGCATACAAAGTGGGATGCAAAAGCTATTCCTTTTGACATTGTGATGGATTTGCAGTCCGTAAATCAACTGGATAAAATTCAATACCTGCCACGCAGCAGGGGCAATGGTATTTTATTGAAAGGAAAGATTTTTTACAGCACAGATAAAATGCATTGGACTGAAGCTGATTCTTTTGATTGGGCAAAAAACGGTGATGTAAAAGAATATGTTTTCCGCAATCATCCGTCAGTACGTTATATTAAAATTGCTGTGTCAGATGCTGTGAATGGGTTTGGATCGGGAAGGGAGTTGTATGTATTTAAAGTGCCCGGTTCGGAAAGTTATATTCCCGGCGATATTAATAATGATCACCGAATCGATAACAACGATCTTACTTCTTATATAAATTACACCGGTTTGCGAAAAGGCGACAGCGATTTTGAAGGCTATGTCAGCAAAGGCGATGTAAATAAAAATGATTTGATTGATGCTTATGATATTTCCAATGCGGCCACACGCCTTGATGGCGGTGTGAATACAGATGAAAAAGACAGCTTAACCGGCAGGCTGGAAATAAGTACAGATAAAAAAATGTATGACAAAGATGAAATCGCAGTAATACATGTAAAAGGAATTGATTTGCGGTCAGTAAATGCTTTGAGTTTTGCATTGCCTTATAATGCGCAGGATTTTGAATTTGCAGGTATCACTTCAATCAATACCGCATCAATGGAAAATATGACCAATGATCGTTTGCACACCAACGGAACAAAAGCGCTTTATCCAACGTTTGTAAATGTGGGTGATGCAAAAACATTACAGGGAACGATGGAATTGTTTATTATAAAATTGAAAGCAAAGCGAAAAGTAAATTTTGATTTAAAACCAATTGATGGCATTTTAGTTGATAAGCATTTGAACACAGTGAATTTTTGATATAATGTTCAAATAAAAATCGTTGCATTTATTTCGATTGAATATTCTTTTAAGAACTTGTCTAACCTTTTCAAACGAATTATGCATGACAGGTAATTACATTCAAATGAAAAAAAATATTCTGATAATTACCTTACTCTGTAGTTCTTTGTTTGCGGCTGCACAACAAAAATTACAGAATAAAAAGCAACGGCCCAATATCATTGTTTTTTTGGTGGATGATATGGGATGGATGGATACTTCCGTGCCTTTTGGTGACAGCATATATCCATTGAATAAACAATTTCATACGCCGGGCATGGAACGGCTGGCAAAAGAAGGAATGAAATTTACCAACGCATACGCAACTCCCGTTTGTACACCCACACGTGTAAGCCTGCTTACAGGTATGAATGCAGCACATCATGGAATTACCAACTGGACATCACCCATAAAAAATACCAACACCGATAATGCGGACGAACAGTTTTTACCTGCCAACTGGAATTACCAGGGTATGTCGCCTGTGGCTGGTATTGCAAACACAGCGTATGCAACTCCGCTACCACAGTTACTGAAAGAAAACGGTTATTTTACTATTCATGTGGGCAAAGCACATTGGGGACCTGCAGGCACACCCGGCGCCAACCCCTACAACATGGGTTTCATGGTAAATATTTCCGGAAATTCTATTGGTCATCCGCAGAGTTATTTGGGCGAAGAAAATTATGGAAACATGCCCGGCAAAACAAGTACGAATGCAGTGCCCGATTTGCAGGAGTATTATGGAACAAACACATTTTTAACCGAAGCATTAACGCTTGAAGCTAAAAAAGCAATGAGCGGACCAATAAAAAATAAGCAGCCCTTTTATTTGTACATGGCGCATTATGCGGTGCATCTTCCTTTATATGCCGATAAACGTTTCTTCCAAAAATATATTGATGCAGGCATGGATAGTGCTGAAGCAAAATATGCATCGCTTGTGGAAGGCATGGATAAAAGCCTGGGTGATATCATGGATTTTCTGAAGCAAAACAACGTTGATAAAAATACCATCATCATTTTTATGAGTGATAATGGCGGATTAGCGCAAGCCCCACCAAGAGGAGGAAAGCCCAATACGCAAAACTTTCCGTTAAAGGCAGGGAAGGGTTCTGTTTATGAAGGTGGTATTCATGAACCGATGATTGTAAAATGGAATGCAATGGTTAAGCCGGAATCGGTATGTAACAACTCTGTGATTATTGAAGACTTTTTTCCAAGCATTTTAGAAATGGCTGGTATTAAAAATTATAAAACAATACAACAGGTGGATGGAAAAAGTTTTGTACCGCTTTTAAAAAATCCTTTATCAGAAACGGAAGAAAGAATATTTACCTGGCATTTTCCCAACAAATGGATACCGGGTGATGGCCCCGGTATTAATTACAGGTCGGCCATTCGTAAGGGAGATTGGAAGCTTATTTACAATATGCGCAATGGAAGTAAAGAATTATATAACCTGAAAAATGATTTAAGAGAGTTGCATGACCTGGCACCGCAAAATCCTGCAAAAGTAAAAGAGCTGTGTTTTTTGCTTGCACAACAATTGCGAAAATGGCAATCGCCGATGCCTTTGTTAAAGAGTACCGGAAAGCCTGTGCCAATGCCAGATGAATGATGCATATTGGTTTTTTTTTGAAATTGATACTAATAAAACATGCGACAAATACTTATATCTTTTTTTGATTACTGTATTTATAGTATTTGCATGCCAATAGCCACATAGTTTAATTATAGCTTCCAATTATCAGTCTTATTAAATTAAGAAGATTTGTTTTCATAAACTGGCAAAGAATCAGGAATTTTATGATAGCGCAAATATTGCGGTTAAGTTATAATTTACAAAACTTATAGCTGCAAATACAAATAAAAAATGCGATGAAAAATAAACTGGTATGCTGATGAAGCGAAAGAAAAACATAACCCTTGTATGCATTTCATTTTTTGTAATTGCAGGAAGTTTACTTGTGCAGCAATGCACATCAGTAAGCAAGGAAAAAAGATAATGCATGTCAGTCCTGCCACAAAACTGAATACAACCACTGGCTGTCGTCCGACCATTTTAAAGCAATACAGCCGGCAAATGATTCCACCATGCCTGCAGGTTTTAATAACCAAACCTTTACTGCTGATGGAATTACCAGCAGGTTCTTTAAAAAAGATGGAAAGTATTTCATCAATACGCAGGGCGAAGATGGAGCCAATCATGATTACCAGGTAAAATATACATTTGGTTATTATCCTTTGCAGCAATACCTGGTTGAATTTCCCAATGGAAAAATGCAGGTAACAAGGCAAAGCTGGGATAGCAAGAACAAAAAATGGTTTCATCAATATGCCGGGCAAAAAATTCCTTCGCACGACTGGCTGCACTGGACGGGCAGTGCACAAAACTGGAACACAATGTGTGCCCGCTGCCACAGCACTAATCTTCAAAAAAATTACGATTTTGCTGCTGATAGTTATCATACAACGCACAGTGTGCTTACAGTAAGTTGCGAAAGTTGCCATGGCCCCGGTAAAAAGCATATTGAGTATATCAACAGCTCGGAATATAAAGACGGAGAAAAGACTGCCGGTTCTTTTTTATTGCTTACACGTAATGCTGATCAAATAACACAAATAAATACCTGCGCCCCCTGTCACATGCGTGCAGGGGAAATTTCAAATAACTTTATTCACAGCGACGAACTGCTGGATAATTATATTCCTGAAATTCCTTCCACAGATTTTTATTATGCCGACGGGCAAATGCGTGACGAAGATTATACTTATGCTTCTTTTTTACAAAGCAAAATGTACCGTCAAGGTGTAAAATGTTCTAACTGTCATAATGCTCACTCAGAAAAAAATGTATTTACCGGTAACCAACTTTGTTTGCAATGCCATGCAAAAAAGTATGATGATTTCTCTCATACATTTCATGCGGTAAATACAGAAGCAAGTTTGTGCAAAAGCTGTCACATGCCGGGTACGGTTTATATGGGTAATGATCTGCGGCATGATCATGCTTTGCGTGTGCCCCGTCCTGATCTTTCAGTACTATATGGTACTCCCAATGCCTGTAATAAATGCCATTCAGATAAACCGGCATCATGGGCTGCTGATGCAGTGAAGAAATGGTATGGTTTAAAACGGGCTTATCATTTTTCAGAAGATTTAATTCCTGCCAGCAAAGAAAATGCGGCAACAGAAGGCCATGTGCTCCGCTTAATGAATGATACAGCAACCCCGGCCATCATTAAAGCCACAGCATTGTATTATCTAAAAAATATTACAACACAAAGCAGTTTACAAATTCTGTTGACAGGTTTACAGCAGACTGCTGCACAAGTGCGGTACAGGTCTTTAAGAAGCCTTTCCAATTTCCCTCCTGATGTATGGATAAATAGTGTATTGCCTTTGCTGAGTGATAAAGTAAGAGCAGTTAGAATTGCTGCTGCAAATTTAATGATTACACTGCCGGCCGCACAAATTCCTTCCGCTTATCAAAACAGTTTTGCAGCTGCTAAAAATGAACTGCAGAATTATGTCTTGTACCAAACAGATTTTGCTTCGGGCAGCTTAATGGCAGGTGACTATTATTTAAAACAAAATGACTATCTCAACGCTCAACAGTATTATGTACGGGTCCTGAAGAAAGACACTGCCATGAATGAGGCTCGTTTGAACCTGTCAGTAGTTTTTAATTTAAGCGGTAAGAATAATGAGGCTTTGAAAGTTTTGCAGGAAGCATTGAAGATTGATCCCGGGAACGATCGCATTTATTATAATCTTGCTTTGCTGTACAATGAAATGAATGATAAAGCAGGCGCAGAAGAAAGCCTGGAAAAAGCAGTCGTACTTCATTCGCAGAACCCCAGGGTGTATTATAACTATGGATTACTGCTGCAGCAAAAAGGAAAAATAAATGAAGCTGTTATTCAAATGCAGAAAGCCGTTGATCTTTCACCCGGCGATGCTGAATTGAATTATGCTTTGTGCTGGCTGTATGTACAAAGCAAGCAGACTGAAAAGGCAAAACAGGCTGCAGTGAAGTTGAAACAATTAAATACAAATAACCCCGAGTATGAAAAGCTGATTCAACAACTCGGTTTATAGAAAATATTTTACGAATAGGCGGGCACATGAACAATAAAAGGGTCAGGCTAAATTCAATTATTAAATTTTTAATAAAAAACAAACTGTGATGCAAAAAAAATTGATGTTAGGGCAAATGGGCTTGATGATGCTCATTGCAGTTTTTACAATAGGAGCGAATGCACAGCAGCAGAAAGGGAAAACGATTGCTCATCAGCTTCCCAATATTATTTACATCTATGCCGATGATATGGGTTATGGTGAGTTGGGTTGTTATGGACAGCAAAAAATAAAGACACCTAACCTGGATCGCATGGCACAGGAAGGCATGCGGTTTACACAACATTATACCGGTACGCCTGTTTGTGCACCGGCACGATGTATGCTAATGACGGGTAAACATGGTGGCCATTCTTATATCCGTGGTAATTTTGAATTGGGTGGTTTTGCAGATACAGCAGAGCGGGGGCAAATGCCTTTGGCAAAAGATCAGTTTACGGTGGCTGATTTTTTAAAGCAACAAGGATACACAACAGCACTGATTGGTAAATGGGGGTTGGGCATGAACAATACAGAAGGCGATCCCTCAAAGCATGGCTTTGATTATTATTACAGCATCCTCGACCAAAAGCAGGCGCATAATTTTTATCCATCACATATCTGGGAAAATGGCAAATGGGATACATTGAATCAGCCATGGATCAACGTTCATAAAAAAATAGATTCAACAAAAGCAGTAGATGCAGATTTTGATTACTTTAAAGGCAAAGATTATGCACCGGAAAAAATGACGGAGAAAGCATTGGCTTTTATTGATCGTTCAAAGAAGCGTCCTTTCTTTTTATACCTGCCTTACACTCTTCCTCATGTATCATTGCAGGCACCGGATGACTACATAAAAAAATACATTGGTCAGTTTGATGAAAGGCCTTATTATGGTCAGAATGGTTATGCAGCCACAAAATATCCGCTGAGTACTTATGCAGCAATGATTACTTTTCTGGATGACCAGGTTGGTATTATTTTAAAAAAAATAAAAGAACTTGGACTGGATGATAATACAATTATTATGTTCAGCAGTGATAATGGAACAACATTTAATGTTGGTGGTGTAAAGGCTGAATATTTTAATTTGACGGGGGGATTGCGTGGACGCAAACAAGATCTCTATGAAGGAGGCATCCGTGAGCCATTTATTGTAAGATGGCCCGGGAAAATAAAGCCTGGATCAACCAGTGATCTTATTTCGGCGCAATTTGATTTTTTTGCAACAGTGGCTGAATTGACAAAGCAGAAGATTAGTAATACTGATGGCATTTCTTTTTTGCCTGAATTGCTGGATAATAAAAGCAAACAGGTGAAACACAAGTATCTCTATTTTGAATTTCCCGAAAAAAGCGGACAGATTGCTATTCGTATGGGTGACTGGAAAGCCGTGAAATCAAATTTAAAAAAGAATCCCAATGCACCATGGGAATTGTATAATTTGAAAACAGATCGTGGCGAAACAACTGATGTGGCCTCACAGCATGCCGAAATGCTGAAACAATTTGATGAGATCGTAAAAAAGGAACATCAAGATACACAGGTGAAGCAATGGCAGTTTTTTTGAAACTGCAATCAAACAACAATAAACATCAGGGTATAAAAGTATTTTTATAATAGCAGCATACTGTTTTAAGAAACGTACAGGCAGCATCTTTTTTATTTTTCGCTCAAGCTTTTATTTATAAAATTGCTTTACAAAAGACCAGTTACAATAGTCTTTCAAAAAATAAATATCCTGCCAGTAAGTATGAATTTATTTATATCCCTGGCAGCGTTTTTATAAATTAAATAGGCAATCGCCATTTCAATAAAAATCACCTGTTATTGTTCCGCAACATTCGTTTTTCCTGCTGTAAAACCTTTTACTGCATAAAACCATATATAAATGTAGGCCGGTAAAATGCAAACGAGGAAGGAACCCTGGTTATTTAAAATGTTTTTATCTTTTAATGTACTGTATAGTAATGGCAATAATGCACCGCCTGAGATACCCATGATTAACAGGGCTGCGCCAATTTTTGTAAACTTCCCCAGGTTGGCAATAGCTAAGGGGAAAATTGCTGGCCACATTAGTGCATTGGCTAAGCCAAGCAGCGCAATAAAGAAGATAGCAAGGTACCCGGAGCTTATAAAAACCAGTATACTAAAAACTATTCCCAATATTGCAGAAATAGATAAAGCTTTTTGTTGTGAGATATATTTGGGGATGGTAAATATTCCTATCACATAACCCACCAGCATAGCCGCTAAAGTAAAAGTGGTAAAGTATTTTGTCTCATCCAATGGCATTCCTAACTGGCGGCCATAAGCACCTATTGCATCACCGGCCATTACCTCAACACCTACATATAAAAAGATACATACCACACCAAGCAGTAAATGTGGAAACTGAAAAATACTTGTTTTCCCTGTCCCTCTTTCATTTGTATCTTCTTTTTCCATTTCAATTTCAGGTAATGATGATAGTCTGATCATTATCGCTAAAAGTATCAGTACAATAACCATGATAATATATGGGGTGAATATCCTGCCGGCTAATTCATGCAGCAATTGCTCTTTTTCAACGGCGTTAATAGTGGTATCTATGGAATTCTTAAGGCTGTCAGCATTCTTTAAAACCAATGCTCCCAAGATGAGCGGGCTCAGCATGCCGGCTACTTTGTTGCAAATACCCATAATGCTAATGCGTTGTGCGGCACTTTCAATTGGCCCAATAATGCTGATGTAAGGGTTGCTTGCAGTTTGCAATAATGCAAGCCCTGTACCTTGTACAAATAGCCCTGTAAGGAATAGTCCAAAATTTCTTGTGTTTGATGCCGGGATAAAAATAAAAGAACCAACGGCCATGATTAAAAGGCCAAGCGCCATACCGTTCTTAAAGCCTGTTTTTTTAAGTATGATGGATGAAGGTATTGCTAAAAAGAAATATGCCATATAAAAGGCAAAGGTTACAAAGAAAGCCTCAATATCTGTTTTTAACTGGCAGGCCAGTTTTAAGAACGGAATAAGTGTGCCATTGAGCCATGTAACGAAGCCAAAAATGAAAAATAGTATCCCAATGATTACAATAGCATTCTTTGGGTTATTGGGTGTTTGCATATGCTTGTTTTTAAAAAATGTTCAAAGAAATTGGCATTAGAGTTTATAAGCCCGGAATGAAGGCAACGCCTGATTTGTTAATTTGGTTTATTGCTGCACTTATTTTAGAATATCCATCTCACGAAAGCCTCCATAGCAGCATATTGCGTAAGCCCCAGCCTTGCATAAAGCGAAGCGGTGCTGGCATTGCGTTCTTCTGCACGCTGCCAGAATTCACGGTCGTCACTACCTTGAAAGGGTACACTGTCTTTTTGTGACTGATGAATAAAAATGCCATGTCGTTTTTTTATCACCTGGTCCGGGCTCATGGGTATGGCCATGTCTATTTCGGTAATATCCCATTCCTGCCATGCACCTTTATACAACCACAGCCAGCAATCATCAATCCAGCGTTCTTCAACTTTCAATTTTAAACTTTCATCTTTCAATCGTTTGAGTGCTTCAAGCACCACATCAAAACAAACCTTATGTGTGCCATGCGGATCGGCAAAATCACCGGCGCAATAAATTTGGTGCGGTTGTATCTCTTTTAATAAATTCATTGTTAACACCACATCAGCTTCACCCATCGGTTTTTTTTCAATGGTGCCGGTTTCATAAAAAGGTAAATTCTGAAAATGGATTTGTTCATCCTTAAGCCCAACATATTTACAGGTGGCTTTGGCTTCGCACCTTCTTATCAAACCTTTAATGGCACGAATTTCCGCAGTATCTTTTTCACTTGATTTTTTTGTTTTTAAAAAGGCTGTGGCATTATCCAGTATTTTTTTGCTTTTGGTTTCATCAATATCAAACATGTTCTCAAAACCTACAGCAAAATCTATAAATCGGGTTACAAATTCATCGGTTACTGCAATATTACCGCTGGTTTGGTAAGCTACATGCACATCATGCCCCTGATCGTGCAGGCGCATAAATGTGCCGCCCATACTAATAATATCATCATCGGGATGCGGAGAGAATAGCACCACTTTTTTGGGAAAAGGTGTACTGCGTTCGGGATGTTTAATGCCATTGGCGTGTTGCTTGCCACCTGGCCAGCCGGTAATAGAATCCCGAAGCATATAATATACTTCAAGATTGGTTTCATAAGCATTGCCCTTTTCAGTAAGCAGGTCATTTAAACCATTGTCGTTATAATCTTCGTTGGTTAAACTTAAAACAGGTTTATTAATTTTTAAGGCAAGGTTAGTAACTGCACGGCGCACCATGTTTGGTGTCCATTCACATTCGCCGGTAAGCCATGGGCTTTTAAATCTTGTAAGTTCGCTTGCTGCAGCTTCATCAACAATAAAAGTGCAATCATCATGATTTTGCAGTAATGATGCAGGTATTCCTTCAGTATCATCCAGCTCAACAGCTTTTTGAATCATGGGGGCTTTGGTTTGGCCCCAGGCCATTAAAATTATTTTTTTAGACTTTAATATAGTGCTGATGCCCATAGTAATGGCCATGCGTGGCACTTCGCTCATATTGCCAAACTCGTAGGCATTGGCAATACGGGTGCTGTCGTCTAAAGTAACCAACCTTGTTTTGCTGTAAATGCCACTGCCGGGTTCATTAAAACCAATATGGCCGTTTATGCCCATGCCGAGTATTTGAAGATCGAGGCCGCCAGCAGCTTCAATTTGTTTTTCATAGTTAAGGCAATGCTCTTTTACTTTATCTTTTGCAATCATGCCATCTGGCAAATGATAATTTTCCGGGTTAATATCAGTATGCTCAAATAAATTCTTGCGCATAAAGTAGTGGTAACTCTGCAACGCATCTTTATCCATGGGATAATACTGATCCAGATTGAAAGTGATTACATTTTTAAAACTCAACCCTTCCTCCTTATGCATACGCACCAGCTCTGCATACAATGTTTTGGGCGAGGAGCCTGTAGCCAGGCCAATCACACATTTTTTTCCTTCCTTTTCATTTTGAGTGATAAGGCTGGCAATCTGCCTTGCTACAAAAGCAGAGCCGTCATTAGAGTTGGCAAATATTTTTACAGGGATTTTTTCTAATGAATCTGTAAGGTCAATCTTGTTCATAAATAAGAAGTGCGTAAATTTATTTATACAGGTATGTTTATAATACTATCTGTTACTTTAGACTGGAGGTGCTTTTCTTTATCCAGTAATTGTTTTAGTAATTCTAATTGATTATTGCAGCGGATTAAATTATGCCCATCATAGTTGGCGCCATAATAAATATCGTTGTTGATGTGGTCTGTTAAAAAACGTATTGCCTGCATATAGATCATGAATTTGCCGGCGTATACAAAATAGTTTTTCTCTTCAGGGCTCAGCTCGTTTTTCATTTCACTTAAATAACCATCTACAATGGCCTGGAAGTATTCATCCCGGATAGTGATCTTAGTAAGGTCTTCTTCCTCCTCACTTACCGGAGAAAGGTAAGTTCGCATCATATCACCAACATCGCTGATAAAGTACCCGGGCATTACCGTATCAAGATCAATAACACACAACCCTTTACCGTTTTTATCAAATAATACATTACTTATTTTGGTGTCGTGGTGTGTAACCCTTTTTTTAAAATGAGGGTTTAGTTTAATCTGGTTAAAAATATCAACAATGTTTTTCTGGCTTTTAATAAAATCAATTGAAGTTCCACAGGATTTAATGCGTTTTTGGTTACCCGTTTCCAGTGCAATTTGAAACTGCTGGTAACGCAGGCTGAGGTTATGAAAATCAGGAAGGGTGGTAAGCAGTTGCTTGATATTAAATTGGGAAAGCGCCCTGGTAAATTTTCCAAACTGTTTGGCGCCTTCAAAGGCAATAACAGGATCGTCCACAGTATCATATGTTACAGAATTGGCAACAAATTTAAACATCCTGTAATACCCCTTGCCATGTATAAAAACCATTTCTTCATTTTCTAAAGTTGAAATGGGGCTTGCAAACAGGTAACCGGGAAAATGAGCCGCAAAGTATATTTTAAGCTGACGGAGGTTCTCTGCAATAGCTGCAGGGTTTGGAAAAACAACATCGTTTATTTTTTGTAAAATGTATTGCTCCTTATTGCAGTTTACCAGCCAGGTAGAATTGATGAGGCCATTACCAAAAGAAGTAATGAGGGTGTTGTTTTCAGTCAGGCCGTATTTTTTTAGTATAGACTTAAGCATATACAGGAATAATTAATTAATTCCGAAGTTAATGCTTGAATTTTATGGAATCTTAAGCAAACGTTTGTGTAATTTACAAACTGCATTATTGTTTGCTATGCACTACGAGTTGGGGTTCTAAAATTATTTTGTAAAAAGTGGTATTCTCATTTTCTGATTTATCTTTTACCAGGAGGTCTAATAATATCTCCATAGCTTTTTGCCCTTGTTGATATGAGAACTGTTCAACTGATGCCAGTGGCGGATGTGCAGAGTGATAGCTGATGGGTAAATTTGCATAGCTTACAAAGCTGATATCTTTATTGATCTTTAACTTCATATTCTTGGCTGCCTGTATGGCATCCAGCAAAACATAATCATTAAAGGCAATGATAGCAGAGGGTTTATTTTTAAGCAACATTAATTTCTCTGTTGCTTTATAAACACTTTCTTTTTTGAGGTCGCAGGATACAATTAATGACGGATCGTATTTAAGCCTTGATTTAGTTAGTGCATTGCGGTAGCCGTCGACCCTTTCTTTACTGGCCAGTAAATTAGTAGGGCCGTTGATCATGCCAATGGTTTTATGCCCAAGCTTTCTTAAAAAAAGATAGGCCTGTGTAGTTCCTGATGTCATATTGCAGGCCACATAATGAATGTTTTCAATAGAAGGGATACAGTCAAAAAAAACAACAGGAATACTGTAGTTTTTTAAATTGCTGAAATGGTCATGATTGGAAGTGTTTTTTGCAATTGAAACAATCAAACCATCTACACGATGGTTCTTCATTGTGTCCACCAGTTGCTTTTCTCTTTCCTCATCATCATGCGACTGGCCCATTAAAACAGAGTAATTGTTTTTACTGGCGCAATCTTCTATGCCGCTTATTGCGGTAGAAAAAAATGATTCAGATAATTCCGGTAATATCACACCAATAGTAAAAGTTTTTCGTTGCTGAAAAAATATAGCGGTTTGATTGGGTTCATAATTCAATTCTTTTGCCAGCTGCTGCACATTTGTTTTTGTACGAAGCCCGATGCTTTTGTGATCATGTAATGCACGTGAAACTGTTGAAGGTGAGATACGCAGCCTTCTTGCAATCTCTTTTATTGTTACTAATTTATTGTCCATCAGCACAAGTTAAACCCTAAAAGGGGTTTGGTGAAAAAATTACGCAAACGTTTGCGCAGGCTTGACAAACGTTTGCGTAAATGTACACTATCTGCCAAGGATAAAAATTTGAAAATATTAATTCTACTTTGTTGTACACTTTTAAAAAACTGTTGCATATGCTAAGAATTAAACTGCTGTTTTTATTACTAACGGGAATTGTGTTTACCCCTGCATTTTCCCAAACCTCTGTTACCGGAACTGTACTAAACGAAAATGATGCCCCGCTTGCCAAAGCAACTGTGGCAATGAAAGGGGACAAAAAAAGCACTACCACAGATGAAAAAGGCCGCTTTGAACTCAGGCCTTCTGCAAAAACTAAAACCATCCTGGTAATAAGTTATGTGGGGTATGAAACACAAACAATTGCATTGCAGCCCTCGCAAACTGATGTAACAGTAAAATTAAAATTATCAACCGAACAATTAAGCGACGTAGTGGTAATTGGTTATGGTACTGCCAAAAAGAAAGACCTTACAGGATCTATCAGTTCTATTAAGAGTGATAATATGAACTTAGGCGGCACCACTGCCAATGTGGCCCAGGCAATACAGGGCCGTGCTGCCGGTGTAAAAGTGCAGCAATCAGATTTTTCTCCCGGTGGCGCTATGTCTGTTGTTATACGTGGAGGTAACTCTATTAATACTACCAATGAACCATTATATGTGGTGGATGGATTTATTAGTGATAACGGAAAATTTATAAGCCCTAACGATATTGAAGATATACAGGTGTTAAAAGATGCATCTGCAACAGCTATTTATGGCGCACGTGGTGGTAATGGTGTTATACTGATTACTACAAAAAAAGGCAAACCGGGCAAAATGCAGATAGATGCAGACGGTTCTAACGGTTTACAATATTTAACTTATAAACCCAGTTTGCTTACCGGCCAGCAATATGCAGATATACAAAATGCTACTGCGGCAGAAGATGGAAAGCCTCCTGTGTTTTCTTCAAGTTTTCCTATTGCCAATACCAACTGGTGGAACCAAACCACACAGCAGGCATCTATTTTAAACAGGAGCATAAGCATGAGTGGCAACGACAAAGGTTCTAAACTTTACCTTTCGGGTAATTATATAAAGCAAACAGGTGTTTTAAAGTCAACCAGCATGGAGAGATATTCTGTGAGAATGGGTGCTGAAAGAAAATTTAATGACCGTGTAAAAGTTGGCGGTAATTTTTATGCCGCCAGCACAAATAATCATTTGCAGCGTTATGTTGCAGATATTACTGCGCCTTTATATTCTATTCTTACTGCAGCTCCTGCAATTCCTGTTTACAATGCTGATGGTTCTTACTACAGGTATTTAGGAAAAGATAATGCGCTTGCCGCAGTGCTTGAGCCAACCAATGTTTCTACCAACAGGCTTATTAATGGCAACATTTTTATTGATTATGATATTATTAAAGATCTTACATATCATATTAGTGGCGGTTCAGAATTTGGACAGTCAACAGCCGGGCAATACACCCCAAAAACATTAACTGCCGGCGCAGCAAATAATGGTATTGCACAGGAACAAATGAGCACCAGCTTCAGGTGGCTGGTTGAACAATACCTTACTTACAAACATACTTTTGGCATACCACATACGATTACCGCTGTTGTTGGTACATCTAACCAAAAAGATGTGTATGATTACCTTGCGGCAGGAAGCAGTGGTTTTTCTACCGATGTGTTTTTGTTCTATAATTTATATGCCGGTTCAAACCCAACTGTACAGGGCGCTGCAGTACCTGCCAGCAGCAGAACTGAAACTAAAAACACTTCTTATTTTGGAAGGTTTAACTATTCTTATAACGACAAATTACTGGCCACTTTTACCATCAGGGATGATGTTTCTTCAAGATTTGGCCCTAACAACAGGCATGGTGTATTTCCTTCCGGTGCGCTTGCCTATAAATTTACAGACGAAAAATTCATCAGCAACCTGCACACTTTTTCCAATCTTAAACTACGGGTAGGCTACGGCGTTACAGGTAATGACCGTATTGGTGATTATGGTTTCCTTAGCCGTTACTCTGCTTATGGTACATCTCTTGGTAATAATTTTTATGCCGGTATTGAGCCTGCATCTTTATCAAACCCAAACCTAAAGTGGGAAAAAACAATACAAACCGATATAGGGCTTGATATGGGCTTTTTAAAAGGCAGGTTAAATGTTACACTGGATGCCTACAAAAAGAAAACAACCGATTTACTGTTAGCAGTTCCTGTTGGCCAGTGGTGGGGCTTTTCAACACAAACCATTAATGTGGGCTCTATGCAAAACCAGGGAATTGAATTGTCAATTAATTCAGACAATTACAAGTCAGGCGATTTTACATGGAGCACTTTTTTCAATATTGCTTACAACAAACAAAAACTATTATCACTGGCGCCTAATGTTACAAGCATCAGCGCCAATACAGCCAACCCAAGCGGAACAGTTTCTGGCAGGGAGTTTACACGCCTGGTACCAGGCAAAGAGCTGGGTGTATTGTTTGGATATAAATATATTGGTGTGCTTAAGACCGGTGAAACTTATGCACCACAACCCAATTCAAAACCCGGCGATCCTAAATATGCGGATTTAAATGGCGATGGAAAAATTACACCTGATGACGCTACTTACATGGGTAATACCAATCCGCACTATACTGCAGGTTTGGGCAACAGTGTAAAGTATAAAGGTTTTGATTTGGATGTATTCTTCCAGGGTGCATTTGGTTATTCCCTGTACAATATGAACCGTTTGGTTTTAGAATCAACCACAAGCACCGATGCATTAAACCGTTTTGTTGCAGGCAAAAATGAAAATACAGATATACCCCGTGAAGGATATTTTTTAAGCAAATACGGCAGCTATGTAAATTCAAGGTTTGTTGAAAAAGCATCTTATGTTAGGTTGAAAGCTGTTACACTGGGTTACAGTGTTCCGGTTCACTTAGTTAAACAGGTTAAATTTATTGACGGCCTTCGTGTATATCTATCCGGTCAAAACCTGCTTACTTTTACCAAATACACAGGTACAGACCCTGAGGTAAACACACACTCAAGCAATATCGGTGGCGGAATAGATTTCAACTCCTTCCCGGCATTCAGAACTTTTGTGTTTGGTTTAAAACTAACTATTCATTAATTAAGTGATGACGTTATTATTCATTTCAATCTACTACAAACAATAAAATCGCACATAATGAACAAGTATAAAATATTAATTTTTTCACTCGCTGTTTTAGTACAGTACTCGTGTAATAAAACGTTGGATCCAAAGGTTTACAGCAGCCTTACAAGTGCCAATGCTTTTGTAACCAAATCAGATGCTATTGCTGGTGTAAACTCTGTTTATGCAAGGCTTAAAGGCCCTTCTGTTGGCGATAATTTTGATTACTGGACGGTAAGGCATTTTGCATTAACCGACCTTACCACAGACCTGGGGCATTGCAGTTATGGCGGCGACCCCGGCCAGCTTTCATTGGCTGTATGGAATTCATCAAACGGTTTGCTGGGCGAAGACTGGAGGCAGATTTATAAATTAATTGCCAATGCCAACAATGCTATTTTAAATATTTCTCCAATGACGTCGATTTCCGATGCAGAGAAAAAGCAATTTTTAGCAGAGATAAAATTTTTACGGTCGCTGGCATATATGGACCTGACAGACGCATGGGGCCCTGTAATTTTAGTTACAGAAAATGAAGTGGCCAATCCAAATTATACAAGCCAGCCTGCACCAACTTCTGTTGCAGACATTGAAGCATTGCTGATAAAAGACCTTACAGATGCAGCAGCAGTATTACCCGTTAATTATGTAAGCAATGCAATTTATACCAGTAATGATTATGGCCGTGCCACCAAAGGTGCAGCGCTTACTATGCTGGCAAAATTATATTTGCGCAGGCACGACTGGCAAAAAGCAGCTGATGTTGCCAAACAGGTAATAGACATGAATACATATTCATTGTATCCTTCTTATTTGGGTTTATTTACCGAAGCCAATAAATGGTGCAGCGAAAATATTTTTTCCGTATTGAGCGATGCTAATCTTAACGGAACAGAATTACTGAATCACTTTGGGCCATTAAACCATCCTGTTGTAAAAGACAGGTGGCAGTATTATGCTGTTACCTGGGACTTTTATAATACTTACAATAATGCAGACGACAGAAAAAAATGTTTTTATCCTTTGTACACCGGTGTAGATAACCTGGTATATAAACAACCGCCTTCTATTGGCGCAGTTCCGCCAGCAGGTGTTAGTTATATGGCAGATGTGGCAACAAAAAAATATGCAGATTCAACCGGTTCCACAACTTATTATGATGGCCATAGTGTTGATATATTAAGGTATGCAGATGTGTTGTTGAGCAGGGCCGAAGCGCTGAATGAAATAAGCGGCCCCACACAGGAGTGTATTGACCTCATTAACCAGGTAAAAAACAGGTCGCATGCTGTGCCTTTAGTTTTAGCTGGTTATACACAGGCTTCATTAAGGGATGCTATTTTGCAGGAACGTGGCTGGGAATTTTTCTATGAAGGCAAACGCCGTTCAGATTTAATAAGAATGGGTAAATACGATGTGATTGTGAACGCATATCTTACCAGGATTGGCCAGCCTGCAACAATCGTAATGCCTAAGAATAAATATTTTCCTTATCCTCAATCTCAGGTTAACCTAAATCCTAATCTGGATAATTCAGGAAGATAAATTGATTGATCCTGTGATGTTCGTTTAATCAGGAATGCGATATATTATCCTGTTCCTGATTTTTTTTTGATGCAAAAAGATTTTTATAACATGCTGAAATATTTTTTCAGATGGCAGGTGTTAGTTGTCACCATCGTGATATTTAACAGTTGTTCAAGCAATAACAGTAATATAATTGCAGCAATAAATGTGGGTACTCATAATAATAATGAATTAAAAATTCAAATAGATGTAACCACAGTAAAGGCTGCTGCTGTATATGCAGAATATTGGCCGGATAGTGCCGGTGTAAAGGAAAAAATGTTAACACCGGTTTCTAAAACCGGCACTGTGCATTCATTGGTGCTTACCAATATCATTCCCGAAACCAATTATTCTTACCAGCTTATAACAGTAAAGAATAATGTTAAAGCAGTAAGCAAAATTTATTCTTTCCGTTCAAGAAAACTGCCTGAATGGCTGCAGGAGCAATTTAAATATACCTGTACCAACACAGCATTATTACCATCAGTATTTAAACAGGGTTTTATGCTGATGAATAAAAGAGAAACACCCGGCATTGCTTATATAGTGGATTACCAGGGAAGGCTGAGATGGTATCACACTATTGATGGCACCGGTTACAAAGTAATTCATTTTACAAAAGACACCAGCATTATAGGCATATTGGGAAAGAATGATGAACCCACAAGTTATGGCAGTGAAATTTTAGAAGTGAATTTATCAGGCGATACCTTACTGTATTTAAAAAAAGGGCAGGGCGACCTGAAATATTCTATTCATCATGAAATACTAAAACCAAACAACAATGCTATTGTAACATTGTTTGTTGACCAGCGCATAACCGACCTTAGTGCAATTGGCGGTGCAAAAAAAGATACAATTAATGGCGATGGTATTATTGTGCTGGACAGGAATGGGAAAAAAATATGGCAATGGAGTGTATTTGATGTAATGGACCCATTGAAAGATCCGCAATTAATAAAAACAAAAAAGGACTGGATGCATGCCAACAGTTTAAATTATGATAAGGACAGCAACTATATCATTTCGTTTTATAACAGCGGGCAAATATGGAAACTGGATGCACATACCGGAAAAGTAATATGGAAGTATGGTAAAGGCGGAACAATAGCTATGCCCGCCGGCAGTGATTTTTCCCAGGCACATGCCGTGCATATAAACCCCTTTGGCAGTATGATGTTTTTTGACAACGGCGTTGAAAAAAAACAATCAGAAGTATTTGCAGTTACACTGAATGAAGCTGCACAAACTGCTAAGGTTGACATTCACTTTAAATTACCTGTTGAAGTATATAATGAAAGAATGGGCAGTGCTTATATGATCGGCGATTCTTTGGTATTATGTTGCTGTTCAAAAAAACACATCACTGTACTGGCTAATAAAAACGGAACGCTGTTATGGACGCTTAACTCTGCCATACCACCATACCGTGTAGAATTTTTAGAAGAGAAATTACTCGAATCTTATTTAAAACCAATTAAGGAACATAATTAATAAAAGGATATGAGAAAAATATATTGGGCCACAACTGGTTTGGGCTTATTGTTTGCTGTAACCGAAATATTGTTTTCGTGTAATGAAAATAAGACTACGGTTGCAAACAATACAGCCGTTGCAAATGATACAGCAGGCCGCTTAACAGAAGTAGATACCACTCAAATACCACATGATAAATTTGGCGACGCTGTACGTTATGGAAGAGAGCTGATGGTGAATACTGCATATTATATCGGCCCTAATGGCATTAATGGAAAATACCTGGGCAATAAAATGAATTGCAATAATTGCCACCAGGAAGCAGGCACCAAATTATATTCTCTTAATCTTATCGGTTCATTTGGCGATTATCCGCAGTACCGTGCAAGAGAAGGTAAAGTATTATCGCTTGCAGAAAGGGTGAACAATTGTGTTACACGTCCGCACAGCGGAAAACCATTGCCATTAGACAGTAAAGAAATGGTGGCGTTTCTTTCTTATTTAAAATGGATAAACACTTTTGCACCAAAAGAAAATGTATTTAAAGGCAAAAAAAATCTTGAAATAAAATTTCCTGAAGTGGCAGCAAGTTCAGAGCGTGGGGCTGCATTATTTGCTGAGCACTGTGCAAGATGTCATGGTGCCGACGGGCAGGGAGTAATGCTTGCCAGCAATGTTACTTATCAATATCCGCCTTTGTGGGGCGCAAACGGTTATCAGCCTGGTTCAAGCATGCACCGTGTTATTAAACAGGCGCAATGGTTAAAAGCAAATATGCCGCAGGATAAAGCCACATGGGAAAAACCTTTCTTAAAAGATGAAGAAGCGCTGGACCTTGCAGCATTTGTTAATGATGACAGGATACACCACCGGCCGGATGTAAAATCTTTTGATTACCCCGTTATTGGCGAAAAAGCAATTGATTATGGCATCGGGCCTTTTATTGACAGCTTTTCTGAAGCACAACATAAAAACGGGCCATTCCAGCCTATTATTAATTACTGGAAATCAAAAGGCTTAAAACCTGTTTATTAATTTATTTTTTGCAGCACTAAAAACAACGGCAATTTTATATGTTCAAACTAATCACATCAACCCTCTCAGTTTTTTTATGCGTATTGCTATGCAATCCGCTAAAGGCACAACAAATAAAATATACCAGCGGTAACAACAGTTGGGACCCGGATTCGCTGGGTAACCACCGTGCAGTGTTGCAGTTTACCGGCAGCGGCAATATTGCCAAAGCAGTTATTGGCTGGCGCAGAAGAGATGTAAACCCTGAACAAAAAAGAATTATTGTGCAGGATGCAAAAACAGGGAAAAAAATAACCAATGTAAAAACCACGGGCATCAACAGGGAAGATGGTACTGTTTTTTTTGAACCCGTTTCAGGCAAGGGTATTTATTACGTTTATTACATGCCGTATGTAAATGAAGGCAGTTCAAATTATCCTAAAGGAATTTATAAAAAGCCTGAAAACACCGCAAGTGCTGAATGGCTGGCAAATGCTGATGCTGCAAACATTACGGCAAACTGCATGGTAAAGGAAATACAAAGCATCAATGCGTTCAACAGTTTTTACCCAATGGAAGTGATTGCAACTGCTGCCGAAACTAAAAACCTTACGGATAAAAACAGTAATCAGCCTTTTTTAGTTTTTCCCGAAGCAAGGGAATATGCTATACGCATGAAGAATGACCTGCCGCAACGCTGGATATTAAAAGGCCTGCAAAATTCCTTTACTGCTACTGCAATGCGTGGCGAATACCTGGCTTTTCAGCTTGGCATATTTGCACTGCAGGATTTGCAGGATGTAACAGTAAGCTTCAGCAATCTTACCAATAAAAATGGAAAAACAATTGCCTCCAGTGCTATTTCATGCATCAATACCAATGGTGTAAAATATGATGGCAGCATTTTCTCCGGCAAGGTTAATGTAGATAAAGGAAAAGTGCAGGCCATGTGGTGTGGAATTGATGTGCCCCAAACAGCGCAGCCGGGAGTTTACTCTGGCAAAGCCATTGTGCATGCTGCAGGAGTTACAAAAGAAATTGCCTTGCAAATTAAAGTGACAGAAGGGATAACAGCTAGTGGCGGCATTGATAAACCAGAGAACATGACGAGGTTAAAATGGCTGAACTCTGCAATGGCGCAGGAAAATTCAGTAATTGCACCTTACACGCCTTTAAGTGTATCCGATACAGTTATTTCATTACTTGGCAGAAAAGTTTTGCTGAACAAAGATGGGTTTCCTGCACAAATACAAACTTTTTTTACTCCTGAAATGACAAGCGTTGGTACTAAACCCAATGACCTTTTTACCGAACCACTGCATTTTCATTTTTTTGATACTGCCGGCAAGCAACCACTGAAATGGAAAACCAATGGCATTAATTTCATTAAAAAGGAACCCGGCACTGTGGCATGGCAATGCACTAACACATCAGTAGCATTACAAATGGATGTAAATGCTGCGCTGGAGTTTGATGGCTTTTTATCTTATACAGTTAAGCTTACTGCATTGGAAGATGTGGCGTTTAATGATATCAGTTTTCATTTACCCATGCAGGCAGAATATGCAAAATACCTGATGGGTCTGGGACTGAAAGGTGGCAGCCGCCCCGATACGCTGTTATGGAAATGGGATGTGGCACACAAAAACCAGGATGGCGCATGGATTGGCAATGTAAATGCAGGTGTTCAATTTTCTTTACGTGATGAAAATTACAGCCGTCCGTTAAACACTAATTTCTATTTACAAAAACCATTGCTGCTGCCCACATCATGGGGCAACAGCAATAAAGGTGGCATCGATATTTTTCAAAAAGGAAAATCAATACTGGTAAATGCGTATAGCGGCAGCCGTAGTATGAAGAAAGGTGATGTGCTGTATTATAATTTCAATTTACTCATTACACCGTTCCATCCCATCAACACCGATTTTCAATGGGATGCAAGATTTTATCACAGGTATGCACCAATCGATACTATACAAAAAACAGGGACCAAAATAATCAATATCCATCATGCCACACCCATCAATCCTTATATCAATTATCCTTTTATAGAATTTAAAAAGATGAAAGCCTATATTGATGAGGCGCATAGCAAAGGATTAAAAGTAAAAATTTATAACACCATTCGTGAACTAAGCAATAAAGCTTACGAGTTGCCTGCATTACGCAGTCTTGGCCACGAAATATTTTCTGCCGGCAAAGGCGGTGGTTTCAGTTGGTTGCAGGAGCATGTGGGTGATGATTATATTGCTGCATGGTTTGTACCTGAAATAAAAGATGCTGCAATTGTAAACAGTGGTATGAACCGCTGGCATAATTATTATGTAGAAGGCATGAACTGGCTGGTACAAAATGTGGGTATAGACGGTATTTATTTAGATGATGTTGCTTTTGACAGGATAACAATGAAACGTATTAAAAGAGTACTTACACAAAAAGGACATCCCGGAATATTAGACCTGCACAGTGCCAACCAGTATAACAAAAGCGACGGGTTTAATAACAGCGCCAACTTATACATGGAACATTTTCCTTACCTCAATAAATTATGGTTTGGTGAATATTTCGATTATCAAAAAAACAATCCCGACTTTTTCTTAACAGAAGTAAGCGGCATTCCATTTGGGCTGATGGGTGAAATGTTGCAGGATGGTGGCAATGCATGGCGTGGTATGGTGTATGGCATGACGAACCGTTTGCCATGGAGTGATAATGCAAACCCACGGCCGGTTTGGAAAGTGTGGGACGATTTTGGCATGAAAGGTTCTGAAATGTTTGGTTACTGGAGCCCGAACTGCCCTGTAAGAACCACTAACGACCAGGTGCTGGCAACAGTGTATAAAAAGAATGGAAGTGCACTCGTGTCCATTGCAAGCTGGGCTGCAAATGATACAACAGTTAAACTAAATATAGACTGGAATAAATTAGGTATTGACCCTTCAAAAGCAACCATTACAGCGCCGGAAGTAAAAAACTTTCAGCCTGCACGGAGTTTTTTACCGGGTGATGAGATACCAGTTGAAAAAGGAAAAGGATGGTTGTTGATTATTAAATAAAGATGATGATAAGCATGAGAAAATATTTGACTGCTGGGTTTATTTGCTGCGCTTTGTTAGGCAATGCACAAAATAAAAACACAGCATGGAAACCTGTTGGCCCGTTTAGTATACACAAGGTTGTTGGGTCGGTAGAAGCGCCGGGCCTGGGTGTAATGCGTAGCCTCGATGTATCTTTAAAAAATCCCAATATGGTGCTAATGGGTGGTATGAGCAGCGGTATATGGCGTACAGTTGATAAAGGTAAAACGTGGAAGAACGTAACCGTGGATATGCCTGTTGAAAATGTAAAGAAGATACAAATTGCCGCATCTGATAATAAAATTGTGTATGCTGCCACTACTGTGGGTATTTTAAAATCCACAGATAATGGCGCAACCTGGAAATTTACCAATTTAAATATGCTGGCACAGTTGGCAGCCAAAGGCGGGTCTCACTGGAGTGATGATAATACATTGCTTTCAGTTTCTCCCACTAATGCCAACGTGGTTGTGGCTTCTAATTCAGACACTTTATTCAAAACCACCGACGGCGGCAATACCTGGAAACCTTTGCTTACCGGTTTCAGGACACAGTTCATAGAATTTCATCCCACAAAAGAAAACATAGTTTATACCGGCGGCGCTTACACTAAAAAAAGACAACAATTTTTTATTTACCGTTCTGAAAACACCGGGGATACTTTTGAAGAAATAACAGCAGGCATGCCAGATAAAAACAAACTGGTTCACCTGCATGATATCACCGCTGCCGTTTCTCCGGCAGCCCCTGGCAATTTATACATCACCATCTTTGGGGAAGCTGCTGTAAAAACCTCCGTAAAGCAAGTGGTGAAAAACCAAATGGCGGGCACTTTTATTGAAAGTACTGATGAAGGTAAAAGTTTTCATTTAGTACCACAGGCAAATAATTACAGGTATATAGACGATTACTATTCTTTATTTTACCCCTACAGTGCAGATGAAGATAAAGAGAAGTATGATTTTGATATGAAGGACAGTTCCTTCTGGTCTGCATCATTTCAGCAGGTGGGCTGGGCCACATCATTCGCTATTTCACCCACTAATGCCAATATCATGGTAATGGCTGCGTCAAGTAATATCATCAGTTACAATGCAGGAAAAAGCTGGAATATTTTACGCAAGCAGGGCACTTATGGTATTCATGGAGATATTCAATGTGCAAAAATTGCCGGTGATGATATATGGCTTGCCAATGATGGTGGATTGCAGTATGTAAATATGAAAACAAGATTGCACTACAGGGTGGAAGGTTTCAGCGGTCAGGATCTTTGGGGGTTCAGCACTTCCTTTAAATCTGATGTAATGGCTGTTGGTGTGGACCACAGTGGTACAATGGTGTTTAATGAAAAACTGTATGGTAAAGACTGGTTTCATTATGGCGGTGGTGATGCCATGAGTGCAACACTCAACCCTTTTGATGACCGTTATTTATATGCCACGCCCTATTCTCATTTTATTATTAAACTTCCTGCTACATTAAGAGAAGCGCCGGTTACAAAAAAATCGCCGGTGAGTTTTGGATATATCCCCAACAGGAATATTGAATTTCATCCGCATCTTATTTATACCAGTTATTCCATCAATGAAAACAGTGACCATTGGGGTATTAAAAATTGCGGTGTGATAAGAACAGATAATAATTTCAGAACGATTGACACATTGAAACTATTTCCTGATACATTTTACATCCGGCGTTTACGTGTAAGCTTTTCTAACCCGGATTATATGTATGTGCTCACCAGCAAAGGCAGAAGCAGCAACCCCAAAGAAGTATGGATGACTGCGGATGGTGGTAAAAGCTGGAGCAATATCACCCCCAATAATACCATTGCAAAAAGATATGGCTTTCCCGATATTGCCATTAATGATGATGACCCAACAAAAATTTATTTAGGTGTTGGGGGTTTTCAAAACGAAGCCAAAGTTTTAGTATCACATGATGCAGGTAAAAGCTGGGCAGATGATCATTCTGCCGATTTGCCCAAATATGAAATTCAAACAATGGCTTTTCAGCGGGGCACTAACGAAGGTGTATATCTTGGCTGTTACCCCGGGTTATTTTATAAAAGCAACACTACCGGCACATGGAAAACAGTGGGCACACACCTGCCGTATACACCCATCAATTTTATTTATTTGAATTATGATAAGGAAAAAATAAGATTAGGCACCTACCGCGGCATTTGGGAAAACGACCTTTATGAAACTACAGCACCAAAAGCCAATATTGCCCTTTCAAAAAATGTATTGAGCGTGGAAGGTGAAGATGCTGATGAAGAAGATGCTGACCAGATGAAAGTATTTTTTTACGATAATTCCGTTGTTAAAGGGAAAGGTGCAACATTTACTTGGGAGTTCCCGGGTGCTATACCTGCTGCTTCCAATGAAGAAAACCCCATCGTAAATTATTCTGCGTGTAAACCCGGAAGCTATTCTGTTAAATTAAAAATTACAGACGCCAAAGGAAGAACCAGCACTTATGAACTGAAAGATTATATACAGGTGAAGAATAATTATCCCTGGAATTTAAGAGAGAAAAAACTGGAGATGGAAGAACATGAAGATGAGGATGGTTATGGCAGTGATAAAGATGATGAAACAGGTAACGATTAAATTTTTCCGTTACAAAAAATAGCTGCCAGTTAGGCGAAGAAGTACAACTTATAATGTAATTGCATTTACTTTTACCTGCAGCAAGCTGCGGCAAACTTTAATTTTTTGAAAAAATACTTGCATGAAAAAAACACTTTCCATTTTATTTTTGAGCTGCAGTCTTTATTGCGCTGCACAACAAAACACAGTGGTAAGGGAATATAAAAAGGTATTCACTACTTATCCGTTTTCTGACCCTGACCCCATTCCAAAACCCGATACGAAAATATATCCCTATTTCAGGTTTGATGGATTTACAGACAAGCCTGTTCAAAAAGAATGGAAAGTGGTGGAACTGGAAAATGATTATATCAGGATAATGATTTTGCCGGAGATAGGCGGAAAAATATGGTCTGCAACAGAAAAGTCAACAGGCAAAGATTTTATCTATTACAACCATGTTGTTAAATTCCGTGATATTGCCATGCGTGGGCCGTGGACCAGTGGTGGCATTGAAGCCAACTACGGCATTATTGGCCATACGCCCGGTTGTGCCACACCGGTAGATTATACTGTTATAAAAAGAGATGATGGAAGCATCAGTTGTGTTATCGGTTTGCTTGACCTGTTAACAAGAACATCGTGGCGGCTGGATATTAACCTGCCGAAAGATAAAGCGTATATAACCACCAGTTCGTTCTGGTTAAATTCATCCGGCATGGAGCAGCCTTATTATACGTGGATGAATACCGGCATTAAAACCGCAGGTAATTTAGAATATGTTTACCCCGGAAAAAATTATTTAGGCCATGAGGGAGAATACAGCGATTGGCCCATTAATAAGCAAAACGGTAAAGACCTGCATTTTTATGAAAACAACAATTTCGGGGGCTACAAATCATATCATGTGTTTGGCAAGTACACCGATTTTTTTGGCGGCTACTGGCACAATGATGAATTTGGAATGGCCCGCTATTCAACACATGATGATAAGCCCGGAAAAAAATTATGGATATGGGGCTTATCGCAGCAGGGAATGATATGGGAAAAATTATTGACAGACAAAGACGGGCAATACACAGAAGTACAAAGCGGAAGATTGTTCAACCAGTCTGGAGAAAGCAGCATGCTTACGCCTTTTAAGCACCGTTCTTTTTTGCCGGGCCAGGCAGATGTATGGACGGAATACTGGTTTCCTGTTAAGCAAACCAAAGGTTTTGTAAAAGCAAATCAATACGGAGCAGTTAATGTGATCCAGGAAAAAGGCTGGATAAAAATTTACTTTTCTCCACTGCAAAAACTGGAAGACAAAATAGAATTATTTGAAAATGGCAAATCAATCTATTCCAAACAAATTGCAGTGCAGCCGATGGTATTGTTCAGCGATTCTATTAAACTCACTGCAGATAAAAATAACCTTCGGTTAATTATTGGAGAAAATAAATTAGTTTGGAATTCATCACCGGCAGAAGGTGACCTTGACCGCCCAATAGAAATACCAAAAGATTTTGATAATAATTCGGTTTATGGTTTGTACCTACAGGGCAAAAATTATATCAGCTACCGGGATTATATAAAGGCAGAAGAAAAACTTTTAGCCTGTTTAGCCAAAGACCCCAACTATGCGCCTGCATTATGCTGCATGGCTGAGTTAAAAATCAGGCAGTTTAAAAATGCAGAAGCAAAAATAGTTGCAGGCAAGGCATTAGCTATTAATACTTATGATGCTGCAGCAAATTATTATTATGCACTGGCCAGTTTAAAACTCGACGACATCACTAATGCAAAAGATGGCTTTGACATTGCTGCTGCTGGTATTGAATACCGTGATGCTTCATATACAGAACTGGCTAAAATTTATTTTCGTGAAAACGAAACAGAAAAGGCAACTGATTATGCTGATAAAGCATTACGCTATAACCAGTATAATACAGAAGCGCTGCAATTGCTTGCAGTAATTAACCGCCATCAAAAAAAAGAAGCCAACGCCACTGCAATATTGAATTCCATCAGCGCTATTGATCCGCTGAATCATTTTGTAAGGTTTGAAAAATATTGCATGGATAATTCAATGCAGTCAAAAAATGAATTTATTACACAGGTAAAAAGTGAATTGCCGCAACAAACTTTTCTTGAACTGGGCATTTGGTATTACCAGTTGCATTGCAATGAAGAGGCGCTTAAAGTATTTTCTCTAGCGCCGCCAAATGCGGAAATTATTTATTGGAAGGCCTTCCTGCAAAATACACCGGTTGATGTAAGTACAGTAAAAACAGCAACTGATTTTCCTTTTCGTGATGAAACCGCTGTAGTATTAACCGCTTTAATTGATAAGAATAATCAGTGGTTGTTAAAATATCATTTGGGATTGATTTACTGGAACCGAAATGAAACAGAAAGGGCAAAGAAATTATTTTTAGCCTGCGGTAATCAGCCTTCAGACCCAAATTTTTATGCAGCAAGAGCAGCTTTGATGAATGATAATACTGCTGAATCAGATATTCAGCAGGCAATTAAAATGGATCCGCAGCAATGGCGCTACACAAAACTGCTGGCAGAACATTTTATTGCTAAAAAGGAATACACCCAAGCATTAAACATTGCGGAATCATTTTATAAAAACCACAGTGATAACTATATTATTGGCATGCTGTATGCCAAAACTTTATTGCTCAATAAAAAATATGCTGTTGCAGATGCTTTTCTTACCCGGTTGAATATTCTTCCTTTTGAAGGCGCAACCATTGGCAGGCAATTATATCATGAAGCAAAACTGATGCAGGCGGTGGAACAAATGCAACATCAGCAGTATAAAAAAGCATTGCAGTTTATTGACCAGGCCAGGTTGTGGCCGGAAAACCTGGGAGTAGGTAAACCTTACCAGGAAGATATTGACGAAAGGCTGGAAGACTGGATGAGCTACAATTGTTTGCTCAGGTTAAATAAAAATACATTGGCTCAGCAATTGCTTAACAGGATAATTTCCTTTACACCAAGGGTGGATAATACCGTAATGAATTTTTTGCCTGCCAACCAACTGGTAAGTGCATGGGCTATTGAAAAAACAAAATCAAAAGACGAAGCAATGGCGTGGTTGCAGGCACAGGCAAAAAAATATCCTTCCGGTAAAATTATGCAATGGGCACTGCAGGCATTTACGCAACAGCCCGGCACTAATTTAACTGAAGAAGAAAAAGACGGCGAAGTAAGAGTAATTGAACAACTTAATAAGTAAACTTTAGAAATGAAAAAATCATTAACAGCATTTTTGCTGCTTGCCTTTTTGCAGCAGCCTCATGCACAAACCGTAAATGAAAAAGTGTACCCGTCCAACACGGAAGTGGTTACACCCATTCATAAAAAAAGTTTTAATAATGGCAACGAATGCCCTGAAAGAAAACAGGGCGGAAACCCGAAAATGGTAAACGGATACCAGGTTTTTAACGGCTCTATGGATGGCAACCGCCAGGTGGATCCGCAAATTGCAGTGGGCGGTGGTTATGTAATGGAAGGCAGCAACAGCGGCCTGCTCATCTACACTAAAAAGGGAGAGTTTGTACAAGGTGTTTCTCAAAAATGTTTTAACAATGGCATTGATCCAAAACTGGTTTTCGACATTCACAATAAAGTATTTGTTTTTGATCTGTGGTGGTATTATGATAAACCTAAAACCAAACCTGTTAATATCAGTGTGTCTGAAACCAGCGACCCTACAGGAGCCTGGAATATTTACCCGGTATCAAGAACTGCCGAAGTAGATGGTGGAGGAATAGGGTACAGTAAAAAATGGATTGGGTATTCTTACCCGGGAGGAGAAGAAAACACTTTTGTTATGCGGATGGCCGATGCTATTTCCGGTAAGCCAGCTACTATTTATCATTTTAAAGGCAGCCTGGGCCACCCGGTATTTATGCAGGATGATGTTGATGACCTTTACTTTTTTGCAATAGAAAAGGACAGTTTTGTTATACGTAAAGTTTCAGAAGATGCTGATGGGAAACCTTACAGCCAGCTTGTAGCAAAAGTACCGCATCATTTAATGCATATCAATTATCCGCCGCAATCTCCTCAAAAAGGTACCACACAAAAAGTATCCAGCGGCGACCGTAATCCTAAAAATCTTGTATTTCAAAATGGTTTTATCTGGTTTTCGCAGGCTGTTAATTATGATGGACGCTCTGCAGTGCAATGGCACCAGGTAAATGCAAATAATGGCAGTATTATTCAAACAGGATTAATCAAAAGCGATACATCCAATTATATTCAAACAACCATTGGCGTAAATAAAAAAAATGATGTGCTGATAGGTTTCCAGGAAGTGAATGATAATTCTTTTATCAGCCCCAGGTTTGCATGGAGAAAAGCTAAAGACAAACCGGGAACGATAAGAGAAATTATAAGCGCAGGCGAAGGAGAAGGAGCAACAGACGGAGTGGCCTGGGGAGATTACAGTGGCACAATCATTGACGGCGACAATTTGCTTGATCTGTGGACAATACAAAGCAGGGCCAACACAAAAGGCAAAGGAGAAACCGTAATTATTAAAGTTCCTTTTAAGAAAAAATAATCACCCTGTAAAAATTATAAATGATAAACCTTAATAAAATCTTTTGCGCTATTATTTTTTTGTTTTTGTTTGTTGCGCCTTCATTTGCACAACCATCTGCAAAAGACAACCTGGTATTTAATTCACTGGCGCAACGTTGGGACGAAGCCATACCATTGGGTAATGGATGGCTGGGCGCATTGGTGTGGCAAAAAGAAAATAAATTAAGACTGTCGTTAGACCGTGTGGATCTTTGGGATGACCGGCCTATGCCTGAAATTGATAAGCTGAAATTTCGTTGGGTAACAGAACAGGTAAAAAAAGGTGCTTACGATACAGTACAAAAAATTGGCGATGACCCATACGATACCTATCCTGCACCAACAAAAATACCGGGTGCGGCACTGGAGTTTGAAACAAAAAGTTTGGGAAGAGTAATAAGCAATGTGCTGGATATAAAAACGGCTGTAAATACGATACATTTTGAAAACGGGACAGTAATCAAAAACTATATTCATGCAACTAATGAAATAGGTTATTTTAGTTTTGAAAATTGTGATGAAGCAATTCTTCCTGAAATAAAAATTCCATCTTATCATTCCGGTTCAAAAGGCACAGCAGGAAATACTGTTGAAGGACAGGGGCTGGAGCGCTTGGGTTACACAGCAGGCTCAATTGAAAAAGGAAATAATTTTTTACGCTATCATCAGCCCACATACAATGGCGGGTATTATGAAGTGCTGGTGCAATGGATAAAAACTGATAAGGGAATAAGTGGTGAATGGACAATTACAAAAAATAAAAAAGCAGTTCTTTCCTCCGCACCTTCTTCACAAAAAATAACTGCGGCATGGAATACGCATGTGGCATGGTGGAGTAATTACTGGAGCCGTTCATCAGTTGTTATTCCTGATACTGTTATTAACAAACAATATTATTTGGAGCTGTACAAATTTGGTTGTGTTGCAAGAGCAAATACTCCGCCCATTTCATTGCAGGCAATATGGACTGCAGATAACGGAAACCTGCCGCCATGGAAAGGAGACCTGCACCACGACTTAAACACAGAGCTAAGTTACTGGCCGGGGTATGCTTCAAACCATCTTGATCTTACATCATCTTTTACCAACTGGTTATGGAAAGTAAAACCTGAAAATGAAAGATGGACAAAACAATATTTTGATATTGATGGATTGAATATTCCCGGTGTATCCACCATCAGCGGCAAGCCAATGGGTGGCTGGATACAATATGCCATGAGCCCCACAATAGTTGCATGGATGACACATCATTATTACTGGCAATGGAAATACAGTATGGATGAACAATTTTTGAAAGAGAGATGCAAGCCGTATTTTGATGCAGTGCAAAATTATTTTTCCAAAATACGTGTGCTGGATACTGTTACAAAAAAATACAAGTTGCCATTAAGCTCAGCTCCTGAGTATAATGACAACAGCATTAACGCATGGTTCAGTAATTTTACAAATTTTGACCTTGCACTTGTAAAAAGTTTTAATAGTGAATATGCGGAAGTGTGCAGGCAAACCGGCGATAAAAAACTGCCATCAATACTGGCTGATGAAAAATTTTATCCTGCTTTAAACTCCAATGAAACCGGCCTTACAATTGCACCGGGGCAAAATCTTGATGAGTCTCACCGGCACCATTCGCACCTGATGGCATTGTATCCATTAAACCTGTTAAATACCGGTGATGAAGCAGATGCTTTAGTAATTGATAAAAGTTTGCGGTGGCTGGAGAAAAAAGGAACAAGGGCATGGTGTGGTTATTCTTTCAGTTGGGCTGCTTGTTTATATGCCCGTGCAAAAGAAGCTGATAATGCAGCTAAAATGCTGAGCATATTTGCAAACAACTTTGTATCCATCAATAGCTTTCATCTTAATGGCGACCAGCATGGCGGAAAATATTCTGGCTTTACGTACCGCCCTTTTACCTTAGAAGGAAATTTTGCTTTTGCACAAGGCGTTCATGAAATGTTATTACAAAGCAGTAAAGGTTATATAGAAATTTTTCCTGCCACACCTGTTAGCTGGAAAAATGTTTCTTTTAATACATTAAGAGCGGAAGGCGCTTTTTTGGTTTCTGCTAAAAAAGAAAACGGCACTGTTGATGAAGTAACTGTAAAAGCAACTGCAGACGGCACAATGAAACTGCAACTGCCTTTTAAAACTTTTTTTATTGCAGAAAAAAAGAAAGCATACCAGCTTGTTAACGATATACTGAGTATGCAAATGAAAAAAGGAGAAACAGTAATTATAAAAAATGGATTTGAATAATGACAATGCAATTAAACATTCAGCAATTAAAAAATACTGATGCCTTTACATCCATAAAAGACATTGCCGTTTTAATGGATGGCTTAACAAAGCATAAATTGGAATGTGTTCCGTGGGAGCAATACAATTATCTTCCGTCGGTTTCATTTGCCATAGCTTATAACAATGAAATGCTTTTTTTAAAGTATGAAGTAACAGAGCGGACTGTAAGAGCAGTTAACACCGCCATTAACAGTTCTGTTTGGGAAGACAGTTGTGTAGAGTTCTTCATCAGTTTTGATGATAAAGCTTATTATAATTTTGAGTTCAATTGTATTGGCACCGCTTTAGTGGGCTATGGGCAAACAAAAAATTCCCGTGAGCTGCTGCCCGAAATACTGGTGAGCCTGGTAAACTGCCAGGCTGTTATCAATAACCAGCAGGGTAATTATCATTGGGAGTTAACAATTGCCATTCCAATAAAAACGTTTTGTTTTAATACATTCAATACACTTACCGGAAAAAAATGCAGGGCTAACTTTTATAAATGCGGCGACAAATTACCTACGCCGCATTTTATAACATGGTCTCCCATACTTTCTGAAAAACCAAATTTTCATTTACCGGAATTTTTCGGTCACGTGGTTTTCCTGTAACAATAGATTTTTGATTTTAGTTAATAGCTAAAATATTTTTCTCCAGTTGTTATTTTTAATGACAATCAAAAAAAATTACGCAACCGTTTGTTCATCTTTCTCATTGGCAAATACTGTAATTTTCTCTTTGCAGAATTTTATCTTTTACCAATAAAATAATTTTATTCATGTCTTCAAACCGCAGGAGTTTTTTAAAAAATATTACATTGGGTACAGGTGCAATAGTAACAGGCACACCATCATTTGCCAAAGTAGTTACTGATGAAAGTGATTACCTACCAGTTTCAAAAAATACAACCGGCACATTTAACATGTGTGGTTATGCCGCTCCTAAAATGGATAAAGTACGTATAGGCATCATTGGTTTGGGAATGCGTGGCCCTGGTGCCGTAGAGAGGATGTCGTTTATTGAAGGCGTGGAAATAAAAGCTTTATGCGACCAATATCCCGACAGAGTAGCCAAAGCACAAAAGATATTGGAAAGAAAAGGGTTACCCAAAGCCACTGAATACAGCGGCAGTAAAGAAGCCTGGAAAGAATTGTGCAACCGCCCCGATATTGACCTGGTGTACATTACAACACCCTGGAGCCTGCATACGCCAATGGCAGTATATGCCATGATGCATGGCAAACATGCTGCATCAGAAGTGCCTGCAGCACGAACACTGGATGAATGCTGGCAACTGGTGGAAACTTCTGAAAAAACAAAACAGCATTGTATGATGCTGGAAAACTGCTGCTACGATTTTTTTGAACTACTAACGCTTAACATGACACGTAATGGAATGTTTGGCGAGCTGGTACATGCCGAAGGCGCTTACCTGCACAATTTACTGGATTTGAATTTTAATAAACATGGCTATGCTGAAATGTGGCGCCTGAAGGAAAATGCAAGCCGCAACGGCAACCTGTATCCCACACATGGTTTGGGGCCGGTGGCACAATGCATGAATATTAACAGGGGAGACCAGATGGATTATCTTGTATCCTTATCATCCAACGATTTTTTGATGGGTATAACTGCAAAAGAGCTTGCAGCCAAAGACAGTTTTTACGATGAATTTAAAGATAAACGGTACCGGGGCAATATGAATACAACAATGATAAAAACGGTAAAGGGAAAAACAATTATGGTGCAGCATGATGTTACTTCACCCAGGCCCTATTCCAGGATTCATTTGCTGAGTGGCACAAAAGGAATAGCAAGCAAATGGCCCGGCCCTGCAAAAATATCTTTTGGAGAAGACTGGATAAAGGATGATGAATATAAAGCACTGGAGGAAAAATATACACTGCCCATTGTTAAACATATTGGCGCTATGGCAAAAAAAATTGGTGGGCATGGCGGCATGGATTTTATTATGGACTGGCGCCTGATTGACAACCTTCGCAATGGCTTGCGGCTTGACCAGGATGTGTATGATGCGGCGTTGTGGAGTTCCATTGCACCATTAAGCGAAAAATCTGTTGCTAACCGTTCCAAAACAATAGATATACCGGATTTTACAAGAGGAAACTGGAAAACTAATAAACCCGTTGATCTTACACTTGACGGAGGCGGTAATACCGAAGTAAGGGCAGCCGTTACCGACGCAACAAAACAATTGAAAGTAAATTAAACTACTGCACCATTAAGTGCTACTATAAACGCTGTGTACCGCATTGCCTGCGTACACAGTTTTTTTTGTAGTGCATATACAACAATAAAGCAACAGCAAATAGCTACTGATTTTTGCGTAACTGCTTCCGCAATTTTTATCCTGCTATATTCTTCCAGGTCATTATTCAGTAGTTCGAAGAAATTCCGTTGCCTTTTAGGGTAAAATTGGTGAAGAAACGATTCTATGTTTAAAAATTACGCAAACGTTTGTCTACCCTAAGTCAAACGTTTGCGTAAGCTATTATTTTGAATGCAAATTTTTGCGATAATTTTTTATAACAAAATATCAGCATCTTAGTATCGTATTACCACATTATTATCATTTACTTAAACGACTGCTAAATGAAAAAAAAATTATTCTTACAAAAGGCCTTTGTAACAATTTTTTTCCTTGCCTTGTCTGCTATTGGCATGGCACAGGAACGACAGGTTACAGGCATTGTAAAAGATGAAAAAGGCCAACCACTTAATGGAGCCACAGTTACTGTTAAAAACAGTACTACTAGCACCTTAACGGGTGCTGATGGAAAATTCCAGGTTAAAGTTCCTGCTGGAAAAGCAACACTTATCTTTTCGTATGTTGGTTACGACATAGTTACCATTACCGTGAGTGAAGCACAAAATTCTGTTACTGTTAAAATGAATGAATCTTCATCCAAAAAAAGTATGGATGAAGTGGTAGTGGTGGGTGTGCAAAGGCAAACGAGGAGAACTGCTACTATGGCCATTTCTTCTGTGTTAAGTAAAGACATTGAAAATTTGCCCTCGCCAAGTATCGACAACCTGTTACAAGGCAGGGTGGCAGGGTTAAATGTGCAGGTTGGTTCAGGAGAACCTGGTGTTGCCCCAACAGTGGTTGTGCGTGGCAACAGCAGGGTAAATACAAATATTGGTAGCAACCCAGATATTGCCCAGGCAAGTGCATTAAGCGGGCCTTTGTACGTTATTGATGGCATACCCACAAACCCCGAAGACATTACTAACAGTATTGATGCTACGGGCACCAACTATTTAGCCGGTATTAATATCAACGATATTGAATCTGTGGATGTTCAAAAAGATGCAGCTGCTACTGCTGCATGGGGCTCTAGAGGAGCTAATGGCGTTATTTACATTAGAACAAAAAGGGGTCGTTCTCCAAAGCCTGAATTCAGAGTAAATGTGTATGGAGGTATTACTGTTCAACCACAATTACTTAACACTGTTACAGGTGCTGCAGAAAGACAATTGAAAATGAGCATTATTAAGCAGTACGCCACATCAAGCCAGTTGGCAAATCTTCCACAGGTATTAACTGACTATAACAATCCTTATTTTAATAATGCAGAAGACTGGCAGGGGCTTTTTTACAAAAGTGGTTCGGTAAAGAATATTGATGCTACAATGTCTTCTGGTACAGACGCCTTTAGTTACCGCATTAGTATGAACTATTATGATGAAAAAGGTATCATCCAAAATTTTGGTTTCAAAAGATACAGTGCCAGGGGAAATTTTGATTTCAAAATCAATCCCAAACTAAACGGACAGTTTATTGTAACGCTTTCAAGAAGCGACAGGCAGCGTGGAAAAAAATACAATAACAGCGACGATAACACACCAGTGAGCGGATCTTCACAGCCTTCTTCTTTATACCGGGTTACAGCATTTGATTCTTCTAATTATTCGGGACAATCCGGCAGGGTAAGAAACAAAAACCTGAATGATCTCTATTCCGCATCACTCAATATAAATTACAGTTTGTTACACAACCTCAGGTATGCATTACAGGCGTCCGCAAATGTTTCGAGCTCCGGCCGGGATTATTTTCTTCCGTCTGATTTAGACCAGGTAGCTGCAGCTTACGGCTCAGGGCAATCGTCTTATGCAGAGTCTGACAAAGGCACTTACTCAACTTACTTCCTTTCAAATACTTTGAGTTATGCCAAAAAATTTGATACTAAAAACCATTCACATAATTTGGCTGTTACCGGCTCTCAGCAATTTACCAGGGATATTTCCAATTTTAGTTATACTGGCGGTTATAATGTACCAAGCAATAATATACAGGTGGTTAGTGGTATACCGCAGGCGGATATTTCGGGCTATTCCAATTATGGTGCAGATGCTATGTTGTCTTTACTGGGCCAGGTTCAGTATGATTTTGATGGTAAATATTTAGTGTATGGTTCTTATCGTGGTGATGCATCTTCAAGGTTTGGTGATAATTCCAAGTGGGGCTACTTCCCATCGGCAGGTGCAGGTTGGATAATGTCTGATGAGAAATTTATGAATAAGCTGATAAATAAAGGTATTGTGAGCTTTTTAAAACTCAGGGCCAGTTATGGTATTTCAGGTACGCAGTCAGGTGATTTTTATGCACCATATAATTCTTACAATATTCCGGGAACGTATAACGGGGCAACTGCCATTCAACCCAGTTATACTAACGGCTTAACAAAAAATAATTTAACCTGGACAAAAACAGAGCAAAAAAATATAGGTATTGATGCACAGTTCTTCAAAGGCAGAATTGGTATATCTGCTGATGTGTACGACAAGATATCTAAAGATGATTACTATAATTTCAACCTGCCGTTTTATACAGGTTATCAAAGCATCAAGTTTAATGCGCATGACCTTTGGGTAAGTAACCGTGGTCTTGACCTTACGCTTACTACAAAAAATCTTCGCAGGGAAAGTAAGCTGCAGTGGAACATGCAGTTTACACTTTCTTATAACAAAAATGCCATTGCTAAATTACCTAATAACAACCGCACATTTGTAGTGCAGGATTATTATGGCACCAGCAGGATATATGCAGTAGGCCAGCCTATTTATGAAATGTTCCAGATGAGATATCTTGGCGTATACAACAACCAAAGCCAGATACCTTTTAATCCTTTAACCGGCAATGTAATTACCTATTTTAAAGGCAATCATAAAGTGGTGCCCGGCGACCCAATTTGGGAAGATGTAAACCATATTGGTGATGTGTGGACAGATGAAGACAATGGCAACCAGTATGGCGACCGTGTTCCAACAGGAGATCCTAACCCGAAATTTACCGGGGGATGGGTAAATGATTTTAGTTACAAAAACTTTTCTCTTAGTGTGCTTAGTGTATTTACCTGGAAGAGAACTGTAATTAATACTTCTTATCAAAGCCAGATTAGCAGTATTGTTGGTGGATACAGCAGCAGCATTTATTCATTTGCTCATAACAGGTTGCCAGACCTGAGCGGATTGAATTACTGGACACCGGAAAAAGCAAAGGATCCTAATTATAAAGCTGATTTCCCTTCTATCAATCCATTTGGCCCGAGCTATTACCAGTTTATTCCTATTTCCAGTATGTTCAATGAAGATGGAAGCTACTTTAAAGTGAAAAATATTGTGTTGAGTTACCAGTTGCCTCAGTCTATCTTGAAAAAGGCAAAAGTGAACAGAACAAAAGTGTATTGCATAGTTGACAATGTGGTTACTTTTAAAAATTCCACAATGCCAAATCCTGAGCTGGTGGATCAGTTGGGCCAATATACCGGCGGGCTGTATGCCACACCAACCCGATACACATTTGGAGTAGATATTCAATTTTAATTTTTTAAAAATTGCAAAATGAAAAAACAATTTTCTTTATATAAAATAGCTGCATCGCTTTTAATTGTGATTGCAATTACCAGCGCATCGTGTAAAAAATATTTATACGAAGCTCCTATCACTTCCACTTACGGCGCTGCTTTCTGGACGTCGCAATCTGCCGTAGAGCAGGCATCATTGGCCATGTACGGGCAGCTAAGGGCATCTGTAAGAAGCGGTGGTTCTTATTTTGTAAATGGCGACCTTGCTTCCGGCACATTTATACCCAAAGCAAACCAATGGAATTATCAAACCATAAGGGCCAGCAGTAACCCGCCGTATAATTTTTCTTATGTGCCATATTTAACTCAAGACCTGCAAAACTGGTCACGTTTTTACAGGGTTATTGCACAGGCAAACCTTATTTTACAAAATGTACCTAAAATGCAGGCATCGCTATTTAAAAGCGAAGCAGTACGCAACAGCTACATTGCAGAAGCTTTGTTTATACGAGCGTACACTTATTTTTATATAATCCGCATTTGGGGCGACCCGATTTATGTAACCAAAACTTATGATGATGTTGATTACGGAAACATTCCGCCTGTGCCACGTACAGCCGAAGGTATAGTTTTAGACAGTTGTATTAATGACCTTAAAATAGCTGCAGCAAGCCTTGCTTACGGCGGTGGCAACACGGCAAATACCATCAGGGCCAATAAAGGAACAGTATCTGCACTGCTGGCTCATATTTATGCATGGAAGCATGATTATGCAAACGCACATACCTGGTGCCAGGATGTAATTAATAACGGCGGTTATACAATGGAGCCAATGGCTTCGTATGGCAACATTTGGAAAGGACAGCAATCCAACGAAAGTATTTTTGAATTACCCATGCAGTACAATGCCAACGACCCCAATTTTACAAACCAGGGAGGTTGGTCAGAAGCACTGTTTGGTTTTTTTGGCACATTTCTTAAAGGCAGTGTGGTGGATAATGCAAACAGCCAGTGCTGGCTTTCGCCGGATAATGGCATGGTTGACTGGTTCTATGATTATGCAGATGCAAGGTATAACACCGTATGGACACATGTGCCTGCTTCTGGTGGCGATGTTGCCGGTTATATGCTGTTGAAGTACACCAATTTTCAATACCAAAAACCGGATACTAAAACGTTGCCTTACTTGAATAACAACCTGGTATTGTTCCGCCTTAGCGATATTATTTTACTGGATGCAGAAGCAATGGCTTCTACCGGCGACCTTGCCGGAGCAAGAGCTGCAGTTTCTAAAACAGAAATAAGAGCTGGTGTAAACAGTTACCTGGCGCCCAGTAACACTTATGATATGCTTGATGAAATTGTAATGGAAAGAGGCCGTGAATTGTTTGGAGAAGGACAGTGGTATTATGATTTAATAAGAACAGAAGAAGCACAAAACTGGCTGGAAGCTGTGGGTTACCCGGCAAACGGAAGGGTAAACAATATTAATAAAGGGTATTACTGGCCGTTAGACATGGGCACTTTATTTCCTTATGATAACCTGCTGACACAAAATAAATGGTGGGCTACTCATAAATAACAATTGACGAAAATAATTTTAAACGACGCATCACATGAAAAAAATAATAAACAGACTTATAGTTATCGCTGCTGTAATAGGTTCTTTAACAGCATGCAAAAAAGATTATATCACTGGGGGAAATATTGAGGACATAAATAAATACAGCAATACACTTACGTTTGATGTTTTAAAAAGCAATCCATTATATGATACGCTGGTAAGAATTATAGATACCGCCGGTTTAAAAGACAAATTCAACAGCCAGGGCTTTACTTTTTTTGCTCCTTCAGACTACAGTGTATTAAGTTACCTGAATGAAAGGACTAAATATGTTCAGGCCACTATAAATGCCAGTGCCAAATTTGGATTGGATTCACTGATGTATTATGTAAAGAATAACATAAAGGGCACCAGGGATTCACTACTGATGTACCTGGTGAACAAACCACTTAAATATGCAAATCTTACGGATATGGGTGCACTTTATCCTACAGAACTTGCCGGCGATACTGCTATTGTTTCTTTCGAATACACAAGGAATACCGCTCTTGGTTATAATGAAATTGTTTCAGGAGTTCCTCAAGTGGTTTATTTCACACATCTTTGGCGCCATTATAACCTGAGCGCCACTACCCCCGCAGGGCTTGTACCCAATACTATTGGCGTGCATACTTTAGTTAAAACATCCTGCATAACCACTCAAAACGGAGTAATGAATGCCCTGGATGATTCACATATTTTATTCTTTTACGGTACCAAAAAATAAAAATATTATCAGCATGAAAAAAAGTAAAATAATAATAGCGATGGCTTTGCTGCTGGCTGCCTGTTCAAGCTTTTTTATATCCTGTACAAAATATGGCGATGGTTTTCTTAGCCCTACAGTACAATATGCAGTAAACCAGTTTACTATTACAAAGGGCAGAATAGCCACTTCTTATTCCCTAATCACCGATGGGTCAAGTGTTCCCATGCATGTGAAGTGGGTGCATATTTACGATGCCACCGGAAAAATTGTTGACAGCCTGTTTTCAAAAAAATACCTGGTGCCTGTTTGGACAGCTGCTTATAATCCGCAAACAGATACTAATTATGCAAAAATTAGTGCCAAACGTGGTATTGCAGAGCTTACACCAATTGTGGTAAATGAAAGCAATGGCACTATTGAAGCTAATAGCGCTACTATTTATTTGCCCACCGGCTCTTATACTATGGATTTGGAAGTGTCAAACTCTGCCGGCACACAGGTATTGAAAAATATTATGCAGATTAACCTGGTAGATGGCAAATCAATTGAACTTGACCCTGAAACCGGTTCATTCAGTTTATCACTTTTAATAGCTAATACTGCCAGTGGTGCAGGTGCAGCGGGTGGCAATAATAACGGTGTACTTTTTAATGGTGTAAACAATCCGTTTGTTTCTTATACAATTACACGTTTTGCTGATACTCCTAATATTTTTATATATAAAGTAATGGATAGAAATGGTGTGGTGTTTAATCCTAAAAATGGAGAAATTGCAAAAAGGCCTAACAGCGGTTTAAACCCTAATCCGCCGTTTCTGCAAAATTTACAGGATTATGCACCCGATACATTTACAGCAAGTGATACGGCCATGTCATTAAGATTTCCGCTGGTACCATTTCCTATAGCATCATTGGGTAATGGCTACAATATGTATTACAGAATCCCCTCACAATATGTTGCTATAGACAGTACCACTTCATGGACCAGCAACACAGCAGGGAATTTTTATAAAGGCACGGCAGATACGCATTACAAAGGCGTTTACACATTGGGCAAATATGATTATGCATTAAGAACACCCATGCGTATCCAGGTGCCGGGAGCTTATTACTTAAAGGTAAAACTATTGAATACCACACACCGCTAACATAGGAATGTACTGGTGAAAACTGTGGTTAACTTTCTCATATAGCAAGGGTGTATAGCAAGTTGGTGGTAGCAATACCGCCAACTTTTTTTATTTAATGCGTAAAGATAGCCGGCACAGGAAATGTAATGGACACAGGTTAATACAGAAAAGGCAAAAGTTTGTATTTGAAAAAAGATAAGAGTAAATAAAGAATACAGCTATAAATCAGATTCAAAAAAAAATAAAAATTTTCTATGAAAAATAAATTTGTATTTATATACGTGTGCCTGTTGTGTTTTACAGCAAGTTATCTTTCGGTACAGGCGCAAAATGAACGGCCATTTATTATTCCTGCCTTGCAGCAATGGACTGGTGGCAAAGGCTTTTTTAAATTAAAAACCACCACTAATCTTGTTGTGGCTAATAAAACGGAATATGAAAAAATGACCGTTCATTTAAATACTTTTTTAGACGATTTAAATACACTTTATCCATTTCATCACTTTGCCATACGGGTTGGAAAGCCTGCCACCGGCGATATTTATTTTAAATTAAACAATGAAAAAATTGCTGCAGCCAATGAAGCCTATCGTTTACTTATTGATGATTATATAACGATTGAAGCTGACGAATCCATTGGAGCTTTTTGGGCAACAAGAAGCATTTTGCAAATGCTGGAAACTTCATCTAATAAACTGGAAGTGCCAAAGGGTAATGCATTCGATTTTCCAAAATTTGCTGTACGTGGTTTTGTTTTAGATGTAGGAAGAAAGTTTTTTACGATTGATTTTTTGCGCAACTATGTAAAGTTATTGTCGTATTATAAAATGAATGATTTTCAAATTCACTTAAACGATAATGGCTTTCCCCAATTCTTTAATAATAACTGGGATGCTACCTATTCAGCTTTTCGTTTGGAAAATAAAACGTATCCCGGTCTTACTGCAAAAGATGGCAGCTATTCAAAAAAGGAATTTATACAATTACAGCAACTCGGTAAGGCATACGGAGTAACCATTGTTCCCGAAATTGATGTGCCTGCACATGCGCTGTCTTTTTCAAAGGCCATTCCAGAGATTGCTAGCAGCAAATACGGGAAAGATCATTTAGACATCAATAATCCCGTTACGTACAAAGTGGTGGACACTGTGTTTAAAGAATATTTGCAGGGCCCGTCTCCGGTGTTTATTGGCCCCGAAGTACATATTGGTACAGATGAATACGCTAAAAATGAAGCCGAGGCTTTCCGTGCCTTTACCAATCATTGTATTAAGTATGTAGAAAGTTTTGGCAAAAAAGTACGCATGTGGGGTGCGCTTACACATGCTCCCGGGAAGACACCTGTAAAAGTTAAAGATGTAACGCTCAATTTATGGTATAACGGATATGCAGATCCAAAAGAAATGTTTAAGCTCGGCTATAAAGGGATTAGTACGCCCGATGGCTGGTTGTATATTGTTCCAAAAGCAGGATATTATTATGATTATCTCGACTTGGAAAATCTTTACAAAAAATGGACACCCAGCATCATTGGCGATGATGTTTTTCCCGAAGATTATGACTTAATTAGAGGAGGCTCATTTGCTGTTTGGAATGATCATGTAGGCAATGGCATTACAGAAAAGGATGTACACGACCGGGTGTTTCCTGCATTGCAGGTGTTGTCGCAAAAAATGTGGATTGGCAGCCGCTCAGACAGTATGGTAGCTTATTCAGACTTTTCATTGGCAGCAAAAAAAATTGGCGAAGGCCCGGGTCTTAACATCAGGGGGAAGATAACAGCAAAGGACAACCTTGTATTGGCCTATAAAGCAGTATCATCACTCTTTATTGATGGCAGTGGAAATGGACGCAATGCTATTTCAATGAAAAAAATAAAGTTGGGGACAAAGCAGAAATGTAAAGGCTGGAAGTTTAATAAGCAAAGTCTTGTTGAGCTTCCAGTACAGGGAATCGGTTACGATTATACAGTTTCCTTTAACATAAACCCCGAAGCTGGAAACAGCGAAAATGCAATTTTATTTTCATCGTCAGATGCAAATGTAAAATTATGTCAACAACATACCGGTAAGGTTGGTTTTAGCAGAGAAGGATACGATTACTTTTTTAATTACAAAGTACCCGAAAATACCTGGACAAATATTGTTATCACCGGAAATAATGTTGGCACTAGTTTGTATGTAAATGGTGTATTGATTGAACGCCTGGAAGGAGCTATGCAGGAATTTAACGGTAGCAAAGATAAAATTGCCAAAGTGCAAACACTGTTTTTTCCGCTTCGGTTTATTGGGGATGGCATCAATACTTTCAAAGGTTATATAGATAACATCAAAGTATTTAATAGAATCCTTTCAGAAAAGGAGATGTTGGATTTTCCGAAGAAATAAACTAAACCTTATAATACATTGTCAAGGCTGGATTTAAACTTTATTTTATGAGTTCAAAATGATTTAAAAAATGCAGATCATTTCGTTGGTTGAATAAGTTTAAATAAGCGTTTAGCGTATGAGAAATTTCTTACACTTTAAAAAGGACAGATGCGGAATTTGGAATTCATAATGCTGCTGTGATATAATCTTGACACACTTTTAAGATAAATAATTGACATACAGAACAGAACGACTCCGGTTCCGGGTACTACAAAAGACTCAATGAAAGCTGGGTCTTTTTTAATGAATGTACCAGATAAAAGCCCTCAAAAGAGTATTGCATTTCATCAAAAGAAAATCTATTTTGTATGTCAGTCTATTATGGCAAAGCAACCGTTTTGCCCTATTATTTTAATAAACCTAAACTATCACTTTATGCAAAAAACTTTTTTGGCCGTTGCCATTATTGGCGTGTTTGTAATTGCATTTAATGCCTGCAATCAGCAAGAAACTGCTAAGCCGGTTGCTGCTGCGGAAGACCCGGTAAAAAGGGGCGAATACCTTGTTGGCATTATGGGTTGCGATGATTGCCATAGCCCTAAGAAAATGGGGCCGCAAGGCCCGGAACTGATTATGGAAAAAAGGCTTTCTGGTTTTCCGCAAGATTTTAAATTACCCCCGGTTGATGCTGCTATGATAAAGAACGGATGGTTGCCAATATGGAATGAATTAACAACAATTATTGGGCCTTGGGGGCAAACTTATGCAGCAAATATTACCAGTGACAGTACAGGAATTGGTACATGGACAGAAGCTCAATTTAAAAAAGCATTTACAGAAGGAAAGTACAAAGGGCTTGATGATAGCCGCCCTTTATTGCCGCATATGCCCTGGCAAAATTACCGTAACATTCATGAGGAAGATTTGAAAGCAATATTTGCGTTCTTAAAATCAACACCGCCGGTTAAAAATATAGTGCCAGCAGCTAAGTTGAATCCACCGCCACCACCACCTCCAAAAATGTAAATTGTTATAAAATAAAATTGCCCTGAGTAACCAGGGCAATTTTATTTATTGTGCTTGTTAAAATTTGTTAGCGTCCGTAAAATTTATTTACGGCTTCAATGCGGTTATCTACATGGAGTTTATCGTAAATGTGTTTTACATGCTTGCGTACTGTTTCGGTACTTATAAAAAGTCCATCTGCAATTTCTTTATACAGTAAACCTTTTGCAATCATCTCCAGTATTTCTTTTTCTCTTTTCGATAGTACATCTAATGCCGCAGCATCGTTTTGTGAACCGCTCTTTTTATTTTGAAATGCTGCCACCACTTTACGTGCAATCTGGCTGCTCATTGGCGCTCCGCCTTCCATTAATTCAATAATTGCTTCCAGTAATTTTGCAGGAGGTGTTTTTTTAAGAATATAACCACTAGCACCAGCGCTTAAAGCTTCAAATAATTGTTCATCATCTTCATAAATGGTACACATCATAAACAAAATTTCCGGAAACTCTACTTTAAGCTTTTTTACCACTTCAATGCCGGTTATGCCACCAAGGCTAATATCCATCAACACTACTTTTGGATATAAAACAGGTAATTTAATCAGTGCTTCTTCTCCACTTACACAGGAGCCTGCCAGTTCACAGGTATCTGACATTTCTATAATTTGCTCCAGGGCCAGCCTGATGTCATGATTGTCTTCTACAATTGCAACGGGTATTTTCATAATTAATATGCAAAACTCCGGTAAAACAAAGTAATTGCCAATACCCTAAAGCGGGTACTATTGTTACAATTTTATATAAAGCAGGTATTTTTCTTTAAAGAATGGAAGTGGAAATATTTTTTCAGCTTCCCATACATTTGGTTTGCAGCCACTCTCAAATATCTCTTGTGTTAAATCACCGCCTTTTAAACATATTAACCCGTTGGCAGCCCCGGGTGCATTTTTGTTCTTCTTTAGTGATGGTTTGCTCCATCTCCATAAATCTTTTAATGGTGCCACTGCACGGCTTACCACTACATCAAATTTCCGGTTTTTAATATCTTCTGCTCTTGAATGCTGAACAGTAACATTTTTTAAGCCAACAGCTTCTGCAACAGCCTGCACTACTTTTAATTTTTTATTTATACTGTCCACCATATGAAAATGTGTACCGGGAAAAAATATAGCCAGTGGTATACCGGGGAAACCGCCGCCGCAACCCAGATCCATTACCTCCATACCTTCTGTAAATTCAAATTGTGTGGCAATGGTAAGTGAATGCAGTACATGGTGTTCGTAAAAATTATCCATGTCTTTACGGCTGATGACATTAATTTTTTCATTCCATTCTGTATATAGAGTCTTTAATGCAGTAAACTGTTGTATTTGCTGCGGTGTAAAATCAGTAAAGTAGTGCTGCAGAATTTCCATTTCTATAAAAGTAAAAAATTTTCGTTGCCTTATTTCCCTTTAGTGAACAAAGCAGGCTTTACCAGCCCCTTTTAGGTTTTTTAATTAACGCAAATGAAAACAACAGGTAATAAAAAAACATCCATATATCGAAAAATAAAAATAATGGAAACAAATCTTTTTCATTCAGCTTTTTCATGGCAGCATAATATACAACTGCCTGTAATAAAAAACGGATGCCGAATACAATTAATGAAAGCTGCCATCCATAAAAAATTATAGATGCAGCCAGTAAAGGAAAAAACAGGAATTGTGATAATGAATACAATCCTAATAAAAATTTATGTACGGGCTTATAAAATTTTGCAGTACTGTAATGCCGGCTTTTTTGTTTTGTCCATTGCCCCCATGTTTTGGCAGGTTCACTTAATGTAAAGGTATCGGGGTCTAAAGAAATTTTTGTATTAGTTTTTGTGGCGGCAGTTTTAATAAATAAATCATCGTCACCGCTTGCAATATGATTATGCGCTGTAAAGCCTTTATGACGAAAAAATAATTCTTTCCGGTAACTTAAGTTTCTGCCAACACCCATGTAAGGAGTATGTGCCAGCGCATAGGAAAAGTATTGCAGTGCTGTATGAAAAGTATCCCAGCGTATTAACTTGTTCAGCAAACCCTTTTTTTTGTGATAGGCACCGTAGCCCAATACAATTTCTGTATCATTATCATACACCTGCTGCATTTTGTCCATCCAAAATTCGCTGGCGGGCACGCAATCGGCATCAGTTAATAACAGCACTTCATATTTGGCGGTTTTTATACCAACACTTAATGGAAATTTTTTGCCGGGAATAAATTTAGCTTCCTGTTTCAGTAAAACAACATGTAATTGTTTAAATTCCTTTTGCAGCTCTTCAAGCAAATATTTACTGTCGTCGTACGAGTTGTCATCCACTACAATTACTTCGTTGCTGGTGCGGTATTGCTGTACTAATGCACCGGGCAAATTTTTTGCTAAATTTGCCGCCTCATCACGGGCGCAAATAATTACAGAAACAGGATGTGTTTGGGATGATGATTTCGGCTTTGCTTTGTAAAAAGCCAGCCGCAAAAAAAAGAAACAATAATAAAAAATCTGTATAAGGGTTATGAGGCAAAAGCTATAAAAAAGCAGTTGCCACCAATGGGTAAAATTCATGAGGCAAAAATAACGCATTAGCAGAGGTTTTTGGCAGCTTAATACTCACAGTTCGTTAACAACAGTATAAACAATAAATGGCAGCACTTCAGTTTCAGTTACAGCATACGGATAACAATTCAAATGCACGGGCCGGAAAAATTACCACCGATCATGGTGAAATTCTTACACCCATATTTATGCCTGTGGGTACAGTGGGCAGTGTAAAGGCAGTAACACAGCAACAACTGCATGAAGATGTAAAAGCACAAATAATTTTGGGCAATACCTATCATTTGTATCTGCGCCCCGGTTTAGAAACTTTAGAAGCTGCCGGGGGGTTGCATAAATTTAATGGCTGGAACAAACCGATATTAACCGACAGCGGCGGATACCAGGTTTTTTCTTTGGCTAATAACCGGAAACTTACAGAAGAAGGCGCCATTTTTCAAAGCCATATTGATGGCAGCAAACATTTGTTTACACCGGAAAATGTAATGGACATACAACGCACTATTGGCGGCGATATAATTATGGCATTTGATGAATGCCCGCCTTACCCCAGTGATTATAAGTATGCAAAAAACTCAATGGACTTAACACACCGCTGGTTACAAAGATGTTTTAAACGATTTAGCGAAACTCCGGATAAATACGGGTACACACAAAATTTATTTCCTATTGTGCAGGGCAGCACTTATAAAGATTTACGCACGGCATCTGCTGAATTTGTAACAGCACAAAATGCCACGGGCAATGCAATTGGTGGTTTAAGTGTGGGCGAGCCAACAGAAATGATGTATGAATACACTGCTTTATGCTGCGATATTTTACCAAAAGATAAACCCCGTTATTTAATGGGCGTAGGCACACCATGGAATATTTTAGAAGGCATTGCGTTGGGCATTGATATGTTTGATTGTGTAATGCCCACCCGCAATGGCCGCAATGCCATGCTGTTTACAAGTAATGGAGTTATTAATATTGATAATAAAAAATGGGAGAGGGATTTTTCACCCATTGATGATGGCATTGATTGCCATGTAAGCAATTTTTACAGCAAAGCATACCTGCGGCATTTAATGAAAGCAAAAGAGTTTTTAGCTTATACTATTGCAAGTGTACATAATCTGGCTTTCTATTTATGGCTGGTTACAGAAGCCCGTAAACATATTATAAACGGTGATTTTACCAGTTGGAAAAATGAGATGGTAATAAAATTGCAAACAAAATTATAAGAGGAATTAATAAGGAACCCGGTTTTTTAAAACCGGGCCCCTTATGTTTTGAAGCAACTAATTATTTATGTTTTTTTAAGAAGTTCAACCACGTGCGTATGCCTAATTCAGTTGCCAGGCCTTTGCTTTGGGAAATACTGCCAACGCTGCTGCCATTTGCAGTTACCTGTTTGTATTTGTTATAGCCAATTTTTGGAGTAATGGAAATATTTTTTGTAATAAAGAAGTTATATCCTGCTCTTATACTTACTTCACTAATTTTCTTTTTAAGGTTACTATAATTGGATTTGCCAAAACCATAACCAGCCTGTATAAAAAGATTTCGCAAGGCTGTTTCTACAGGTACATTGGCCATAATAACGGGTTGCAGTTCCCAGGATTTATCTTTAGATACCGAAGCAACATTATCTGTTTTAGTACTGCTGATATCTATATTAAGCCCGCCGGCCACATTATCCATAAAATAATAATAAGCACCTGCACCCAAACTAAACCTGTTTGTTTTAACCGGTGCAAACTTCACATTACCCTGCATTTCATTTTTTTTGGAAAAACTAAGGTTGCTCAAACTATTAATGTCTAACATACAGCTTCCCTTTGTATAACTGCCTTTAGACAATTCAGTTTTGCCCGTATTCACTTTTGTATTGGCCGCATTTAAATAAGTTTCCAGTTTTAAGCCAAAGGAAATTGATTTTTCATGCACATCATGTGTTCCCGGCTTATTGTGATACATATCATAAGTTGCAAAAGGAGTAAAGTAAGCAGCATTGCCCTGCTCCAGTAAAATGGGTACTCCAACAGTGCCATAAATATCAAAGCTCTTTGATACAAGGGTAGTAGTGTTGCCATTAGTGAATTCAGACTTGCTATGGCCGGGCCCGGCACCAACGCTTGCAAATACATTTATTTTATTGCTGATGGTAGTTCCGTAAGTGAGATTGAGATATGCATAATATGAGCTGAAGCTGGAGCTTAAGCTAGTGGTTTTATAAGCACTTGCCCTTGCTGTAATACCAACAGCAAAATGGTCAATAAAAAAATATTTTGGATTTACGTAAATACTGAAGTCGCTGGTGGTAGCTGGCGTAAGCTCTTTGTAGTGAGTGTAGTCAATATTGGTTCTGTTAGCAAAATTCCATGTGCCTTTACTAAACGGGCTAACTTTTTCTTTTACAGGCAAAGGCTTTGTAGCAGGTTTAGGCACAGGCTTGGGCGCAACTACAGGTGGAACAGGTTTTTTATTTTTTACGGCCTGTGCCGCAGCAAAATAGTTGCAAAAACACGTAAAAAGGATAAGGCTGATTGATTGTAAGTATTTGTTCATTTTTGATGATTTAATACTCAAAACTATTTATGCAGCAATTGCCGGGGAATACTCAATTTTAAGTACTGCTCATTACCTTAAGCAAAAAGAGTGATGCATTGGCACAATAATTGAAAATCTTAGAAAGTTATCTATCTTTAAAAGCATAACAAATCAAATATGAAAATGAAACCGTTTCTTTATTTCCTCCTGATTTTGCTTTTGCCGGTTACAGTATTAAGCCAAAACGGCGGTACTGTGCAAAATGCAGCCATACCCAAAGACGCTCCTGTAAATGTTACAATGACGGATTTTAAGGGTAAAATCCTGAACAATGAAATTGTGGTATTTAAAAGCAAAGCCAATACAAAAGAATACCAGGGTATTACTGATGATAAAGGAAAATTCTCTATCCGTCTTCCATCGGGTGATACGTATGAAATTTTTGTTTTAGGCTTTAAAGACTCAACCAGTAAAGATGTGCTTGAAATTGCTGCATTAAAAGGCAATGCTTATTATAAAGATCCTTTTATAGTGGATATACAACACCTTCCGGCAAAAAGTTTTGTATTGGAGGATTGTAACTTTGAGACCGGTAAATCAACTCTGCTGCCCGAATCATATGCTGTAATTGATGAACTGGTGGCGTACTTAAACCGTAAAGACGATGAAAAGATTGAATTGGGAGGGCATACGGATAATGTAGGTGCCGCAGCAAAAAATCTTAAACTTTCTTTGGACAGAGCCAATGCTGTAAGGGATTATCTTCTTTCCAAAGGTATTGATGGAACAAGGGTTACTGCCAAAGGCTATGGTATGACCAAGCCGGTTGCCAGTAATAAAACAGCAGCAGGGCGTGCACAAAACCGCCGAACCGAAGTAAAAATAATAGAGTAGATTATTATTTGCCCAATAAAAAACCCTTCAGTTAACTGAAGGGTTTTTATTTATAAGCGTTTTAAACTTATTCTGCTTTTGGCGCATCGCCTGCTGCTGCATCATTTTCCATTTTAGCTTTCAAATCTGCCAATGCACTTAAATCGCCTAAAGTAGATTTCTCCACTTTGCTTTGCAGTTGTTTTACTGCTTTTTTAGTGCTTTCAGCTTCAGCTTTCTTTTCTTTAATTACAGCTTGTTTTTCTTCCTCGGCAACTTGCTCCCAAATACGGGTATGGCTTAAAACAATACGTTTGTCGTTACGGTCAAATTCAATTACAACAAACTGTGCATTTTCATCAGCAACAATTGTTTTACCATCTTCTTTGTGCAAGTGGCGGGCTGGTGCAAAACCTTCTAATCCGTAAGGTAATTGTACCACAGCGCCTTTATCATCTTTCTTAATTACATGGCCTTCATGTACGCTTCCTACAGGGAATGTTTCCTGTAAAGTGTTCCATGGATCTTCTTCAATCTGTTTGTGTCCTAACTGCAGTTTGCGGCCATCTTTATCAATGTTCATAATAACAACATCAATGGTTTCACCAACTTTGGTATATTCATTAGGGTTGTTAAAACGCTTTAACCAGCTCAGGTCGCTTATGTGAATCATACCACCAATGCCGGTAGCCAGTTCAACAAACACACCATAAGGGGTAATGTTTTTAACCACACCTTTATGACGGCTGCCTTCAGGGAATACTGTTTCGATATTGCTCCATGGGTCCTGGCTCATTTGTTTAATGCTCAGGCTCATTTTACGGGTATCTTTATCCAGTGTTACCACTTTAGCTTCGTGTTCGTCGCCCAGTTTAAAGAATTCTTTAGCATTGATAGGAGTGTTAGCCCATGTAATTTCACTTACGTGTACTAAACCTTCCACGCCCGGCATAATTTCCAGGAATGCACCGTAATCTTCAATGTTTACTACTTTACCTTTTACAATTTCACCTTCTTTCAGTGTTTCTGGTAAAGTATCCCAAGGGTGAGGAGTTAATTGTTTTAAACCAAGGCTGATGCGTTTTTTGTCATCATCAAAGTCTAATACCACCACGTTCAGTTTCTGATCCATTTTTAATACTTCAGTTGGGTGGTTAATACGTCCCCATGAAATATCAGTAATGTATAGTAAACCATCTAAGCCGCCCAGGTCAAGGAATGCACCAAAGTCAGTAATGTTTTTGATAGTTCCTTCCAGTACCTGGCCTTTTTCCAGTTTACCCATAATTTCAGCTCTTTGAGCTTCAATATCACTTTCGATAAGTGCTTTGTGAGATACAACGGCATTTTTAATGGCTTCATTAATTTTAACCACTTTAAATTCCATTGTTTTACCTACAAACTGATCGTAGTCGGTAACAGGTTTAACGTCAATTTGAGAACCTGGTAAGAATGTTTCCATTCCAAACACATCCACAATAAGACCACCTTTCGTTTTGCTGGTAACCAAACCGGTAACAATTTCACCAGTTTTGTGTACTTCAACAATACGTTCCCATGCTCTTGTTGTACGTGCATTTTTACGGCTCAGGTGCAGATTACCTTCACGGTCTTCTTTTTCAACCACCATTACCTCAATAAGCTCTCCAACTTTAACGCCACCAGGAATGTCCCTGAATTCATTAAGAGAAATT